>NZ_CP089985.1:5287500-5887500 GCF_021390155.1 Pseudomonas sp. HN11
GCTTTCGCACCTCAGTGTCAGTATCAGTCCAGGTGGTCGCCTTCGCCACTGGTGTTCCTTCCTATATCTACGCATTTCACCGCTACACAGGAAATTCCACCACCCTCTACCATACTCTAGTCAGTCAGTTTTGAATGCAGTTCCCAGGTTGAGCCCGGGGATTTCACATCCAACTTAACAAACCACCTACGCGCGCTTTACGCCCAGTAATTCCGATTAACGCTTGCACCCTCTGTATTACCGCGGCTGCTGGCACAGAGTTAGCCGGTGCTTATTCTGTCGGTAACGTCAAAATTGCAGAGTATTAATCTACAACCCTTCCTCCCAACTTAAAGTGCTTTACAATCCGAAGACCTTCTTCACACACGCGGCATGGCTGGATCAGGCTTTCGCCCATTGTCCAATATTCCCCACTGCTGCCTCCCGTAGGAGTCTGGACCGTGTCTCAGTTCCAGTGTGACTGATCATCCTCTCAGACCAGTTACGGATCGTCGCCTTGGTGAGCCATTACCCCACCAACTAGCTAATCCGACCTAGGCTCATCTGATAGCGCAAGGCCCGAAGGTCCCCTGCTTTCTCCCGTAGGACGTATGCGGTATTAGCGTCCGTTTCCGAACGTTATCCCCCACTACCAGGCAGATTCCTAGGCATTACTCACCCGTCCGCCGCTCTCAAGAGAAGCAAGCTTCTCTCTACCGCTCGACTTGCATGTGTTAGGCCTGCCGCCAGCGTTCAATCTGAGCCATGATCAAACTCTTCAGTTCAAACATCTTTGGGTTTTTAAGAAACCCTAAACTTGGCTCAGCAATCGTTGGTTACATCTTTGATTTCTCGCGGAGTAACTTGTGATGCTGATAATCTTGTTGACTATCAGTCTGACCCCACAAGCACCCACACGAATTGCTTGATTCAGTTGTTAAAGAGCGGTTGGTTAAGATCTTTCGTCTCAACCGAGGCGCGCATTCTACAGCAGCCTCATTTGCTGTCAAGTGATTATTTTCAGAAGTTTTCGAAGATTTCTTCAACAACTTCAACCACTTGCGCTTGCGATCTCTCGTTAGCGGGAGGCGAATTCTACAGCGTTACACGCTGCTGTCAACACCTCTTTTTCAACTTCCTTTTGACTTCGATGACCTGAAGCAACTTACCGCCGAAACC
Source organism: Pseudomonas sp. HN11 (assembly GCF_021390155.1). Taxonomy (NCBI): domain Bacteria; kingdom Pseudomonadati; phylum Pseudomonadota; class Gammaproteobacteria; order Pseudomonadales; family Pseudomonadaceae; genus Pseudomonas; species Pseudomonas sp. HN11. Next base: position 5,288,659 of record NZ_CP089985.1, read on the forward strand.
TACATAACCCATTGTTTAACAAGGAGTTTTCCATTTCGACTGCGTCGGAAGTGGGGCGAATTATAGACTTCCAGAAACTGCCGTCAACTCTTAATTACGCTTTTGTCGCAGAAAGTGGTTTTTTCGCAGTAAGGCGGGAGATTCGGCGCATCACAGGCGGTATGCGCAGCACCAGAAGCAACACACCTATAGAGGCATAGATAGCCCACTCCTTGAGATCAGCGCGCACAATCCACAGCATATGCAGCAATCCAAGCCCGAGAATCACATACACCAAGCGGTGCAGCTTCTTCCAACGACTTCCCAACCGACGCTGGCTGTAACGATTCGATGTCACCGCCAATATCAACAGCGACAGGAAACCCAGCGCCCCCACAATAATGTAGGGCCGCTTACGCAACTCCACACCTAGCTGCGACCAATCCAACCCAAGCACAAATACACAATAAGCAAACAGATGCAGCACTACATAGGCAAAGCACCACAACCCCAACTGTCGACGCACGGCTACCCACCCCGCCCAACCACTGAGTTTCTGCAGCGGCGTCATTGCCAAGGTAATCAGCAACAGAATCAACGTACCGAGCCCCAGTCGATCGACCAGCACCTTGCCAGGGTCAGGACCCAGAGCAGAACCCCACGCTTCATATAGCCAGAACAGCGGCCATATCGCCGCCCCTATGAAGACGCAAATACGCCATATTGGATAACGCATCAGTAGTTCTTCCGCAGGTCGAGGCCGGTATAAAGAGACGCCACCTCATCCGAGTAACCATTGAACATTTGCGTCTCACGCACGTTGGGACTGAATAGCCCACTCGGCAGACGTCGCTCCCGCGCCTGTGTCCAACGTGGATGGTCGACCGTAGGATTCACATTCGCATAGAAGCCATACTCGTCCGCGGCAATGCTCTGCCAGGTGGTTTTCGGCTGCTCACTCACGAGGCTGATCCGCACGATGGACTTCACACTCTTGAAACCGTATTTCCACGGCACCACCAAACGCAACGGCGCACCGTTCTGATTAGGCAACTCGCGCCCATACATCCCAACCGCAAGTATCGCCAGCGGGTTCATCGCTTCATCCAGGCGCAGTCCTTCTATATAGGGCCAGTCGATCAAACCGAAGCTCGAACGCTGCCCCGGCATGCTCTTCGGATCCTGAAGGGTCTCAAAACGTATGTACTTGGCTTTTGAGGTCGGCTCAACCTGTTTGAGCAACGCAGCGATCGGGAAACCAATCCAAGGAATGACCATGGACCACGCTTCAACACAGCGTAGGCGGTAGATCCGCTCCTCCAACTGGTAGGGTTTCATGAAGTCTTCGAGCGCATAACGGCCCGGCTTCGCGACTTCACCGTCAATAACAACACTCCATGGCTCGGTCTTGAGTGAACCCGCATTCGTTGCCGGGTCACCCTTGCCTGTACCGAACTCATAGAAGTTGTTGTAGTGGGTTGCGTCCTTGAAGGGGGTGATCGCCTCGTCCTTCACCGTGACCGCCTGCCATCGGGTGCTCGACAGTTTGTCGGCAAACCAAGTCGGCGCCCCGCCCGCCTCAACATCAGCATAACGCGAAGCTTCGTCAGCACTGGCCCAACGCGGCAAGCTACTGGCGGCAATACCAGCCAGCACACCACCGAGCAAGCTACGGCGAGAGAGATAAAAGGATTCAGGGGTGACATCCGATTCGTGGCAATCGGACGCTTTGGGCAATTTGATTAACATGGCAACTCCGCAGCATTGGAGAACTGATGCACCAATAGACTGCGGAGTATGGGGGAAATTACATTAAGGCAATGTTTTGTCGCGGCGCAGATGCAGCAAGTATTGAACCGGGCCCGAAGCCGCGTAGACCAGGAACGCCAGCAGCAGAATCCGTGGCGGATCACTGAACACCACGGCGAATACCAACACCACTGCCAGAATCGCCACGAAAGGCACGCGCCCTTTCAGGTCCAACTCCTTAAAGCTGTTGTACTTGATGTTACTGACCATCAGCATGCCGGCCGCAGCCACCATCAATGCCACCAGGAACGACATCTTCGAACCCTGAATGCCGTAATCACTGAACGCCCAGACGATACCTGCCACCACGCCTGCAGCTGCCGGACTGGCCAGACCGATGAAGTAACGCTTGTCGGCAGTGCCCACCTGGGTATTGAAGCGCGCGAGACGCAAAGCAGCACCCGCGACATAGATGAAGGCAACCATCCAACCGACCTTACCCATGTCACCCAGCGCCCAGGCAAATGCCAGCAATGCAGGCGCAACACCAAACGCAACCATATCCGACAACGAGTCGTACTCGGCACCGAAGGCGCTTTGCGTGTTGGTCATGCGCGCCACTCGACCATCCAGACCGTCGAGCACCATGGCGACAAAGATGGCGATGGCAGCAAAGCCGAAATACTTGCTGGCATTCGCAGCATCACCTGCCGCCAGCGCGCTTTGGGCGCTCATGGAGTTGATGATGGAATAGAACCCGGCAAACAGATTCGCCGTGGTGAAGAGGTTGGGCAAAAGATAGATGCCACGATGCCGGACCTTGCGGCCTTCCGCGTCATGCCCTTCTTCGACATGTTCATCGATCGGCAGCAGGCTTTCGGCGTCAGAGGCCTGGTTTGGCTCTTCGGGACGTTCGGTCATGGACTTTACCTTGCAACGGTGTGAAAAGAATTCGACAAATACTTGCGGCGCGTGTTCGCCTGCAAACGATGCAGCTTTATACCAGAACCCGCCCCCAAACGAAAAAACGCGGCCTAAGCCGCGTTTTCCGTTGATGCGTACGACTCAGTTCTTGGCTTTGTCGACGATCTTGTTGGCACCGATCCACGGCATCATGGAGCGCAGTTGCTCGCCGATGACTTCGATACCGTGAGCGGCGTTATTACGACGCTTGGCGGTCATCGAAGGGTAGCCGGTAGCACCTTCGCTGATGAACATCTTGGCGTATTCGCCGTCCTGAATACGTTTCAGGGCGTTGCGCATGGCCTGACGGGACTCGGCGTTGATCACTTCCGGGCCAGTCACGTACTCTCCATATTCGGCGTTGTTGGAGATCGAGTAGTTCATGTTGGCGATACCGCCTTCGTACATGAGGTCAACGATCAGCTTCAGTTCGTGCAGGCACTCGAAGTAGGCCATTTCTGGCGCGTAGCCAGCTTCAACCAGGGTTTCGAAACCGGCTTTCACCAGTTCAACGGTACCGCCGCACAGAACGGCCTGCTCGCCGAACAGGTCGGTTTCAGTCTCGTCTTTGAAGGTGGTTTCGATGATGCCGGTACGACCGCCACCGACGCCGGCAGCATAGGACAATGCCACGTTCTTGGCGTTGCCCGATGCGTCTTGGTAGATCGCGATCAGGTCAGGGATACCGCCACCTTTGACGAACTCGGAACGCACGGTGTGACCCGGTGCTTTCGGCGCGATCATGATCACGTCGAGGTCAGCGCGCGGCACAACCTGGTTGTAATGGATCGCGAAGCCGTGGGAGAAGGCCAGGGTAGCGCCCTTCTTGATGTTCGGCTCGATTTCGTTCTTGTACAGCGAGGACTGGAACTCGTCTGGAGTCAGGATCATGACCAGATCGGCAGCCGCAACAGCGGAAGCAACGTCGGTCACTTTCAGGCCGTGGGCTTCAGCCTTGGCAACAGTGGCCGAGCCTTTGCGCAGGCCAACAGTCACGTCAACACCGGAGTCTTTCAGGTTGCAGGCTTGCGCGTGACCTTGGGAGCCGTAGCCGATGATGGCGACTTTCTTGCCCTGGATGATCGACAGGTCACAATCTTTATCGTAATAAACTTTCATGAGGTTCCTCTATATATCCAGGCCATAAGGCCATTCGCTAATTTGGGTTAGATGCTGAGTACTTTGTCGCCACGGGCAATCCCAGTGACACCACTGCGTACAGTTTCCAGAATCGAGGCCGTCCCGATCGACTGGATGAAGCTGTCCAGTTTGTCGCTTGTACCGGTCAGTTGAACGGTATAAACGCTGGCGCTCACATCGACGATCTGCCCGCGATAAATGTCGGTTGTGCGTTTGATCTCGGCACGTTGGGCGCCCGTGGCCTTGACCTTAACCAACATCAGCTCGCGTTCGATGTGGGCACTTTCCGACAGGTCGACCAACTTGACCACTTCGATCAGCTTGTTGAGGTTTTTGGTGATCTGCTCGATCACCTCATCGTGGCCCACGGTGGTCAACGTCAGGCGCGACAGGGTCGGGTCTTCGGTCGGGGCCACGGTCAGGCTTTCGATGTTGTAGTTGCGTTGCGAAAACAGGCCGACAACACGAGACAGAGCGCCGGGTTCGTTCTCCAGAAGCAGGGAGATAATGTGCCGCATGATTAAGTACGCTCCGTCTTGTTCAACCACATGTCGCGCATAGAGCCGTCTTTGATCTGCATCGGGTAGACGTGCTCGCTGGTATCCACCTTGATATCGATGAACACCAGGCGATCCTTCATGGCGAACGCCTCTTCCATCTTCGGCTTCAGATCTTTCAAATCAGTGATACGAATGCCGACGTGGCCATAGGCTTCAACCAATTTTACGAAATCCGGCAGCGATTCCATGTAGGAATGGGAGTGACGGCTGTTGTAACTCATGTCCTGCCATTGACGAACCATGCCCAGCACGCCGTTGTTCAGGCAGACGATCTTCACCGGAAGGCCGTACTGCAGGCACGTCGACAGTTCCTGGATGTTCATCTGGATGCTGCCCTCACCGGTGACGCACGCGACGTCGGTGTCGGGGAAGCTCAGCTTCACGCCCATGGCCGCAGGGAAACCAAAGCCCATCGTGCCCAGGCCACCGGAGTTGATCCAGCGGTTAGGCTTGTCGAACTTGTAGTACTGCGCGGCGAACATCTGGTGCTGACCCACATCGGAGGTCACAAAGGCATCGCCCTTGGTCACTTCGCACAGGGTCTCGATCACGGTTTGTGGCTTGATGATGCTGCCGTCGCCCTTGTCATAAGGGAACAGGCCACGATCACCGCGCCACTCGTCGATCTGCTTCCACCAACTGGCGACCGATTCCTTGTTCGGGGTTTCGCCGATGTCCTTGAGCGCGGCAACCATTTCGGTCAATACACTTTCCACAGGACCCACGATCGGCACATCAGCCTTGATGGTCTTGGAGATGGACGCTGGGTCGATGTCAATGTGGATGATCTTGGCATTCGGGCAGAATTTGCTCGCGCCGTTGATCACTCGGTCATCGAAACGCGCGCCCACAGCCAGGATTACGTCAGCGTGATGCATGGCCAGGTTGGCGGTGTAGCTGCCGTGCATGCCGAGCATACCGACGAACTGACGGTCCGAACCCGGGAATGCGCCGAGGCCCATCAGGGTATTGGTCACCGGCAGGTTGAGCAGCTTGGCCAATTCGGTCAACGGTGCGGAACCGCCGCCCAGAATGACGCCACCGCCCGAATACAACACTGGGCGTTTGGCCGCCAGGAGCATTTCTGCGGCCTTGCGGATTTGGCCAGAGTGCCCGCGCACGGCCGGACTGTAGGAACGCAGCTTGGCTTTCTTCGGGAAGACGTATTCGAATTTTTCGGCAGGGTTGGTCATGTCTTTCGGGATATCGACCACCACAGGGCCCGGACGACCCGACTGCGCGAGGTAGAAAGCCTTTTTCATGACGTCAGGGATTTCCGACGGATGCTTGATCATGAAGCTGTGTTTCACGATCGGCCGAGAGATACCGATCATATCGGTTTCCTGGAATGCATCGGTACCGACCATGGTGCTGGGCACCTGGCCAGAAATGATCACCATCGGGATGGAGTCCATATAAGCAGTCGCGATGCCAGTAATGGCATTGGTTGCGCCTGGGCCGGACGTTACCAGTACCACGCCGGCTTTACCGGTGGCACGGGCGTAACCGTCAGCCATATGGGTCGCGGCCTGTTCGTGGCGAACCAGGATGTGGGTAACAGCCGGTTCCTTGAACAGTGCGTCGTAGACATGCAGCAGAGCACCACCTGGGTACCCGTAGATATAGTCGACGCCTTCGTCACGCAAAAAGCGGACGAGCATCTCACCGCCAGATAAAAGCTCCACGTTGTTCACCTCTAAAACGCCAGAATACCGTCCGTTGAAAACCGACGGGTCTTAATAGGTTTACTTCTCAACAGAGCATGAGCGACGGTGGTCGCCGACTACGTCAGCACTGACTGAGCAAGTATTGGGATCGTCCCAAGTGTTGCGGGCTTTTCCCACCCAGCGCGAGGTAACGCGTTGCGGGTGTTACAGGTCGGCGCGGATGTGCGCCTCATGATCTGCTGAGCGGGCCTGCTTCTGGCAGTCCCGATACAGCGGACTTTGGATTCTTCTGTTTCAGGCCCCTCAAGTCAAGCAATAATTGCGCTTTTTTCCAACTAAGCGCATGAGAACGTAGAAGAAAGGGCTTTGAGGAGGGATAAAACTCGCCTGAATGTCGTCAAGCGGTAGAAATGTGCGCAAGACTGCCGAAAAACCCGGCAGTCAGGCAATTAACGAGCGTCGACGATGAGTTGGTCGAACTTTTTCAGCGCGTTGCGCAAGCCAAGGCTCTCTTGCGGGCGATCGGCGTAGACCATTTCGGCCATTTCCAGAATGCCCGAGGCATTGGGCAACGGCAGGTCCTCTTCGAGGATCTGCTTCATGCGCACCAGGAAGATCCATTGCAGCCACTGGTGAAAATCCAGGGTATCCACGGAAAAGGGCTCGACACTGCTGAGCGCCTCGGCACTGGGGGATACGTCATCCCACCAGCCCTGCACGCGCAATTCGCGCTCGATGAGCAATAACTGTTCGGCGATGGCGGGAAACCGTGGATCCATCAGAGACTGACCTTGGCTTTTTGCCGCGCCTGGGCAGCGCCGGCAGCATCACCTTGTGCGGCACGCGCGTCACCAATCAACGCCCACAGACTGGCTTGCAGGTCGGGACGACCGTTGGCCAGCGACAAGCCGCGACGTGCGAACTGCTCCGCCTGCGGGGCATCACCCTGGGCCATGCGCACCTGAGCCAGGCGATACAGCACTTGCGGCTCACGCGGCGCAACGCGCTGGGCCCGCTCGAGACTCGACGATGCGCCATTTAAATCACCACCCGCCTGCTGTTGCTGGGCAGTGGTCAACAGTGCCAGCACCGGACCGTCCAATTGCTCGTCAGCCGACAGGCCGCCAGCGCTGGAGGACGATGGAATGCCACTCGGGGTCGACGGCATGTTGTAGGTGCCCTGGCTGATCGGGGCGGTCTGGATCGGCGTGGTATCGATCGGGCCGGAGTTGCTCGGCCCAGGGGTCCATGGCTCGGCGCTGATCGGGGCCGATGTCGCAGCACCACCGCCTGGCACCATTACCACTACGCCCGAATCCTGCGGCATGGCCTGTGGTTTGGCTTGGGCAGGGCGGTTAGTCACGGTCTGGCGGAAACCGCCATTGGCCGAAATCCGATCGTTGTTGGAGACGGCAGTGCTCGAATCCACCACGGGAATGGAGCCGCGTTGCACGCTGGAGCAACCGCTGAGCAAAGCCAGAGCTGTAATAGCTGGAAACAACCATTTGTTCACTTGAAACCCTCTTTGCTTAATTCATCCAGCCCTTGACCCAATCCATCACCGATTCCGCATCAGCAGGGGCACTGCCACCGCAGGCGGCGCCGGGTGGCGGTTCGCTGCCGCGAATATACGGCATCTGCACCGCGCCCGGACAGTTGGCATCGGAGCCTTGCCCCGTGTGCGGATCAATCCAGGCCTGCACGATGTTATCCGGCTGCGGCATGTTCAATGGCAGCGGGTCGGCCTTGCGCATAAAACTGGTCCAGACCTGCAGCGCACCAGTGGCACCGGTGAACGGTGTCTTGCCATTGTCGTCGCGTCCCAGCCACACCACCGCCAGTACGTCCTGGCCGAAACCGGCGAACCAACTATCGCGCGAATCGTTACTGGTACCGGTCTTGCCTGCCAACGTCAGATTAGCCGGCAGCACACTGTAGACAGAGCGCCCTGTACCTTCACGCATCACACGCTGCATGGCGTTCTGGATCAGGTAGATGGAACCGGCGTCGAAACGCTGCTGAATCTGGAACGGGTAACGCTTGAGCGGCTCACCTTCGGCAGTCAACACACTGCGGATCCCGCGCATCGGTGTATTGAAGCCGCCGTTCGCGAGGGTCTGGTACATGGTCGCGACTTCCATCGGGGTCATCGCGCCAGCGCCCAGCAGGATCGATGGGAACGCCGGGAACTCACGAGTGACGCCCAGACGCGCGATGGTCTTGAGGACATTCGGCACACCGACTTCAAGGCCGAGACGCGAAGTGGAAATGTTATAGGAGTGCGCAATCCCCTGATACAGGAACACTGTACCGTGGGAGCGACGATCGAAGTTCTGCGGCGTCCACACCTGGCCACCCGCACCTTTGACCGACAGCGGTTCATCCGACAACCAGCTGGTCAGGGTGTACTTGCTCGGCTTTTCCAGGGCGGTCAGGTAAACCGCTGGCTTGACCAGCGAACCGATGGGACGCACCGCATCCAGCGCGCGGTTGAAGCCAGCAAAGCTGGCCTGACGGCTGCCAATCATGGCCTGCACTTCACCGGTTTCCGGGTTGGTCACGACCATTGCCGCTTCGACTTCATCAGAACCTTTACGGCCCGTCAGACGTTTGAAGGTGTCATTGACGGACGCTTCGGCTTTCATCTGCAGGATCGGGTCGAAACTGGTGAAGATCCGCAAGCCTTCTTCGGTCAAGTCTTCGTCGCGGTAGTCTTCACGCAGTTGACGTTTGACCAGGTCGATAAAGCCGGGAAAGGAACTGTCTGCCAACTTACCGCGGGTGGTTACACCCAGTGGCATTTTTTTCGCGGCAGCGACTTGCTCAGCCGTGGCGACACCCTGCTGCTCAAGCACATCGAGCACGAGGTTTCTACGCTCCAGCGCACGCTCAGGATTGCGGCGCGGGTTGTAGTAGGAAGGGCCCTTGACCATGCCCACCAGCAACGCAACCTGGTGCAGCTTCAGTTCGGACAGTGGCTGACCAAAGAAGAACTGGCTGGCCAGGCCGAAACCATGCACCGCGCGCTGGCCGTCCTGGCCGACAAACACTTCGTTGAGATACGCCTCAAGGATTTCCTGCTTGCTGTAGTGCAGCTCCAGCAGCATCGCCATCATCGCTTCGGTGAGCTTGCGAGTCAGGCTGCGCTCGCTGGTCAGGTAGAAGTTCTTGACCAATTGTTGCGTCAGCGTACTGCCGCCCTGAGTCATCTTGCCGCCGGAGGTATTCACCCAGACCGCACGGGCGATCGACTTTGGCGATACGCCCCAGTGGCTGTAGAAATCGCGGTCTTCAACGGCAACCAGGGTTTCCAGCAGATACGGCGGCACCTGATCGAGCTTGATCAGGATGCGATCTTCAAGGTTTTTCGGGTAAATGCCGCCGATCATCAGCGGTTCCAGGCGAACCACGGGCAACTTTGAGCCATTGAGCGACGACAGTTCGGCCACATAATCGCCCGAGAAGCGCACGCGCACAGGTTGGGCTTTTTCAAGGCCTTCGTAGAACTGGAAGCCACGGGTGTTCAGGTCGACGGTATTGCCGCTGACGGCAGCGGCACCTGGACCGTTGCTCACGGGTTCGCGGCGGTAGCCCAAGGCGTCGAGCTCGGTGAGAAAGTCATCCTTGCTCAGCTTCTGGCCGGCGAACAGTTCCAGCGGGCGCGCGTACACCTTGGCCGGAATAGTCCAGCGCTTGCCGGAGAATTTCTCCTGCACCACGGCGTCGAGGTATACCGCAAAGCCAGCGAGCACTACCAAGCCTACCAGGCCGAGCTTGAGCGCCCAGCCCAGCCAAGGGCGCAGGCCGCGGGAAGGAGTTTTTTTACGGGAACGGGGAGATCGGGTTCGAGTCATGGCGGCGGATTATACGCACTTTATGGATGATCAACATGAGCCGGACAGCGGTTTGCACGACCGCTCGTAGCGGCCATAATGCCCACCATGATTTTCTCCAGACTCTGAAGGATCGCCCGTGAGCCAGTCCCTGATCGCTGCCCTGCAAAACCCGGCTTTATACCCTCACCCGGTTGAGGCGTTTCAAGTCATCGAAACCCATATTTCCTGGGTGGTCCTGACCGGCCCGTATGCCTATAAGCTGAAGAAACCGATGAATTTCGGCTTCCTGGATTTTACCGATCTGGAAAAGCGCGGGCACTTCTGCAATGAAGAACTGCGCCTCAACCAGCGCCTGACCGAAGATTTGTATCTTGAAGTGTTGCCGATCACCGGCAGTGCCGAAGCACCGCAATTGGGCGGCGACGGCCCGGTCGTCGAATACGCGCTGAAAATGCGCCAGTTCCCGCAAAGCCAATTGCTCAGCACCTTGCAAGCCAATGGCGAACTGACCAGCGCGCACATTGATGAGATGGCCAAGCAAATCGCGCACTTCCACCTCACGGCGCCAAAAGTCCCGCAGGAACACCCGGCCGGCACTCCGGATGAAGTGATGGCACCGGTGCGCCAGAACTTCGACCAGATCCGTCCGTTCCTCAGCGACAAGGCCGACCTGGCTCAGCTGGACGCTCTGCAGGCCTGGGCCGAAAGCAGCTTCGAGCGCCTCAAGCCGCTGTTCTCCCTGCGCAAAAAAGACGGTTTCACCCGCGAATGCCACGGTGATATTCACTTGGGCAACGCCACCTTGATCGATGGCCACGTGGTGATCTTCGATTGCATCGAATTCAACGAGCCATTCCGCTTCACCGACGTGTACGCCGACACCGGTTTCCTGGCGATGGACCTTGAAGATCGGGGCCTCAAGTCTCTGGCTCGCCGCTTTATCAGCCAGTACCTGGAACTGACCGGCGATTATCAGGGCCTGGAGGTGCTGAACTTCTATAAAGCCTATCGCGCCCTGGTACGCGCCAAGATCGCACTGTTCAGCATGCCGAGCGAAGCCAGCCCGGTGCAACGCGCCACTACCCTGCGTCAATACCGCAACTACGCCAACCTGGCGGAAAGCTACAGCACCATTCCGTCGCGCTTCCTGGCCATTACCCACGGCGTGTCAGCCGTAGGCAAAAGCCACGTGTCCATGCGTTTGGTTGGAGCCCTTGGCGCTGTACGCCTGCGCTCGGACGTGGAACGCAAGCGCCTGTTCGGCGAGCAACAAGTGGAAAATACGCCACAAGCCGGCATCTATGCGGCTGATGCCAGTGCGGCAACCTACGCACGTTTGAACGAAATCGCCGATACCGTACTGCGCGCCGGCTACCCGGTGGTGCTGGACGCGACCTTCCTGAAACGCGAACAGCGCGATGCAGCGGCCAAAGTAGCTGAGGCTACCGGTGCGCCCTTCCTGATCGTGGATTGCAACGCCCCGCAAGCAGTTATCGCAAGCTGGTTGGCGCAACGTCAGGCGGACAAAAACGACCCTTCCGACGCAACACTGGCGATTATCGAAGAACAGCAGGCCAATCGCGACCCGCTGACTGCCGAAGAATTGCTCCTCAGCAAGCGCATCGAAACGAACGAAAGTGGCACCCTCGACGCGTTGGTAGCGCACATTCGTCAGCGTCTGCCTGGCCTGTAGGAAAAATTTCTTGGTCGTGTCGCCTATTTAGGGCGCACGACCCAGAAATAGTGGCACTATAATGGCGTCATAAGTCCAACAGGAGTCGCCGTCATGAGTCAGCCCAAGCTTCTTGATACGCCGCTTTACACGCTCCTGCACAAAGACGATATCCGAGGCTTCAACCAGGAGCGCCCCAAAGACGGTGTCATCGACATGCGCGGTGGCGACTTCCGCGGGCTGGATTTACGCGAGCTGAACACCACTGGCGTGGACTTCACCGATGCCTACTTCCGCTCCGCCGACCTGCGCGGCCTGGACCTGCGCGACTGCCCACTGGAAGGCGCCAGCCTGGCCCATGCGCAGATCTCCGGTACGTATTTCCCGCCAGAATTGACCGCCGATGAGATCCTCATGTCGGTTAATTTCGGTACTCGCCTGCGCTACCGCACCCGCTGACCCCCTCTGTTTCAGCCCCGGTTTCGCACAGGCGCACCGGGGGACTTCCCGCCTGACTGGTTTCGCCACGCTTATAAGCTTTAGGCCGTTTCCGACTAAAGAACTACGCTTTTCCTACTGAGCGCTACACTCCTGTGCAGGCTTGCCTGGTTTCGATACCCACCGCACCATTCGGCTGTCGCAAGGAGGCTTGATGAACGATGAGCTGCAACACCTGAAAAATCTCGGCAAGACGTCCGCACAGTGGCTGCACGCGGTGGGCATCCACAGTGCGTCGGATTTGCGCCGCCTGGGTGCCGTCGATGCGTACCGGGCCGTCCGGACGCGCGGATTTCGTGCCTCGAAAGTATTGCTGTATGCAATCGAGGGGGCCTTGATGGATGTGCACTGGAATGACATTCCTGCCGAGCGCAAGGAAGCGTTGAACCGTCAATTGGATGCGCTATCGGCGCGCCAGAAGAATTAGCTCGCTGACAAATCCCAACATTTACCGGCATTGCGAACAGGCGTTTGAGAAAACGCAGAGAACAGACCAAAACAACTGTTGACACTCAAATGAGAATCGTTATGATTATCACAACTGATCGCGAGATCAGCCGATAACTGAAAGACCATTGGTTCGGACTCTCAGATTATCTCCTCATCAGGCTAATCACGGTTATTTGACCCGGCTCTTGCCGGGTCTTTTTTTGTCTATAGAAAAGCCGACTTCAGCGCGCAATGATCAGTGGATGACCACGTTCCGGATGTGGCCGCACCAGCACATCCAAACCAAACACAGCCTTCAACGGTTCAGGCTGCATCACCTGCGCTGGCGTATCCAGAGCATGCGGCCGCCCCGCTTCCAGTAGCAGAATCCGATCGCAGTAACGCGCCGCCAAGTTCAGGTCGTGAAGGATCACCAGCACCGCCGCCCCCCGATCAGCAAAGGTGCGAATGGCCTGCAAGGTGGTGTGTTGATGCAAAGGATCGAGCATCGACGTCGGCTCATCCAACAGCAACGTCTGCCCTGCCTCGCCCGGCCATAACTGCGCCAGCACTCGTGCCAGATGCACCCGCTGACGCTCGCCACCAGACAGCGCAAGGTAGCTGCGGCCGCTCAAGTGACCGACATCTGCCGCCTGCAAGGCTGCCTCGATGATCTCGTCATCGCGGGCTCGCCCGGTCTGATGAGGCAAGCGGCCCATGCCGACCACCTCTTCGACCCGGAAAGCGAAGTCCAGCGTCGAGCTTTGCGGCAATACCGCCAGGCGTTGTGCCCGCTGCGCACCACTCCACTCATTCAATGGGCGTTGATCCAACCACACCTGGCCTTGGTCGGGGTGCAGCTCACCGCACAATGCTCCGAGTAACGTACTCTTGCCCGCACCATTGGGGCCCAGCACCCCGAGCACCTCCCCTGGCAACAAGTCGAGGGTGACATCAGCCAATACGGTTTTGCGACCGCGACGGATCTGCAAATCTTCCACCCGCAGCATCAGGCACGCCCCCGCAACAACAGGTAAAGAAAAAACGGCGCGCCGATAAACGCAGTGACGATACCGATAGGCAACTCAGCCGGTGCCAAGGCAAGCCGTGCGACCAGATCGGCAAACAACAACAGGCTCGCACCCGCGAGGACCGACGCCGGTAACAACACACGATGATCGGGACCCGCCAACAAGCGCACTAGATGCGGCACCACCAGACCCACAAAACCGATCATGCCCGCAGCAGCCACCGCCGCCCCGACACCCAGCGCCGTACAGAAAACCAATTCGCGCTTGAGCCCTTCCACATCGACACCAAGATGATTGGCCTCCGACTCACCGAGCAACAGGGCATTCAACGCCTTGGCCCGGCGCGGCAACCACAGCGCCACACCCGCGCTCACGAGCAACAGCGGCCATAACCGCGAATAGCTGGCGCCGTTGAGGCTGCCCAGGTTCCAAAATGTCAGGGTGCGCAAGGTGGCGTCGTCGGCCAGGTAGGTGAAGAGGCCCACCGCCGAACTGGCGAGGGCCGTAAGGGCAATGCCGGCGAGCAGCATGGTAGCGACGTTGGTCTGGCCGTTACGTCGCCCCAGTCGATACACCAGTGCAGTCACACCGAGCCCACCCAAGAATGCACACAGCGACAGGAGATAAGGGCCGAATGCATCCGGCAAGCCGCCGAAAAACGAACCACCAACAATCGCCACCGCCGCGCCCAGCGCAGCGCCGCTGGAGACGCCGACTAAACCTGGGTCTGCCAGAGGATTGCGGAACAAGCCCTGCATCGCCACACCCGACAAGGCCAGGACACCGCCGACGGCCAAGCCCAGCAACGTGCGTGGCAAGCGGATCTGCCCCAGGATCAACTCAGCCTGCTCCAGCCCCTGTGCCTCTATCGGCAACCCCATCAAGCGCAGGGCGGCCTTGAGCGTATCCAATAGGGGCAAGCTGACCGGCCCCAGCGCCAGCGAAAGCCAGATCGCCAAGACACACAACAGCGCCAGCCCAGCAAACAGCGTTTTGGGTTTTACCAGCGTGATCATGGGGCTGGCTTGGCCAGGGACGGGTAAAACCCGGCAGACAACGCAACCAGGCTTTGAGGCAGACGCGGCCCGAGCCCGCCGACCAGCAAAGTAGGATCCACCTCAAATACCCGCCCAACCTTGGCCGCTGGCGTGGAAGCCAGGATCGGATTCTCTTTGAACAGCGCCGCACGCGCCGCGTCCCCGGTCAGGGCACGGTCAGCAAACACCAGTACATCTGGACTCAACCCCGCCAACGACTCCACCGAAAACGGCTTATAGCCAGTATGCGTCGCCAGATTGCGCCCGCCCGCCTGCTGCAACATCCAGTCAGCCGCCGTGTCTTTGCCCGCGATCAGTGGCTTGCCGCCCGCATGGCCCAGCAACAGCAAAACGCCAGGGGCCTTTTGCGTGGCCTGAGCCTTGTCGACCCAGCGTTTCTGCTGATCCAGCGCCTGTTCATATCCGGTAAACAATTCGCTGGCTTTGGCCTCCGTGCCCAGCAACTTGCCCAAGTGCTGAAGGTTGCCTTTCAACGTAGGCAGATCAGGCTGTGCCGAAAACATCTCCACTTGCACCCCTGCGCTGCGAATCTGTGCCAGTACCGGCGGCGGGCCCATTTCTTCAGTGCCTACCAGCACCTGCGGACGCAAACTCAAGATACCTTCGGCCGACAATTGCCGCTGGTAACCAATGCTCGGCAACGCCTTAAGGGACTCAGGATGCTGGCTGGTGGTATCCACCCCCACCAACTTCGACTCGCCGCCCAAGGCAGTCACCCACTCCGACAGCGCCCCACCGGCACTCACCCAGCGTTGTGGCAGATCAGAGGCTTGAGCCCCAGGGTTGACCAGCAGTCCGACAACAAGCGCGATAGCGCTGGCACTCAAGCGCATAACAGGGTTTCCTTCCAAGGGCAGGGCCGCTCAAAACGCTCATCAACGAGACAGATAACCCCTGCCCCGCATCGTATTGAGCGCCCGGTCAGCTAACGGGCGAAGTCGGCATTTGATAATTGTTTGCATTTGAACGTCAAGGCACTTAAGGATTGAAATGAAGTTTCTCTGCTCCTCCGATACCCTCGCGTCAGACAGCAGCCTCGGTTTTGAAATCGATGGTTGCAAATTGTTGGCCGTGCGCCGGAACGGCGTTGCCTACTTCTATATCAACCGTTGCCCCCATCGCGGCATTCCACTGGAATGGCAGCCTGACCGGTTCCTAGACGACAGCGCCAGCCTGATCCAGTGCGCCACCCACGGCGCCCTGTTCCTGATCGAGAGCGGCGAGTGCATCGCAGGCCCCTGTGCCGGGCAAAGCCTCACTGTCCTGCCCGGCCGCGAAGACGCCCAAGGGTTGTGGGTGGAACTCTAGTCGAGCAGCACGTCCAGGCGCCGGTCCACGCTTATTTCCTCGGATGTCATACGCACGCCATACGCCAGCACTTCCACCCCGGCCGCCTTGGCTTCATGCAGGGCAGCAGCATAGGCCGCATCGATTTCTACAGCCGGACGCACGGCATCAATTCCCGAAAGGTTGACGCAGTACAACTGCACCGCCCGCACACCATCACGTGCCAAGTGGGCCAGCTCGCGTAAATGTTTGGCGCCACGCTGGGTCACCGCATCGGGGAAGGCGGCGACCGAAGTACCGTCAAAACCCAAAGTTACACTTTTGACTTCGACGTAGGCCGCGCCGTCGGGGTAGTCCAAGCGGAAGTCGATGCGGCTTTTCTCCTGACCGTAAGGCACTTCGCGCTTCAAGGCGGTAAAGCCGTTCAGCTCGGTGATCACACCCGCACGCAACGCCTCCTCGACCAACTGATTGGCACGCGCCGTGTTTACACACGCCAAGCGGCCCTGGGGCGTTTCGGCAATTTCCCAAGTGCCGGGCAATTTGCGCTTGGGGTCATCGGAGCGGCTAAACCAGACCTGCCCACCTTCGACCATGCAATTGAGCATCGAGCCGGTGTTGGGGCAGTGAATGGTCAACAGCTCGCCGGTAACGGTTTCGATATCAGTGAGAAAACGCTTGTAGCGACGAATCAGCCGCGCTTCTTCAAGGGGAGGATGAAAGCGCATCAGCCGTGCCAGCTCCGCAAGCCACGGGCGATCCGTTCCACCGCCTCCTGTAACCGATCGAGGTTTTGTGTGTAGGCAAAACGCACATGATGGCCGGCTTGGTAGCGCCCGAAGTCCAGGCCCGGAGTAAAAGCTACGTGTTCGGTTTCGAGGAAGTGACGGCAGAATGCGAAGGCATCACCGCCGAACGCGCTGATATCAGCGTACAAATAGAACGCGCCCTCCGGCTCGACCGCTATACCAAACCCTAGCTCGCGCAAGGCAGGCAGCAAGAAATCGCGACGGCGGCCGAATTCGGCGCGGCGCTCTTCGAGAATGCTCAGGGTTTGCGCGGTGAAACAGGCCAATGCCGCGTGCTGAGCCATGCTCGGCGCACTGATGTAAAGGTTTTGCGCCAGTTTCTCCAACTCCCCCACTGCTGCCGGGGGCGCGACCAGCCACCCCAGCCGCCAGCCGGTCATGCCGAAATACTTCGAAAAGCTATTCAGGACGAACGCATCGTCGTCCACTTCCAACACGCTGGCAGCGTTCGTGCCGTAGGTGAGGCCATGGTAGATCTCGTCCACCACCAGATGACCGTTGCGCGCCTTGATCGCGCCGGAAAGCTCGGCCAACTCGTCGCGGGTGAGGATCGTGCCGGTCGGGTTGGCTGGCGATGCCACCAATGCACCAACACTGTCCTGATCCCAGTGGTTGGCCACCAGGTCGGCGGTCAACTGATAGCGCACCTGCGGGCCGACAGGCACCAGCTGCGCCGCGCCTTCCACCAAGCGCAGGAAGTGGCGATTGCAAGGGTAGCCTGGGTCGGCGAGCAGCCAGTGCTTGCCCGGGTCGACCAACAGGCTGCTGGCGAGCAGCAATGCACCGGAGCCTCCCGGTGTAATCAGAATGCGCTCGGGGTCCACATTCAACCCGTAGCGCTGCTGATAGAAACCACTGATAGCCTCACGCAGTTCCGGCAAGCCACGGGCGGCGGTATAGCGCGTCTTGCCGTTGGCCAACGCCGCCTGGCCAGCCTTAATGATCGGCTCGGCGGTGGTGAAATCCGGCTCGCCGATTTCCAGGTGGATCACGTCATGGCCAGCGGCCTGCAGCTCATTGGCCCGCGCCAGCAATGCCATGACATGAAAAGGTTCGATGGCGCGACTGCGCGCACTGTACGGCTGAGCCATTAGCCTTCCTTAACGGTGAGAACAAAATCTGGATTCTACCGAACCCGCGCTGTAAAACATGTTCTATTGCCTGCCCGACGGCATATGGCGTCCGGGCAAGCGCCAGCAAAACGACTAAAATCTACAACTGAGGCAACACATACCCAGCAACGACGGGCTGATGCAGTTTGCAAGCCCAATGCCGTGGGCCTCGACAACCGGGAGTGGCGCACCCCGAATCTATCTGGTAAGTTCGCCCGCTTGCAGCCGCAGGGCCGGCAGGTGTCGGTGACGTTGCAATCCTGCGCAATGGATTAGAAGAGTGAGAGGCGGTCTATTCATGTCCACCCAAGCAAAGCAACAGCAGCAAAGCCTTAGTGGCTTCACACCTTACGTCGAAACGAAGGGTGAGGAGTACATGGGCAAGCCCATGCGCCAGCACTTCACCAAGATCCTGCAAAAGTGGAAGCAGGACTTGATGCAGGAGGTCGACCGCACCGTTGACCACATGAAGGACGAAGCCGCCAACTTCCCGGACCCGGCCGACCGTGCGAGCCAGGAAGAAGAATTCGCCCTTGAACTGCGCGCCCGTGATCGCGAGCGCAAGTTGATCAAGAAAATCGACAAGACGCTGCAACTGATCGAAGACGAAGAATACGGCTGGTGCGAATCCTGCGGCGTCGAGATCGGTATTCGTCGCCTGGAAGCCCGCCCTACCGCGGACCTCTGCGTAGACTGCAAGACCTTGGCCGAAATCAAGGAAAAACAGGTCGGCAAGTAATCCAGCCGAGTTGAACGAGTGGGGCGTGCAAACGCCCCATTTTTGTTTCTGGCGTTTACCGAATTTCCAGTAGTATCCGGCCCATGACAGCCTCTACCTATATCGGGCGTTTCGCCCCCACGCCCAGCGGCCATTTGCACTTCGGCTCCCTGGTCGCCGCCCTCGCCTCCTACCTCGACGCCCGCGCCAACCACGGCCGCTGGTTGATGCGCATGGAAGACCTCGACCCGCCCCGTGAAGAGCCCGGCGCCCAGGCAGCAATCCTGCATGCCCTGGAAAGCTATGGCTTTGAGTGGGACGGTGAACGGGTCCGACAAAGCGAGCGGCACGAGGCCTACGCCAAGGTACTGAACGATATGTTCAACCACGGCCTGGCCTACGCCTGCACCTGCTCACGCAAACAACTGGAGCCCTACAACGGCGTCTACCCTGGCCTGTGCCGCAATGCTGGCCACGATCAGCAAGACGCCGCCATCCGTTTGCGTGTTCCCGAGCTTGAGTACCACTTTACCGACCGCGTCCAAGGCGAATTCCGACAGCACCTGGGCCGCGATGTAGGCGATTTCATCATCCGCCGCCGCGACGGCCTCTACGCCTATCAACTGGCCGTGGTCCTCGACGATGCCTGGCAGGGTGTGACCGATATCGTGCGCGGGGCCGACCTGCTGGATTCCACGCCTCGCCAGCTCTACCTGCAGGAACTACTCGGCCTGCGCCAGCCGCGCTACCTGCATGTGCCGCTGATCGTACAGCCGGACGGTAACAAATTGGGCAAATCCTACCGTTCCCCACCGCTGACACCCGACCAGGCCACGCCTTTGCTAGTGAGAGCCCTGCGCGCCCTCGGCCAGCAACCTGGCGACGAACTGTCGTACGCCAGCCCGCGGGAACTGCTGGATTGGGGCATTGCGCACTGGGATGCCGCCCGAATCCCGCGCACACTCACGCTGGCCGACGCGCAATTGAGCTGAAGACGCTTGCAGCTTGCCAAGCATCCGTTACCATCGCCGCACGTTTTTACACAGAGGCCAACATGTACATCTATCGATTGGTCCTGCTGCTGGTCGTCGGGATCTACCTGTTCTCCCCCGCCATCATGGATTGGTGGATCGACGCCACGGGCGCCTGGTATCGCCCCTATCTGCTGTGGCTGATCCTGATCGTCGTGACTTTCATCCTGCAGAGCCAAAAAGATGCCGATGAGCTTTAGCCTCACCCAGATGCTGCTGATCAGCGCCGCCTACCTGGCCGCGTTGTTCGGGGTGGCCTGGATCAGTGAGCGCGGAATGATTCCGCGGGCGATCATTCGCCATCCGTTGACCTACACCTTGTCCCTCGGCGTATACGCCAGCGCCTGGGCGTTCTATGGCACCGTGGGCCTGGCCTATCAGTACGGTTATGGCTTTCTGTCCAGCTACCTCGGGGTGTCCGGCGCGTTTTTGCTGGCGCCGGTGCTGCTGTACCCGATCCTGAAGATCACCCGTACTTATCAGTTGTCATCCCTGGCCGACCTGTTTGCCTTTCGCTTTCGAAGCACTTGGGCCGGCGCGCTGACCACCATTTTCATGCTCATCGGCGTGTTGCCGTTGCTGGCCCTGCAAATCCAGGCCGTGGCCGACTCCATCAGCATTCTGACCCGCGAGCCGGTGCAGCATCGCGTCGCCCTGGCCTTCTGTGCGCTGATCACGCTGTTCACGATTTTCTTCGGCTCACGCCATATCGCCACCCGCGAAAAACACGAAGGCCTGGTGTTTGCGATTGCCTTCGAGTCGGTGATCAAGCTGATCGCCATCGGTGGCGTCGGTCTTTATGCGCTTTACGGCGTGTTCGATGGCCCGCAACAGCTGGAACTGTGGCTGCTGCAAAACCAGACCGCCCTTGCCGCATTGCACACGCCGCTGCAGGAAGGCCCATGGCGCACGCTGCTGCTGGTGTTCTTCGCCTCGGCGATTGTGATGCCGCACATGTACCACATGACCTTCACTGAGAACCTCAACCCGCGCTCACTGGTCAGCGCCAGTTGGGGTTTGCCGTTGTTCCTGCTGTTGATGAGCCTGGCGGTGCCGCTGATTCTGTGGGCAGGTTTGAAACTCGGCGCCACCACCAACCCTGAATATTTCACCCTCGGTATTGGCATTGCAGCCAACAGCCCTGCGCTGGCGCTGCTGGCTTATGTCGGAGGGTTATCAGCGGCCAGCGGACTGATCATCGTCACGACGCTGGCACTGTCCGGCATGGCGCTCAATCACTTGGTGCTGCCGCTGTACCAGCCGCCAGCCGAAGGCAATATCTACCGCTGGCTGAAATGGACACGCCGCGCGCTTATCGTCGCGATCATCATGGCCGGCTACGGGTTCTACCTGTTGCTGGGCGCCGGACAGGATCTGGCCAACCTGGGTATCGTCGCGTTTGTCGCCACCTTGCAGTTCCTGCCGGGTGTGCTGTCGGTGCTGTACTGGCCGACCGCCAATCGCCGGGGCTTCATCGCCGGGTTGCTGGCGGGGATCCTAGTGTGGGTCGTGACCATGCTGCTGCCGTTGGTCGGCAATCTGCAGGGCTTCTACATCCCATTGCTGAACATGATCTACGTGCTGGATGACACCAGTTGGCACATGGCCGCGATTGCCTCCCTGGCCGCCAACGTCTTGATGTTCACCCTGATCTCGCTGTTCACCAACGCCAGCCCGGAAGAAACCAGCGCCGCCGAAGCCTGCGCGGTGGATAACGTACGTCGCCCACAACGCCGAGAATTGCATGCGGCCTCGCCCCAGGAGTTCGCCACGCAACTGGCCAAACCCCTGGGCGCCAAGGCGGCGCAAAAGGAGGTCGAACAGGCACTGCGCGATCTTTACCTGCCATTTGATGAGCGCCGCCCCTACGCGTTGCGCCGCCTGCGTGACCGTATCGAGGCCAACCTGTCCGGGTTGATGGGGCCGAGCGTGTCCCAGGACATGGTGGAAACCTTCCTCCCCTATAAGGCCGGCGGCGAAAACTACGTCACCGAAGACATCCATTTCATCGAGAGCCGACTGGAGGATTACCACTCACGCCTCACCGGCCTCGCCGCCGAACTCGATGCCCTGCGACGCTATCACCGCCAGACCCTGCAGGAATTGCCCATGGGCGTGTGCTCCCTGGCCAAGGATCAAGAGATCCTGATGTGGAACAAAGCCATGGAAGAACTCACCGGCATCGCCGCGCAACGCGTGGTGGGTTCACGCCTTAATACCCTGGGTGACCCCTGGAAAGAATTGCTGCAAGGCTTTATCAACCTGCCCGACGAGCATTTGCACAAACAACACCTGGCCCTCGATGGCCAGACCCGTTGGCTGAACCTGCACAAAGCCGCCATCGACGAGCCACTGGCGCCCGGCAACAGCGGCCTGGTGTTGCTGGTGGAAGACCTGACCGATACTCAAATGCTTGAAGACAAACTGGTGCACTCCGAGCGCTTGGCCAGCATTGGCCGACTGGCGGCGGGCGTGGCCCATGAAATCGGCAATCCGATCACCGGTATCGCGTGCCTGGCGCAGAACTTGCGCGAAGAGCGTGAAGAAGACGGCGAAATCACTGAGATCAGCGGGCAGATCCTCGAACAGACCAAGCGTGTTTCACGCATCGTGCAGTCGCTGATGAGCTTCGCCCACGCCGGCGCCCATCAGAATCAGGACGAAGCGGTGTGCCTGGCCGAAGTGGCGCAGGATGCCATTGGGCTGCTGGCCTTGAACCGGCGTAATTTCGAAGTACAGTTCTTTAACTTGTGCGACCCGGATCATTGGGTGGATGGCGACTCGCAACGCCTGGCCCAAGTGCTGATCAACCTGCTGTCCAACGCCCGTGACGCAACGCCAGGCGGCGGTGCGGTACGCGTCAAGACCGAGGCTTTCGAACATACGGTCGATCTGATCGTCGAAGATGAAGGTAGCGGTATTCCACAGAACATCATGGACCGATTGTTCGAACCCTTCTTCACCACCAAGGACCCGGGTGAAGGTACCGGTCTGGGCCTTGCACTGGTCTATTCCATCGTTGAAGAGCATTATGGACAAATCACCATCGACAGCCCGGCTGACACCGAAAGCCAACGCGGCACCCGTATTCGGGTGACCTTGCCGCGTCATGTCGAAGCGACGTCCGCTGTGAACTGAGACCGTCGAGAGAATTGAATCAATGCCGCACATTTTGATCGTCGAAGACGAAACCATTATCCGCTCTGCCTTGCGTCGCCTGCTTGAACGTAATCAGTACCAGGTCAGCGAAGCCGGCTCGGTGCAGGAAGCCCAGGAGCGTTTCAGCATTCCCACGTTCGACCTGATTGTCAGTGACCTGCGCCTGCCTGGCGCGCCTGGCACCGAGTTGATCAAGCTTGGCCAAGGCACGCCGGTGCTGATCATGACCAGCTACGCCAGCCTGCGCTCGGCGGTGGACTCCATGAAGATGGGCGCGGTGGACTACATCGCCAAGCCGTTCGACCATGACGAGATGCTTCAGGCAGTGGCTCGCATCCTGCGTGACCGTCAGTCGGCCAGCAGTGCACCGACCGAACAGCGTCCCGCCGGAAAAGCCGCCGACAAGCCAGGTGTCGACAACAGCAACGGCGAGATTGGCATCATCGGTTCCTGCCCACCTATGCAGGATCTTTACAGCAAGATCCGCAAAGTCGCGCCGACCGACTCCAATGTATTGATCCAGGGCGAATCCGGCACCGGTAAAGAATTGGTGGCCCGCGCCCTGCACAACCTGTCCAAGCGTGCCAAGGCGCCGATGATCTCGGTGAATTGCGCGGCGATCCCCGAATCTTTGATCGAGTCCGAACTGTTCGGCCATGAGAAAGGCGCGTTTACCGGCGCCAGCGCCGGGCGCGCAGGTCTGGTGGAAGCGGCGGACGGCGGCACGTTGTTCCTCGATGAAATCGGTGAGCTGCCATTGGAAGCTCAAGCGCGCTTGCTGCGCGTGCTACAGGAAGGTGAGATCCGTCGCGTAGGCTCGGTGCAGTCGCAAAAGGTCGATGTGCGCCTGATTGCGGCCACTCACCGAGACCTGAAGAGCCTGGCCAAGATCGGCCAGTTCCGTGAAGACCTGTATTACCGTCTGCACGTAATCGCCCTCAAGTTGCCGGCCCTGCGTGAACGTGGCGCCGACGTCAACGAAATCGCCAACGCGTTCTTGCTGCGCCAGAGTGCGCGCATCAACCGTACAGACCTCAAGTTTGCCGCAGACGCCGAGCAGGCGATCCGGCATTACTCGTGGCCGGGTAATGTGCGGGAACTGGAGAATGCGGTCGAGCGTGCGGTAATCCTGTCGGAAAGCCCGGAGATTTCCGCCGAGCTACTGGGCATCGATATCGAGCTGAGTGACTTGGAGGACGATGACTTCATCGGCCTGGCCCCACAAGCAGGCGGTAGCAATACCAGCCATGAGCCGACGGAAGACTTGTCACTGGAAGATTACTTCCAGCATTTCGTCCTTGAGCACCAGGACCATATGACCGAGACCGAACTGGCGCGCAAACTGGGCGTGAGCCGTAAATGCCTATGGGAACGCCGCCAGCGCCTGGGCATTCCACGGCGCAAGACGGGTGTTGCCAGCGAGAGTTGACGGTGCGCCCCCGCAGGTAACACCTTCAGATGTGAAAAAACTGTTACCGCTGATTTTTTGCGTAACAAAAGCCGGGGCTTACGGTAACGAAGCCCCGGCTTTTTTTGGTCCGTCAAAAACCCTAAACCACCTAAAGCCCCCGGTTTTGCTGGGCGGTGCAAAAGTTGGCACGCACCCTGCTATATGCTTAGTACAAAAACAATAACAAGCTTTGTACAAGACAATAAAAATAAGACGAATCGACTCACGCATAACAAAAACAACACGGCGGAGGCGCAGCTAACTGATTCTTTTGGAGAGGCGTTGCATTTGGGGCTTGCCCCGCAACCAGGCCGAGAACAACAAAAACTGCCCTAAGGCAGAGCCTGAACTGGTTGGATCGTAGATCAGCAACACAGCGACCAAAGCAATCCGTTTGCTCTTGACTCCCGATTGGGAGTGTCATGAAGGTGAAGATTCATGGCGAGGGCGATCAACAAAAACAAGAAGCCCGCAACCAATAATAAAAATAGAGCACGCAACTACTTCTGGGGGAGCTTCGGCTCCCCTTGTAGTTTCAGAAAATATTTTCTGCACATTGCCCTTCCAGCAACCTCTTGAAGCTTTTGGCTTGAGGCTTGCAGCTTGTTCCTACACCATCCCCTGACTAAATGCTAGAATCCCGGCCCATCATGCGGTCATTCTTCGTTATGGCCGAACATTCCTTCAAACAGTGCATCCCATGCTGAAGAAGTTGTTCCAGTCATTCCGTTCTCCCTTGCGTCGTACGCAACACAAACGCAGCACGCCTGAAGTGCTCAACAGCAGTCAGCATTCGCTGCAACGCGCTCAATTCAGCCGTTATGCAGTGAATATCGTCGAACGTTTGCAGAACGCCGGCTACCAGGCTTATCTGGTGGGCGGATGCGTGCGCGACATGCTGCTCAACATCACGCCCAAGGACTTCGACGTCGCCACCAGCGCCACGCCTGAGCAAGTGCGCGCCGAATTCCGCAATGCGCGGATCATCGGCCGGCGCTTCAAGCTGGTGCATATCCACTTCGGTCGCGAAATCATCGAAGTCGCAACCTTCCGTGCAGGCCACCCGCAAAACGATGAAGAGGAAGACACCAACCAGTCCTCCCGCAACGAAAGCGGGCGCATCTTGCGCGATAACGTCTACGGCACCCTGGAGGAAGACGCGCAGCGCCGCGACTTCACTATCAACGCCCTGTATTACGACCCGGTCAGCGAGCGCATCCTCGATTACGCCAATGGCGTACACGACATTCGCAATAATCTGATCCGCCTGATCGGCGACCCGGTCCAGCGCTACCAGGAAGACCCGGTGCGCATGCTGCGGGCCGTGCGTTTTGCCGCCAAGTTGAACTTCGGCATCGAGAAACACACCGCCGCGCCGATTCGCGAACTGGCGCCGATGCTGCACGAGATTCCCTCGGCACGCCTGTTCGAAGAAGTACTCAAGCTGTTCCTCTCGGGCTATGCCGCTGACACCTTCGAAATGCTGGTGGATCTGCAGCTGTTCGACCCATTGTTCCCGGCCAGCGCCGAGGCTTTGGAATACAACCCGACCTACACACACACTCTGATCAGTGAGGCGCTGATCAACACCGACCTGCGCATCAAGCAGAACAAACCGGTCACCCCGGCGTTCCTGTTTGCCGCCTTGTTGTGGCCCGCACTGCCAAAACGTGTACTGCGCCTGCAAGACCGTGGCATGCCGCCGATTCCAGCCATGCAGGAAGCGGCTCACGAGTTGATCGCTGAACAGTGCCAACGCATCGCCATCCCGAAACGCTTCACGATGCCGATCCGCGAAATCTGGGACATGCAGGAACGCCTGCCACGCCGCAGCGGCAAGCGTGCCGACCTGTTGCTGGATAACCCGCGCTTTCGCGCCGGCTATGACTTCCTGCTGCTGCGTGAAAGCGCTGGCGAGCAGACCGACGGTTTGGGCGAATGGTGGACCGACTATCAGGACGCCAATGACAGCGAACGCCGCGACATGATCCGTGACCTCGGCAGCAAGGGTGAGGGTGAAGGCGCCGGCCCGAAAAAGCGTCGTCGCAGTGGCACCAAGCGCAAGCGCAGTTCGGCTGATGCCTCGGGCGCAGTGGGCGAATAAACGTGGAACGCATCTACATCGGCATGGGCAGCAACCTGGCTGCCCCGGACCAGCAATTGCGCAGTGCTATCGAAGCGTTGGCGCAATTGCCGAGTACTACCGTCGCCGGTGTATCCGCCTTCTATCAAAGTGACTCCCTGCTCCCAGGCCAGCCGCGCTACACCAATGCGGTTGCCGCTTTAGACAGCAGCCTTGCGCCCCTGGAGCTGTTGGATGCACTGCAAGCCATCGAGAACGACCAAGGCCGCGAACGCCTTGAACGCTGGGGCCCACGCACCCTCGACCTGGACATCCTGCTGTTTGGTGATCGCCTGATCGACGAGCCGCGTCTCAAGGTCCCGCACTACCAGATGCACCTGCGTGCGTTTGTGCTGTACCCACTGGCCGAACTGGCGCCCTCCACCCTGAGATTACCCGATGGCCAAACCCTCAGTGATCTGCTTGAAGCCTGTCCGTTTGTCGGTTTGGAACGCCTCACCATTGCTGAATCGCGTCAGTAACAGCGGTAACACCGTCATCGTAACAATGCGGTAACACATCCAATTGACTTCCCGTGTCCTCCTCACGACTATAGGCGTCCCGCTGCCGCCAACCCGGCGCTAAAGGGCGCAATCCAGGCCATATAAGCACTGCTCTCAAGACCGTGCGCCTGTATAGACGAAGACTCACGCGCGTTACTCGCTGTTTCCAAGCGCCTGAACGAGGACCCTTTTCATGCCAGACATTACCCTGACCACCTTGCAGAGCCTCAAGCTCAAAGGTGAAAAAATCGCCATGCTGACCTGCTATGACGCCACCTTCGCCCACGCCAGTTGCCAGGCCGGGGTTGAAGTGTTGCTGGTGGGCGACTCCCTGGGCATGGTTCTTCAAGGGAATGACAGCACCCTGCCCGTCACCACCGATGAACTTGCTTACCACACGGCCAGCGTCAAGCGCGGTAACGATGGCGCCTTCATCATCGCCGACTTGCCGTTCATGGGTTACGCGACGCTCGAACAGACCTTCCAGAATGCAGGCAAGCTGATGCAGGCCGGTGCGCACATGATCAAAGTCGAAGGCGCGGTGTGGCTGGCCGAGTCGATCCGGCTGCTGGCGGAACGTGGCGTGCCGGTGTGCGCGCACATGGGCCTGACGCCACAGTCGGTGAACATCCTCGGCGGCTACAAGGTACAAGGCCGTAATGAGGCCCAGGCGCGCCAGATGCGTGCCGATGCCATCGCCCTGGAACAAGCGGGCGCGGCGATGATCCTGCTCGAGTGCGTGCCGAGCGAGTTGGCGGCAGAAATCACCCAGGCCGTAAAAGTACCGGTGATCGGGATTGGCGCGGGCTCCGCCACTGATGGCCAGGTGCTGGTGCTGCACGACATGCTCGGCCTGTCGATCAGCGGCCGTGTGCCGAAGTTCGTGAAGAACTTCATGGCCGGACAGGACAGCATTCACGCCGCATTGAGCGCCTACGTCGCCGAAGTCAAAGGCGTGACCTTCCCTGGCGCCGAACACGGATTCTCTGCATGAACACCGTAAAAACCGTACGAGAACTGCGGGCCGCTGTTACCCACGCCCGCAATGCCGGCAAGCGCATTGGCTTTGTACCGACCATGGGCAACCTGCACAGCGGCCATGCCACTTTGGTGACCAAGGCCGCCCAGCAGGCGGATTTCGTGGTGGCCAGCATCTTCGTCAACCCGCTGCAGTTCGGCGCCGGCGAAGACCTCGACAAGTATCCGCGCACATTGGCCGCCGACCAGGAAAAGCTCCTGCAAGCGGGTTGCAACCTGCTGTTCGCGCCCACCGTCGAGGAAATGTACCCCGGCGGCATGACCGGCCAGACCCGCGTCAGCGTGCCGCAATTGTCTGAAGGCCTGTGCGGCGCCAGCCGTCCGGGGCACTTCGAAGGCGTGGCGACGGTGGTCAGCAAGCTGTTCAACATGGTCCAGCCGGACATGGCCGTGTTTGGCCAGAAGGATTACCAGCAACTGGCGGTGATCCGCGCCATGGTCCACGACCTGAACATGCCGATCCAGATCATCGGCGAGCCTACCGTACGCGCCGACGACGGCCTCGCACTGTCGTCGCGCAACGGCTATCTCTCCGACGAGCAGCGGGCCATTGCGCCGGTGCTGTACCGCAGCCTCAGCCAGATTGGGGCCGCGATCAAAGCCGGCGACCACGACTTCGCCAAGTTGCGCGCCGAACAGGTCTCGCAGATCGAAGCCGCCGGGTTGCGCCTGGACTACCTGGAAGTGCGCCAGGGCGTGCATTTGCGCCCGGCCACGGCCGAAGATCGGGATATCGTGATCCTGGTAGCCGCCTATCTGGGCGCCACCCGACTCATCGACAACCTGCACCTGACCCTCGACTGACCTCTTCCAATTGCCCTCCCCGCTGCGAGAATAAAAAGTGCCGGTACAAAAAAGTACCGGCCTTAGCGCAGACAAAGCCAAGACATATCGACACGCTAGGTTTAATGTAATCGGCCTGCGCTATGGTTAGCGCTGTCCGGAACCCATTGCTTGATCAAAGACTGGACGTTCTGGACTTAGAAGTGTCCTAAAGGCAGTCCCCGTAATAAAAGGAAACCCGCAGCGATGGCGTACTACCGCACTCCTCATGACGTTACCGCTCTGCCCGCCTGGCAAGCGCTCAATCAACATCGCCAAGCCATGCAGGATTTCAGCATGCGCGAAGCGTTCAATGCCGATCCTCAGCGTTTTTCCCAGTTCACCCTGAGCAGCTGCGGACTTTTCCTCGATTACTCGAAAAACCTGATCACCAGCGAGACCCGCGACCTGCTGGTGGGCCTGGCCAAGGAAGTGAACCTCAAGAGCGCAATTGACGCGCTGTACGCCGGCGAACCGGTCAACTCCTCCGAGGGCCGCCCTGCCCTGCACACCGCCCTTCGCCGCCCGGTGGGCGACAAGCTGTCGGTGAACGGCGTTAACATCATGCCGGACGTGCACAAGGTGCTGAACCAGATCACCGACCTGGTCGGCCGCATCCACGACGGCCTGTGGCGCGGCTACACCGAGAAGCCGATCACCGACGTGGTGAACATCGGTATCGGTGGCTCGTTCCTCGGCCCGGAACTGGTCTCCGAAGCGCTGTTGTCCTACGCCCACAAAGGCGTGCGCTGCCACTACCTGGCGAACATCGATGGCAGTGAGTTCCACGAGCTGACCATGAAGCTGCGCGCCGAGACCACGCTGTTCATCGTTTCCTCGAAATCCTTCAACACCCTGGAAACCCTGAAAAACGCCCAGGCCGCCCGCGCCTGGTACCTGGCCCAGGGTGGCTCGGAAGCTGAGCTGTATCGTCACTTCATCGCCGTATCGAGCAACAACGCGGCGGCGGTGGCCTTTGGTATCCGCGAAGAAAACATCTTCCCGATGTGGGACTGGGTCGGCGGCCGTTACTCGCTGTGGTCGGCTATCGGCCTGCCAATCGCCCTGGCGATCGGCATGTCCAACTTCAAGGAACTGCTGTCCGGTGCCTACACCATGGACCAGCATTTCCAGAATGCGCCGTTCGAACAGAACATGCCGGTGCTGCTGGGCTTGCTGGGCGTGTGGTACGGCAATTTCTGGGGCGCGCAGAGCCATGCGATCCTGCCGTACGACCACTACCTGCGTAACATCACCAAACACTTGCAACAGCTGGACATGGAATCCAACGGCAAGAGCGTGCGCCAGGACGGTACACCCGTGGCCACCGACACCGGCCCAGTGATCTGGGGTGGCGTAGGCTGCAACGGCCAGCACGCTTATCACCAGTTGCTGCACCAGGGGACCCAACTGATCCCGGCCGACTTCATCGTGCCGATCGTCAGCTTCAACCCGGTGTCCGACCACCATCAGTGGCTGTACGCCAACTGCCTGTCCCAGAGCCAGGCGCTGATGCTCGGCAAGACCCGCGCCGAAGCCGAAGCCGAACTGCGCGACAAGGGCATCGCGGAAGACGAAGTGCAGAAACTCGCACCGCATAAGGTGATCCCGGGCAACCGTCCGAGCAACACCATCGTGGTTGAGCGCATCAGCCCACGTCGCTTGGGTGCTCTGGTTGCCATGTATGAGCATAAAGTGTTCGTACAGAGTGTGATCTGGGGTATCAACGCCTTCGACCAATGGGGTGTGGAACTGGGTAAAGAGCTGGGCAAGGGCGTCTACAACCGCCTGACCGGCGCCGAAGAAACCTCGGCCGAGGATGCGTCGACCCAGGGCCTGATCAACTACTTCCGCGGTCGTCATCGCGGCTGATCCAGGTATCGCAGGGCCAACGTCCGTTTGGACGTTGGCCTTGAACCCTCCCCTTACAGGGTGCATCTTTATCACTTGTGGCCAAAACAAGAATAAGGATCGCTCATGTTCGATATCAGCACGTTCCCCACCGCCGATGCCGTCCGCCGGGCTGCGCAACTCAGTCAAGAGGACTATCAGCGCCTCTATCGCCAATCCATCGAACAGCCGGATACGTTCTGGGCTGAACAGGCCAAAGGCTTTCTCGACTGGATAACTCCCTGGCACACGGTTCAACGCTCAGACATCAACACCGGCGCAGCCCAATGGTTTGCCGGCGGCCAGTTGAACGTCAGCTACAACTGCATCGACCGTCACCTGGCACAACGCGCTGACCAACCGGCCTTCATCTGGGAAGGCGATGATCCGACAAAATCTTCCAAAATCACCTACCGCCAACTGCACCAGCACGTCAGCCGCCTGGCCAATGTGCTGAAAAGCCGTGGCGTGAAAAAGGGTGACCGGGTGTGCATCTACATGCCGATGATCCCGGAAGCCGCTTACGCCATGCTCGCCTGCACGCGAATTGGCGCGGTCCACTCAGTGGTATTTGGCGGGTTCTCACCGGACGCCCTGCGCGACCGAATTCTCGACGCAGATTGCCGCACCGTGATCACCGCTGACGAGGGTGTGCGCGGCGGCAAGCCGGTTGCGTTGAAACAGAATGTCGACAAAGCCCTGGCCAGTTGCCCGAATGTGAGCACGGTACTGGTGGTAGAACGCACCGGAGCGACCATTAACTGGAGCGAAGGCCGCGACCTCAAGTATCAACAGGCCCTGGATGCGGCAAGCAGCGACTGCCCGCCCGAGCCAATGGACGCCGAAGACCCGCTGTTCATCCTCTACACCTCCGGCAGCACCGGCAAACCCAAAGGTGTGCTGCACACCACCGGCGGCTACCTGCTGCAAGCCGCAATGACCTTCAAATACGTGCTCGACTACCGCGAGGGCGAGGTGTTCTGGTGCACCGCCGATGTGGGCTGGGTCACCGGCCACAGTTACATCGTGTACGGCCCGCTGGCCAATGGCGCGACATCGCTGATGTTCGAAGGCGTGCCGAGCCACCCGGACAGCTCCCGCTTCTGGCAGGTGATCGACAAGCACAAGGTCAACATTTTCTACACCGCCCCCACTGCACTTCGCGCCTTGATGCGTGAGGGCCACGGCCCGCTGGAGAACACGTCCCGCGCCAGCCTGCGCCTGCTGGGTAGTGTCGGCGAACCGATCAATCCGGAAGCCTGGGATTGGTACTTCAATGCCGTAGGCGAACAGCGCTGCCCGATTGTGGATACCTGGTGGCAGACCGAGACCGGCGGCATCATGCTCAGCCCCTTGGTCAGCGCCCAGTGGATCAAGCCCGGCTGCGCAACCCAGCCGATGTTTGGCGTACAACCCGTATTGCTTGACGAACACGGCAAAGAAATCAGCGGCGCCGGCAGTGGCGTACTGGCGATCAAAGGCAGCTGGCCAGGGCAGATCCGCAGCGTGTACGGCGATCCGCAGCGGATGATCGACACCTATTTCAAACCTTACCCCGGCTACTACTTCACCGGTGACGGCGCACGCCGTGATGAAGACGGCCATTACTGGATCACTGGGCGCATCGACGATGTGATCAACGTTTCCGGCCACCGTATCGGCACTGCCGAGGTAGAAAGCGCCCTGGTGCTGCACGACTTGGTGGCCGAAGCCGCCGTGGTGGGCTACCCCCATGACGTCAAAGGCCAGGGCATCTACGCGTTTGTCACGCCCATGAATGGCGTGGAACCCGACGATGCATTGAAAAAGCACCTGCTGGAATTGGTCAGCAAGGAAATTGGCAGTTTTGCCAAGCCGGAACTGATCCAATGGGCGCCGGCCTTGCCGAAAACCCGTTCAGGCAAGATCATGCGCAGGATTTTGCGCAAGATCGCCTGCAATGAACTCGACAGCCTCGGTGATACCTCGACCCTGGCGGACCCGAGCGTTGTAGAGGGTTTGATCGACAAGCGCTTGAACCGATAGAAGCCCTGAGTCGCCATGGAATTTATCCGCAGCCGTATCGAAAACCAGTTGATGAGCCTGACCGGCCTGTCGCTGGGCCAACTGGACCTGGAAAACCCCAAGGGCGACCCCGGCCTGTTCGGGCCCGATTCGGTAAGTTGGCAGGTCCATGGCGACTTCAGCAGCATGCTTATCGGCGGCATCAGTGCCCTGATGCTGCAAGCCTTGCACCCATTGGCCCTGGCTGGCGTGTGGGACCACTCAAATTTTCGCCAGGACATGCTCGGCCGCTTGCGGCGCACCTCGCAGTTCATCTCGGGTACCACCTTCGGCTCGCGCAAGGACGCTGAATGGCTGATCGAAAAAGTCCGCACCATTCACCTGCAGGTAGTCGGCCAAGCCCCGGATGGCCGGGCCTATGCGGCCAGTGATCCGGAGCTGCTCACCTGGGTGCATGTGGCGGAAGTGAGTAACTTCCTGGCCGCCCACTTGCGCTATCGCAATCCGCACCTTTCAGATCGCGATCAGGACCGGTACTACGGCGAAATTGCCTTGGTCGCCGAACGGTTGGGCGCACGGCATGTTCCACGTTCACGGCAGGACATTTCGGATTATCTGGCACGCATCCGCCCACAATTGCTGTGCGATGACCGCAGCCGCGAAGTGCTGCGTTTGCTGCTGAATGCGCCCTCCCCCAGCCTGCTGGCCAAACCCTTTGGCAGCTTGATGATGCAGGCCGGGATCGATCTGCTGCCAGATTGGGCCAGTGCCATGCTCGAACAGCACCAAAGCCCACTGCAACGTCAGATGATCCGCACCGCGGTCAAACGCAGTGCACCGATGCTGCGCTGGGCGATGCGCAATGGTTCGGTGCAACGGGCGCATCGGCGGATGGGGTTGATGTAGGCGACAGCGCATAACTGTTAAACTTCGCGCCCTCATTTCCCTCAGCAAGGCGCGCTCCATGTCTTCCTTGAATCAGGCGCTGCGCGCCGCCCTCGATCATCGCCAAGACCTGATCAGCGAACTGCATGCCCAGAGAACCGACTGCTACCGGCTGTTCCATGGCAGCCAGGAAGGCGCCGGCGGCCTGACCATCGACCGCTACGGCCCGCAATTGCTGGTGCAGAGCTTCCACCAATCCCTGGAAACCGCAGAGCTGCTGGACCTGCATCAACAGGTGAGCCAGTACATGGGCCTGGAATTGTTGCTGGTGTACAACGACCGTTCCCGTGGCCATTCGCGCATCGACCGCGAAGACCCGGTTTATCGCGCCGAACCCGCTGCGCTGGAGGACCTGGTGGGCCGTGAGTGGGGCCTCAATTACCGTGTGCGCGGGCGGCATGCAGGGCAGGACCCGCTGCTGTTCCTTGATCTGCGCAACACACGGGGCTGGGTCAAGGCGCACAGTGCGGGCAAAAGCGTACTGAACCTGTTCGCCTACACCTGCGGCGTAGGCCTGAGCGCAGCTGCCGGCGGAGCCCGCGAGGTGTGCAATTTGGACTTCGCCGAGGGCAACCTGGCGGTCGGTCGCGAGAACGGTCTGCTCAACCCACAATTACCGACCATGGAATTTGTACAGTCCGACTACTTCCCGGCAATTCGCCAACTCGCGGGCCTGCCGATCACCCAGCGACGTGGGCAGAAGTTGCCGAGTTATCCGCGCCTGGAACAACGTCAATACGATTTGGTATTGCTTGATCCTCCCGCCTGGGCCAAGAGCGCATTCGGCACCGTCGACCTGCTGCGCGACTACCAGAGTCTGCTCAAGCCTGCGCTGCTTGCCACGGCCGACCAAGGCGTGCTGATTTGCTGTAACAACTTGGCGAAGGTCAGCATGGATGAATGGCGTGAACAAGTCCTGCGTTGCGCGGAAAAAGCCGGGCGGCCAGTTCGCGACTGGAAAATCATGACGCCAGGCGCAGACTTTCCTTCACACGACCAACAGCCCCCCCTGAAGACCCTGATACTCCAACTGTAAGACGTTTCCCAAAGGACCCCGTTCTTCGGAACCGGAAACCCGTGCCATACTCCAAGGCACTCCTGTTTGATATAGATGGCGCTGCCCCATGCCCAAAGGATTGATTCGCGCCGCTGGCGCCTTGTTGACTGCCATTGCCCTGTACAGCTTGCTGGGCTTTTTGATTCTCCCTGGTGTCGCTCTGCGCATTGCCAATCAGCAACTGGCCAACTACGCCACGGTGCCGGCCCGAATCGAGCGGATCGAACTCAACCCGTTCAGCCTGGAAGTGACAGCATGGGGGCTCCAGATCGGTGAGCCCGGCAAAGAACAGGTGGGTTTCGAGCGCCTCTACGCCAACCTGCAGATCGACAGCCTCTGGACCCGTGCCCTGCACCTGGCCGATGTACAACTGGACAAGCCCAAGACCGAGCTGTTGTTCGACAAGTCTGGTCAATTGAACTTGGCGCAATTGTTCAAGCTGCCGCCCAGCGAGCCAACCCCGGCCGATCCGGACGCCAAGCCGTTTCCATTGCGTATCGACAGCATCAAGCTGGCGGGCGGTTATGTGCACTTTCAGGATTTACGCCCCAGCGAACCCATCGAATTTCTCTACGACACGCTCGATTTCGAGCTGAAAAACCTCAGTACCCTGCCTGAAGACAACGCCGATATGACGTTGGTAGCTGCTGGGCCTGAAGGTGGGCAGATCGACTGGAAAGGTAATTTCAGCCTGGTGCCGATTACCTCCGAAGGTACGTTGAAGGTCACCGACGGCAAGATGAAAGCCTGGTGGCCCTATGTACGCGACGCGCTGCCATTGGTACTGGAAGACGGCGTGCTCAACTTCAGCACCGAGTACACGTTCAGCCTGGCCAAAGAGACCGAACTGAACCTGACCAACACCGCCGCCAGCATCGCCCCATTTGCCATCAAGGCGCCGGACGGTCGTCCATTGGTGCGCCTGGAGCGCCTGGACGTCAGCGAGACCACGGTAGACCTAGCCAAGCAGCAAGTGGTGGTCGGCAAGATCCGCAGCAACAAGCTGGAAACCTGGGCAGCCCTTGAAGCCGACGGGCAACTGGACTGGCAAAAGCTGTTCGCCGGCCAACCGAGCAAACCGGCCAAGGCGCCCGAGCCCGCCACCGCGCCGGCCACCGCAGACTCGCCAAAGGCTGAGCCCACGGCACCAAGCAAACCTTGGCAAGTGCTGCTCAAGGACGTGCAACTGCGTAACTATCAAGTGCACTTGGCTGACCGTCAGGCCAAGCCGGCGGTCGCGTTGGAGGTGGGCCCGCTGAATGTCGACCTGCAGAACTTCGACAGCCTCAACCAAAACCCGTTTACCCTGAAAGTCGATTCGGGCGTGGGCAAGCAAGGTAAAATCCAGGCGACCGGCGAGGTCAACCTCAACCCGGTCAGTGCCAAGCTGAAAGTGAATACCCAGGACATCGACTTGCGGGTTGCCCAGTCCTATATCAGCCCTTTCATCCGCCTGGAACTGCGTAGCGGCATGCTCGGCAGCAATCTCGATGTGAACCTCAAAAGTACGGATCCACTGAAGCTCCAAGTCACAGGCCGAGCACAAGTCGACCAGTTGCACACGCTGGACACCCTCAAGACCCGCGACTTTCTCAAATGGCAGCGTCTGGTACTCGAAGGAGTGAACTATCAGCACGGCGATAGCCTGTCGATCGACAAGGTCAATGTGCTGCAGCCGTACGCGCGCTTCATGATCAATGATGACCGCACCACTAACGTTGACGATCTGTTGATTGCGCAACCGGCCGACAAAACACCCAAGCCTGCCAGCAAAGAAAAACCCTTGGGCATTCGTATCGGGCAGATTGCGATCAACGACGGTTCGGCCAACTTCGCCGACTTCAGCCTCACGCCTAACTTTGCTACTGCGATTCAGCAGCTCAACGGGCAGATCGGCACCATCGACAGCCGCCAGGCCAAACCGGCGAGCGTCGATATCAAGGGTAAGGTTGATCGCTATGCGCCGGTGACGATCAAGGGCAGTGTGAACCCGTTCGATCCCATGGCAGCACTGGATATTGCGACCAGCTTCAAACGTGTCGAACTGACAACACTTACACCCTATTCAGGCAAGTTTGCTGGATTCCGAATCCGCAAGGGTCGGCTGAATCTCGATTTGCATTACGTGATCACCAAAGGCCAATTGAAGGCTGAGAACAAAGTGGTGGTCGAACAACTGCAACTGGGTGAAAAAGTCGACAGCGCCGACGCCGTAGACTTGCCGATTCGCCTGGCAATCGCGCTGCTCAAAGACTCTGACGGCAAGATCTCCATCGAACTGCCGGTGACCGGCGACTTGAATAACCCACAATTCAGCGTGATGCCGATCGTCTGGCAGACCCTGCGCAACCTCGTGGTACGCGCGGCGACAGCCCCCTTCAAGTTTATCGGTGGGTTGGTGACCGGTGGCGGTTCGGAAGACCTTGGGAATGTGTCGTTCGCCGCAGGTTCCAGCGAATTGGACAAAGATGCAGAGAGCGCGTTGAACACGCTGGCCAAGGCGTTGAAGGAACGCCCTACCCTGCGCCTCGAAATCGAAGGCACTGCCGCAGCCAGCAGCGATGGCCCGTTCCTCGCCGGGCAGCGTCTGGAGCGCGAATATCAATACAATTACTACAAAATGCTCCAACGCCGTGGCGACAAGGTACCAGCCCAGGCTTCGCTGCTGGTCGTACCAGAAAGTGAAAAGGCGCCACTGCTTGAAGGCATTTACCGCACCCGCTTGAAACAGCAACCGCCCGCCGAATGGAAAGACTTGAGCCGTGATGACCGCACAGCAAAGCTCAAGGACGGCGTGATCAAATTCTGGAGTACAAGTGATGTGCTACTGCGTCAACTGGGCCAGGACCGCGCCAGCACCATCAAGGACTACCTGGTGGATAAAGGGCAACTGGAAGATGACCGGGTGTACTTCATCGATGCCAACCTGGGAAAGGCAGAGAAGGACGGTCGAGTCGTTACGCCAATGCACCTGGATGCTGAATAACGCCTGGACGACACCTGCTCACGTGTAGGCTTTGGCTTGCCAGCGGGTCACTCAG
Organism: Pseudomonas sp. HN11; assembly: GCF_021390155.1. Taxonomy (NCBI): domain Bacteria; kingdom Pseudomonadati; phylum Pseudomonadota; class Gammaproteobacteria; order Pseudomonadales; family Pseudomonadaceae; genus Pseudomonas; species Pseudomonas sp. HN11. Next base: position 5,326,229 of record NZ_CP089985.1, read on the forward strand.
TTGTATAGCGGTGATACGAGCGCAAACAAGCCAGCGCCTCTAATTGATCGAGGTCGTTATGAGGTTTTCGTTCCGAGCCGCAATAGAAAAGGCCCCGACACGAATGCCGGGGCCTTTAATGGCCACATCCTTGTGGCCGGTCGCATGAACCTGTGTGGTGCATTGAGTGGATAACTAGCTCACTCGCTGCCGCCTAGTTCAGACGAATTCCTCCAACGTTACTCTGCTTTCAGGCCGTCGGCCGATACAGCTTTAACGCCTTTGATTTTCTTGGTGATATTCACCGCAGTAGTTTTCTGAGCTTCGGTCACGGCAGTAGCCGACGACAGGGAAACTACACCTTTGTTAGTTTCGACCTTGATGTCCGTGCCAGGAATGCCTTTCTCGGTGACCAGATCAGCTTTGACTTTGGTAGTGATCCAAGTATCGGAGGTCGACTCTTTAGCGCTAGCAGCCGCGCCCTTGGTTTTGTCGATACCATCAGCCTTGGTAGCGCCGCCAGCCAGCAGGCCGTCAGCAGAAACAGCAGTTACACCTTTGATTTTCTTAGTGATGGCTACGGCAGTCGCTTTCTGCGAGTCTGAAATAGCGACTTCGGAGGACAGGGAAACCACGCCTTTATTGGTTTCAACCTTGATGTCCGAACCAGGAATACCTTTCTCGGTCAGCAGGTCAGCTTTTACTTTGGTGGTGATCCAGGCATCCGAGGTGGACTCTTTAGCCTTGGTCACTTCACCGGCCGCCAACGTCATAGGGGCTTGGGAAGTCTGAGCAAAGGCTACGTTAGCACCCATGGCCAGGGTCAGAGCGGTAGCAGTAGCGAGAGCGAACTTCTTCATACGAGTAACTCCTGTTTTATTAAAAGTCTGCAGCGCATAAACCTTGATGCTGCAGCGTTAACAGGGATATTGCAGGCACTGTGCCAAGTATCGATAGCGAATTAAACCGTTATAAAACAACGAGTTAGGAAATCACGCAATTTTCGAAATCGTGCAAGTTGCATGAACACCATTGTACCTGCATGCAAGTTGCGGCTTTTGACTCGCGCTAAACGGCTGATTTGCCTTCACTTTCCAGCGTCCATAAAAAAAGGACTCCGCAGAGTCCTTTTTCAGCGTTCGTTCGGGGTGGTTAAACGCCCGAAGCCTTCGCTGCTGCTACGTCCTTGATGGACAGCTTGATACGGCCGCGGTTGTCCACGTCCAGTACCAGCACTTCCACTTCCTGGCCTTCTTTCAGGATATCGGTCACTTTCTCAACGCGAGCGTCGCTCAGCATGGAGATGTGAACCAGACCGTCCTTGCCCGGCAGGATGTTGACGAATGCGCCGAAGTCGACGATGCGCTCAACCTTACCGACGTAGATCTTGCCGATCTCGGCTTCAGCGGTGATACCTAGTACGCGCTGACGTGCTGCTTCAGCCGCTTCCTTGGTTTCGCCGAAGATCTTGATCGAGCCATCGTCTTCAATATCGATCGAAGCCTTGGTTTCTTCGCAGATCGCACGGATAGTCGCGCCGCCCTTACCGATGACATCACGGATTTTGTCAGTGTCGATTTTCATCGCGATCATGGTCGGAGCATTTTCCGACAGTTCGGTACGGGACTGACCAATGATCTGGTTCATCTGGCCGAGAATATTCAGGCGCGCTTCCAGGGCTTGGCCCAGAGCGATTTCCATGATTTCTTCGGTGATGCCCTTGATCTTGATGTCCATCTGCAACGCGGTCACACCTTTGGCGGTACCGGCTACTTTGAAGTCCATGTCGCCCAAGTGGTCTTCATCGCCCAGGATATCGGTCAGGATGGCGAACTTCTCGCCTTCTTTAACCAGGCCCATGGCGATACCGGCAACCGGCGCCTTCATCGGCACACCAGCGTCCATCAGCGCCAGGGAAGCACCGCAAACGGAAGCCATGGAGCTGGAACCGTTGGACTCGGTGATTTCCGACACAACACGAATGGTGTACGGGAATACGTCAGCGGCAGGCAGCATGGCTGCGATCGAACGACGGGCCAGACGGCCGTGACCGATTTCGCGACGACCAGCACCACCCATGCGACCACACTCGCCTACCGAGAACGGAGGGAAGTTGTAGTGCAGCATGAACGGGTCTTTTTTCTCGCCTTCCAGGGTGTCCAGCAGTTGTGCGTCACGGGCGGTGCCCAAGGTTGCAACAACCAGAGCCTGGGTTTCACCACGGGTAAACAGCGCCGAACCGTGAGTCTTTGGCAGAACACCGACTTCGATGTTCAGCGGGCGTACGGTGCGGGTGTCGCGACCGTCGATACGTGGCTTGCCGTTAACGATGTTTTCGCGAACGGTGCGGTATTCGATTTCGCCGAAGGCAGCTTTGACTTCGCTGGAAGAAGGCTGGCCTTCTTCACCGGACAGCTTGGCCACAACCTGATCCTTCAACTCACCCAGGCGAGCGTAGCGGTCGGCCTTGACGGTGATGGTGTAGGCATCGGAGATGGCAGCGCCGAACTCGGAGCGGATAGCGCCCAGCAGTTCGGTGGCTTCAGCTTGTGGCGCCCAGGTCCAGGTCGGCTTGGCAGCTTCGGCAGCCAACTCGGTAACAGCCTTGATGACAGCCTGGAACTCGTCGTGGGCGAACAGCACAGCACCCAGCATCTGGTCTTCGGTCAGCTCTTTGGCTTCCGATTCAACCATCAGCACGGCTTCCGAGGTACCGGCTACGACCATGTCCAGGCTCGACGCTTTCTGTTGCTCGTAAGTCGGGTTCAGCAGGTAGCCGGTGCTTTCGTGGAAAGCAACGCGGGCGGCGCCGATCGGGCCATCGAAAGGAATGCCGGAGATCGCCAGGGCAGCCGAGGTACCGATCATCGCAGCGATGTCCGGATCGGTCTTTTTGCTAGTGGAAACGACAGTGCACACAACCTGCACTTCGTTCATGAAGCCTTCTGGGAACAGCGGACGGATCGGACGGTCGATCAGTCGGGAAGTCAGGGTTTCTTTCTCGGAAGGACGGCCTTCGCGCTTGAAGAAACCGCCAGGGATCTTACCGGCAGCGTAAGTCTTTTCCTGGTAGTGAACGGACAGAGGGAAGAAGCCTTTGCTCGGGTCAGCGGTCTTGGCGCCAACCACGGTCACCAGAACGGTAACGTCGTCATCAACGGTAACCAGCACTGCGCCGGAGGCTTGACGGGCGATACGGCCTGTCTCGAGGGTAACGGTCGACTGACCGAACTGAAATTTTTTGATAACCGGGTTCACGGTGTCCTACCTTCTTTGTGGCTCTTGGGGGAACTTGTCTTCTTGCGAAATTCTTGGGCAATGTCGGGAATCGGCCCGAACCTGGTCCAGGGTAAAACGTGTATCCAGATAAAACTTGAGGCTGGGAGCCTGCCATGGGCCAGCGGGAATCCCACTGACACACGACAGACAACCAACCTCTAGCGCAATCGCTTATTAGCGACGCAGACCCAGGCGACCGATCAGAGTCTGATAACGACCCAGATCCTTGCCTTTCAGGTAGTCCAGCAGCTTACGGCGCTGGTTTACCATGCGGATCAGACCACGACGGGAGTGGTGATCTTTACCGTTGGCCTTGAAGTGACCTTGCAGCTTGTTGATGTTGTGGGTCAGCAGTGCAACTTGCACTTCTGGCGAACCAGTGTCACCAACAGCTTGCTGATAGTCAGCAACGATTTGTGCTTTTTCTTGAACGTCGAGAGCCATGAGGCAATCCTTTTTTCAGGAAACCACCCAAAGGGCAGTTTCAACAGGCCAGGGACAAATCCCTGTATCTAAAAATGAGTGTTGACCGTGCCTGTTAACAGCCACACTCGTCCGGTCATTCTGACCGAATCAGTCGACGCGGCGCGATGCGCCCGTCTTCGCTCACTTCACCGATACCGATGAAGCGACCATTATGATCCTGTACCCGCACCATACCGAATTTCGGGGCATCCGGGGCACGTACCGGCTGGCCGTTGAGCCAGTAGAACGCGCTGTGCTCCGAGAAGTGCAGCAATGGCCAATCCAGCAAGCCGCTGTCCGACGGCATCAGGAAGCGATCAACTGCTTCATTGCCACCTTCGGCGTGTACCGCTTCCAACTCTTCCAACGTGACTGTCTGGGCCAGGCTGAAAGGACCTGCCTGGGTGCGTCGCAGTTCTGCAACGTACGCACCGCAACCGAGCTTCTCACCGATATCTTCCACCAGGGTACGGATATAGGTGCCTTTGCTGCAGTCCACCGCCAGGCGGACAGTGTCGCCTTCACAGGCAAGCAATTCCAAGCGCGCAATAGTAACAGAACGCGGTTCGCGCTCCACTACTTCGCCCGCACGTGCCAGTTTGTAAAGAGGCTGCCCGTCACGCTTGAGCGCCGAGTACATTGGCGGTATCTGGCTGATTTCCCCACGAAAACCAGGTAAAGCAGCTTCAATATCAGCACGACCAACGGTCACATCGCGAACCTGCAGAACATCTCCTTCGGCGTCGGCCGTGGTGGTGGTCTTGCCCAGTTGCATCAGGGTTTCGTAACCCTTGTCGGAATCGAGCAGGTATTGCGAGAACTTGGTGGCCTCGCCAAAGCACAACGGCAGTACACCGGTGGCCAAAGGATCGAGGCTGCCGGTGTGCCCGGCCTTTTCGGCATTGAGCAACCAGCGGACCTTCTGCAACGCGGCATTGGAGGTAAAGCCAATAGGCTTGTCGAGCAGAATGATGCCGCTGACGTTGCGACGGATACGTTTGACCTGAGCCACCGCTTACTCCTTGGCGTCTTCAGGTGTGGACGGATGCTGGTTGTCTTCAGCCACGGCGCGCTCGATCAGTGCCGACAGGTGCGCACCACGCACGACGCTTTCGTCGTAGTGGAAATGCAACTGGGGAACACTGCGCAGCTTCATTTCACGGGCTAACTGCATGCGCAGAAAACCTGCGGCGGAGTTGAGCACCTTGATGCTTTGTGCAATTTCTTCGCTGCTGTCCTGCCCCATCACGGTGATGAAGATCTTGGCGTGACCCACATCACGGCTCACTTCTACGGCGGTGATGGTGACCAGGCCAACGCGGGGGTCTTTGACTTCGCGACGGATCAGTTGGGCCAGCTCACGCTGCATCTGATCGCCGATACGCTGGGTACGGCTGTATTCTTTTGCCATGTCTTGTTACCTGTTACTGCCACACGGTGAAACCCGTGGGGTCTGAAAGCGGCAAACGCCCGGCCTGACAAAAGCCAGACCGGGCGTTGCGTTTAGAGTCCGTACGCCGCGCGAGGCATTTGCATGCCCACACGCCGCGTGGCTCCGGAAGTGCGCGAGTTAGAGGCTGCGAGCAACCTGGACCTTCTCGTAGACTTCGATCTTGTCGCCAGGCTTGACGTCGTTATAGCTCTTGACGCCGATACCGCATTCCATGCCGGCACGTACTTCGGAAGCGTCATCCTTGAAGCGGCGCAGGGATTCCAGCTCGCCTTCGAAAATAACGATGTCTTCGCGCAGTACACGGATCGGACGGTTGCGGTACACAGTACCTTCGATAACCATGCAACCGGCGATCGCGCCGAACTTCGGCGAGCGGAACACGTCACGAACTTCGGCGATACCCAGGATGTTCTCCCGGACGTCGCTGCCAAGCATGCCGGTGAGGGCTTTCTTGACGTCTTCGATGATGTCGTAGATGACGTTGTAGTAACGCATGTCCAGGCCTTCCTGCTCGACGATCTTGCGAGCGCCAGCATCGGCACGCACGTTGAAACCGAACAGTACAGCGTTGGAAGCCAGTGCCAGGTTGGCGTCGGATTCGGTGATACCACCGACACCGCCACCGACAACGCGCACTTGCACTTCGTCGTTACCCAGGCCGTTCAAGGCGCCGTTCAACGCTTCGAGAGAACCACGTACGTCAGATTTGAGGACGATGTTAAGCGTCTTCTTCTCTTCCTGGCCCATGTTCTCGAAGATGTTTTCCAGCTTGCCGGCGTGAGCACGGGCTAGCTTGACTTCGCGGAACTTGCCTTGACGGAACAGAGCCACTTCGCGGGCTTTCTTCTCGTCGGCAACCACGCTCATCTCGTCGCCAGCGTCCGGGGTACCGTCCAGGCCGAGGATCTCGACCGGGATAGCCGGGCCGGCTTCCTTGATTGGCTTGCCGTTCTCGTCGAGCATGGCACGTACACGGCCATAGTTCGAACCGACCAGGACCATGTCGCCTTGGCGCAGGGTACCGTCTTGAACCAGTACGGTTGCAACCGGGCCACGGCCCTTGTCGAGACGGGACTCAACCACAACGCCACGGCCTGGGGCCGATGGCGTAGCAGTCAGTTCCAGAACCTCGGCTTGCAACAGAACGGCTTCGAGCAGTTCGTCAACGCCGGTACCCATCTTCGCGGAGACCGGTACGAATGGAGTATCGCCACCCCACTCTTCAGATGTCACACCGTGAACCGACAGTTCGCTGCGGATGCGATCGAGATCGGCGCCCGGTTTGTCGATTTTGTTCACGGCAACGACCAGAGGTACACCGGCAGCCTTCGCGTGCTGGACAGCTTCAATGGTCTGCGGCATCACGCCGTCGTCCGCTGCAACCACCAGAATCACGATGTCGGTCGCCTTGGCACCGCGGGCACGCATCGCGGTAAACGCGGCGTGACCAGGGGTGTCGAGGAAGGTGACCATACCGCGCTCGGTTTCAACGTGGTACGCACCGATGTGCTGGGTAATACCGCCGGCTTCGCCAGCAGCCACCTTGGCGCGACGGATGTAGTCGAGCAGGGAAGTCTTACCGTGGTCAACGTGGCCCATTACGGTCACAACCGGTGCACGGGAAACGGCTTCACCTTCAAACTTCAGGGACTCGGCCAGGGAATCTTCCAGGGCGGTATCGCTGACCAGGGTCACTTTGTGGCCCAATTCCTCAGCCACAAGCTGGGCGGTTTCCTGATCCAATACCTGGTTGATGGTGGCCGGAGTGCCCAGCTTGAACATGAACTTGATGATTTCAGCTGCCTTGACCGACATCTGCTGGGCCAGATCGCCCACAGTGATGGTCTCGCCGATCTTCACTTCACGCACGACAGGGCCGGTTGGGCTCTGGAAACCGTGGGCGTTGCGTTTTTTCAGCTTGGCCTTGCCGCGACCACCACGACGGAAGCCATCGCTTTCTTCGTCGGTAGTACGTGGGGCAACGCGTGGAGCAGGCGCTTTCTCTTTGACGGAGGCACGATGCGGAGCGTTTTTGCGCTCGCCATCGCCACCACCACCGCGACGATTGTTATCGTCGGCACGTGGCTTATCCGGACGACGAGGTTCGTCGCGTTTACGAGCGTCAGCAGCAGGTGCTGGTGCAGCGGCAACCGGAGCGGCCTCACGCACAGCTTCTACTGGAGCGCTTGGCGCGGCGACCGCTTCAGTGGCAGCAGGTTGCGCAGCAGCAGGCTGGCGACGCGCTTCTTCTTCGGCGCGACGCTTGGCTTCTTCTTCAGCCTTCTGACGAGCAGCATTTTCTACGGCGCGACGTTCTTCCAGTTCGCGTTTGCGCTCGGCTTCGATTTCTTCCGGGCTGCGCTGTACGAAGACTTTCTTCTTGCGTACTTCAACGCTGATGCTCTTGCTACCAGCAACACGCAGGGTGCTGGTGGTTTTGCGCTGCAATGTAATCTTGCGCGGTTCTTCCACTTTCGCCTTGTGGCTGCTCTTCAAGTGAGTCAGCAAAGACTGCTTCTCACTATCGCTCACACCTTCATCGGCGGCGGTGTGCGGCAGACCTGCCTCACGCATCTGCTGCAACAGGCGCTCTACCGGTGTTTTGACCTCATCGGCCAGTTGTTTCACCGTGACTTGCGTCATGCACTTCTCTCCTCAGGCCGCGCCTAGTTACTCGAACCAATGGGCTCGGGCGGCCATGATCAACTTGCCGGCACGATCATCGTCAATGCCGTCGATGTCGAGCAGATCGTCAATAGACTGCTCGGCCAGGTCTTCGCGGGTAATTACGCCGCGCACCGCCAGTTCCATCGCCAAATCCTTGTCCATACCCTCAAGCGAGAGCAGGTCTTCGGCCGGATGGGCGTCTGCCAGCTTTTCCTCAGTAGCGATGGCTTTAGTCAACAAACGATCCTTGGCCCGAGCGCGAAGCTCGTTGACGGTGTCTTCGTCAAAGCCGTCGATGTTGAGCATTTCTTCCAACGGTACGTAGGCAATCTCTTCCAGGCTGGTGAAGCCTTCATCTACCAGCACCTGTGCCAGATCTTCATCGACTTCCAACTCTTCGATGAAGTTGCGCAGGATGTCACCGGTTTCAGCTTGCTGCTTAGCCTGGATGTCCGATTCGGTCATCACGTTCAGGGTCCAACCGGTCAACTGGCTGGCCAGACGCACGTTCTGACCACCACGACCAATGGCCTGAGCCAGATTGTCTGCGCCAACGGCGATGTCCATTGCATGGGCATCTTCGTCAACGATAATTGCCGCCACTTCAGCCGGCGACATGGCATTGATCACGAACTGCGCCGGGTTATCGTCCCACAGGACGATGTCCACACGCTCACCGCCCAATTCGCCCGACACGGCCTGGACGCGCGAACCGCGCATACCGATGCAAGCGCCTTGCGGGTCGATGCGTTTGTCCTTGGAGCGGACCGCGATCTTGGCGCGCGAACCCGGGTCGCGGGACGCCGCCATGACTTCAATCAGGCCTTCGGCGATTTCCGGCACTTCGATACGGAACAGCTCGATCAGCATTTCCGGCGCGGTACGCGACAGGATCAGCTGAGGGCCGCGGTTCTCGGTGCGGATTTCCTTGAGCAGCGCGCGCAGGCGCACGCCGACACGGAAGGTTTCGCGAGAGATGATGTCTTCGCGAGCCAGCAACGCTTCAGCGTTGTTGCCCAGGTCAACGATCACGTTGTCGCGGGTGACTTTTTTCACGGTGCCGGAGATGATCTCGCCCAGGCGTTCGCGATAAGCGTCAACGACTTGAGCGCGCTCGGCTTCGCGAACCTTCTGCACAATGACCTGTTTGGCGGTCTGTGCAGCAATGCGGCCGAATTCGATCGATTCGATCTTTTCTTCGACGACATCACCTACGTTGGCGCCAGGGTGCGTTTCGGCAACCTTGCTCGGCCAGGTTTCGATGGCCGGATCATCAAGATCGGCTTCTTCGACGACCGTCCAACGACGGAAAGTCTCATAGGCACCGGTGTGGCGGTTGATTTCCACACGCAGATCAACTTCGTCTTCAAAACGCTTTTTGGTAGCAGTGGCCAGGGCCAGCTCCAGCGCTTCAAAAATCACGTTTGCCGGTACGCCCTTTTCATTGGATACCGACTCAACAACCAGCAGTACTTCTTTGCTCATCGTACGCCTCGCCTTTCGCAAGCCATTGGATCCGCGGGATCCGCGTCTCAGTCAAAACTGGGAATAATGTTGGCCTTGTCGATCATATCGATCGGCAACAGGAACTCATGGTCTTCTACCTGCACCACGACATCCTGTTCTTCTACACCGCGCAGAAGGCCCTGAAAGTTGCGTCGCCCTTCGAAGGGAGAACGCAGCTTGATCTTCACTTGTTCACCGGCAAATTTTGCAAACTGATCAATAGTGAACAGTGGGCGTTCCATGCCTGGCGAGGAAACTTCGAGGGTGTATTCAACGGAGATCGGATCTTCAACATCCAGCACACCGCTGATCTGACGGCTGACAATGGCACAATCGTCCACCAGCACGCCGCCCTCTTTATCGATATAAACACGCAACATTGAGTGGCGACCTTGAGCCGAAAACTCAATACCCCAGCATTCATAGCCTAGGGCCACGACCACCGGGGCCAACAAGGCCTGCAACTCTTCTAGCTTGCTCGACACCTGAACCCCCTCGTGCATGTATGTGCATGCTGTGCAAAATAAAAAAATGGGCGAAACGCCCATCCTTGAAACGCCGTCGAACAGCGGCGTTGAAAGTGTCCAGCTAACAAAAAGCCCCTTAAAAGGGGCTCCGCTAAAACTGGTTGCGGGGGCCGGATTTGAACCGACGACCTTCGGGTTATGAGCCCGACGAGCTACCAGACTGCTCCACCCCGCGACAAAGCTGGGGCGGAAGTATACGACCGATCCCTTGCAGGGTCAATGTAACCTTCCACCTACAAGAAAGCCCGCAACAGCGGGCTCTCCTGACAATTGGTACCGAGAAGGGGACTCGAACCCCTACACCCTATGGGCACAACCACCTCAAGGTTGCGTGTCTACCAATTCCACCACCTCGGCAATACAGCGCTTACAACCCTTCTTACTTCTGCTCTTGAGCTGGAGGTACGTCAGTCGCTGGAGTAGCCGACTTTTGCTCTTGAAGCACCGGGACATCATCAGAAGCCGGTTTTGCTTTTGGTACTTCCAACACTGCTGGATTTGGGAGACCTACCTGAGTCAGCACATGAGCCTTCTCTTTAGCAAAGTAACCTAACCCCAAGCTGGTTATGAAGAAACCGGCGGCAAGTATAGCAGTAAACTTACTAAGAAAGGTAGAGGAACCTTGGCTTCCGAACACAGTATTTGAAGCACCTGCACCGAAAGACGCACCAGCATCCGCACCTTTACCCTGTTGCAGCAAAACCAGAGCAACTACGCTCAGAGCAGCCAACAGATGAAAAACGACTACGACTGTTTCCAGCATTTTTTCAGTTTCCCGCGGCGCGACAGATCGCACCGAACTCATCTGCATTCAGGGAAGCTCCACCAATGAGCCCCCCATCGATATCCGGCATGCCGAACAGTTCGACCGCATTGGCCGCCTTCACGCTGCCGCCGTATAGAAGACGCACACCTTGTGCGACTTCAGAATTCTCTGCCGCCAACTGCGCGCGGATGGCTGCATGCACATCCTGCGCCTGTTGCGGTGTAGCAGTCAGCCCGGTACCAATGGCCCAGACCGGCTCGTAAGCAATCACTGCCTTTGCAAACGCACCAACCCCCAGCTCCTCGATGATGCTGCCCAACTGACGCGAGACAACTTCAAGAGTCTTGCCCGATTCGCGCTGCTCCAGAGTCTCCCCTATGCACAACACTGGAATCAGGCCGCAAGCCTGTGCCGCTGCGAACTTGCGATTGAGTGTCCCGTCACGCTCGCCCATCATCTGGCGGCGCTCGGAGTGCCCGACAAGCACATAGGAACAACCCGCATCAACCAACTGACTCGGCGAAATCTCACCGGTCAACGCACCTTGCATCGGCTCCACCGCAGAATTCTGCGCGCCGACCTGGATCGACTTACCTTTCAAGCCATCAACCACCTGGTTGATATGCAAGCAAGGCGGAAAAACCGCAACATCAACACCGCTAGGCAAGGCCAAGTGACGAAGGCCATTGATCAGCTCAGCGACACTGGCGCGGGTACCGTGCATCTTCCAGTTACCAGCTACCATAGTGCGACGCATGCTGTACCTCGTCGGTCAAAGTGGGCGCAGATGTTACCCAACCATCTCATCACTGGCAAGCCGAATTCAGGCGCAAACTTCAGTTACCAGTTTTGCCAGGTCTTCGGCATGACCGCGAACCTGTGTTTCGTCTTCACCTTCGACCATGACACGCACCAGAGGCTCTGTGCCGGACTTGCGCAACAGCACTCGACCACGACCCGCCATCGCCAGAGTCACACGATCGCACGCCTCTTTGACAGCGGGGTGCTCGATCGGATTATCGCCGCCGGCAAAACGCACATTGAGCAGCACTTGCGGACATTTGCGCAGGGCCTGGCGCGCCTGGGCAAGGCTCTCTTCGCGACGACGCAAGGAAAGCAGAACCTGCAACGCAGCAATGATCGCATCGCCAGTCGTAGTGTGCTGGAAGCAGACAACATGCCCGGAGTTTTCGCCACCCACCTGCCAGTTACGCTCAAGCAACTCAGCGATCACATAACGGTCACCGACATTGGCGCGCACGAACGGGATACCCAAATCCGCCAAGGCCAATTCAAGACCCAGATTACTCATCAGCGTACCGACAACACCACCTTGCAGCTTGTTACGCTCATGCATATCGCGCGCAATGATGAACAAGAGATCGTCACCATCAACAATGGCACCGGTATGATCCACCATGAGAACACGGTCACCATCGCCGTCAAACGCAATACCCAGGTCCGCATGCTCGGCGAGGACGGCCGCCTGCAACTGCTCCATATGGGTGGAGCCACAGTTTTCGTTGATATTCAAACCATTAGGCTGGGCCGACAGCACCGTCACGTCAGCACCCAACTCCTTGAACACGCTAGGCGCGACTTTATAGGTCGCACCATGGGCGCAGTCGACCACAATCTTCAGGCCGGCGAAATTGGTACTGCTCGGCACACTGCTCTTGCAGAACTCGATATAACGGCCGGATGCGTCATTGATACGCGAAACTTTGCCAAGCTTGCTGGACTCAACCACCGTCATCGGCGCATCCAGCAGCTCTTCGATCATCAACTCGATCTCGTCGGGCAGCTTGGTGCCCTGGCCCGAGAAGAACTTGATGCCGTTGTCATCATGAGGGTTATGCGAAGCACTGATCACGATACCGGCTTCAGCGTGAAAGGTACGCGTCAGGTAAGCGATCGCTGGCGTCGGCATGGGCCCCAGCAGCATGACATCAGCCCCCGCGGCAGACAGACCCGCCTCCAGTGCGGACTCAAACATGTAGCCCGAAATTCGGGTGTCTTTACCCACCAGGATACGGCAAGCCCCCATGCTGCGGAACGCCATGCCAGCCGCCCAACCCAGCTTGAGCATGAAATCAGGAGTAATCGGAAATTCGCCGACCCGACCACGGATACCGTCGGTGCCAAAGTATTTTTTAGTCATAAGTGCTCCATCATTCTTATTCGGCTGATTCTACAGCGGCAATCATACGCACTACATCTATGGTCTCGGCGACATCATGCACACGCAAGATACGCGCACCCTTGGTCACCGCCAGCGCCGCCAGCGCAAGACCGCCATACAGCCGTTCACCCACCGGACGATTCAAGGCCAGCCCTATCATGCTCTTGCGCGAAACGCCGACCAATAGGGGGCGACCCAGGGCATGCAGGGCTTCCATATGCTTGAACAGGCTTAGATTGTGCTGCAGGGTCTTAGCAAAGCCGAAGCCGGGATCGAGGATGATTTTTTCCTCAGCAATGCCGGCGGCAGCACACTGAGCGACCCGCTCAGCAAGAAAACCGCTTACTTCGCCGACAAGATCATCATAGTGAGGGCTGTCCTGCATGTTGCCGGGCTCACCCAGCATGTGCATCAGGCACACTGGCAAACCGGTTGCCGCAGCCGCATCAAGGGCGCCGTCACGCTGAAGGGAGCGCACATCGTTGATCAGTCCCGCCCCAAGGCGTGCAGTTTCGCGCATCACGGCAGGCGTCGAGGTATCAACCGAGATGATCACATCCAGCTCACGCGCAATACGTTCGACGATCGGCGCCACCCTCTCCAGCTCCTCCAACGGAGAAACGATGCGAGCACCAGGCCGAGTCGACTCACCACCGACGTCAATCAGGGTCGCTCCCGCCATAACCATGGCTTCAGCATGACGCAATGCCGCATCAAGCTGGCTGAAGCGGCCGCCATCGGAAAAGGAGTCGGGAGTTACATTAAGGATGCCCATAACATGCATATGGGCCAAATCAAGAACCCGATTGCCGCAAGGCAACCGGGTGGAGGACAACACAGAAGTCATTTCAAACCTTAGACGTCAGCTGCAGGGCCGCCGATCGGGGTTTCAGGGCGTTCGTTCTGAACCACAGGCGGAGTGCCAGAGGTGCCCGAACCGCCTTCCCAATCACGTGGCTCACGAGGCGTACGACCGGCCATGATGTCGTCGATCTGGTCGGCGTCGATGGTCTCATACTTCATCAGCGCATCCGCCATGGCATCCAGCTTGTCGCGGTTATCCGTCAGGATCTGCTTGGCCGTGCCGTAGCACTGGTCAATGATGCTGCGCACTTCGGAGTCGATCAGCTTGGCCGTCTCCCCGGAGAAGCTGGCATTTTGACCGCCACCGCCACGCCCCAGAAACACTTCACCTTCTTCTTCGGCATACATCAGCGGGCCGAGCTTTTCCGACAACCCCCACTTGGTCACCATGTTCCGTGCAATCTGGCTGGCACGCATGATGTCGTTGGAAGCACCAGTGGTGACACCGTCAAAGCCAAGGGTCATTTCTTCAGCGATCCGGCCCCCGTACAGCGAGCAGATCTGGCTGATCAGCGCACGCTTGGAGAGGCTGTAACGGTCCTCTTCCGGCAGGAACATCGTAACCCCCAGCGCCCGACCACGAGGAATGATCGACACCTTGTAGACCGGGTCGTGCTCAGGCACAACGCGACCGACAATGGCGTGACCGGCTTCGTGATAAGCGGTGTTCTGCTTCTCTTTCTCGGACATGACCATGGATTTGCGCTCGGCGCCCATCATGATCTTGTCTTTCGCCAGTTCGAACTCTTTCATTTCAACGATGCGCTTGCCGGTACGGGCAGCAAACAACGAGGCCTCATTGACCAGGTTGGCCAGGTCAGCACCGGAGAAGCCAGGCGTACCACGGGCAATCACGGCCGGGGCCACGTCGTCCCCCATGGGGACTTTGCGCATGTGTACTTTGAGAATCTGCTCGCGACCACGGATATCCGGCAGCCCCACCACGACCTGACGGTCGAAACGGCCTGGACGCAGCAACGCGGGGTCCAATACGTCCGGACGGTTGGTTGCAGCGATGACGATGATGCCGTCATTCATTTCAAAGCCATCCATCTCAACCAGCAACTGGTTAAGGGTCTGCTCACGCTCATCATGACCACCGCCCATGCCAGCACCACGATGCCGACCAACGGCGTCGATTTCATCGATGAAGATGATGCATGGCGCGTGCTTCTTGGCCTGCTCGAACATATCGCGAACACGGCTGGCGCCAACACCGACGAACATTTCGACGAAGTCAGAACCGGAAATGGTGAAGAAAGGCACCTTGGCTTCGCCGGCAATCGCCTTGGCCAGCAAGGTTTTACCGGTACCCGGAGGACCGACCATCAATACACCGCGAGGAATACGGCCACCCAGACGCTGGAACTTGCCCGGGTCACGCAGGAACTCGACCAGTTCGCCGACTTCCTCCTTGGCTTCGTCGCAACCGGCAACGTCAGCCAGTGTGGTTTTCACCTGATCTTCAGAGAGCAGGCGCGCCTTGCTCTTGCCAAAGCTCATCGGCCCGCCCTTGCCCCCTGCACCACCTTGCATCTGGCGCATGAAGAACATGAACACGGCGATAATCACCAAAATCGGGAAGCTGGCCACCAAGAGTTGAGTCCAGATACTCTGCTGCTCAGGCTGCTTGCCTTCAACGACCACCTTGTTATCCACCAGGTCGCCGATCAAGCCATTGTCCTGAATCGCCGGACGAATAGTCTTGAAGCTGTCGCCATCGTTGCGCTTGCCGGTGATCACATAGCCATCAACCGCTACGCGCTCGACCTTGCCATCCTTAACTTGCTGGATGAAGTCGGAATAGTTGAGGGTCTGCGGCTCGTTAGGGCTGGAGAAGTTGTTCATCACCGTCACCAGGACAGCCGCGATGATCAACCACAGGATCAGATTCTTTGCCATATCGTTCAATTAACTACCCTCTGAAGCAAGCTCCGCTACTGGCGCGCGCTTCGCATGATATTCACCGGCCTAACTTACTACATTACCTACAACTCTGGCAGGCGCCGTCTGTAACCCTTTGTGAAACTTTGACTACACAATATTCGTAAAGCTTCGTGACGAAAGCGATATAAAAAAACCTATCGCCCCCCTCAAATTCTTCAAAAACGCTCTTCACTCGTAGCGCCTTCAACACCGCGGAAACCGCGGCACAGCAAGTACTGCTCCCGAGACCTGTCCCGGGAGGAATCAGGCTTACGCGTCTGCACCTTGTCGAACAATTTCCGGATATTCTTGTGGTACTCGTCAAAACCCTCGCCCTGGAAGACTTTCACCAGAAAATCACCACCAGGGCGCAGAACTCGACCCGCCAAATCCAGCGCCAGTTCACAAAGGAACATCGCGCGCGGCATATCAACGGCCGGCAATCCACTCATATTGGGGGCCATGTCGGAAATCACAAGGTCTACCTGCGAATTTCCCACAGCTTCAAGGATTTGTCCGAGCACCGCGTCCTCGGTGAAGTCCCCATGAACAAAGGTCACATCCGGGATACTGTCCATTTCCAGAATGTCGGAAGCGATTAAGCGGCCCTGCCCACCAATCAGACGACTGGTCACCTGAGACCACCCACCAGGGGCTGCCCCCAGATCAATAACGCTCATTCCCGGACGGATTAATTTATCCTTTTCCTGAATCTCCAACAGCTTGTAGCTGGCCCGGGAACGGTAGCCGTCCTTTTGCGCCTTTTTGACGTAAGGATCGTTGAAATGTTCTTGAAGCCACTTAAGGCTGGTTTTGGAACGGGCCACGGGCCACCTCGAAAAATAAAACGGGTCGTGATTAACTGGGCGGTCCCGGACTCGCTCGGGTAAACTGGCCGCCGCTTTTTACAAGATCAGACGCAGGGGTCAGATTATGCCGCTCACTCAAGAGCAGAAGAAACAGTACAAATCCATTGGCCACCATCTGAAACCAGTTCTGATTGTGGCAGATAACGGTTTGACTGAAGGTGTGTTAGCCGAATTCGAACGCGCACTGAACGATCATGAACTGATCAAGATCAAGGTCAACATCCTTGACCGCGAAGCGCGCCTGGCCGCCATTGCAGAACTGTGCAAGGTAGGCAAAGCAGACCTGGTCCAGGTCATCGGCAAGATGGCGCTGCTGTATCGCAAGAACTTCAGCGCCAACAAGCAACTGTCGAACGTACACCGCTTCAAGTAGCTTTTAAATTACAAAAAGGGTCACGGGCGTGCTTCGCGCGCCCCGCCACTCCATCCCGGTGCAGGCTGTAAAACCAGCACCAGGCCGGAGAACCCTAGCACAAGATAGCTGAATAGCTGCCAGCGCAACGCTTCCGGCAACCAGACATGCACCATGCAAAACATTGCGCACGCATACAGCGCCATCAACAGCAGTTGCCCGCGAATATCCCGCCACAAACTCCCCAAGCCCTCGGCCTTGACCAGTACCAACGCCTGGAGCGTCACGCACGCTGCCGCAAAACCCACCAGCAGCGCACTGAGTAGTCCATCGATCTCGTCGATCAGTAGCGGTGCCAGGCCAATGAGGCCCAGCGCCGGAAGCACACCGATGTGCAACAACCACAGGCCGCCCACCCAAAGCATCTGAGAGAGTTGCCAAAGCATGGCGCCCGCACGAAGCGGGCGCCGTTTTTCAGATGTGACGAACTTCGACAATCTCGTACTCGATCACGCCACTCGGCGTCTTCACAGCGACCACATCGCCCTCTTCCTTGGCAATCAAGGCACGGGCAATCGGGGACCCCACAGAGATCTTGCCTTGCTTGATGTCGGCCTCGTCCTCTCCCACGATGTGGTAAGTCACGCTTTCATCGGTCTCGACATTGGCGATTTCGACGGTCGTACCGAAGATCACCTTCCCAGTATGAGGAATAGTGGTCACATCGATGACCACCGAGTTCTGCAGGCGGCCTTCGATATCACGGATTCGCGCCTCGACCATACCTTGCTGCTCGCGGGCAGCGTGGTATTCGGCGTTCTCCTTCAAGTCACCCAGCTCGCGGGCCGTACCGATGTCCTGGCTCAGCTTTGGACGTACGACCTTGGTCAGGTGGGCGTGCTCCTCTTCCAGGGCCTTGAAGCCCTGGACGGTCATTGGGTATTTGGTCATGCCTTCAATCCTGCGTGTAGATCCTGCAAGCGACGCACGGTCTTTTCCGGACCGAACTTGAGCGCTTCGCAGATGGCTTCGCCAGCAGCAATAGTGGTGGTGCAGTAGATCTTGTGCTGCAAGGCATTACGACGAATGGAGTAGGAGTCCGCGATCGACTGGCGACCTTCGGTGGTGTTGATGATCAGGGTAACTTCGTCATTCTTGATCATGTCGACCACGTGCGGACGGCCTTCCGTCACCTTGTTCACGCGACGTACCTTCAAGCCGGCAGCCTCGATCAGCTTGGCGGTCCCGGCGGTAGCCACGACTTCAAAACCCAAGTTGATCAGATCACGGGCCACGCCTGCAACCAGTGGCTTGTCGTCATCACGCACGCTGATGAACGCAGTACCGCCGGTCGGCAGCACTTCGCTGGCTCCCATCTGGGCTTTGGCAAAGGCTTCACCAAAGGTATCACCCACACCCATCACTTCACCGGTGGACTTCATCTCTGGGCCCAGGATCGGGTCCACGCCAGGGAATTTGGCGAATGGGAACACCGCCTCTTTCACACTGTAGAAGTTCGGAATGATTTCCTGGGTGAAGCCGATTTCTTTGAGGGTCTTACCCGCCATCACGCGAGCAGCGATCATGGCCAGGGACACACCGATGCACTTGGAAACAAAAGGCACGGTACGCGAAGCGCGCGGGTTGACTTCGATGACGTAGATGTCTTCACCTTGCAGCGCCAACTGTACGTTCATCAGACCGACCACGCCCAGTTCCAGGGCCATTTTCTTGACTTGTTCGCGCATCTCGTCCTGGATGTGCGCCGGCAGCGAGTACGGCGGCAGCGAGCATGCGGAGTCACCGGAGTGAACGCCAGCCTGCTCGATGTGCTGCATGATCGCGCCGATAACCACATCAGTGCCGTCACAAACAGCGTCCACGTCCATTTCGATGGCGCAGTTGAGGAAGTGGTCCAGCAGCACCGGGCTGTCATTGGACACTTTCACCGCATCACGCAGATAACGCTTGAGTTCTTCTTCTTCGTAGACGATTTCCATCGCACGACCGCCCAGCACATAGGACGGACGCACCACAAGCGGATAGCCGATCTTGCTGGCTGCGCGAATGGCTTCGTCTTCGCTGCGCACGGTGGCGTTCGGCGGCTGACGCAGGTTCAGGCGCTCAACCATTTGCTGGAAGCGCTCACGGTCTTCCGCACGGTCAATGGCGTCCGGGCTGGTGCCGATGATAGGCACGCCAGCCGCTTCCAGAGCACGCGCCAGTTTCAGCGGGGTCTGGCCGCCGTACTGGACGATCACGCCTTTTGGCTTCTCGACGCGGCAGATCTCTAGCACGTCTTCCAGGGTCACCGGCTCAAAGTAAAGACGGTCGGAAGTGTCGTAGTCAGTGGAAACGGTTTCCGGGTTGCAGTTGACCATGATGGTCTCGTACCCATCTTCGCGCAGGGCGAGAGCGGCGTGTACGCAGCAGTAGTCGAACTCGATACCCTGGCCAATACGGTTTGGACCGCCGCCCAGGATTATGATCTTGTCGCGACCCGACGGCGCGGCTTCGCACTCTTCCTCGTAAGTGGAGTACAGGTACGCGGTGTCGGTGGCGAACTCGGCCGCGCAGGTGTCAACGCGCTTGTAGACCGGGAAAATATCCAGCTTGTGACGATGCGTGCGCAGATTCTTCTCGGTCACACCCAGCAGCTTGGCCAGACGCTGGTCGGAGAAGCCTTTGCGCTTGAGGCGGAACATCATGTCGCGGTCGATGCTGGCCAGACCCAGGGTCTTGACCTTCTCTTCTTCCTTGATCAGATCTTCGATCTGTACCAGGAACCACGGGTCGATCATGTTCATGCCGAAGATGTCTTCGACGGTCATACCGGCGCGGAAAGCGTCAGCCACGTACCAGATGCGCTCGGCGCCCGGGACGGTCAGCTCGCGCTTGAGCACGCTCATGCTTTCCGGGTTGCCCAGGTCGAGCTTTTCGTCCAGACCGCAAACCCCCACTTCCAGGCCGCGCAGGGCTTTCTGCAGGGATTCCTGGAAGGTCCGGCCGATGGCCATGACTTCACCCACGGATTTCATCTGGGTGGTCAGGCGAGCGTCGGCCTTGGCGAATTTCTCGAAGGCAAAGCGTGGCAGCTTGGTCACGACGTAGTCGATCGACGGCTCAAATGACGCCGGCGTAGCGCCACCAGTGATTTCGTTTTGCAACTCGTCCAGGGTGTAACCGATCGCCAGCTTGGCAGCGATGCGCGCAATCGGGAAGCCGGTAGCCTTCGATGCCAGCGCCGAAGAACGCGATACACGCGGGTTCATCTCGATCACGACCATGCGGCCAGTGTTCGGACAGATACCGAACTGAACGTTGGAACCGCCGGTTTCAACGCCGATCTCACGCAGTACCGCCAGCGAGGCGTTACGCATGATCTGGTATTCCTTGTCCGTCAGCGTCTGCGCCGGAGCAACCGTGATCGAATCACCGGTGTGCACGCCCATCGGGTCGAAGTTTTCGATCGAGCAGACGATGATGCAGTTGTCCTTTTTGTCGCGGACAACCTCCATCTCATACTCTTTCCAGCCGATCAGGGATTCGTCAATCAGCAGCTCTTTGGTCGGCGACAGGTCCAGGCCACGGGCGCAGATTTCTTCGAACTCTTCACGGTTATAAGCGATACCGCCACCGGTGCCACCCATAGTGAAGGACGGACGGATGATGCACGGGAAGCCCAGCTTTTCGAGAACCGCATTGGCCTCTTCCATGCTGTGAGCAATACCGGATCGCGGGCAGTCAAGGCCAATGGACTTCATGGCCTTGTCGAAGCGCGAACGGTCTTCAGCCTTGTCGATGGTGTCGGCGTTGGCGCCGATCATCTCTACGCCGAACTTCTCCAAAACGCCTTCGCGCTCCAGGTCCAAGGCGCAATTCAGTGCGGTCTGGCCACCCATGGTCGGCAGCAGCGCATCCGGACGCTCTTTCTCGATGATCTTGGCAACGGTCTGCCACTTGATCGGCTCGATGTAGGTGGCGTCGGCCATGTCCGGGTCGGTCATGATGGTGGCCGGATTGGAGTTCACCAGGATGACGCGGTAACCCTCTTCGCGCAGGGCTTTACAGGCCTGGGCGCCGGAGTAGTCGAATTCGCAGGCCTGGCCGATCACAATCGGGCCAGCGCCGAGAATCAGGATGCTTTGTATGTCTGTACGTTTTGGCATGGGTTTGTCACTCAAATCCGCAGGTCAGTCGGCAAGCCGTCTTGAACATTCTTTGAAGAGCCTGCGGGGGCCGCCGAAGTCCGGGGCCGCCCGCTGGCCGCTCAGTCAGCGTCGCTTGGCCATCTCATTGATGAAACGGTCGAACAGCGGCGCTACGTCGTTCGGGCCCGGGCTGGCTTCAGGGTGGCCCTGGAAGCTGAACGCGCTCTTGTCGGTGCGTTCGATGCCTTGCAGGGAACCGTCGAACAGCGACTTGTGAATCGCGCGCACGTTGCTCGGCAGGGTGGCTTCATCTACCGCAAAGCCGTGGTTTTGGCTGGTGATCATCACAACGCCAGTATCAAGGTCTTGTACCGGGTGGTTGGCACCGTGGTGACCATGGCCCATTTTCAGGGTCTTGGCGCCGGAGGCCAGGGCCAGCAGTTGATGACCGAGACAGATGCCGAATACCGGAATCTCGGTTTCAAGTACTTCCTTGATCGCCTGGATGGCGTAGTCGCAAGGCTCAGGGTCACCCGGGCCGTTGGACAGGAACACACCGTCCGGTTGCAGCGCAAGCACGTCGCTGGCCGGGGTTTGCGCCGGCACCACGGTCACACGGCAACCGCGCTCGACCAGCATGCGCAGGATGTTGTATTTGACGCCGTAGTCGTAGGCCACGACGTGGTAGGGCAGGTCAGCGGCTTCGATAGTTGCATGGCTGTCGGTCTTCAAGTCCCAGACAGTGGAGCGCCATTCGTACTTCTCTTTGACGCTGACGACTTTCGCCAGGTCCATGCCCTTCAGGCCTGGGAAGCCTTGCGCTGCGGCAATCGCCGCCTCTTCGGAGATATTGTCACCGACCATGATGCAGCCGTTCTGCGAGCCTTTTTCACGCAGGATGCGCGTGAGGCGGCGCGTATCGATCCCGGCGATCGCCACAACATTGTTGGCTTTCAGGTAGTCGGACAGTGACATCGTGTTACGCCAGTTGCTCGCAACCAGTGGCAGATCACGAATCACCAGACCGGCCGACCAGACACGATCAGACTCGACATCTTCCGGTGTAGTACCGGTGTTGCCGATGTGCGGATAGGTCAGGGTAACGATCTGTTGGGCGTAGGAAGGATCGGTAAGGATTTCCTGATAGCCGGTCATGGCAGTGTTAAACACTACCTCTCCAACGGTCTGACCGTCGGCTCCAATGGCTTCGCCGCGAAAAATGCTGCCATCAGCAAGGGCGAGTATGGCTGGCTTAGTCAAGAAGACCTCCCGTAAATAAAGCCTGAAAGGGCGATCGCAGGTGTAAAAAAGCGGAGTGACGTATGGACACGTCACTCCGCTTATTCACTGAATTATTCTGCGCGCTTTTAGTGAACACACTAAAGCTGTAGCTTACAGAAAAAGGCTTTTTTGGTCCACCGCTATTGAGCCTTAAAGGCAGGGGAATGCGACAGGACGTCGCTTAGCGGGTCAAAACGGGGCCCAAGCATAAGCTTGAGGCCCTGTTTTAGCTACTGATCAGTGCAGATCCAGTACATCGCGCATGTCGTACAGACCCGGCTCGCGACCTTCCAACCAGAGCGCAGCACGTACCGCACCCTTGGCAAAAGTCATGCGACTGGAGGCTTTATGCGTGATTTCCAGGCGCTCACCCTCTGTGGCGAACAGCACAGTGTGATCGCCCACCACGTCACCGCCGCGCACGGTCGCAAAACCTATGGTGTCACGCGCACGCGCACCGGTATGGCCTTCACGGCCGTACACCGCGACTTTTGACAAGTCGCGGCCCAGCGCATCGGCAATCGCTTCACCCATGCGCAACGCGGTGCCCGACGGCGCGTCGATCTTGTGGCGGTGGTGGGTCTCGATGATCTCGATATCCGCTTCATCACCCAGCACACGCGCTGCCAGGTCCAGCAGCTTGAGCGACAGATTCACGCCAACACTGAAGTTGGCGGCGAAGACGATGGGAATATCCTTGCCCGCCTCCACCAGCAACTGCTTCTGCTCCGCCGTCAAACCGGTAGTACCGATCACCATGGCCTTGCCCGCCTTGCGGCAGAAGGCCAGATTTTTCAGCATCACCTCTGGCAGGGTGAAATCGATCAGCACATCGAACTCGTCCGCCACCTGCTCCAGGTTGCCGGACAACGAAACACCGATGCGCCCCAACGAGGCGAGCTCACCCGCATCCGCACCAATCAACGTGCTGCCAGGGCGAACGATCGCAGCGGTCAGCCCGGAGGCCGGCGAGCGCTGCTGCACCGCCTCGACCAGCGTCTTGCCCATGCGCCCGGCAGCGCCCATTACGGCTATACGTCGCATACTCAGTTCCTTACAGGTCGCCGAAGAAGCGCTTCACGCCATCGAAAAAGCCCGCGGTTTTCGGCGAGTGAGAGTCATCACCTTCCATTGAGCTGCGGAACTCTTCAAGCAGTTCACGCTGACGGCGATTCAGGTTGACCGGAGTCTCTACCGCCACGCGACACATCAGGTCGCCAGCACCGCCACCGCGCACTGGCGCAACGCCTTTGCCACGGATACGGAACTGCTTGCCGGTCTGGGTGCCTTCAGGAATCTTGAGTTTGACCCGACCATCGAGGGTTGGAATCTCAAGCTCGCCGCCCAGTGCCGCATCAACAAAGCTGATCGGCACCTCGCAGAACAGGTGCTTACCGTCACGCTGGAAGATCGAGTGCTCGCGCACATTGATCACCACGTACAGGTCACCCGTAGGGCCACCCTGGGTCCCCGCCTCGCCCTCGCCCGACAGACGAATGCGATCACCAGTGTCCACGCCCGCCGGCACTTTCACCGAAAGGGTTTTGTACTCTTCGACACGCCCTTCGCCGTGGCAGGAATCGCACGGATCAGAAATGATCTTGCCCTGGCCATGGCAACGCGGGCAGGTCTGTTGCACCGAGAAGAAGCCCTGTTGCATACGGACCTGACCGATACCGCCACAGGTTGGGCAGGTGATCGGCGAGGAGCCTTTCTTGGCACCCGAACCATCGCACGGTTTGCAGTTGACCAGCGTCGGCACGCGGATGTTGACGCTGGTGCCGCGCACGGCTTCTTCCAGGTTCAATTCCAGGGTGTAGCGCAAATCGCTGCCACGTTGGGCGCCGCCACGCTGACCACCCCGGCCACCGCCGAAAAAGTCGCTGAATACGTCACCGAAAATGTCGGAGAAGTTCTGACCGCCAAAGCCGGCACCACCGCCCCCCATGCTCGGGTCGACGCCAGCGTGGCCATACTGGTCGTAGGCCGCACGCTTGTTGGGATCAGACAGGCATTCGTAGGCCTCATTGGCCTCTTTGAACATCTCTTCGGATTCTTTGCTATCCGGATTACGGTCCGGGTGATGCTTCATCGCCAGGCGACGGTAGGCCTTCTTCAGGTCCGCCTCGCTGGAACCGCGCTCCACACCCAATACTTCGTAATAGTCACGCTTTGCCATAAGTCTTTGCACTCTTAAGGACGTTCAGCCAGGCCCTCCTGAGCCTCGCCAAACTCGTTGAGCCCCAATACAGGCCCGGACCCAACTCACGTCAATTCAACGATCCTGGTCATTACTACTTTTTAGCCAGGGAGCCGGCCAAAAATGCGGTATTTACTGCTCGGAAAGCAGGAGCATTCCCGATCACACCGCCAGCATCCGTACGCTGTCGCATGCTGTAAAAATTCGCATACCCCAGACACGCCAACGCGGGAGCAAGCTCCCGCGCGGCGACATCCTACCAGTCACCGCTTGATAGCGGTCAACCGGGCGACCAACTTACTTCTGGTCTTTGACTTCTTCGAACTCGGCATCGACAACGTCGTCGTGCTTGGCTTCAGGCTCTGCCTGTTGCGCAGCACCGTCAGTTGGCTGACCTTGTTCGGCGTACATTTTCTGAGCGACTGGCGCGGAGACTTTCGACAGCTCTTCGATCTTGGCTTCGATAGCAGCCTTGTCGTCGCCCTTGACGGCGGCTTCCAGGGCAACTACAGCGGCTTCGATTGCGGCCTTCTCTTCAGCAGTCACTTTATCGCCAGCATCAGCGACCATTTTGCGTGTCGAGTGAACCAGTGCATCACCCTGGTTACGGGCGCCAGCCAGTTCAGCAAACTTGGCGTCCGCATCAGCGTTGGCTTCCGCATCACGGATCATCTGTTGAATTTCTTCATCAGACAGACCGGAGTTGGCCTTGATGGTGATCTTCTGTTCTTTGCCAGTCGCCTTGTCTTTCGCGCCGACGTGCAGAATGCCGTTGGCGTCGATGTCAAAGGTCACTTCGATTTGTGGCACGCCACGTGGTGCTGGTGGAATCTCGGACAGGTCGAACTTGCCCAGGGACTTGTTCTGAGCAGCCTGCTTACGCTCACCTTGCAGCACGTGAATGGTTACAGCGCCTTGGTTATCGTCAGCAGTCGAGAACACTTGCGATTTCTTGGTAGGAATCGTGGTGTTTTTCTCGATCAGCGCAGTCATCACGCCGCCCATGGTTTCGATACCCAGGGTCAGCGGGCTCACGTCCAGCAGCAGAACGTCTTTCACGTCGCCGGCCAATACCGCGCCCTGGATGGCAGCACCCATGGCAACCGCTTCGTCCGGGTTCACGTCTTTACGTGCTTCCTTGCCGAAGAACTCGGTTACTTTCTGCTGAACCAGTGGCATACGGGTCTGACCGCCCACCAGGATCACGTCGTTGATGGAACCAACGTCGATACCGGCATCTTTCAGCGCGGTGCGGCAAGGTTCGATGGTGCGTTGAACCAGGTCTTCAACCAGAGCTTCCAACTTGGCACGAGAAACCTTCACGTTCAAGTGCTTAGGACCGGTGGCATCTGCAGTGATGTATGGCAGGTTCACATCGGTCGAGTTGCTGGAAGACAGCTCGATCTTGGCTTTTTCAGCGGCTTCTTTCAGGCGCTGCATCGCCAGCGGATCACCCTTGAGGTTCATGCCGCTTTCTTTCTTGAATTCGTCGACGAGGTAGTCGATCAGACGAATGTCAAAGTCTTCACCACCCAGGAAGGTGTCACCATTGGTGGCCAACACTTCGAACTGGTGCTCGCCGTCAACTTCAGCGATCTCGATGACCGAGACGTCGAAAGTACCGCCACCCAGGTCATAAACGATCACGGTGTGGTCGCCTTTGGCCTTGTCCATGCCGTAAGCCAGAGCAGCTGCGGTGGGTTCGTTGATGATACGTTTTACGTCCAGACCCGCGATGCGGCCGGCGTCTTTGGTCGCCTGGCGCTGGCTGTCGTTGAAGTAGGCCGGAACGGTAATCACCGCTTCGGTCACTGCTTCGCCGAGATAGTCTTCGGCAGTCTTCTTCATCTTTTTCAAGACTTCAGCCGAGATCTGCGGTGCAGACATCTTATTGCCATTTACCTCAACCCAGGCGTCACCGTTGTCAGCCTTGGCGATTTTGTAAGGCACCATCTTGATGTCTTTCTGCACGACTTCTTCGTCGAACTTACGACCGATCAGACGCTTTACCGCGTACAGAGTGTTGTGCGGGTTGGTGACAGCCTGGCGCTTTGCCGACTGACCGACGAGGATCTCGCCATCATTTGCGTAAGCAATGATCGACGGCGTGGTACGCGCGCCTTCGGCGTTTTCGATTACTTTGGCTTTGCCGTTTTCCATGACGGAGACACAGGAGTTGGTGGTCCCCAGGTCAATACCGATAATTTTGCCCATGATTTACTCTCCCGAAACTTGAATTTGGTTGCCGCAGCAGTGGTGGCCAACTGCGGTAGCACTTAATCGCTTGACTTAATAGATGGGGGCTTTGCAGCGTATTTCAAGCCTGCTCATCAATAGAAGGCGAAACCGGTGCAGGCGCCTTGCTCACCACGACCATCGCCGGGCGCAGCAAGCGACCATTGAGCAGATAACCCTTCTGGAACGTTTTGAGCACGCTGTTCGGCTCCAGGTCATGGCTATCCTGCATGGCCATGGCTTGGTGATGCTCAGCGTTGAACGGCTCTCCGCCTTGTGGATCGATCGCCTCCAACTGATAACGCTTCAGGGTGTCCTGGAACATTTTCAGGGTCAGCTCGATCCCTTCGCGCATCGGGCGGATGTTTTCGTCGTCCGGGTTGGACAATTCAAGGCCACGCTCCAGGCTGTCGATGATCGGCAGCAAGTCATTGGCAAATTTTTCCAGCGCGAATTTGTGAGCCTTCTCTACATCCTGCTCGGCACGGCGGCGGACGTTCTGCAGATCAGCGGCAACACGCAAAGATTGGTCCTGCGCAGCGGCCAATTGCTCTTCGAGCACTTGCACGCGAGTTGTCAGCTCATCGCCGACAGCCGAATTGGCGTCTGGAGTTTGCGTATCCTGCGTCTGTTCGTCAGCCATAGTTTTCTCCTTTCAAAATCATGCGCGAACTCGACTCGCGCTTCTGTTCGGGTATATGGGGCCACAATTTCCAGGTTCAAGGGCGCAGGCGTTACCAAAAACCTTTCGACTGACCTACATCACTTCCTGCGTGGTCATTCCGGTTTGCGCTAAAAAACATGCCATTTCAAGCAAATCGAGCTAAGCACCAGGATTGTCAGCCCCAAACAAAACACTGTATAAATAACCAGACCTAAAGCCTGGGAGCGGCCGTCATGCTCGTGCACTTGTCCGTACATAACTACGCCATCGTTGAACACCTGGATCTCGAACTGGATCGCGGGATGAGCGTAATCACAGGCGAAACCGGTGCCGGCAAGTCGATCATGCTCGACGCCCTTGGCCTGACCCTGGGTGATCGCGCCGACAGCGGCGTGGTACGCCCCGGTGCGGACAAGGCCGATATCCTGGCCACCTTCGACCTGGCGGATATTCCCGAGGCGCAAGCCTGGCTGGTCGAGCGCGACCTTAATAATGAAGGTCCGTGCATCCTGCGACGGGTCATCACGGCGGAAGGTCGTTCCCGTGGCTACATCAACGGCACACCCTGCCCGCTTGGCGACCTCAAAGCGCTGGGTGAGTTGCTGATCGACATCCACAGCCAACATGAACACCAGTCCCTGCTGAAAACCGATACCCATCGTCGCCTGCTCGATGAGTACGCTGGAGCCACAGACCTTGCCCGTCAGGTGCAGCTGGCCGCCCAACGCTGGCGTCAGACTCGACAGGAACTGGAACGACTTTCCAATTCTGGCGATGAACAACGTGCTCGCCATCAATTGCTCAGCTATCAACTCGAAGAACTGGAAAGCTTGGGCCTTGGCGAAACCGAGCTGGAGCAACTCGAGCAGGAACACAAAAACCTCACCAATGCCGAAACGCTGCTGGGTATTTGTCGACAGGTAGTGGAACAATGCAGTGAGAGTGATTCAGGCAATGTACTCAATGCACTGACTGCCAGTCTCAATCGCCTGTCCAGCGTTAACAACAGCTCCGGCTCGTTGAGCGAGGCGACGACCCTGCTCACCAGTGCACAGATCCAGGTAGAGGAAGCCGTCGGCGAACTGAATCGGTTCCTCGATCACTTCGATGCCGACCCGGCACGCCTGCAGGAAATAGAAGAACGCCTGGACACCATCTACACCCTGGCGCGCAAACATCGTATTCAGCCCACCGAAGTGGCGACCATGCAGCAAAAGTTGCTGGATGAAATCGAGACACTGAACGCCAACGACGAATCCATCGAACGCCTGGGTGATGAGCTAGCCTCTTTCGCCCGCCATTACCAAGAGAAGGCGCGCGAGCTGAGCGACCTGCGCCAACAAGCAGCGACAGGCCTGGCCAGCGCAGTGGAGCTGGAAATCCAGCGCCTGGGCATGCCGGGCGGTCGTTTCACTATTGAATTGCGCCCGAACGCCAGCAACGAATTGCAGCCCCACGGCCTGGAACAGGTTGAACTACTGGTCAGCGCCAACCCTGGGCAGCCGCTCAAGGCCTTGGCAAAAGTGGCATCCGGCGGCGAGCTGTCGCGGATCAGTCTGGCGATCCAGGTGATTACCGCGCAAACCTCTCGAGTCCCAACGCTGGTATTTGACGAAGTCGACGTAGGGATTGGTGGGCCTACAGCGGAAATAGTTGGCCAGTTGTTGCGACGCCTGGGGGATCGAGGCCAGGTACTGACGGTAACCCACCTGCCGCAAGTGGCAGCTCAGGGCCATCAACACCTGTTTGTGCATAAGGTACGCGGCAATGATGCAACACACACGGCCGTGTCCAAGCTGAACAAATCGGAGCGTGTGGAAGAAGTGGCGCGGATGCTCGGCGGCATTGATTTGACCAAGGAGTCGTTGGCGCACGCGAAGAAAATGGTCATAGCGGCAAAGGCCTGAGCGGATAATTTTCTCTTTATATAGAAAGCACGAAGGCGACCTTGAGGTCGCCTTCGATCGTTTCGCAGAGAGAATCTGCAGCGCTTGTTACTTTTTCTTACGGATGTACAGGACCAGATTATGGTCAACCAGATCGAAGCCATGCTCCTCAGCAATCTTGTGCTGCAGCGCTTCGATTTCCGGGCTGGTGAACTCGATTACCTCATTGGTATCCAGGTCAACCATATGATCGTGATGACCACCGTCAGCCAATTCGAACACCGCATGACCGCCGTCGAAATTATGACGAACCACCAGCCCTGCGGCTTCAAACTGGGTCAGTACACGGTAAACCGTGGCCAGGCCGACGTCCTCGTTAGACTCCATCAGCGCCTTGTAGACATCCTCGGCACTCATGTGGCGCTGCTCAGCAGAATCGAGCATTTGTAGAATCTTGACTCGTGGCAGAGTCACTTTGAGACCGGCTTTGCGTAGTTCGCTATTTTCAACCATGGTTAGCTTTCTCGCGGATGCTGCTTCGCAGCTTCTCTTAATACGGGTATGATCGGCGTTTACGTTGTCCCAGCCAAGATAGTGGAAGTCGCCCACCGATGCAAAACACCAAGCTCTTGCTAACCAGTTTCACCTTTGTGGGACTGCTCGCACTCGCCGGTTGTTCATTCCCCGGGGTTTACAAAATCGACATCCAGCAGGGCAATGTCGTCACGCAGGACATGATAGACCAGTTACGCCCCGGAATGACCCGACGGCAAGTACGGTTTATCATGGGTAACCCCCTGCTGACCGACACTTTCCATGCCGATCGCTGGGATTATCTCTACAGCCTGCAACCAGGTGGCGGTGAACGCCAGCAGGAACGCGTCAGTGTCGTTTTCAATGGCAATGACCAGCTTGTCAGCCTGTCTGGTGACTTCATGCCCGGCGTGAGCCGTGATGAAGCGCTGCTCGGCAAGGATAACGGCACTAACGTGACTGCCCCTGCACAGGAAGGTGAAAAGCCGAAGTCCGAAGTACCGGCCAAGCCAGGCTCACTGCTCGACAAGATCCAGAAAGACGTCGACGGCGTGGAAACAGTGCCCGTCCCGACGCCGCAGCCTCTGGACACCAGCCCGCAGTAACGTTGCAGCGCTCAACAAAAAGCCCGGCATGCCGGGCTTTTTGCTGCCTGTCATTTGACTGGCCTATGAATTCTGCTGCTTGGCCAGGGCCGCCTTGGCCGCGCGCAGTCGGCGAACCTCTTTTGGATCCGCCAGCAACGGCCGGTAGATCTCAATACGATCACCGGCCTGCACGGCACGCACCTCAGCATCCGCAACCACTTTGCCGAATATACCCAAAGGGCAAACAGCCAGATCCAGCTCAGGAAACTGCACTGCAATATCGGATGCCTGTACCGCAGCACGCAGATTCGTGCCCGCCGGCACCGTCACTGCCAACAACACCTGGCGGTCCACGGCGGCATACACCACCTCAATCTCAACCATGCAGTTGCTTGGCTCGCTGGCAAAACGCATCCACGAGCGTATTGGCCGCCTGGTTGAACAACGGGCCCAATGTTGCTCGCACGATAGGCCCGGCGTAATCGAAGGAAAGATCCAGGCTGATTTTGCAGGCCTTGTCTGTCAGTGCCTTGAATACCCACACGCCGTGCAGTTGGGTAAACGGCCCTTCCTGCAAATTCATTTCAATGGATTTGCCAGGCACCAGTACATTGCGCGTAACAAAGTGCTGGCTAAGGCCGCCTTTCGCGACCCCAACACTGGCAACCATGTGTTCATCACCACTTTCCAGCACCTCGGCCGTTGAGCACCACGGCAGGAATTCCGGGTAACGCGCCACGTCGTTGACCAGGTCATAAAGCGCCTGTGCCGGATAGGGCAACAGCGCCGAACGTTGAATATGCGTCGTCATGTGTGCGTTATTTCCACCGCTGAGGCAAACATCGCGAAAGAACAGCCCGATCCGCGAAAGAAAAAAACCAAAGAACTGCCCGCATTGTCCGGGATTCGTCCAACACGCTCAAGCACGCAGGTTGACCGTAGCCGACACGCTCGCAACTCCCTATAATGCCGCCCCTATGGCTAAACAAAAGAAACACCCCACAGGGACCATCGCGCAAAATAAAAAAGCGCGACACGATTACTTCATCGAACATCGGTTCGAGGCTGGTCTGGTCCTGGCCGGCTGGGAAGTAAAGAGTCTGCGTGCCAGCAAGCTGCAGCTGGTCGACAGCTATGTGCTGCTCAAGGATGGCGAGGCATGGCTGCTCGGCAGTCATATCACCCCGCTGACCACCGCGAGCACCCACGTGATTGCCGACCCGGTGCGCACGCGTAAGTTGCTGCTCAATGCGCGCGAAATCGAAAAGCTCGCCGCTGCGGTACAGCAAAAAGGCTATGCCTGCGTGTGCCTGTCCTGGTACTGGAGCAAGCATCTGGTCAAGTGCGAGATCGCCTTGGGCAAGGGCAAGAAGGAATACGACAAGCGTGATACCGAGCGCGAGCGCGATTCCAACCGCGAACTGCATCGTGCCGTGCGCAACAAGGGCAAGGAAGACTGATCCTCGCAGTGATGCAGCCTTGGGAGTCTCCCTCCCTCGGCTACATGCCCTTGCGCCGCTCCGCACGCGCCACACGCTGGACTTCCTGACGCACCTCCTCCAGCACTTCCTGCACATACAGCAGGTGACGTGTTGAAACCTCCCGTGCCTGCTCGGCTCGCCCTTCGATAATCGCCAGGTACAAATCCCGATGCTGACTGATCAGCATGTCGCGGGTTTCCGTGCGCTGCTGGTACATGCCGCCAATGTTGGTTACCACGTTCCGTTTCAGCAGGTCGAACAGGCCGCGAATGGTGTGCAGTAGCACCGCGTTGTGGCTGGCCTCGGCAATTGCCAAGTGAAACCGTGCATCCGCTGCCCCCTCTTCCGCCCGACTCACTTCATCAGAGCGGGCGTAGCAATCCTGTAGCGCTTCGAACGCTGCTGTAAGCCGCTCACGATCAACTTCGGTGGCGCGCAATGCCGCGTAATAGGCACAAGAAGCTTCCAGGGTCTGACGAAATTCCAGCAGATCACGCTGAGCCTCGGGATTGTTCTCCAGCAGATGCAGCAACGGATCACTGAACGTGGAACCGAGGGACTCCGCCACGTAGTTACCACCGCCCTGACGGCTGACGAGCAAACCTTTAGCCGCCAACTTCTGGATCGCTTCACGCAAAGAAGGACGCGACACACCAAACTGCTCAGCCAAAGCGCGCTCGGCCGGCAAGCGTTCGCCGGACTTCAACGTGCCCTCAAGGATCATGCCCTCAAGCTGCTCGACGATATCGTCAGACAAACGGCGCTGGCGCACCTGATCAAATCCCATAACCCGCTCTCCACCATCCCGACCACCCGCCGGGCCCTCTATTCTCGCTGATCACGACGAATGCAGCACCTATCAGAACGCCCTCATTTCCGCTGATCAGCACACCTTCGCCACACACCTACGACCAAAGTTTCGCAAGCGGCAAATTGACACACCCCGCAGAGGCTCTTACTCTAGCCCACAGCGATTGTAAACTGGTATTACCAATTATCCAAGCTGACCAAACAACAACAATCAGGGGCCACCCCACTATGCAAACCTGGCAACAGCTCTACAGCCCGCTCGGCAGCCTCGGCTTGTCCGCATTGGCAGCCGTCATTCCGATCGTATTCTTCTTCCTGGCCCTGGCCGTGTTTCGCCTCAAAGGCCACGTGGCTGGCAGTATCACCTTGGCGCTGTCGATCCTGGTGGCGATCTTCGCTTTCCAGATGCCGGTAGACATGGCGCTGGCGGCTGCTGGTTACGGTTTTGCTTACGGCCTGTGGCCTATCGCGTGGATCATCGTCGCGGCGGTATTTCTCTACAAACTCACAGTCAAAAGCGGTCAGTTCGAGATCATCCGCAGCTCGGTACTGTCGATCACTGACGACCAGCGCTTGCAGGTCCTATTGATCGGCTTCTGCTTCGGCGCCTTCCTGGAAGGTGCAGCCGGTTTCGGCGCGCCCGTGGCAATCACCGCCGCGCTGTTGGTCGGTCTCGGCTTCAACCCGCTTTACGCCGCCGGTCTGTGCCTGATTGCCAACACCGCCCCCGTGGCCTTTGGCGCACTCGGCATCCCAATCATCGTTGCTGGCCAGGTGACTGGCATCGACGCATTCAAGATCGGCGCCATGACCGGCCGCCAATTGCCGCTGCTGTCACTGTTCGTGCCGTTCTGGCTGGTGTTCATGATGGACGGCGTGCGCGGCGTGCGTGAAACCTGGCCGGCTGCGCTGGTCGCGGGCTTGAGCTTTGCCATCACCCAATACTTCACCTCCAACTTCATCGGCCCCGAACTGCCGGACATCACCTCGGCCCTGGCCAGCCTCATCGCCCTGACCCTGTTCCTGAAGGTGTGGCAACCCAAGCGCACCGCAGGCGCACAGATTGCCGGCGCCACTTCCAGCGCAGCAGTCACCGCCAGTGCCGGCGGTTTCGGCCTGCCACGTAACACGATTGTCTCGCCCTACAGTCTGGTGCAGATTTTCAAGGCCTGGTCGCCGTTCCTTATTCTCACCGTGCTGGTCACCATTTGGACTCTTAAGCCGTTCAAAGCGATGTTCGCCGCCGGTGGCTCGATGTACAGCTGGACGTTCAACTTTGCGATCCCGCACCTGGATCAGTTGGTGATCAAGGTTGCGCCAATTGTGATCAATCCGACCGCAATCCCGGCCGTATTCAAGCTGGACCCGGTTTCAGCGACCGGCACCGCGATTTTCTTCTCCGCACTGATCTCGATGCTGGTACTGAAGATTGATATAAAAACTGGTCTTACCACTTTTAAGGAGACTTTCTACGAACTGCGCTGGCCTATCCTGTCGATTGGCATGGTGTTGGCATTCGCCTTCGTCACCAACTACTCCGGAATGTCTTCGACTATGGCGCTGGTATTGGCCGGCACCGGTGCAGCCTTCCCATTCTTCTCGCCTTTCCTCGGCTGGCTGGGGGTTTTCCTGACAGGCTCCGACACGTCGTCCAATGCCCTGTTCAGCTCGCTGCAAGCCACCACTGCGCATCAGATCGGCGTTAACGACACGTTGCTGGTCGCCGCGAATACCAGTGGCGGCGTGACCGGCAAGATGATCTCGCCGCAATCAATCGCCGTGGCGTGCGCCGCTACCGGCCTGGTAGGCAAGGAGTCCGACTTGTTCCGCTTCACCCTTAAGCACAGCCTGTTCTTTGCCACGATCGTCGGGCTGATCACCCTCGCTCAGGCTTACTGGTTCACCGGTATGCTGGTGCACTGAGACCTGCACGCAATAGAGTAAGAATCGACGCCGGATACGATTCCGGCGTCCGCTATTTCTGGAGGACCGATGAGCCTGCCTGCTGCTTTCCTGAGCGACGTCGCACAACTGATCCCGAAAGATCGGCGTTTCGACGACCCACTTTCCACCCTCGCTTTCGGCACCGACGCCAGCTTTTACCGACTGATCCCACAGTTGGTGATCCGCGTGGAGTCAGAAGACGAAGTCGTTGCGCTGCTGCAATTGGCCCAACGAGACCACGTACCCGTAACCTTTCGCGCAGCCGGCACGAGCCTGTCCGGGCAAGCCATCAGCGACTCGGTGCTGATCGTGCTGGGTGACAATTGGAACGGCCGCGAAATCCGTGGGCAAGGCACGCAAATCCGCCTGCAACCCGGCGTGATCGGCGCCCAAGCCAATGCGTGGCTAGCGCCGTACGGGCGCAAGATCGGACCGGATCCTGCGTCGATCAACGCCTGCAAGATCGGCGGTATCGTCGCCAACAATGCCAGCGGCATGTGCTGCGGCACCGCGCAGAACACCTACCACACCCTTGCGGGGATTCGCTTGGTACTGGCTGACGGCAGCCGCCTGGATACCGAGGACGCAGCCAGCGTCAGGGCGTTTCGGGAACAGCACGGGACGCTGCTTGAGCGCCTGGCGACATTGGGTCGCGAGACCCGCGCAAATGTTGAACTGGCGGCAAAGATTCGCCATAAATACCGCCTGAAAAATACCACCGGGCTGTCACTCAATGCCTTGGTGGATTTTGATGAGCCACTGGATATCCTCAGCCATCTGCTGGTGGGCTCCGAGGGCACCCTTGGGTTTATCAGCGCGGTCACCTACGACACCGTGATCGATCACCCCAACAAAGCGTCGGCGTTGATTGTGTTCCCGGATGTCGAAACCTGCTGCAACGCAGTGACCGTACTTAAAACCCAACCGGTCTCTGCCGTCGAACTGCTGGACCGACGCAGCATGCGCTCGGTACAGAACAAACCAGGCATGCCCGCTTTCGTACAACAGCTTTCGGAAAATGCCTGCGCCCTGCTGATCGAATCCCGTGCGGCGTCGCCATCCCTGCTGCACGAGCAACTGGCGTTGATCATGGCTTCCCTGGCCCCATTTCCGGTAGAGAAACGGGTCAATTTCACTGAGGATCCCGTGGAAAACGCTCGCCTGTGGGCAATCCGCAAAGACACCTTCCCTGCCGTTGGCGCCGTGCGCAAAACCGGCACCACGGTGATCATCGAGGACGTAACCTTCCCGGTTGAGCAATTGGCAATCGGCGTGAATCGCTTGATCCAACTGTTCGACAAACATCACTACGACGAAGCGATACTTTTCGGACACGCACTGGAAGGCAATCTGCACTTCGTGTTCACCCAGGGCTTCAACAGTGCGGAAGAAGTCACACGCTACCAAGCGTTCATGGACGACGTGGCGCAACTGGTGGCCGTGGAGTTCGGTGGTTCGTTGAAAGCCGAACACGGCACCGGCCGCAATATGGCACCGTTCGTCGAGCTGGAATGGGGCAGCGACGCCTATCGATTGATGTGGCAACTCAAACGCCTGCTCGACCCCAACGGCATTCTCAACCCGGACGTGGTACTCAGCGAAGACCCACAAATCCACCTCAAGCACCTCAAGCCGCTGCCCGCCGCTGACGAGCTTGTGGACAAGTGCATCGAATGCGGCTTCTGTGAGCCGGTGTGCCCTTCGAAAGAGCTAACCTTGAGCCCGCGCCAACGCATCGTGATCTGGCGCGATATCCAGGCGAAAAAACGCGCCGGTGTCGACACCGCTGAGCTGGAAGCCGCGTATCAGTACCAGGGCATCGACACCTGTGCCGCCACCGGGCTTTGCGCCCAGCGCTGCCCTGTGGGAATCAATACCGGCGACCTGGTGAAAAAACTGCGCAGCCGCAACGCCGACCGTACGAAAACCGCCGAATGGCTCGCCACCCATTTCTCCACCGCCCTCAAAGGCGCGCGCTTTACCCTGCATGTAGCCAATGGTGCACGCATGCTGCTGGGCGCACCGCGCCTGGCGAAGTTATCGGCCAGCTTGACTAAGCTGTCCAAGGGGCAGATCCCGCAGTGGACCAACGCCATGCCCCAGCCAGAAAAGGCCATCCGCTTCAGTCCTACCGTGACGGGCGAGCGGCCACGGGTGGTCTACCTGGCCGCCTGCGTCTCACGCACCATGGGCCCGGCAGCGGGGGATAAGGAACAGATGTCGCTGTACGACAAAACCCGTAGCCTGTTGGAAAAAGCCGGTTACCAAGTCGTGTTCCCCGACAATCAGGACAGTCTGTGTTGTGGCCAGCCCTTCGCCTCCAAAGGCTACGCCGAACAAGCCGAACACAAACGCCAGGAGCTGATCGGCGCCCTGCTCCACGCCAGCCGTGGCGGGCTCGACCCCATCTACTGCGACACCAGCCCCTGCACCCTGCGCCTGGTGCAAGACCTGGGGGAAACACGCCTGGATCTGTACGACCCCGTGCGTTTTATCCGCACCCACCTGATGGACCGCCTCGACTTCACGCCCCAGGAAGCACCGATCGCCGTGCACGTCACCTGCAGCACCCAACACTTGGGCGAAAGCCAAGCCTTGATCGACCTGGCGCGACGCTGCTCCAACACCGTGGTCATTCCAGAAGGTATTCACTGCTGCGGATTCGCCGGCGACAAAGGCTTCACCACGCCGGAACTCAATGCCCACTCACTGCGCACACTCAAGGACGCCGTGCGATATTGCAGCGAAGGCATCTCCACCAGCCGCACCTGCGAGATCGGCCTGAGCCAGCATGGCGGCATCGATTATCACGGGTTGGTGTATCTGGTGGACCGCGTCACCCAGGCTCGCGCCCACTGATCCTGCAAAAAGGATCCTGCAAAAAAAACAGAACCCCAGCGTACCGGCGGAGTCATCTGCATAGGCCTCGGCAAACGAGGCCCATCAGTGATGTCGCTGGCAGCCGTTGAACGCCAGCAGCGTCGAGCCCTTTAGCGCAAGGAGACACCCTATGAAGCGTTCCGCTCTTGCTGGCTTGTTTATTACCGCTGCGATGCTGGCCTCACCTGCGTTCGCGGCAGGCGAGCCCGACCTGTGCAAAATCAATCTGGACAAAATCAACAACGGTAAAGCGCTACTCGCGACTGACACCAGCGGCAAAAACGGCGAAATAGACACCGCCGTTTCCCAGGCCAAAGCGGCCCACGCCGCGGGCGATGACAAAAAGTGCATCGAGATCACCTCGAAGGCGCTGCAAGACCTACAGAACAGCGAAAAAGGCGGCCAATAGACCGCTTAGTCACGGAAGGCCAACCTTCGGGTTGGCCTTCCGTGACGGTTTGGCGTACACTGCACAGGCTTGTCACTCACTAAGAAACAACGAGTTACAAGCACGGGGCCGTTTAGGATTCGACGCCGGTCGCGAAACTTTAGGTGCATGCCGAGTTGGTAACAGAACTCGTAAATCCACTGTTGCAACTTCTTATAGTTGCCAATGACGAAAACTACGGCCAGGAATTCGCTATCGCTGCGTAAGCAGCCTTAGACCTGAGCTTCTGGTACCTTCGGGTCCAGCAATCACCAGGGGATGTCTGTAAACCCAAAGTGATTGTCATATAGAACAGAATCGCCGTGCAGTACGTTGTGGACGAAGCGGCTAAAACTTACACAACTCGCCCAAAGCACCCTGCCCTTCGGGTCGCTGAGGGTTAACTTAATAGAAACGGCTACGCATGTAGTACCGACAGCGGAGTACTGGCGGACGGGGGTTCAAATCCCCCCGGCTCCACCACTTCATCATCTAAAGACGTCCACGGACGTCTTTTTTTGTGCCTTCAACCCAGCAAATACGCGGCTTCCAGCGCTTTTGCGGTCTTTTGAGAGTTTTTGAGTTCCAGCCATTCGGGTATTCCAGACGGCATTCCAGTCCGTCCGGTGCTAATCTTTGGAATACCGAATTAGTGCCTGAGGACAATCTCATGCCTGCTCAAAACCTCCGCCTCTCCGATCGACAGCTCAAGGGAGTCAAACCGGCGTCCAAGGATTACGTCCTCACAGACGGTGACGGTTTGCAGCTCCGCGTACGCAACAACGGCTCGTTGCTGTGGAATTTCAACTACCGCGAACCAGTGACCAAAAAGCGCATCAACATCGGCTTCGGGACCTACCCCGAACTGTCGTTGGCGAACGCACGGAAGATGGCAGTCGATGCGCGGGAGCTGCTCGCCCAAGGCATCGATCCGAAGGTGCAGCGCAATACCCTGAATGAAGCCAAGCGCGCAGAAACGGAACATACCTTCGAGAACGTGGCCACCGCTTGGTTCGAACTCAAGAAGGACTCGGTCACCCCTGCCTACGCCGAGGACATTTGGCGGTCGCTCACGCTGCACGTGTTCCCCGATTTGAAGACGACACCACTCACGAAAATCACCGCGCCGATGGTGATCGCATTGCTTCGTCCAATCGAAGCGAAAGGCAGCCTGGAGACGGTCAAACGCCTTAGCCAGCGGCTTAACGAGATCATGACCTACGGGGTGAACTCCGGTCTGATCTTCGCCAACCCACTCAGCGGCATCAGGGCAGTATTCAAGAAGCCCAAGAAAGAGAATATGGCTGCGCTTCCGCCCGAAGAGCTCCCCGAACTCATGCTGGAGATCGCGAACGCCAGTATCAAACGCACCACCCGCTGCCTGATCGAATGGCAGCTGCACACGATGACTCGCCCCGCCGAGGCGGCGACTACTCGTTGGGCAGACATCGACTTCGAGAGGCGTGTTTGGACTATCCCACCGGAGCGGATGAAAAAACGCCGCCCTCACAGCATCCCGTTGAGTGATCACGCGGTCGCACTGTTGGAGTCACTGAGGACTCACAGCGGTCATCGCGAGTACGTCTTCCCGGCCGACAGAAATCCACGCACCCACGCCAATAGCCAGACCGCCAACATGGCGTTAAAACGTATGGGCTTCCAAGATCGGTTGGTCAGCCACGGCATGCGTTCGATGGCAAGCACCATCTTGAATGAACATGGCTGGGACCCGGAGCTCATCGAGGTGGCCCTGGCGCACGTCGACAAGGATGAGGTGCGGAGCGCCTACAACCGAGCCGACTATATCGAGCGACGGCGCCCGATGATGGCTTGGTGGAGTGAGTACATCCAGAAAGCCGCGACCGGCAGCATGCTCGCCTCTGCATACGGCCAAGCCAGAGACAAGAACGTGGTGCCGATCCGCTAGCGCTGTACAGGCTCAATAACGGTAGCAACAACTGAGCGCTCGAGATTCAGGGCAAGCAGTCTCGTTTATCCGCTTGTAAGCGCGGGTCCTTCCAAACAGGGCTGCAAAGCCGCCCTGTTTGGAAGGACCTCACTTTGAAAAACTAAAAGCCACGACGTTGTCCGGGGTTTACCACGGAATTCCATATGTGGATAACCTCACTCCAAGTCCAGAGTAACGCTGAATTTCGGCCCTTGACCGGATTTATTCACAAGCGTAGAACTGGCCGTGCAAGCGCTGTCGTTGACAGCACCCCAGGTGGCCCGAACCTTCAAGGTCACGCCGCTCCCGCGGTGGTTCTCCCCTAATGGCGATTCGCGTCCGGCAGCTCGCCCGGTCACCTCCCCGGTGATGGATGCCTACTTCAGATCATGGCCCTCATGCGCCAGACGACTACTCCGCTGCCCTGCAGCAACCTATCCGCTTGGCCGAATCTTGCGCCAACCTGCGCCCGTCTCTTTCTCCTGGAAAGAGACGGGCGCTTCTAACACTGCTGCAGCCCTCATCGCACTTGGCTTTGCGGCAACTCCACTCGTGACAATTGGCGTGACAAACGCCGATGTCACCAGCAACAGCCATGCAGATGATGGTGCCGCAGACCACGGAATGGACTGTACCTGACTGACAGTCAGGCATGCCCCGGTCATCGCATTGCTGCTTTCACCTGGCTCAGGATCTCGCGGCACTGGTCTCGTCAGCCAATGCAGCCTCCACCCGCCCACCTGTAACGGTGCTCAGGAGACCAGATCATGAGATGCCCTTGCTCCCGGTCGTAAG
This sequence comes from Pseudomonas sp. HN11, assembly GCF_021390155.1. Lineage (NCBI taxonomy): Bacteria > Pseudomonadati > Pseudomonadota > Gammaproteobacteria > Pseudomonadales > Pseudomonadaceae > Pseudomonas > Pseudomonas sp. HN11. The sequence goes on from NZ_CP089985.1 coordinate 5,366,887, forward strand.
GAGCCGCCAGTCCTGCGTGAGTGGACACCCCCACAGGCCGCAGGGGCCTTGATCCCTGATAACACTAAGCATTCTTGGCGGGATGACGTGGGGCGAGGATCGGAGAACGGCAGATGAGGTGATTGAGATGGCATTGGTGGGTCGACGCGATGGCCGAAATTTCGGCTACGGCAGGCAACTGAGCTACGCGGGGCCGCAAGCGCTAAAAGACATGTTCGGCGGCGGTCATTACGGCACGGTCAAGGCGCACTGTGATCGGTGGTTGGCATTCGTGAAATGGTGCCGCTCCGAACAGGGGCCCGGTATCAATGATGCGCGGCAGATTGATCGAAAGGTGTTGGCCGACTACGCGGCGCATCTGCGCGACATGGTTAGGCGCGGTGATCTCGCCGTCAGTACCGCACAAAACCGGCTATCCAGCGTCAACAGGACCATGGCGGCGCTTCGCGGTGATCAGCATGTGAAACTGCCAAGCCCGAGCAAGGCGTTGGGGATGCAGCGTACCGGGGTTCGTCTTTCGGTGCCGCAGGGCCAAGGCCGCGAACAGCTTGTGCAGATCGTCAATGCGCTTTGCAGCCAACATCAGCTACGGGCCGCCGCGATTGTTCTGTTGGCGCGAGCCACCGGCATGCGCTTGCGTGAGGCCATCTTGGCTGACCTGCCAAGGCTGAGTCGTGAGGTTTGCGATCTAGGCAGGATTAACATTCAGGATGGCACCAAAGGTGGCCGCGCCGGGGCGTCGGCGCCACGTTGGATCGCAGTGGACGACCATATTCGAGGTGCACTTAGGCTTGCACGGCAGGTGTCGCCTGCGGGAAGCCACAACCTGATTGCGCCACACGAAAGCTACCTGAGTATTTTGCAAAAAATCATCCGCCCTGCGCGGGACACTCTGCATGCACACAACCTCAAAGGCTTCCATGAGCTACGAGCGGCGTACGCATGTGAGCGCTATGAGCAAATCACCCAACACCGCGCGCCTATCAATGGCGGTCACTGTTGCCAGTTAGACAGCAACCTTGATCGTGAGGCACGGAGGCAAATCAGCTACGAGCTGGGGCACGGTCGGATCGATGTGGTCGCGGCCTACATTGGAGGACGCATATGAGCAAGCCATTCGATATGGAGTTGTTCTTAGTCGGCGTGCTGAATGGGTCGCATGCGACACGGCGACGTCATTTTCGGCAAGCTAGGGCTATCCAAGTGGCTATCGCAAAGCGATGGCAGCGAGAGACACCGTGGAATTGGCAGAGGAAGCATTTAATTTGGTTTCTTGACAATTGTTTGGCAGGTCGCAGTGACGCGACGCGCTATTACTATCTACTGACAGTTCGGCTGCTCGCAAAACGCCTGAAAAAGCCATGGTTCTTACTATGATTAAAACCCGCGCCAGTCACCACGACCGACAGCATTAGATACGTCAAGAAACCGTCGAGGGGCTGATCAGAACAGCACGAAGCCTGAATAAAGGACGGCTTGCATTTGGAAGAAAATTCAGTCATATAATGAAAGATGATGGCAATATGCCAACAAGAGGATAGGATTCCCGTCACCGCTCTAAACAACATTCAATCAATGCCAACCGAAGGGATTCAACAATTGAAAAGTCGTCCTTTTACTATATTCCTGCTAAAACAAGGATTCAACGCCACTAACTCGCTAAAAGAAGAGCACGAGTTAGGTCAAGTCGTAGCATCAGATCGTCTTCCAGAGAACTCAAGCGTTTATATTCTAGACGGCCAACCAAGAGAGCCTTGGTGGCGTCAATACTTCAATATCGCTAACCCTCTCCAACAATCAAACAAAGGCGCACTAGTCTTCATACCAGTAGCAGATAGATGGTTTGCCCTATCGTTTGGACATGTATTTCATAAGCTTCGCGACAACTGCTACGAGTATGACTTTGGACTACTAGTAACACTTAATAGTCTCGATCCAAAAAAACTGAAAAGTGCAGACGTAATGGATCCTGGCGCTTCAAGAAGGAAGAGAACCCAGATCCCAGCGGCTGCAGATATAACGTTTCTTGACTTTGACAGCAATACAGAAATTGTTCGAAGCCTCACAGGGGCTGTCAGGGAGGATCTAACTGGACTTTTTAAAAGCGCAACAGGCTCAGCGAGTCTCAAGGTCAGTTTAAAGTTCCTTCCTGAGGAGCTTCATGGCCTGTGCACCAACTTACTAGCGCTGTACAACAGCAATGATTACCTGAACACTTTTCCAAATGTTGGGAAAATCTCACCTGAAAATGATCCTGATATTGTGCGCACCCTAGATGATAAACTTCTAAAGTTTTTTATTGCCCGAGATCCGTCGCTTTCCATTTGCATTCCTGATATCGTAGATTACCGAGACAACACTTCCTGCAGATTTCAAGGACGCGGTGGAGTGGCGGAAATCTATACAGACATATCGCTGGAAGCATTTTACGACTACCTTGGCGAAAAAATCGATCTGACTGATTTCACTATAGACAAACTAAAATCTTTTAGCGTTGCATTGTGCGATACAGATGGAAACATCAACAAAGCCTATAATATATATAACTGCCTACTGCTTGACATTCATGAGCAAGCAGAAATTTATCACATATGTGAAGGCTCATGGTATCGAGTAGAGCGAGAATACGTAGAGCTACTTAAAGAATACCTCGACACAAAATTCGAGCGCACGGATTTATTTGATTACAATCACGACTTTACAAAGGATGGGATCAGCCATTACAGCGAAGAATCTTATAATACTGCTGTATCTGAAAGTCTACCCGCGTTTATATGTTTGGACCAAACAAATATGAGCCTCGATGGGCAGACTGCCATTGAGCCTTGTGACTTATACACTCTGAGCAGGGCTGATGACGGCGGCCAAGAGCTGGCTAAACTCTACCACTTGAAGATATCCACTAAATCATCTCAACTCAGCCATTTATTCAACCAGGGCATAAACTCAGCTGAGCTAATAATTTTAGAGCCAAAATGCCGGGAAAAGCTGAAGGAATTGATCACAGAACGAATTGGCCAAAATAATTTACAGCAATACTGCGACGCAATTGAAAATATTAATATAAAAATAATATATGGAATTATAACGAACAAAGATCCAAAGTATCTTTCGGAAAATCTACCGCTATTTTCAAAAATCAGTCTAATGCGCTGTCTCAAGAGCTTGGAGTTGATGCAGATCCCGTCTGCGATCACTTACATTTCCGACGCAAGTCCGGCAAAGGGAAAATTCAGCGCCCTCCCTTCCGTAATTGTCGAGGTGGTGCATAGAAAAAACAAAAACGAAGCGTGGGTAACTGTCGGTCAAACTCTACAACAAGGGACTAAAGTTAGTCGCTGCGCCTCCGCCATCACGGATAGTGCGGCAGGGTCTCAATTCAGAATTTTTTATAAACTTAACAAAGAAGGGGCGCCTTACTCAAGTCACCTCTGGGCCTATGAGGCGCTTTAAATAATGAAAGGCCTTCAGATATAATATATGGGCCTCAGTATCAACTGTAGTTATATGTAGCATAAGCGGCTCCTGAGCACATCTCAGGAGCTTAGCATTAAGGGTGATGCCGATGTCACCGTCAGGTCACGGCGGTACGTCATCGACTTAGTAATGCTCTTCAATATAAGCATAGGCCTTCTCAAAAAGGTCTTTGTCTTTGCTTAGGCCAAACTGCGCCAGGGTCAGCATGAGTGCTTTCTGGATTTCGCGTGGACCACTGTTGGAGTTCTGCCAACCCTCAAAGCGAGTAGCGTTGACAATTTTGTCGATCTGCTCGACCACATCACCAATCAGCTTCGGCGTGGTTTCCGGGCGGGTCTCCAGGAATAGTTTGGTCAACGCCTGCTTGTTGTCTGCCTCCGTTACCACCGGGTCACCGATTTCACGCTCGGCCTGCACCGTATCTTTGGCGGCATCCAGAAGGCCCTTGAGCCAGTCGATGGCCTTGATTACGCCAGCTTCATACTCTCGGCGCAGTTTCTCCAAGCGCTCACCCAGCTCTACGAACACAGCCTCGCCATGGCCGCGCAGACGTCCCATCAAGTCTATTTCCAGTCGGCGGGCACGTTTTTCCTGCTCTTTCTCGGTCAGGGTGAAGATCGCGTGTTCATCCATGATCAGTTCATCGATGTCATCGCGTATGCGGCTGATATCGGTGTGCTCATGAATCATCTTGATGGTCTCGGGCCCTAACGCGGCCCAGACCAGCGCCCCCGTTTGACCAACCGGGCGTACTGATTCATAGATTTGCGCCAGCCATTTGTAATCTTGGCGGTAGGGTGTCAGGAAAGAGTCGGGGTTGATGGCCGACCAGAGTTTGGCCAGCACGCCAAAAGCTGCGGCAAACTCATCGCGTTTTTTATTGTCCGGCAAGCATTCCTGTGCGGCCAGGATGCCGTCGAAGCCTGCCAGGGTGCGGTCCACGTTCGGGAAGAAGGCCAGACACAGCTTCAACTGCTCTGGCAGCAACTCCTTGAATTTCTCGATGCCTTCGACAATCCCGTCGATCTCTTCCGGGTTATAGGCCAACGCCGTGCGCAGGTTTTCGAATACGCCCAGATAATCGATGATCAGGCCCATACGCTTGACCACCCCGTCAGCCTCATACAGACGATTGGTGCGGCACATGGCCTGCAGCAATGTGTGGTCGCGCAGCGGTTTATCCAGGTACATGCAGTAGCAGATCGGCGCATCGAAACCGGTCAGCAGCTTGGCGGTCACGATCAGAAGTTGCAGGGATTGTTTCGGGTCTTTATAGGTTTCCAGCAGGTTTTTCTGCCCCTGCTCTTCACCATCGAATTTCTGCCAGCGCTCAAAGTCGGCTTGATTGATCGGTAGATCGAGCTCTTCCTTCCACTTGCTCCAGTCCTTATTGAGCTTGCCGCTCTCATCCTTCACCGGAGCCTGGTCGAGGTTCATGACCACCTCCAGTGCGTCGAAACCCAGCTTATTACCAAGTAGGTAATACATCTGCACGCAGGCATCGCGGTCATAGACCACCACCATGGCCTTCATCTTTTTCGGCTGCACATGGCTGATGAAGTGTTCGGCAATGTCGGCGCTGATGGCCTCCATGCGTCTCGGTGCCTTGAGCATCACGGCCAGCTTACCGGCGCGTTTGGACAGGACGGCTTTTTCGTCCTCGTCCAGGTTGTTGTCTTTAACCAGTTGCTCGAACTCTTCATTGATCGCCTCACGGTCGACCCGCAATTCGGCTAAACGGGGCTCGAACTTAACCGGATTGGTGGCACCGTCGCGGATCGACTGCTTGTAGCTGTAGCGGTTCATATAGCGGCCAGGGTCTTCATCGGCGCCGAACAGCTTGAAGGTATTGCGCTCGATGCCGGAGATCGGCGTACCGGTCAGGCCGTAGAAGTGAGCATTGGGTAGCGCCCAGCGCATCTTTTCGCCCAGACCGCCTTCCTGGGTGCGGTGGGCTTCATCCACCAGCACGATGATGTTGTCGCGATTGTTCAGGCCATCCGGGTTGAGTTCATCAACCTCGACATCCTTGAACTTGAAAATGGTCGTAATCAGAATCCCGCGGCTGTCTTGCTCGATATGTTCACCCAGCTTTTTGCAGGTCTGCACCTTGATCAGGTTTTTCACATCGGCACCGCCGAAGGTCTCGCTGATCTGGCTGTCCAAGTCGCGGCGGTCGACCACGATCAACACGGTGGGGTTTTTCAGCTCGTTGTCGGCACGCAGCATCTTGGCCGCGTAGAGCATCAGCAGCGACTTGCCCGAACCTTGAAAATGCCAGATCAGGCCTTTTTTTGGGTAACCCTGTTTGACCCGCTCAACAATCTGCTTGGCCGTCTCGAACTGCGGGTAACGCGGCAGCAATTTGATGCGTTTGGGTGGTGTGTCTTTACCGGTTTTATGGGTAGAAAACAGCGCAAAGGAGGCCAGCAGTTGCAGCAGGGTTTGTGGGTTCAATAGCCCTTCGGTGCTCGCCAGCACGGAGGCCAGGGTGGCGGGAATATCCTCACGCTGATCGGTGTGGTGCCAGGGGCCCCAATCCTTGGCACGGGCATTAATCGCTCCGTAGGCAAAGGTTTTGCCCTCACTGGCGAAGCACAGCAGGTTGGGTACGAAGAAGGCTTTTGCATGCTGCCAATAGTGCTTTTTGCCGCCCATAAAGTCAGCGGCACCGTCCTGCCAACTGACGCTGGGGCGAGTGGCGCTTTTCACTTCACCTACCACCAGCGGGATGCCGTTTACATACAGCACAATATCGAAGAACACCTCGCCAGCCGCTACATAGTGCACCTGCTGGGTCACCACAAAGTGGTTGTTGTCGAGGTTGTCGAAGTCGATCAGATTGATGGTGACGTGCTCACCGTTCTCGCCAAAGGCCAGGGTTTTTTCGGCCAACAGCCACGCTTGGAAATTTTCGTTGGCCCTGACCAAGCCACTGTGCGACGCCTCCAACAGCACACCGCGCAGCTTGTGGATCACCTCATCGGCATAATCCGGCTGTTTTTCGATAGCTGGGTTTAACAAACATAACGCGTCTTTTAGCCACTCATCGACAAAGATATCCTGCGCCTTCTTGGGCAGGCTTTCGCCGTGGCAGTAAGTCCACTTTACCCCGCTTAAATTTCTTAAACGGTCGATAATTCCATTTTCGGTGACGGTTTGCTCGGTAAACATAACGGCCTCGGGCTAGGAGATAATTGTTTCAACAATACGACTTCTTAAAGCCGAATGAGATTTTGATAAACAAGTCAATTGCTCGCGAACCTCCAGAAAAGACGACATGGTCGAAAAAATCAGTGTTTGCTCTTCCGTCGGCGGAACAGGAATATTTATTTTTGACAATGTCTTCTTATTTATTTTCTTCATGCTAGCGCTAGTACCAGCAGCAACGCGCTGTATTGATCTTCGGCCATATGGAGAAAGAAGATATGCTTCGAGATATTCTTTAACGATTAGCTTTTCATTCAGCCTTAACCGCATCATCGTGTCGGGAAAAATAACTTTATCTTTACGAGACTTATAAATACCGACAAGCCCAACCAAGTCTTGAGTGTTCGCCCTGGATATTAGGAAATCACCTTCCTTAAGTTCTAGGTCTGCGTCATAATCTGACATAGCAATTGGCTTCAACTCCCCGTCCAACACATATCCATCAGGCGACAGATTATTTAAGTTTAAGACGTAGCTCCCTGTTTCACTTGAAACCTCATTAGCCGAGAATCCACTTTCAGGAACACATGTCAGTAGATCCCCGAGGAGCATTGTTTTCCAATCGTCAGGCAGAGCAACCTGGGTTGCCCCTCTCTCATAAAAATTCTGGAAAAAACTTAAATATAAACTTCTGATATTTTCCGTGGAGGATATCTGCAGATCAATTAGCTTTTCGCTTGCTTCTTGGGACTTGACCAGCAAGTTAAGAATTTCTTCTTGCGCGAAAGAGCAATTTACAGTGAACTCCCAAGAGGCCAACGCTGAAAATTTGGTTCTTGGCGACAAAGATCCAGATGACGTAGCAATGGCGACTCGCCAAAAAGCATCGGATTGAATTATAAATCTTAACAAGCCAGGCATTATTTTCGAAGGCTTTGGCTCTAAAACAATAATATCTCCCGAGCAGATACCATCAAACTCTGCTATTGCAGACTTCTTTAAGTAAGGGCGACGCTTTCCAAGAAGAATTTGCCCTTTTTTAAATACACGAGTGAAACTCGGGCTATCTACAGCCACAGAGCCCCAGCGCTTTATTTTTAAAGAGCCAGAGTCTAAATGCTCTAAACCAATATAGCGATCATATCCATCTGCAATCGGTGTCCTTGTTGTAGCTTTAACCTCACGACAAATATCGCCAAATCGCAGACTGAAGACGTTACTCATTATTTACTCACCCCGACACGCAAGATTTCGAGGCTTTTAAATAGCTGTCTAGTTTTATTTTTTAATTTCACTCGGCCAACTTTCCAAACTTCAATGGCATGTTCAATATCATGTGATTCGTCATCGTCGCGGGCCTGCACATAGAGCGGTATCGATAAATTGTGCTGGTTCTCGCGAATCGTCTCGATATCCACCAGCGCGGTAATGGCCGGCAGCTTGTCCGGTGCACAGTAGGCTTCGATCAGCACAGCTAGATCGTCATCCGAAAGTCGGCTATGGGCACGCTCACGGGTGACATTCTCGACGCCATTAATGAACAGGACTTTGCCTTTGCGCTCAGTGGGTTTGTTGCAGTTGAGCACCACCACGCAGGATTCCATCGGCGAGTTATAGAAGAGATTGGGGCCAAGGCCGATCACTGCTTCGATAATGTCCGACTCGATCACCTGCTTACGGATTGCCTGCTCCGAATCGCGGAACAGCACACCGTGGGGCCAGAGCATGGCGGCGCGGCCGGTATCGGGCTTCAGGCTTTTGATGATATGGGTGTAAAAGCCATAGTCGGCGCAGCCCTGGGGTGGCACGCCGTAAAAGTTACGGCCATAAGGGTCGGCAGCGAATTTGTCGCGGTTCCATTTTTTGATGGAGTACGGCGGGTTGGCGAAGATCACGTCGAACTGCTTGAGCTGGTCGTTATCGATAAACTTGGGCTCGGCCAAGGTATCGCCGCGCAGCACTTCAAACTCTTCGATCTCGTGCAGGAACATGTTCATACGGGCGATGGCGGAGGTGAGCAGGTTCACTTCCTGGCCATAGAGTTTGACGCTGCGCCATTCTTTACCTTCGTCCCGCAGGTCCATCACCGCATTGAGCAGCATGCCGCCGGTGCCGCAGGTGGGGTCATAGGCGGTTTCACCGGGTTTGAGACCCATGATGCGGGTCATCAGGTGCACCACGGTGCGATTGGTGTAGAACTCGGCGGCGGTGTGGCCAGAGTCATCGGCGAACTTCTTGATCAGGTATTCGTAAGCTTCGCCCAGGTCGTCCTGGGCCACCGACTTGATGCCCAGGGGGATCTTGCTGAAGTGCTGAATCAGGTCGGCCAGCAGGTGGTCGGGTAGACGCTCTTTGTTGGTCCACTGGGCATCGCCGAATACGCCGTGCAGGCGTTCGTTGTGGGTCTCGATCAGGCGCAGGGCATTCTGGATGGCTTCGCCGATGTTCTTGCTGGTATGGCGTACCTTTTCCCAGCGAGCCTCCTGGGGAATATGGAAGCGGTGAAACATGGGCATGACGGCATAGTCGGCATCGCCCTCGTTGACTTCCATGGCCTCGACATACTCTTCCAGGTAAACGTCGGACAGGCGTTTATAGAACAGTAGCGGGAAGATGTACTGCTTGTAGTCGGAGGCGTCGATCTGCCCGCGAAGAAACTCGGCCGCCCCCCAAAGGAGGTCTTCGAGTTTCTTTTTGCCAAGTTGGGAGGCTTGGTTTTTCTGGTACTCAATCATTCTTACGAGTCTTGTCTAATAGCTGATGAGCAAGCTGGCTCAGGTCGGCGAGGCGTTTGTCTGCGCCGGCGGCATCTTTATGTTGGCGCTGCTGGTGAAACTGCTCGTACTGCGACTCGGCGTGTTGCTTGATGAACTGCGAGGTGTTGCTGTCGGCAACATACGTGCTCATAGCTCAAACCCTTCCTTGATCAGCAGTTCTTCCAGCTCCAGCTCGGCCTGCTCCAGTGCGGCCAGTTTCTGCTGAAAGTCTTTCAGCGCCTCTTCGACGGTGATCGTTTCTTCTTCCAGTGGTTTTTGCACATAGCGGGCAATATTCAGGTTGAAGTCGTTTTCGGCAATTTCACCCACCGGCACCCAGCGCGCTACGCCTTCCAATGCTGTGGCAGAGGGGCCTTGCTGATACTGCTCTAGGTAGATCTGGTAAATCTGATCCGCCTGGGCATTGCTCAGGGTGTTTTGCGCGCGGCCTTTGGTGAAAATCTCCTCGGCATTGATGATAAGTACATGGTCACGATGCTCATCAGGGCGCTGCTTGCGCAGCAACAGGATGCAAGCCGGGATAGCGGTACCGTAAAACAGGTTGGGCGCTACGCCGATAATGGCTTCGATGCGGTTTTCTTGGAGCAGGCTGGTGCGGATTCGGTCCTCTGCCGCACCACGGAACAGCACGCCATGAGGCAGCACAACCGCCATTCGCCCATCGGCATTAAGGGAGGCGAACATGTGCTGTACCCAGGCAAAGTCACCGTTGGTTTTCGGGGCCAGGCCGTGACTGTTGCGGCTGTAGGCGTCCGCCGCCCATTGTTCATGACCCCACTCACTGAGGCTGAACGGTGGATTGGCGATCACACAATCAAAGGTTTCGAGCCGGTCGTAGATCAGAAACTTGGGCTCACGCAGGGTATCCCCACGAACAATCTCAAAGTCTTCCTGGCCGTGGAGAAACAGGTTCATGCGGGCAATGGCTTCAGTGGTCAAGTTCTTTTCTTGACCTTTGAGCTTCAGCAGCCGGGGATCACCCGCGTTTTCTCGAACGTGGTGAATGGTCTCCAGCAACATGCCGCCCGTACCGCAAGCCGGGTCATAAACGCTTTCACCCGCTTTGGGGTCAAGAATGTTGACCATCAGCCGCACAATAGTGCGCGGGGTGTAGAACTCACCGGCTTTCTTGTTGGCTTTGTCGGCAAAACGCTTGATCAGGTATTCGTAGGCGCGCCCCATATCGTCGTTACGAACGCTGGCAACCCCGAGATCGACTTTGTTGAAGTGGTTGAGCAGCGTGGCTAGCAGCTCATCCGGCAAGCGCTCTTTATTGGTCCAACTGGCATCGCCGAAGATGCCATGCAACTGGGTGTTGGCTTGCTCTATGCCTAGAAAAGCATCCTTAAGTGCCTTGCCGATATCGTGGGACTTGGCGAAGACGTCATCCCAGTGGCTGCCAACAGGAACCTGGATGCGATGGAAGATTTTCTCGCGCGCCAGCTCCGCGCTTCCGACCTTGGCCAGCACCTCGTCAAACTCTTCGTCATATACATCGCAGATCCGTTTGAAGAATAGGATCGGGAATATGTAGGTTTTGTAGTCGGAGGCGTCGATGGGGCCGGTGATGATGTGTGCGGCGTGCCATAGGTGCGCTTCAAGGTCTTTTAATTTAATCAGGGTCATTTTTACTCGAAAAAATCTTGAGCAGCTGTTCGGGTAGCCTGCTCCGCTGGCAGGCTAGAGATGGGGCAAGTGTACTGGATATCACTGAATCGAAGGTCCGCATGTCGAAACTACGGAGGCCTTAGCGCTGTGAGGGTGGAAGCGCTTCAGCTTAGTCAAGACAGTTGGCAGGGGTATCGCTGAATCCCAACAACCTGCGGAAACCTCTGGTATTCCAAAAGGTATTCCACATAAATCTCAAAAAAAAAAATTACTTATCAAAATCAGAAAGTTACTAATCCTGTTCAACTTACCCCGGCCAAACGAACGAAAAAAGACGTCTATGGACGTCTTTTTTGTGCCTGAAATCCAGTAAATACGGGGAAAAATAAATCCACCTTCTTCCAGTCCCATTTTCCAATGGGATAAAAGGCTGCTACCTATACTGTACCGATCTGGAGACCGCGCAATACCTTGAGAGCCGACTTGCCGGGTACAGTAACGGCTAGTGGGCCCGCCGGTACGATGTCACTATTCGGGTTCAGCCTCACAAAAAAAACGTAGGCTGAACACAGTAGAAAACTAAGGCTCGATTACCCATCGCCCGCGCAACATGCCTCTCAGCTCATCAACGCTCAGCGTCATATCCCGCTTGCGATGGACCACGGCGTGACAGTTGGCGCACAACGTAACGAGGTCAGTCTCAGGATTCACGGCTTTCTCACCACCAAAATCCGAAATCGGCACTATATGGTGAACGTGAATGAAGCCCTTCGCGTGCTCGCCGTACGCCTGTTCGAAATCAAAGCCACATGCTTTGCAGTCGAGCCCGTGGATAGCAATAGCCTTCACCCGCAGATCTTTCCGGCGTTCGTAACGGGTTCCAAAGTAACTTGATTTGCTGCCTTCATTGGCCGATTCAAAGATCAATGGATCGCCTTCTGAATTTGGCGCGACCTGATCAGCCTGGGAAGACAGGAGCTTCGCATGACTTAGGATTGCATCGTAATCCAGTTGGGAAATGGACCGAACCCCGTCACGCCAATAGTTGTCCACGCGAGTAGCGGGGATCGTCTCCAGGTACGCTCCGTTAATTTTCGAGGGGATAGCGCCTTCAAACGGAGTGAAGTTTTCGATCAAAGCAAAAAGGTCACCCTTATCACTCTTCCGGTCTGCGTAGACCTTGCCGATGCGTGCCATACCAAAATAATGCGGATCGGCGCTGAGGCGGACAGAAGCAAAGGTCTTGTCCTTGATGCGTCCTTTGTAATAGATCACTTCGGTTCCCTCAGCAAGCCAGGCTTGGTACCGCTTGGGGAAGTGATAGACAGCACCGGTCTCGTCTTGCCATTGCGATGTGTCGTTTTCAACGATGACTGCGGGCATTCCATTTCCTCTCGACTGATGGCAAAAGCCTACCAAAAATGAGGAAACTTCTTACAAAATATTCCTACTCAACTTTTTAAGATTCTTATTCTTTATATAAATTAATAAGATGAGAAAGCTTTTCAGCTTCCCCCGGCATCAACAAAAAAGACGTCCAAAGACGTCTTTTTTGTACTTGGCGTTCCATCAGCCACGATGCTAGTGTCAACCCTATGACTACCTATTGCCTCACCTCAACAACCACCACCACGACCGCTTCAAGCGGAGCGTGCGAGGTGTGGTGAGCCAATAACCAACGAACACTTCAAAGGCCCGCCAGCGATGGACAGGGCCTTTTTTTATGCCTTGTGTCGCTGGTTCACACGCAAGGAGATGCACCCATGTACGCCCTATTGATACTCGATATCCAAGTCGGACTCATCCACGGTCCGGAAAAACCCTGATGGACAAGGCCCGCAGCACAGGCGTGCCGATTTTTCTCGCACGCCATATCGGCCCTGCTGGCTCGCCAATCGAACCGGGCAGCCCGCTTACGTTGATTGCACAGGAACTGAAGTTACTGGGTGGGGAAGTGGTGTTCGAAAAACGCCGGCCCAGTGCTTTTGCGATGACCGAACTGGCTGACAATTTGCGCGCTTGCGGCGCTACAGGCGTGGTGGTCACTGGGATGAAAACGCAATACTGCGTCGACAGCACCTGCCGTGCCGCACGTGATCTTGGCTTCGATGTGGTACTTATCGCCGACGGTCATACCTGTTCCGACACGCCCTTGATGAAAGCCGAGGCCATCGTGGCTCATCACAATGCCACGCTCAACGGGCCGTTCTGTCAGTTGGTTCAGGCTGAGGGCTGGAGCTTTTAACAGAGCCTGACGACGGGGGACGCCAACAGGGCCGAGCTTCGGAATTTTCCCGCAAGTTGCCGCGCTGTTGGTGAACTAGCGCAAGCCACCTCACAACGTTAACTTCTTTGCGTCGCTGATGATCAGCGACCGGCTTTGACAGGCCGAAAAGTGTAACCTTTCACACCCCGTGATAAGACGGCATGCTTACGCATTCCGCTCCGTTCATGGCAGCTGTGCGTGGGGCATCTTCGGGTGCGCCGGGTTCCTACACTTCCGGTCTGTCAACCCGCGTACAGCTGCCACCTATTCCTGTTTGACAGCAGGGGGGAGGCAGCTCCTTAAACAGTGTAGGAGCTTCATCATGAAAAAAATCACCCCCAATCCCCCAACCACCCTCTTCATCCTCGCCGAAAACATCCACCCCGAAACCCTGCTAATCCAAGCCAGCGAAACCCTCGCTTCCCTCAACGCGATGACCACCGACCTGGCTTTCGAACTTGAAGGCGCACACCGCCACAAGTTGCTGGCTGCTCAGCAGTTGATCGTTCTAGGTGAGCTACTGGTAGAACGAGTCTTGAACACCCAGCCATTCACCAGTCAGACGCCACAACCCTAAAACACGCAAAAGGGCGAGACGCCTCACCGCATCTCGCCCGCTGGCATCCCCTCACACTTCCCATTACCCTGACGGCCTTTATCAGACAACCGGAAGTCAGATACCCGTGCTCAAGCCTTTCGCCGTCATCGCCCTCGCCTTCATCCCTTCATTCGCCACCGCTGCCGAGCTGGACGGGGTCTGGCAAGGCACCTTGGGCAAGTCCGCTATCATCGTCTGTTTCAACGGCGCCGACGGGGAGCATGGCAGTTATTACTACCAGCGCATCCGTACCCCGATTCAGCTGACCCAGGCCAACGACAACGCGCCTTGGGTGGAGGAAGGAAACACCGGTTTCTGGGCCCTGCAAAAACCTCAGGCCGATACCCTTTCGGGTGCCTGGAGCAAAACCGATGACGGCACGCCGCTGCCACTGGCCCTGCGCCGCATCGGCACGGACGGCTGCGGCAGCGATGCCTATAACGCGCCCATGGAAGCCGCGCCGCTGCCGATCAAGACCGAGAAGAAGACTTTCCACAACCATCCCTACCTGCTCAAGACCCAAGGCCCCCGCGTCACGCTCAAGCTGGAGGGTGACAGCCCGGCGGTGCAGAAGATCAACCAGCAACTCGCCGCTCTGGCCGTCAATGACGAAGATCTAACCGATTATTTTTATGAACGGCGTGAATACCTGGGGCGAAACGGTTCGGCCTATACCAGTGAAATCGAGGTTGAGCCCGCCTATTGGTCATCGCAATTTCTCACCGTGCGGTTCTACCGCTGGGCCGCAGGCCAAGGCGCCATGGGCATCAGTTGGGGCCTGCACTCCTGGAACCTGCAAACCGGTGAATCGGTTGACCCCTGGACCTGGCTCGGCGGCCATCAGCAGTGGTATGACGCCTATTCCGGTCACTTGAAGCTGCCGGCCGCCTTCAGTACCTGGCTGGCCAAGCAAACCACCACCGACGAGGGCTGCCCCGCGATCACCAATTACTCCAACTTTCACCTCAGCTTCAACACCCAAGGCCTGCAACTCTCGACACCGGCCAATGGTGACGGTTGCGACAATGACTTGAGCTTTACCTGGGAGCAGTTGGAACCGGTGCTGACCGAACCAGGCAAAGCGGCAGTGCCCAGCTTGAAACTGCCCTGACGCGCCCGAGAAAAACCCCACAGCCGTTCACCAAAGGTTAAGAATCGCGCTCGTATACTCCCTGACTACCCATGACCGGTCGCCCGATCGGTCTCATGCCCCGGTAGCCAGATTCCATGACGCGTCCCGCTCCCCTGCTGCTCCTGCTTGCTGGTCTGTTGTTCTTCTTCGCCCTTGGCAACCACGAGCTGCAAGGCTCCACCGAAGCCCGGGTGTCCGGGATCGCCATGGCGATGCACCTGGACAATGACTGGGTGGTGCCGCGCCTGTTTCGTGAACCCTTCCTGGAAAAACCACCCCTGAGCCTGTGGCTGGATGCCGGTGCGATTCGCTTGTTTGGCGCCAGCACCGGGGCGGTGCGTCTGGCGTCGGCGTTTGCCGGGTTGTTCAGCGTGATGCTGTTGTACGGGATGCTGCGTCGCTTCGGGCGGCCGCAGACGCTGGCGTTCAGTGCCGCACTGATTCTGGCGACCATGGCCAGTTACTGGGGCAATGTGCGGGGGGTTGGCGAGGATTCGTTGCTCAGCCTCGGTGTGACCATGGCATTGCTGGGGTTCTACCAGGCTGTGCGGCCCGAGCGCGATGGCTCCAGTGTGTGGGCGTGGGCGTTGTTTACCGCTGGCATGGTCATCGCCACGCTGAGCAAGGGTGTGTTGGGCCTGGCGCTGCCGGGGATCGTGATCTTTGTGTACCTGCTCAGTACTAGTCTGATGGATAAACGCCTGCGCATCGGCGACTGGCTCAAGCCGGCGCTGTTCACGCTGCTGGCCTTGGTGCCGCTGTTGATCTGGCTGGGGTTTCTGTTTCAGCGCGGCGGGATGCAGGCGGTGGGCGAGGTGTTGTGGACCAACAGCGTCGGCCGGTTCAGCGGTTCATTTGTCGAAGCCGGGCATTACGAGCCGTTCTACTACTACATCGCCAAGCTACCCCAGGCATTCCTGCCCTGGAACATCCTGGTGTACCTGGGCCTGTGGCACTTTCGCAAAAGCCTGGTGCGCAACCGCTACCACCTGTTCTTCAGCGTGTGGCTGGTGGCGCAGTTCACCCTGCTGACCCTTGCGTCGAGCAAACGCACCGTTTACCTGATGGCACTTACGCCGGCAGCCGCCGTCCTGGCTGCGGAATATGCACGGGTGCTGCTGGACTGGCTGAAAATCCACAAACCTGCGCTCTACACACACCAAAGAACCATCGTAGGCGGCGTGTTCACCCTGGCCGTGGGTTGCTACCTGATCGCTGCCTTCTGGTTTGCGCCCAAAGCCGATGTGCGCCAGTCGTTCGTGCCGGTGATCAGCCAGGTCCAGGCATTGAAAGACGAAGGTAAGGAAGTGGTGCTGTTCCAGCCCAACGAACGCATCGCCGGGGCCAGCGTGTTCTATCTGCAGGCCTACTTGCCAATCCTGAAGACCGAGGCCGAGCTGCACAATTACCTCAGCGCCAAGCCCGGCAACATTGCGTTGCTGGACCATACCAACGACCTGGCCACCCCGGTGAAGGTGATCAAACAGATCTCGATCAACCGCCAGCCTTACTACTTCGTGGAGCAGTAAGGCTGGCGCAGGGCATCAATGCTTGGTGACCTTATCCAGGTAACCCATGGCAAACGCCGAGACCACGAAGGTCATGTGGATGATTACGTACCACATCAGGTGCTGCGGATCGACGTTCTTGGCGTCCATGAAGATGCGCAGCAAGTGGATGGACGAAATCGCCACGATGGAGGCCGCCACTTTCATCTTCAGCGACGAAGAGTCCATGGTGCCCAGCCAGTTGAGTTTCTCTTTGTTGTCATCGATATCCAGCTGCGAGACGAAGTTCTCGTAGCCGGAGATCATCACCATGACCAGCAAGCCGCCGACCAGGGCCATGTCGATCAACGACAGCAGCACCAGGATCAACTCGGACTCGGCCATCGAGAACACGCTCGGCAGCAGGTGAATCACTTCCTGGAAGAATTTCAGCGCCAGCGCCAGCAACCCCAGGGACAAGCCGAAATAGATCGGCGCCAGCAGCCAGCGCGAGGCGTACATAGCATTTTCGATAAAGCGTTCCATTGGATCTCACACAGCTTGGCTAGAAATGGCGGCGAGTATACCAGCCGCTACAAGACACCTGTAACCACGAGAAAACTGACCTGTGCGGCATCTGTAAGAGAATTTTTCTGCTAGTGTCGAGCCCAATAACAACTCGGCTCGATGACGTCGGACAGGAAAAAACTCAGATGATGGATGTGCGATCCCCTTTGGCCAGTATCGGCCTGTGCGCGGCATTGCTGCTGGCTGGCGGCTGCTCCCCCAGCGACGAGCAGAAGCAGAACACCCTCGAAGAGAAAACCGCCAAGTTCGAACAATCCCTCGACAGCATCCAGGACCCCAAGCTGCGCGACGCTGTCGCCGACCTTGGCGGTTCGCTGCTGTTACTGGAAAGGGCGCGGGCCAAGCTCGCCACCAAACCTATCGAAGCCGAATACGGCGAAGACGCCCTGGCCCTGCTCAAGCACTACCCCACGCCACAGGCGCTGGTGGACACCTACATCAATGGTCTGTTCGTGCTACGCAAGACCTCCCATTCCGACTATTTGACGGACTTGCAGCCGGTTTTCCCCTTCAACTTCAACATCCCGGACCAGTTCCCCTTCCCCCATGGCCTGGAATGGCAGTCGGTGACCTTGAGCAACAACAAGGTCATCCCGTTCCAGCCGGAATGGTCGGAAACCGACCCGGGCATCCAATTGAGCCCCAGCAGTTCCAACCTGACCAACCCGGATGACCTGACGGTGACCTACCCGTTCATCGACGGCATCGAGACCGAAAACAAAAGCCAGCCACAGCCTGTCAGGCTCAAGGGTACAGTTGAAGTGGTCGCGCCGGGCAAGGTGCTGACCTTTGATCTGTCGAAAAAGGACGTGGGCCACAAGCGCACCGAAGGCAATATCACCCTTAACCTGGTCTTGCTGGAAAAAAACTATGCCGAGATCGAACTGACCAACAGCCAGCCACTGGCACCGGAAGTGGGGGACGAGTCACCTAACCCGCTGCTGGTACAGGCGCGGGACAGCACCGGGCAATTCCTCACTCGCTCGGGCTCGATCAACGAGAGCAGCGCCCAAGTCGCGTTCTACGAGAAACAACTGACCGAGATGCAAAAGCAGAAGGCCTGGTCGGAGGCGTTCGAGAAACAGCTCACCGATGAACGCAAAGCCTTCGAACGCAAGCAGAGCAGCCATTACGCCAAGGTGTATTTCAATGGCGTGATCGACAACCTGCAGATCAACGTGCTGGATTTCTCCACCGCCACGCTCACCCGCAAAGACCTCGACCTGCCAGTGCTGCGCTTCGACAAGAACAGCCTGCAGCAGACCGTGCAAGCGCTTCCGATGCCAGTCACCGTGTATGACGACAGCGCCGCCAGTTGGCTCAAAGACGCGAGCATGACCGAAGACCAGCTGAAAAACAGCGTCACCATCAGCCAGTCGGTCGAAGACGCCAGCGCGGCGCACATCGTGTTCGACCACCCGTTCACCTTCAATGACGACCTGGTGGGCAGCGAGCGCAACAGCAGCGAATCGCCGGTGACCTTCTTCACCGCCAACGAAAAAGGCGAGCGTGGCGAGCCAATCGAATTGCCGACCGAGGCTTTCGAACTGAACCCGGCGCGGGGCACCCTTACCTACGACCTCAACCTGTTCCCGGAAAACCCAGGCTTTGTGGTGGGTTCAATTCCGCTGTTCCTGGCCACCATCGAGAAAGCGGAGATAGACGCCTCCAAGCTGCCCAAGGGGCTATCTCTCAAGGACAACGCGTTAGTCGTCGACCAGAAGGACTTCCCCGCCGACAGCTGGCGCTTCTACGCCAAGGACGCGAGCGGCAACTACCTCAAGGAAATCCTCAGTGTGAGCCACCGCGCCGAGGAATACGGTACGGCGATGTTTGACGTGCATTACTTCTACGGCCAGCCGACGAGCCTGGAAAGCTACCAGCGCACCGACCTGAGCACCGTGCAATACGGTTTCGAGGTCAGGCTGGACAAGCCCGAGAGCAAATAGCGGTCAGTGGTGGGTGTCACCATTAAGCTGTCGCAGATGGGCCTGCATGTGCAGGCACCAGATCTGCGGATCAGCCGCCTGCTCGTAGCCGTGCCGGGTCAAGCTGTCGACGATGGACTCAAGAATGTTTTCCGCAGCGAATGGCCCAGGAAACGGACCTTGGGACTTGATGGTGGACGGCTGCTCACCGGTCATTCCGGCGGCAAACAACAAGGTCCACATCCCGTTATCCCCCGCGAGAGGGCGAATGGAACATTCGATACGGGTGACCAGGCCGAAGCACTGGCGGGTAAGGCAAAGGTTGCGCGGCATGGCGGCGACCCCCGGTAGATCGGCGTTCAACCTGCGCTTGGGGCGAGGCTGTTTCTATCCAGCGACTCCTGTGGATATCCCTTAAGCTCAGAATAGAAGAAAACTACGACAAACCAAGGTTGTAGGGACCAACGGGCGTTGGCCCCCAACCCAAGTCAATTTAATGACGAGTTTGCCAACTATTCCTAAATACACCGCAGGCCCGCTCCCACACTTGACCGCGTCACGACAAAAAATCAGGTCGGCTTGGCTTCGGCCAGCGCCTGCTGTGCCAACTCCTTCTCCGCTTCCTTGAGGTCTTCCTCGCTGATCATCTCGGCAATCGCGCGCAACCGCTCTACCACGCGAGCGTTCACCGTGCCTTCCGGAAACTGCCCCTCGGCGTCCGGCTCACCGGCATCCTCGCCTACCAACAGGCTCAACGCCTCGTCCGCCTGACGCACGGCATAGATGTGGAACTGCCCAGCGCGCACGGCCTGCAGCACCTTCTCGTCGAGCATCAACGTAGCGACGTTGGCCTTGGGAATGATTGCCCCCTGCTCCCCGGTCAAACCACGCGCTTCACACAGGCGGAAGAAACCTTCGATCTTCTCGTTGACCCCGCCCACCGCCTGCACTTCACCAAACTGGTTGATGGAACCGGTGATCGCAAAGCACTGCTTGAGCGGCGTCTTCGACAGGGCCGAGATCAAGGTGCACGCCTCGCCCAGCGACGCACTGTCGCCGTCCACGTAGCCGTAGGACTGCTCCAACGCAATGCTCGCGGAGATCGCCAGCGGGAATTCCTGGGCATAACGGCTGCCCAGATACCCCGTGAGGATCATCACGCCTTTGGAGTGGATCGGCTGGCCGAGGTTGACCTCACGCTCGATGTCGACAATGCCGCTGCCGCCCGGGTACACCGTGGCGGAAATCCGCGCCGGCACGCCGAACGCCGAATCACCCACCTCCAGCACCGTCAGCCCGTTGCACTTGCCCACCGCCGCACCGGCGGTGTCGATCAGGATGACGCCGGCGAGCATGTCGTCGAGAATCCGCGCCGACACCCGCCCGGTGCGCGTAGCCTTGGCCTTGAGAGCACGCTCGATATGGCCAGCATCGGTCATCTCGTCGCCCGCCAGGTGGCGAATGAAGTCCGCCTCGCTGACCAATTGGAACAAGTCACCAATGCGCGCCGACAAACGGCCCTGATGCTCCGCCAGCCGTGCGCTGTAGGTAGCCAACCGCGCCACCGCGTCCGACGTCAGCGGCGCCATGCCTTCTTCCGAGGTACGGGTTTTGAGCAATTGCGCAAACTGCTCCAGGCTTTCGTCGACCATCGGGATGTCTTCGTCGAAGTCCACCAGTACGCGGAACATCTCCTGGAAATCCGGATCGGCGTCCTGCAACGCGTAGTACAGCTGGCGCGAACCGATGATGATCACCTTGACCTGCAACGGGATCATTTGCGGGTTGAGGGTCACGGTGGCCAGGCGGCCCAGCTCACCCAGGGGCGATTCCATTTTCAGCTTGCGCGATTGCAGAGAACGCTTGAGCGCGTCCCAGACAAACGGCTCGCTGAGCATTTTCTCGGCCTCCAGGATCAGGAAACCACCATTGGCCCGGTGCAAGGCGCCGGGGCGCAGTTGCCGATAGGTGGTGTAGAGCGCGCCCTGGTCGGTGCTGTATTCGATACGGCCAAAGAGATTGTCGTAGGTCGGGTGCGGCTCAAACACCACCGGCGCGCCACCGTTGACCGGATGCCCCACCACCAGGCTTGGGCAATACTGTTCTTCCAGCAGCTTGCGCGCCTGAGCGTCAGTCTTGGCGTCGTCCACCAGTTGCTCGACCACGGTCTTGAGCAGGTACACCTGCATGGCTTGCAGATAACCGCAGACGGCGGCATTTTCCGAGTACTTTTCCGACAGTGGTGCGAGCAAAGGCTGCAGGGCCAGGGTGATGGTTTCTTCGTTGAACTGGCGCAGTTGGTTGTTCGACTCGCGTTTCCACTGCGGCAGGCTGGCCAATTCTTCGTTGAGGCGTTCTTCCAGCTCGGAAATGTCCGTGTGGAAACGCTCGCGATCGGCTTCCGGCAACTGCGAGAACTCAGCTTCGTCCAACGCCTTGCCGTCGAGCATCGGGGTGAAGGCGATGTTGGTGCTGTCGCGGTACAGCGCCACGTCTTTTTCCAGAGCCAGGCGTTCGATCACGTCCAGGGCCTTGTCGTAACGCTGGTTGAAGGCACGGTCGATGGCGCTTTTGCGCTGTTGATACGTCGGGTGTTCGAAGACGGCCGGGAAGGTGGCGACGAGATTGTCGATCAAGCCGTTGATGTCGTTGATGAAAGCCGCCGCAGCACCGCCCGGCAATTCCAGGGCGCGAGGTTCGCGAGGTTCATCGAAATTGTTCACATAGACCCAATCCGCCGGGGTCTGCAGGCGCTTGCCTTCGGCCTTGAGGTAGCGTTTGACGAACGAAAAGCGGCCGGTACCGGGCTCGCCCATGACAAACACGTTGTAACCGGGGCGTGGCATGGCCACACCGAACTGCAAGGCTTCAACCGCACGTTCCTGGCCAAGCACACCGCGAAAGGGCTCCAGATCATTGGTGGTCGAGAAGCTGAACTGTTCAGCGGAGAAAGGGCGAGTCAGCGCTTCGGGCGCTAGACGCAAGCTGGCAGCAACAGGATCAGGCATCGGGCTTCCTTACATCAGGCGGGGCAGATGTCGGCATTCTGGCTCCCGGTTGCGCGCTCTGGCAAGGCGCGCTTTCGGGAAAGCACAGACGTGGGAGGCGACCTGCAGAAATATCGTGACATCGCCGATAGTTTTATAAAAATGCACGGAACCCTTGGAACGTGCCTAAACTCCAAATTGCGCGGGTTGGACTAATAACTGGCCCCTAGGGCGCTGCGAGGCGCCTGAACCCTTGTCCATTGGTTTGCACACAAAGAGAACAAAGCTATGAAACGGATCCTTCTCGGTACTCTCTTCACCGTCGTCTCCCTCAATGCAATGGCAGAAGCACCAGGCGGCCCTAACTGCGGTTGGGGCAACATGTTGTTCGAAGGCCAGCGCGGCACGCCAGCTCACTTCCTCGCTTCCACCACCAACGGTACTTCGGGTAACGCCACTTTCGGCATGACCTCGGGCACCAACGGTTGCAGCACCAACAGCGCCCTGACTTACGGCGGCAAATCGTGGATTGCCATGAATGGCATGATGAACGAGCTGTCCGAAGACATGGCTAAAGGCAACGGCGAAGCGCTGACCACCTACGCTGTGGTTCTGGGCGTGGCACCGGAAGACCGCGAGCATTTCGCGGCCGTGACCCACGAGCACTTCCAGCAGATCTTCAGCAAGGCTGACGTGACCGCTGACGACGTGCACAACAACACCATTGCGGTACTGAAAAGCGATGCCCGTCTGGCGAAATACGCTACCCAGGCTTAAGCTCGACCGACCCGCGCCTACCAAGGCGCGGGTTTTATTTTGGACCCGCCTCCCCTTTGGGTCTCTTTTATTTCCGACTTAAGTTGCCCCTATGCTCAAACGCTTTGCCTGGATGGCACTCTTCGCCTGCGCCCCGCTGTACGCGGCCCCGCACCTTGATGATCAACGTTTGCAGCAATTGGCCAATGATCCGTTCTGGCTGTCTCTAGGCCATTATGAAGCCGGCAAAATCAGTGGCTGGCGCAGTTATGTCAGCGACAAAAAGTTCTTCCTCGCGCCCGATGGCGCCCACCACCCGGACGCCGAACTCAAGGCCACCGTTGACGCGCTCTACGCCCCGGCCAGCCTGGGTGAAAAACACGCCCAATGCGTTTACCCCGCACGCACCCGCTGGCTCAAGGATCAGTTGCACCTCACTGACCTGCCCGCCGTGGACTGCAAAGAATTCAAGCAATGGTTCAAGGACGTCGCCCCCCATAGCGCGGTGATGATCTTCCCGGCGGCCTACCTCAACAGCCCGTCGTCAATGTTCGGCCACACCCTGCTGCGCATCGACCAGGCCGACGTGCAAAGCAATAACACCGCCTTGCTCAGCTACGCGATCAACTTCGGCGCCTACATTGAAGGCTCCGACAACAGCATTCTGTACGCCTGGAAAGGCCTGATGGGCGGTTATCCCGGCTTGTTCGCCCTGGTGCCTTACCAGGAGAAGCTGTCGGAATACCGCAGCCTTGAGAACCGCGACCTGTGGGAATATCGCCTCAACCTTACGCAAGTCGAGACCGAGCGCATGGTCGAGCACGTGTGGGAACTCAAGCAGATCCAGTTCGACTACTTCTTCTTCGACGAAAACTGCTCGTATCGCCTGCTGGAACTGCTGCAAGTAGCCCGTCCCGGCCTGCGCTTGACCGAGCAATTCCCGCTGACCGCCATCCCGACCGACACGGTCAAGGCCGTGAAAGACGCAGGTCTGGTAGAAAAAATCGACTACCGCCCTTCCCGTGAACGCGAATTGCTGGAGCGCGCCAAGCCGCTCGATAGCGACGAGCAACAATGGGCACTGAAGATCAGCGACGACCAGAAACAATTGCAGGAGCCCGCCTTCAAAGCCCTGCCCCGCGCGCGCCAGGCCCTGATCATCGACGCTGCCTATCGACTCGGCCGCTACCGCGCCAACGGTCTGGAGCGCGACAGCGCCCGCTCCCAGCGCAGCTTCGAACTGCTGCGCGCGATCAACCAGAACCCGGCACCCGATCTCAAGATCACCCCGCCCGGCCTGCCGGAAAACGGCCATGAGTCGCGCACCTGGCAAGCCGGCATCGGCACCCGTGGCGACAAGGCTTTCGGTGAATACGGCCTGCGCATGGCCTACCATGACCTTAACGACAACGCCGAAGGTTTCCCCCTGGGCGCGCAGATCGAAATCCTGCAGATGAAACTGCGCCAGTACGAAGGCAACCACTGGCAACTGCAGCAACTGGACCTGGCCACCATCCGCTCCCTGACCCCACGCAACGCCCTGTTGCAGCCGTGGTCATGGCAAGTCACTGGCGGCCTTGAGCGGGTCCCCGGCAAACACGACGACGAAACCCTGGTCGCCCACGTCAACGGCGGCGCCGGTGGCACCTGGCAGCTGAGCGACGACATGCTCGGCTTCGCCCTCGGCACCGTGCGCGTGGAGCACAACAACGACTTCAGCGAAGCCATCTCCCCGGCGGCCGGGTTCAACACCGGCGTGCTGTGGAAAAACCCGCTGGGCAACCTGAGCCTGGAAGCCAAGGGTGATTTTTTCACCAATGGCGAAGTACGCCGTAGCATCAGCCTCAACCAGCAGTGGGAGCTGTCGCGCAACCTGGGGCTGCGCCTGAGTGCACAGCGCGAGTACAGCCACCTGTCGACGCCGGTGAATGAAGTGATGCTTGAGGTGAAGTGGTATCACTACTGATCGAAACCTGGCGACGCTCAACATGTGGGAGCGGGCTTGCCCGCTCCCACTCTGGATTATGTGTTTAGCCAACGTACGCAAAACAGCTTTCTCACCTCCCTTTCACATGCCTCCAACAAATCCCCTTCTAGACTCTCCCTATCAGCCGTGAAACGGCCAGGGAGTACGTCATGTGGCGGTCTGCGGTAATGCTGTGTGCAGTGATGTGGCTGGCCGGTTGCCAATCGACCCATGAGGATTTGCTGGCCAAGGGTTACCCACCGGCGTTTGCCGACGGATTTGATGATGGCTGCAGTAGCGGTCGCCAGGCAGCGGGGGTGATTACCGGGGAGTTTCGCAAGAATGTGCCGCGGTATCTGAAGGACCGGCAATACGCCGAAGGCTGGGAAGATGGCTTTCGCCAGTGCAAGGCCATGCGCGAGAACGAGGCGTTGCGGGACTACAAGGAGCGTCACTGGGACGACCGGGATCGCGAATGGCAGCAGGAGAAAAACCGCGACGCCGCACGGGCCTATCGCTCGCAATAGGTCGTTTCCAGACATCCATCGAAACTAAAGCACGGCGACCATGGCCCAAACTCCATAGAGGGAGAACATCATGAGCCGAGCTTTTGTAAACGAGGACAACGCCGCCGCCCAGGCTGATCAGCCGGTAGAGCGCCAAGTCAGCGAACAGCCTAACCGCCTCACCGCGCAAGGGTTCGCGCAGTTGCAGGCCAAGGTTGCGCAGTTGCAGCAGGAATACACCCTCGAATCCGCCAAGGGCGATAAACAGCGCCAGGCGGACCTTGAGCGGGATTTGCGTTACTTCAACCAGCGGGTGCAAAGCGCCCAAGTGGTCGCGCCCGCCACCTCCACCGACACGGTGCAGATCGGCAGTTGGGTGACCTTCGCCAATGAGCAGGACGAACAACAACGCATCCAGTTGGTTGGCGAAGACCAGGCCGATGCGAGCGCAGGCCTGATCAACTGGGGATCGCCATTGGGACGCGCATTGTTGGGCGCCCAGGTGGGTGACGAGGTGCTATGGATACGCCCCGTCGGCAATCAGTTGATCGAAGTGCTGCGGATCGAACCCGAAGTTTAGACGATGCCTTGGGCCAGCATCGCGTCGGCGACTTTGACGAAGCCGGCGATGTTGGCGCCTTTCACGTAATTGATCCGGCCGTTTTCTTCGCCGTAATGCACGCAGGCGTGGTGGATCGACTGCATGATGCTGTGCAGCTTGCTGTCCACTTCACCCGCAGTCCACAGCAGGCGCATGGCGTTCTGCGACATTTCCAGGCCACTGACGGCCACACCGCCGGCATTGGATGCCTTGCCCGGCGCGAACAGGATGCCCGCCTCGATAAAGATATCCACAGCCTCAAGCGTGGTCGGCATGTTGGCGCCTTCAGCCACGCAGACACAGCCGTTGCGCAGCAAAGTGCGGGCAGCGTCGGCATCGAGTTCGTTCTGGGTCGCGCAGGGCAGTGCGATGTCGCAGGTCAGTTCCCATGGGGCCCGGCCTTTGCGGAACTCCAGGTCGAAACGCTCGGCCAGTTCACTGATACGGCCGCGCTGCACGTTTTTCAGCTCCAGCAGGGCCGACCATTGTTCTTCGGTCAAACCGCTTTCGGCGTACAGGGTGCCTTCGGAGTCGGACAGGGAAATCACTTTGCCGCCAAGGTCCATGACCTTGCGCGCCGCGTATTGCGCCACGTTGCCGGAACCGGACACCGCCACACGCTTGCCCTCAACCCGCTGGTTGTTGCGCTTGAGCATCTCTTCAGCGAAGTACACGCAGCCGAAACCCGTGGCTTCCGGGCGGATCAGGCTGCCGCCGTAGGTCATGCCCTTGCCGGTCAGCACGGAGGTGAACTGGTTGCTCAGGCGCTTGTACTGGCCAAACAGGAAGCCGATTTCACGGGCGCCCACGCCGATATCGCCGGCCGGCACGTCCACGTCCGCGCCGATGTGGCGGTATAACTCGCTCATGAATGCCTGGCAGAAGCGCATGACCTCGGCATCGCTCTTGCCCTTGGGGTCGAAGTCCGAGCCGCCTTTGCCGCCGCCCATGGGCAGCGAGGTCAGGGAATTCTTGAAGGTCTGCTCGAAGGCGAGGAACTTCAGCACGCCCAGGTTCACCGACGGATGGAAGCGCAGGCCGCCTTTGTACGGGCCGATGGCGCTGTTCATCTGGATACGGAAACCGCGATTGACCTGGACCTTGCCATGATCATCCACCCACGACACCCGGAAGGTAATGGCGCGCTCCGGCTCGCAAATGCGCTCCAGAATGCCCGAAGTCAGGTAGTGGGGGTTGGCTGCAAGAAACGGCCACAGGCTGCGTAGGACTTCTTCCACCGCCTGGTGGAATTCCGGCTGATCAGGGTCGCGTTTCTTGAGGCGGGCAAGGAAGGATTCGACGGATTCGATCATGGAAAGTCTCGGCAAATTTTTAGTTGTTAACGGAGATTGAGCCGGACTTTATCAATTCATTCCGCACTGCGACAGGGCAAAATGTCGCCTTTGTGAATTTAAATGGTGCGTTTTATATAACTGTATCCAGTTTTAGCGGCTTTTATGCACCCTTTCAGGGATTCAAATCAAACCGCACGCACCATCAAATTCCAGGCAAAAAAAAAACGGAGCCCGAAGGCTCCGCTCTTTCAAACCACCAACCCGAATCAGGCCAGTTTTTTGTGACGCACACGGTGCGGCTGGGCAGCAGCATCGCCCAAGCGCTTTTTACGGTCCGCTTCGTACTCGGTGTAGTTACCCTCGAAGAACACCGCTTGGGAGTCATCTTCGTACGCCAGGATGTGCGTCGCGACGCGGTCAAGGAACCACCGATCGTGAGAGATCACAATGGCGGCGCCTGGGAAGTCCAGCAGGGCTTCTTCCAGGGAACGCAGGGTTTCGACGTCGAGGTCGTTGGACGGTTCGTCGAGCAGCAGGACGTTGCCGCCCTCTTTCAGGGTCAGGGCCAGGTGCAAGCGACCGCGCTCACCACCGGACAGGTCCTTGACGAACTTCTGTTGGTCGCCACCCTTGAAGTTGAAACGACCGACATAGGTACGCGACGGGATTTCATAGTTGCCGATGCGGATCTGGTCGGAACCGTCGGAAATCTGCTGGAACACCGTCTTGCTGCCGTCCAGGTCTTCGCGGCTCTGGTCGACACAGGCCAGTTGCACGGTTTCGCCCACTTCGATAGTGCCCGAATCCGGCGTTTCCTTGCCCATCAGCATGCGGAACAGGGTGGATTTACCCGCACCGTTACCACCGATTACGCCGACGATCGCGCCTTTTGGCATGGAGAACGACAGGTTGTCGATCAGCACGCGGTCGCCATAGCCTTTGGAAACGTTCTTGAACTCGATGACCTTGTCACCCAGGCGCGGACCGGCTGGGATGTAGATCTCGTTGGTTTCCGAACGCTTCTGGAATTCCTGCGACTGCATTTCTTCAAAGCGTTGCAGACGTGCCTTGGATTTGGACTGGCGGGCCTTGGCGCCTTTGCGCACCCACTCCAGTTCTTCCTTCATGGCTTTTTCATGGGCCGATTGCTGCTTGGATTCGGCCGCCAGACGGTCGGACTTGGCTTCCAGCCAACCGGAATAGTTGCCCTCGTAAGGGATACCGGCGCCACGGTCGAGCTCGAGGATCCAGCCAGCCACGTTGTCCAGGAAGTACCGGTCGTGCGTGATCGCTACCACGGTGCCTGGGAAATCGTGAAGGAAGTGTTCCAGCCAGGCGACGGAATCGGCGTCCAAGTGGTTGGTCGGTTCGTCGAGCAGCAGCATGTCGGGGGCCGACAGCAGCAGGCGGCACAGGGCCACACGACGCTTCTCACCACCGGACAGGTGTTCGACCTTGGCGTCCCACGCCGGCAGGCGCAGGGCGTCGGCGGCGACTTCCAGCTGGCGCTCCAGGTTGTGACCGTCGCCGGCCTGCAGGATGGCTTCGAGCTTGGCCTGTTCGGCGGCGAGCTTGTCGAAATCAGCATCCGGTTCGGCGTAGGCGGCGTAGACCTCGTCCAGGCGCGCCTGGGCGTTCTTGATCACGCTGACGGCTTCTTCGACCACTTCACGCACGGTCTTGGTCGGGTCCAGGATCGGCTCTTGCGGCAGGTAGCCGATGTTCAGGTCCGGCATCGGGCGGGCTTCGCCCTCGAACTCGGTGTCGACGCCGGCCATGATTTTCAGCAGCGTGGATTTACCCGAACCGTTGAGGCCGAGCACGCCGATCTTGGCGCCTGGGAAGAAGGACAGCGAAATGTTTTTCAGGATTTCCCGCTTCGGCGGAACAACTTTTCCCAGCCGATGCATGGTGAAGACGTATTGAGCCATGGTGAACCTAGCGTCAGTGACTGATGAATTAAGCGGACGAAGCCCGTGCCAGGCCATGCGCGGCGCGGGCCGTTGACTATCATCAATGCCTGCGTGCGGTATAAAGCCTGAATATCTGGGGCTGGAACGCCCCCGCGTAACCGGCAAAGCTACCTGAATGCGCTTGGTCAGTCCAGCCAGGCAGGGGCTGGCACTTTGCCACAAGTCAAGGCATGCTAGCCGCCCTCCGGGCGTCCGGCTTATAGTGCACGTCGCGCGCCAGTCCAGCCAAACCGCAGGATCACAGCTTGTCCAAAGTCACGCCGCCCACTCCCCTGCGCGCCGCTCATATAGCGCCGGGAGCGCCCCTGCACGGCACCCTCAAAGGCGCGTTGGCGACGCTTGTCCTCATGCTGCTCGCGTTATTGTTCTGGCAGTTGCTGGACCAGCTGCAGCAAAACCAGAAGAACCAGCAGCAATACACCATCGACTACAGTGCCGACCTGGCTGAACAGATCAGCCTGAACATGGCCCTCAGCGCAAAAATCGCCCTGAACCTGCTGCCGATGGTCGAGCCGCCGCGTGACAGCGAACAGCAACAAGCCTTGATGCGCACTTTGCAGCGCTCGATGCCGGAATTGCGCAGCGTGGCCCTGCTCGCCCCCAGCGGCGCGATGATCAGTGACAGCGCCGCAGACAGCCAGGATAGCGCCTGGCTTGCAGAGCTGGTGCAACGCAGCCACGCCCAGTCTTATTACCTGAGCAACAGCAACGACGGCACGATCATCTATCTGTTGCTGCACCAGCCCAGCGGCGGCTCAAGAATGTATTGGGCACTGCGCCTGGCTCCCAACTACCTGGCCAACCTCACCCGCCAGGACAGCCAGGGCCAACGCCCGATGTGGGTCATCGAGAATCGCATCAACCACCGGGTTGTCAGCCGGGACAGCGGCATGCCGGCGCAATGGGCGTCTGCGCTGACCCCGGACGAGCTGAATAAAAGCGTATTGGTCACCCCTCTGAGCAAAAGCGACTGGCAGCTGCGCGGGCTGTTCGACCGCACGGCGGTGCTGGAACAACTGCTGCCGGCCTTCATTGGCAAATGCCTTCTGGGCCTGGCGTTCTCGCTGATCCCGGTGATCGTGTTGCTGAACATGCGCCGCCGCCAACGCCAGGTGCATGAAGGCCGCCGGCGTTACCAGGATATTTTCGAAGGCACCGGTGTGGCCCTGTGCGTGCTCGACCTGTCGGGCCTGAACGCGCTTTTCGACAAGACCCGACTGGAGACCCGCGAGCAACTGCACGCCTGGCTGCACGACAACCCCGGTGAGCGCCAGCAACTGCTCAAGGAACTGCGCATCACCGAGGTCAACCAAGTGGCGGTGCGTCTGTTGAACGTGGGTTCCTGCGAAGAAGCCTGGGAGCGCCTGATCGATGACTGCCCACGTAACGCCACGTCCATTGGCTATCAGATACTTGAGGCGGTGCTGACCCAACAGCACCAGTTGGAACTGGAAATCCAGCTCAAGGACGTGGCCGGCAACGAGCAATACCTGTGGCTGGTGATGCGCCTGCCGGAGCAGCAGGACGACTTCAAGGCGGTGATCCTCAGCATCAGCGATATCACCAGCCGCAAGCTGATCGAGCTGTCGCTGGTGGAGCGCGAGAGCTTCTGGTCGGATGTGGTCCGCACAGTGCCCGATCACCTGTACGTGCAGGACGTGATCAGCCAGCGCATGATTTTCAGCAACCACCACTTGGGCCACACCCTCGGCTACAACAAGGTCGAACTGCAGCAAATGGGCGAGTATTTCTGGGAAATCCTGCTGCACCCCGAAGACGCCGAGCATTACCACGAGTTGCGCCAGCAACAGCGCCAGGCCGGTTACACCACCCAATTGCAATGCCAACTGCGCTTCCGCCACCGCAATAACCAATGGCGGCGCTTTGACATCCGCGAGCAAGCCCTGGCCCGCGACAAGACAGCGCAGATCACCCGCATCATCGGCGTGGCCAAGGACATCACCGACCAGATCGAAGCCAGCGAATCCCTGCGCGACAGCGAACAGCGCTACCGCATGCTCGCTGAAAGCATCAGCGACGTGATCTGCTCCACCGACAGCCAGTTGGCCCTCAACTACATCAGCCCCTCGGTCAACGCCGTGCTCGGTTATGACGTGGACTGGGTGTTCAAGCACGGCTGGCAGTCGATCATCGCCAACCCGCAGCAATTGACTGGCATTTACAGCCTGATGGAACAGGTCAGCCGCGCGCTGGGCGATCCCGAGGCGCTGAACAGGCTGCGCGACGACATTCAAACCCAGCTGTTCCTTTTCGATTGCCTGCGCGCAGACGGTCGCAAAGTGCCGATCGAGCTGCGCCTGGTGCTGGTGTGGGACGAACACGGCGCCTTCGAGGGCATCCTTGGTGTAGGCCGCGACATCAGCCAGCAACGCCGCGCCGAAAAAGACCTGCGCATGGCGGCCACGGTCTTCGAGCACTCCACCTCGGCGATCCTGATCACCGACCCGGCCGGTTATATCGTGCAGGCCAACGAGGCATTCAGTCGGGTCAGTGGCTATGCGGTCAGCGATGTGCTCGACCAGTTGCCGAACATGCTCACCGTCGACGAACAACAGGAAGCCCACCTGCGCTACGTGCTCAAGCAGTTGCACCAGCACAGCACCTGGGAAGGCGAAGTGTGGCTCAAGCGCCGCAATGGCGAGCATTACCCGGCGTGGGTCGGCATTACCGCCGTGTTCGACGATGAAGGGGACCTGGCCAGCTACGTGTGCTTCTTCAGTGATATCAGTGAGCGCAAGGCCAGCGAGCAGCGCATCCACCGCCTGGCCTACTATGACGCTCTGACCCACCTGCCTAACCGCACGTTGTTCCAGGACCGCCTGCACACCGCGTTGCAGTCGGCCGAACGGCAGAAGTCGTGGGTGGTGCTGATGTTCCTCGACCTCGACCGCTTCAAACCGATCAACGACTCCTTGGGCCACGCCGCCGGAGACCGCATGCTCAAGGAAATGGCCACGCGCCTGCTGGGCTGCGTGGCCGAAGACGATACCGTGGCGCGTATGGGCGGCGACGAGTTCACTTTGCTCCTGCAACCCAGGGTCAGCCGCGAGTTGGCGCTCAACCGCGCGATACACGTGGCCGAGCAGATCCTCGCCAGCCTGGTGAAGCCCTTTGTATTGGAAGGTCGCGAATTCTTTGTGACCGCCAGTATCGGTATCGCCCTGAGCCCTCAGGACGGCAACGAGCTGAGCCAGTTGATGAAAAACGCCGACACGGCGATGTATCACGCCAAGGAACGCGGCAAAAACAACTTCCAGTTCTACCAGGCCGACATGAACGCCAGCGCCCTGGAACGCCTCGAGCTGGAAAGCGACCTGCGCCATGCCTTGGACCAGAACGAATTCGTGCTTTATTACCAACCGCAATTCAGCGGCGACGGCAAACGCCTGACCGGCGCCGAAGCCTTGCTGCGCTGGCGCCACCCGCGTCGCGGACTGGTGCCGCCGGGGGATTTCATCCCGGTACTGGAAGAGTTGGGCCTGGTGGTGGATGTTGGTGATTGGGTGATCAGCGAAGCCTGTCGCCAGCTCAAGACCTGGCATCAGAACAAGGTGCGCGTGCCGAAAGTCTCGGTGAACATCTCGGCGCGGCAGTTCTCCGACGGCCAGTTGGGCACCCGTATCGCCACCATCCTCAAGGACACCGGGCTGCCGCCGGCATGCCTGGAGCTGGAGCTGACCGAAAGTATCCTGATGCGGGAAGTCAACGAGGCCATGCAGATCCTCGACAGCCTGAAAAACCTGGGGTTGAGCATTGCGGTTGATGACTTCGGCACGGGCTACTCGTCGCTCAACTACCTCAAGCAATTCCCTATCGACGTGTTGAAGATCGACCGCACCTTCGTGGATGGCCTGCCTTCCGGCGAACAGGACGCCCAGATCGCCCGCGCCATTATTGCCATGGCCCACAGCCTGAACCTGGCGGTGATCGCCGAAGGTGTGGAAACCCATGAACAGCTGGACTTCCTGCGTGAGCATGGCTGCGATGAGGTTCAGGGCTACCTGTTCGGGCGGCCGATGCCGGCGAACCGGTTCGAGGCGCAGTTCAGTAATGATGCCCTCTTCATGTTCGATTGATTGGAGCTAACAGCTCCAATCAATCGAACATGAAGAGGGCAGTGGCAAGCTTCAAGCTGTAAGCGGCAAGCAAGGGCAAATCTGCTTTTACTTGAGGCTTGCAGCTTGCAACTTGAAGCTGGCGCTTCATCACCATGACTATGTTTCATACCCCTTCTAATAGGCGCTTGGGTTAGAATGCCCTCCTTTTCTGCCCCCGATCCTTGAGGACCGCCATGTTCAGCCGTGATTTGACTATTGCCAAGTACGACGCCGATCTCTTTGCCGCCATGGAGCAAGAAGCCGTGCGCCAGGAAGAGCACATTGAGCTGATCGCTTCGGAAAACTACACCAGCCCAGCGGTGATGGAGGCTCAAGGTTCGGTCTTGACCAACAAGTATGCCGAAGGTTACCCAGGCAAGCGCTACTACGGCGGTTGCGAGTACGTCGACGTGGTTGAGCAACTGGCCATCGACCGTGCCAAAGAACTGTTCGGCGCCGATTACGCCAACGTCCAGCCGCACGCCGGCTCCCAAGCCAACAGCGCCGTGTACCTGGCCCTGCTGCAAGGCGGCGACACCATCCTGGGCATGAGCCTGGCCCACGGCGGTCACCTGACCCACGGCGCCAGCGTTTCCTCCTCCGGCAAGCTGTACAACGCCGTTCAATACGGTATCGATGCCAACGGCCTGATCGACTACGACGAAGTCGAGCGACTGGCCGTTGAACACAAGCCAAAAATGATCGTGGCCGGTTTCTCCGCCTACTCGCAGATCCTGGACTTCCCACGCTTCCGCGCTATCGCTGACAAAGTCGGTGCTTATCTCTTTGTTGATATGGCTCACGTTGCGGGGCTGGTCGCCGCTGGCGTTTACCCGAACCCGGTGCCTTACGCTGACGTGGTGACCACCACCACCCACAAGACCCTGCGCGGTCCACGTGGCGGTCTGATCCTGGCTCGCGCCAACGCCGACATCGAGAAGAAGCTGAACTCCGCCGTATTCCCAGGTGCCCAGGGTGGCCCGCTGGAGCACGTGATCGCCGCCAAGGCGATCTGCTTCAAAGAAGCCCTGCAGCCTGAGTTCAAGACCTACCAGCAACAAGTGGTCAAGAACGCCCAGGCCATGGCCAACGTGTTCATCGAGCGCGGCTTTGACGTGGTATCCGGCGGTACTGAGAACCACCTGTTCCTGCTGTCGCTGATCAAGCAGGACATTTCCGGTAAAGACGCTGACGCCGCGCTGGGCAAAGCCTTCATCACCGTGAACAAGAACTCCGTGCCGAACGACCCACGTTCGCCGTTCGTCACCTCGGGCCTGCGCTTCGGCACCCCCGCGGTGACCACACGTGGCTTCAAGGAAGCAGAGTGCAAGGAACTGGCGGGCTGGATCTGCGACATCCTGGCAGACCTGAACAACGAAGCCGTGATCGACGCGGTACGTGAGAAGGTCAAGGCCATCTGCAAGAAGCTGCCGGTGTACGGCGCTTGATTGCAGTTGCTTGAATAAGAAGCCCGGCTTTTAAGCCGGGCTTTTTTATGCCTGATAGACGCGCCGGAAACCTTCGCGAATCTTTTCTTCAGGCAACTCATCGGCAATGAATACGATCACACTCTCTCGCACCTCACCTTCGGCCCATTCGGTATCCCAATCGAAACCGTAGAGCTTGAGCACGCCCTGGAACACCATGCGCCGATCTTCCCCGGCAATGTTCAGCACGCCCTTGTAGCGCAACAGTTGCTTGCCGTGGTCTTCCAGCAGTTCGTTCATGAACGCGCTGAGGCGGTCGATATCCAGCGGCTGGTCGGTGCGCAGCACCAGGCTGGAGATACGGTCGATGGACGGTGCAGCCCGCACCGGGCGCAGGCTCATGCCGGCATTGAGGTTGAAGCCGCGCACATCGAGCAGTTCAGCCAGGTCGATGTTGCCATGGTCCACCACGCGGATCGGCGCGCGGCGGTTAATGCGGGTGAGGCGTTCGCTGAGCGCGTCAAAGGCGGCGGCGTCCACCAAGTCGCGCTTGCTCACCAGCAGGCGGTCGGCAAAGCCGATCTGGGCCTGGGCGATGGTCTGGGTCAGGTGGTGCTCGGCGTGGGCGGCGTCCACCAGGGTAATGATGCCGTCGAGAAGGTAGCGCTCGCGCAGTTCCTCGTCGATGAAAAAGGTCTGGGCCACGGGAGCTGGGTCGGCCAGGCCGGTGCACTCGATCACTAGGCGGTCGAAGGCGATCTCGCCACTGTCCAGACGTTCGAGCAGCAGGTACAGGGCTTTGGTCAGGTCGGTGTGGATGGTGCAGCACACGCAGCCGTTGGACAGGGTCATGACTTGCACTGGCTCTTCGCCCAGCAGCTGGGTGTCGATACCGGCGTCGCTGAATTCGTTTTCGATCACGGCGATTTTCAGGCCGTGCTCGGCTTTGAGCAGGTGGCGTAGCAAGGTGGTCTTGCCGGCGCCGAGGAAGCCGCTGAGGACCGTTACCGGGATGGGAGAGGACAAAAGCAATTCTCCTTATAACTGAAGGAACACAAAACAAATGTGGGAGCGGGCTTGCTCGCGAATACGGTGTATCAGTCAGCACATCCGCCAACTGACCGCATTCGCGAGCAAGCCCGCTCCCACAGTAGATCACCGCCAGCCCGACTACCGGGTCAACAGCACTTGGGCCCACCCTTGCCGCCGTAACGGGCTTCCTGGCGTTCCCGGAAGAACGCCTTGTAGTCCATCACCGGCTTGTCCGGGTGTTTGGTTTGCATATGCTCGACGTACGTATCGTAGTCGGGCATGCCGACCATCAGGCGCGCGGCCTGACCGAGGTATTTACCGAGGCGATTGATGTCATTGAACATGGTTGCAATCCTCGATCACGCGTCCGGAATGGCCTGGAACGGCGCTTCTTTATCGGTACGCTCTTTGTTGCCCCAGGCGGCGACACCGACCTTGAGCGCATAGAACAGGATACTGAACACCACGAACAGGAACAGCGCCGTCAGCGTTGCGTTGGTGTAGGCGTTCCAGATCACGTGCTGCATCTGGTCGATGTTCTTCGCCGGGGCGAGGATCTGCCCATTGGCCAATGCATCGCTGTATTTCTTGGCCAGCGACAGAAAGCCGATCGCCGGGTTGGCGTCGAACAGCTTGATGAAGCCCGCGGTGGTGGTGCAGATCAGCAGCCAGACAGCCGGCAGCATGGTCACCCAGATGTAGCGCTGGCGTTTCATTTTGATCAGCACAACCGTTGCAAGCATCAGCGCGATACCGGCCAGCATCTGGTTGGAGATACCGAACAGCGGCCACAGGGTGTTGATGCCGCCCAGTGGGTCGATCACGCCTTGATACAGCAGGTAACCCCACATCGCCACACAGCCGGCTGTTGCGATCAGGTTGGCAGTCCACGACTCGGTGCGTTTCAGCGCCGGTACGAAGGAACCCAGCAGGTCTTGCAGCATGAAACGACCGGCCCGGGTACCCGCGTCGACTGCCGTCAGAATGAACAGCGCCTCGAACAGGATCGCAAAGTGATACCAGAACGCCATGGTGTTTTCACCCGGCAGTACGCTGTGCAGGATCTGCGCGATCCCCACTGCCAGGGTTGGTGCACCGCCGGCACGCGCCAGGATAGTGGTTTCACCGATATCATGGGCGACCGCCGTCAGTGCTTCCGGGGTAATTGCAAAGCCCCAACTGCTGACGGTTTGTGCCACAGCCACCACATCGCTACCCACCACGGCAGCCGGGCTGTTCATGGCGAAGTACACACCAGGCTCGATCACCGAAGCAGCAACCATTGCCATGATGGCGACGAACGACTCCATCAACATGCCGCCGTAACCGATGTAGCGTGCGTTGGTTTCGTTATCCAGCAACTTGGGTGTAGTGCCCGAGGAGATCAGCGCGTGGAAACCCGAGACCGCGCCACAGGCAATGGTGATGAACAGGAACGGGAACAGGCCGCCCTTCCACACGGGGCCGGTGCCGTCGATGAACTGGGTCAGGGCCGGCATTTTGAGCTCTGGCATGGTGACCAGAATGCCGATTGCCAAAGCGATGATGGTGCCGATTTTGAGGAAGGTCGACAGGTAGTCACGCGGTGCCAGGATCAGCCACACCGGCAGAACGGCGGCAACGAAACCGTAGCCAATCAGCATCCAAGTGATCTGGATGCCGGTAAAGGTGAAGGCCTTGGCCCAGACCGGGTCAGCGGCAATCTGCCCGCCCAGCCAGATCGACCCCAGCAGCAACAGCACGCCGACGATCGAGATTTCACCGATGCGGCCCGGACGGATGTAGCGCATGTAGATGCCCATGAACATCGCGATCGGGATGGTCGCCATCACCGTGAAGATGCCCCATGGGCTCTCGGCCAGGGCCTTGACCACAATCAGCGCCAGCACCGCGAGGATGATGATCATGATCAGGAAGCAGCCGAACAGCGCGATGGTCCCCGGAATGCGGCCCATCTCTTCGCGAACCATGTCGCCGAGAGAACGGCCATTACGCCGCGTGGACAGGAACAGGACCATGAAGTCCTGCACCGCACCGGCCAGCACCACGCCGGCAATCAGCCAGAGCGTGCCGGGCAGGTAGCCCATTTGCGCCGCCAGTACCGGGCCGACCAAGGGGCCTGCACCGGCAATCGCCGCAAAGTGGTGACCGAACAGGATGTGTTTGTTGGTCGGCACATAGTCCAGACCGTCGTTGTTGAGCACTGCGGGGGTGGCCCGCCGTGGATCGAGTTGCATCACATTGTTAGCGATGAACAGACTGTAGTAACGGTACGCAACCAGGTAGATGGCCACAGCAGCGACCACAATCCACAAGGCGTTGATCGCCTCGCCGCGGCGCAAGGCCACTACGCCCAGGGCGCACGCTCCTACAATTGCCAGCACCAGCCAGGGTAGGTGGCGTAGCAGGCTATTATTATTTTTCATTTTTATATTCCAGCCAGGGTGGACAGAAAGGACAGCCACCCCGAGTTTAGCGCTGTTGGCCTTAAAGACCACCCCCCTACGTTGGTCTAGAGCCTTGCGCAGAAAAAAAAAGCAGAAATAAATGCCCGATGATGGCTCGGGGCTACAATCCTCCTATCTCCAGAGGGTTTCACCATGACCGAGCAACCGTCTGACCGCCGCCGTTTCCGCCGCATAGCCTTTGACGCCAAGACCGAATTTCGGCAAAACGGTCGCGAATGGCCGGTGCAATTGGTGGACTTGTCATTAAAAGGCTTGTTGATACAACGGCCAGAGGACTGGAAGGGCAACAAGGCGCTGCCGTTCGACGTCGACATCCGCCTGGATCCCAAGGCCCATATAAAAATGCAAGTGCGCCTGACCCATGAGGATCATGGGCAGTTGGGTTTTGTGTGCCAGCATATCGATCTGGACTCGATCAGCCATTTGCGACGACTGATCGAGTTGAACCTGGGTGATCAGCAAGAGTTGGAGCGCGAGCTGGGCGCCCTACTCGAATAGCGCGTCCAGTGCCTGTTCCAGACGCGTCACCGCGATAATCTGCAACCCCGGCGGCGACTCCTTCGGCGCATTGCCCTTCGGCACGATCGCGCGCTTGAAGCCATGCTTGGCAGCTTCCTTCAAGCGTTCCTGGCCGCTGGGTACCGGGCGCACCTCGCCCGACAAACCGACCTCACCGAACACCAGCAAATCATGGGGCAATGGCCGGTTACGCAGGCTGGACATCACCGCCGCCATCAACGCCAGGTCGGACGCCGTTTCCAGCACTTTTACCCCGCCAACCACGTTGAGAAACACATCCTGGTCATGGGTCGGAATGCCGCCGTGACGATGCAATACGGCAAGCAGCATCGCCAGGCGGTTCTGATCCAGACCCAACGTCACGCGGCGCGGGTTGGCCAAATGACTGTCATCCACCAGGGCCTGCACTTCCACCAGCATCGGGCGGGTGCCCTCCCACGTTGCCATCACCACGCTGCCGGGGACTTCTTCCTGGGCCCGCGTGAGAAAAATCGCCGAAGGGTTGGAGACTTCCTTAAGCCCCCGGTCAGTCATGGCGAACACACCCAATTCGTTGACCGCACCGAAACGGTTCTTCACCGCCCGCAGCAAACGCAGGCGTCCGTCGGATTCGCCTTCGAAATACAGCACGGTGTCCACCATGTGCTCCAACACCCGTGGCCCGGCCAGTGCGCCCTCTTTGGTCACATGGCCCACCAGGAAGATCGCCGTGCCGCTCTGCTTGGCATATCGCACCAACAGCGCCGCACTTTCACGCACCTGGGACACGCCGCCCGGTGCCGACTGCAGTTGTTCGGTGAAAATCGTCTGGATCGAGTCGATCACCATGACCTTGGGCTTTTCGATACGTGCCGTGGCAATGATGCTTTCAATGCAGGTTTCGGTCATGACCCGCAGTTGATCCTGGGGCAGCCCCAGGCGACGGGCGCGCATGGCCACTTGCTGTTGGGATTCTTCGCCGGTGACATACAGCGCCGGCATACGGCTGGCGATACTGCACAGGGTTTGCAGCAGGATCGTGGATTTACCGATGCCTGGGTCGCCGCCGATCAGCACCACCGAACCGTCCACCAGGCCGCCGCCCAACACCCGGTCCAACTCGCCGGAAGCGGTGGAGAAACGCGGGATCTCTTCGACACTGACCTCGGCCAACGTCTTGATCTGTGCCTGCTGCCCGGTCCAGCCGGCACGTCCTGCAGGGGCCGCGGCACCGCCGCTTTCGATCATGGTTTCAGTCAGGGTGTTCCAGGCACCGCACTCGGTGCACTGGCCGGCCCACTTGGGAAAGGTCGCGCCGCACTCCGTGCAGCCGTACATGCGCTTGGCCTTTGCCATTTGAGAACCTCCAACCGAAAAACCGCGATGATAGCTCAGCGCGGCGCCGGGGTCCGGATTTCACCGCTGGCCAATCGTGAAGCGCTGTTGCCGATCGGGTCTTCGGCGTTGAGGTCCGCGCCCTTGGCCTTCAACTCATCCAGCAACTCGACACGCTTGAACAGCCCGGCGTACATGGCTGCCGTCTGTCCCGCGCCGTTGCGTTGGTCGGGGTTGCAGTCAGTGGCCAGCAGGCGCTGGGCAATTTTCAATTCGCCCTTGAAAATCGCGCCCATCAGCGCTGTGTTGCCGCGTTTGTCCTGCATGCAGGCGTCGGCTCCGGCATCGAGCAGGCGTTCCACGAACGGGCCCTGGCCGTGGTAGGCGGCCAGGATCAACGCGGTGTAACCCTTGTCGTCCTGGGTATTGAGGCTGTAGCCGGAATCGATGAAGGTGTTGAGCATGTCGAGGTCGCCACGGCGGGCAGCGTCGAAATAGTAGTCCTGCAACTGAGCCTTGAGCGCGACCGGGTCGGGAGACTCGGCATGGGCGACAAAGGCCAGCATGGCCATCAGCAAGCCGATAGAAATTCGCATGGGTTTTTCTCCTGCCAAGGGCCGACGCCCGATCAAGGACGTCGGCCGTAACCAACGAATCAGTCAGTCAGTTTTTCCGCCAGCGCCTTCACGCGCGCCAGGTCACCCTTGGCGACCTTGGCCACGCCAGTGCCGTATTCCGGGTCAGCCTTGTAGAGGAACGACAGGATGATGTGCTTGCTCTCATCATCGGTGGTAGCCAGCGAGCCGCCAAAGTTCTCGATCAAGTCCTGACGCTCTTTCTTGGTGAAGGAGCGGTAAAGATCACCGGCCTGCTTGAAGTTCTGCTCGCGCTGGATCTTCGCCTGCTGGGTGCTGCCCGACAGGGCCGACTGGCTGTAGCGCGCGGTTTGCGGCTCGTCCCGTGGCAGCAGACGGCTTGGCTGGTAGTTCACGCCCGTGGTGGTCTTGCCGAAGTTCATCGCGCCGTCCTGGTTACCGTTGTTGACAGTCACCCGTGGCGCGTTGATCGGCAGTTGCAGGGCGTTGGCGCCCAGGCGGTACATCTGGGTGTCGGCGTAGGAGAACACCCGGCCCTGCAGCAGGCGGTCCTCAGACGGTTCGATGCCCGGCACCAGGTTGGCCGGCGCCATGGCCACTTGCTCGGTTTCCTGGAACACGTTGGCCGGGTTGCGGTTCAGCACCATCTGCCCGACCTTGCGCTCAGGCACATTCGGCCAGATCTTGGTCGCGTCCAGCGGGTCGAAGTCGAACTTGGCCAAATCTTCAGGTTTGAGCACCTGCACATACAGGTCCCATTTGGGGAAGTCGCCCTTGTTGATGTGAGTGACCAGGTCGTTGGTCATGTGGCTGTAGTCGCGACCTTGTACTTCGGTGACCTGCTTGGGATCGAGGTTCTTGATGCCTTGCAGGCTCTTCCAGTGGAACTTGACGTAGTGCACTTCACCCTTGGCGTTGATCAGCTTGTAGGCGTGCACGCCGTTGCCGTCCATTTCCCGATAGCTGGCAGGGGTGCCGGAGTCGGAGTACAGCTCGGTCAGCGTGCGCGTGGATTCGGGCACGTGGGAGAAAAAATCGAAGCGACGGGAATCGTCATCCAGGTTGGTGCGTGGGTCTGGCTTGAAGGCGTGGACCATGTCCGGGAACTTGATCGCGTCGCGGATAAAGAACGTCGGGAAGTTGTTGCCTACCAGGTCCCAGTTACCCTCAGCGGTGTAGAACTTGGTAGCGAAACCGCGCGGGTCACGCAAGGTTTCCGGCGAGTGGTTGCCGTGGACCACGGCGGAGAAACGCACGAACACCGGGGTGGCTTCGCCGGCCGCGAACACCTTGGCCTTGGTCAGGTCGCTGAGGTTGTCCGTGACGGTGAAGGTACCGTGGGCGCCGGTGCCACGCGCGTGTACCACGCGCTCAGGGATACGTTCGCGATCAAAGCGCTGCAGCTTCTGGATCAACTGCACGTCTTGCAGCAGGACCGGGCCATTGGCACCGGCTGTCTGCGAGTTCTGGTTGTCGCCCACCGCAGCACCGTTGTCGCGTGTCAGGTTGGCGGCGTGTACGGACAGGGAAAGCAGGCTGGCGCTCGCCAGTACCAGCACGCATCGCGCTGAAACAGGCCCGCGGCTCATTGGATTCTTCATCGAGGTTTCCTCTGGTTTTTTTAGTGCACATTCAGTTGTGCTTGCCAGAGGCTAGTGACCCAAGAGTCAGAAGATAAATAGAAAAGTCATACCAACCCGATTAATAAAATAATCTGTTAACTCACTGATATTCGGCGTATTTCGCGCGCGATTGGTGGCACTTTGCAAACTATTTGCGATTTAATGTGTCGATAAAAACCAACAGTGTTAGAAGTTGTGTCGGGCAAGCCCGTTACAGCTGACTTACACTGTGTCCCACCCTTCTCATCTGTAACAAGGAATAACCTATGGGCGTGATCAGTGAGTTCAAGGCCTTCGCGGTCAAAGGTAATGTGGTCGACATGGCCGTCGGTATCATCATCGGTGCAGCCTTCGGCAAAATTGTGTCCTCGTTTGTAGGCGATGTGGTGATGCCACCACTCGGTCTGTTGATCGGTGGGGTGGACTTCGGTGATTTGGCCGTGACGCTCAAGGCGGCGCAAGGCGACGCGCCTGCGGTGATCCTGGCTTACGGCAAATTCATCCAGAGCGTGGTGGACTTCCTGATCGTCGCATTTGCGATCTTCATGGGTGTGAAAGTCATCAACCGTCTGAAACGTGAAGAAGCCGTTGCGCCGAA
Source organism: Pseudomonas sp. HN11 (assembly GCF_021390155.1). Classification (NCBI taxonomy): domain Bacteria; kingdom Pseudomonadati; phylum Pseudomonadota; class Gammaproteobacteria; order Pseudomonadales; family Pseudomonadaceae; genus Pseudomonas; species Pseudomonas sp. HN11. Next base: position 5,409,676 of record NZ_CP089985.1, read on the forward strand.
GCTGCCACCGGTGCCGACCAAGGAAGAAGTGTTGCTGGGTGAGATCCGCGATCTGCTCAAGGCACAGAACGATAAGCCGCTTCAATAAGCATCTGCTTGAACAAAAGGCGCCTGCTAGAGGCGCCTTTTTTATTACCAGTAGTTTTCCACCGCCACCTGACCGGGGCGGCGGCTCAAGCTCAGGTTCATATCGCGCTGTTTGAGCAACTGGCGTGTGTCATCGACCATTTGCGGGTTGCCGCAGATCAGCACGCGGGAATGCTCCGGTGTCAGCTCGAGGCCGGCTACACGTTCAAGCTCGCCATTTTCGATCAGGGTGGTGATGCGCCCATTCAACGCGTCGGGATACTGCTCACGGGTGACGATGGGAATGTAGGTGAGTTTATGCGCGTACTCGGCCAGGTATTCACGCTCGCCCAATTCTTTGATCAGTGCCTGATAGGCCAGTTCTTTGGCTTCCCGTGCGCTGTACACCAGAATGATGCGTTCGAATTTCTCCCAGACTTCGAAATCCTGCAGGATCGACAGGAACGGTGCCACCCCGGTGCCAGTCCCCAGCATCCACAAGTCGCGGCCATCGACGAAACGGTTCAAGGTCAGGAAGCCCGTCGCCTGGCGCTCCACCATCAAGGTATCACCCACCCGCAGGTGGCTCAGCTCGCTCGTGAACTCACCGCCTGGGACCACGATCGAGAAGAAATCCAGATGCTCGTCAAACGGTGAGGAGACCAGCGAATAGGCACGCCATACGGTACTGCCATCCGCTTTGGTCACGCCCAGCCGCACGAACTGCCCCGCCGTGAAACGAAAGCCCGGATCGCGGGTGGTGCGCAGGGTAAACAGGCTGGGGGTCAGCGATTGCACGTCGAGCAAGGTCTGGCGGGTGAATTTCTCAGCACTGGCCGTCATGGGGGACTCCGTTCTACAGGTGCCCTAGTGTCCCTCAAAGTCGCGTGCGGAAACACCTACGGTTGGTAGTGGCATGGCGCAATCAAGCGATAGTGGCTATCTAATTGCACCCCAAATCAATTCGCTATTAGCCTTTCAACCAGCTTCACAGGCGCGCTGTTAGTTGATCGTTACACCGCTCCCAAACCACTAATAATCCGTGAATTTTCAATTGCCTGCTTCCTGACTACCACTGAACTCCTCGCAAAAAACTCTTAAATACCCGTGCGCAAGAACGAAATTCTCCATCTGATATGTAAGGTATGTCCTACACTCTTTTTCGTGCAGCGTTGGGGGTCCAGGACGTACCCCAAGGCACGAAGCAGCCCATGGAGAGTACCAATGATTACCTGGCGCAACACACGCCTCTCCAAACTGGAAGGCGAAGACGAGATCACCAGCGTTTTTGAAATGGTGATCAACAAGACTTATGAGCTTGGTTTCCAACACTGTTCCTTCAAAATGAGTCCCAACCGTCCCGAAAACCAAGTCAATCCGATCGAATTCACAAACTATCCAAATGAGTGGAAATCGCTGTATGAGCAAGCGCGTTTCTTTGAAGTGGATCCCGTCGTAAAGCAGTGCATGGAGAGCGTACTACCTCTCGTCTGGGAGGAAGAAACATTTAAAGACGTACCAAGCCTTTGGTCATTGGCACAAACCTTAGGTGTGCATAGGGCGTTGACTATCACCGTGCATGATTTCCGAGGCGTGTTCAGCATGCTGACCCTGAGTCGTGCACAGCGGGACGTCAGCCCGGAAGAACTCTATGAAAAAGCGGGCCTGGTGCTATGGCTTTGTCACGCAATGCACGCTGTCGTGGCGCAGAAGTATGCTGCCCCCTCCGACATCAGCCCGGCCAGCAAACTGACCCCGCGAGAACGGGAGGTCCTCAGGTGGTCCGGCATGGGCAAGACCGCCTCAGACATCGCCACCATCCTGTGCTTGTCCGAGCGTACGGTTGGCTTTCATATGAGCAGGTGCTTCATAAAGCTTGGGGTCAATAACAAAATTGCCGCTGTGCTCTGTGCCGCGCGTAGCGGGATTATTTGACCGACAAAGAAACACCGCATGTATTCACGCTGAAAAAAACGTAACATTTACGGCCAATTCTGAGTGTTGAGCAGCCCATCGGGCGCCGCCCGCAGTTCATTCAGACGGTTCGGCCCGTTATTGCCGAACACCCATCGTTTAACCAGAGCCTCCCCCGCCATGCCCCTGCTCGAAAGCCCCTTCGCCCAGCTCGATCTGATCCGCCAGCCAGAGCAACATAACGATCCGCTGCAAGCCTTCGATGCCGCCGACGAGTACCTGCTCCATTATCTGGCCGAACAGCAACCGACTACGGCGACGCGCGTGCTGGTGCTCAATGACAGCTTCGGCGCCCTGGCCGCCAGCCTTCAGGGGCAGGTGCAGGTCACGTCCAGCGGTGATTCGTTTCTGGCCGCCCAAGGCTTGGAGAAAAACCTGGTACGCAACGGCAAGGCTTTTGACGCTGTGCCGTTTATCCCAGCTAGCCAAATCCCGTCCGGGCCTTTCGACCGCGTGCTGATCCGCGTGCCAAAAACCCTGGCGCTGCTTGAAGAACAATTGATCCGCCTGCAAGGGCAACTGGCACCGGGCGCGCATGTCGTCGCAGGGGCGATGATCAAGCACTTGCCAAGGGCGGCGGGCGAGTTACTGGAGCGCTACATCGGGCCGATGCAGGCGTCGCTAGCGGTGAAGAAGGCGCGCTTGCTGATCGCCACCGCTGACGACCGTCCCGTGGCCGTCTCGCCCTACCCCACCCGCTATAACTTGGAAGCACCGGCCATCGAACTGCTGAACCACGCCAACGTGTTCTGCCGCGAAAGCCTGGACATCGGCACCCGCGCGTTCCTGCCCCACCTGCCGAAAAACCTGGGCAATGCCCGGGTGGCGGACCTGGGTTGCGGCAACGGCGTGTTGGCGATTGCCAGCGCCATGCAAAACCCCGAAGCGCAGTACACCTTGGTAGACGAGTCCTATATGGCCGTGCAGTCGGCGGCCGAAAACTGGCAAGCCGCCCTGGGTGATCGCGATGCAGTCGTACGCGCCGCCGATGGCCTGGCTGGCCAGGAACCTGGCTCGTTGGACGTGGTGCTGTGCAACCCGCCCTTTCACCAGCAACAGGTCGTCGGTGACTTCCTCGCCTGGCGCATGTTCCAACAGGCGCGGGAAGCCCTGGTGGTTGGTGGCGCCCTCTATATAGTCGGCAATCGCCATCTGGGCTATCACACCAAGCTGGCGCGTTTGTTCAGGGGTGTCGAGCAAGTCGCCACCACGCCAAAATTCGTGATTCTCAAAGCGCGCAAATAAAAAAACCCTGCTCATCTCGCGACAAGCAGGGTTGAAAAGCCGGGCCGCAAGGCCCGGATCGGGATGTCAGTGAGTGGTCAGGCCCGCCGCATTCATGAACATGCGCATCAGGCTTGCCACGATGAACAGGGCCAGCACACTGCCGGTCCAGATCATCGCCAGCCACCCCAGGCGCCGCCACAACGGCTGCTTCTCGGCCTGTTCGATCTCGTGCAACGTAGGTTTGCCGGACATGAGACGACCCTCCTAGTGATAACCGTCTTCGTGGGTGACCTTGCCGCGGAACACATAGTAGCTCCAGAAGGTGTAGCCCAGGATGAACGGGATGATGAACAAGGTGCCGACCAGCATGAAGCCTTGGCTCTGCGGCGGCGCGGCGGCGTCCCAGATCGACACGGAGGGCGGAATGATGTTCGGCCACAGGCTGATGCCCAACCCGCTGTAGCCCAGGAAGATCAGCACCAATGTCAGCAGGAACGGCGTGTAGTGCGCATTGCGTGCCACGGCGCGGAACAGGCCGTACATGGTCACCAGCACCAGGATCGGCACTGGCAGGAACCAGAACAGGTTCGGCAAAGTGAACCAGCGCGAGGCGATTTCCGGGTGCGTCAATGGCGTCCAGATGCTCACGATGCCGATCACCGCCAGCACCACGAAAGCCAGTGGTCGTGCCAGGTTGTGCATCTTTTCCTGCAAAGGGCCTTCGGTTTTCATGATCAGCCAGGTGCAGCCGAGCAACGCATAGGCGACGATCAGCGCCACGCCGCAGAACATCGTGAACGGCGTGGCCCAGTCCAGCGAACCGCCGGCAAACTGGCGATTTACCACGGGGATGCCGTCGATAAACGCCCCCAGCGCCACGCCTTGGAAGAACGTCGCCGCCAATGAGCCGCCGATAAACGCCTTGTCCCACAGGTGACGCTTGTGGTCCTTGGCTTTGAAGCGAAACTCGAAGGCCACGCCACGGAAGATCAAACCGATCAACATCAGGATGAGCGGCAGGTACAGCGCCGACAACACCACCGAATACGCCAGCGGGAAGGCGCCAAACAACGCCGCGCCGCCCAGTACCAGCCAGGTTTCGTTACCGTCCCAGACCGGGGCCACGGTGTTCATCATCACGTCACGGTCAGTCTTGCCCGGAATAAACGGAAAGAGGATACCGATACCCAGGTCGAAGCCGTCCATGACCACGTACATCATGATGCCGAAGATGATGATCACAGCCCAGATCAGCGGAAGATCAATACCCATCTCAATTCCCCTTGTGCTGGATGTCGTCATGGTCGTTGTCGGTGCCGTCATCGGCGGCGGACAACGGACGAGCCGGCGTGCGTTTCTGACCAGGCCCCCCGTGGGTGGGCTCGGTGCTTTCGTGGGTCACAGGGCCTTTGCGCACCAGGCGCATCATGTAGCCCAAGCCCGCGCCGAACAGCGCGAAATACACCACCACGAACAGCACCAGGGTGATAGTCATCTGTGCAAGGCTATGCCCGGAGGAAGCATCCGCCGTGCGCATCAAGCCATAGACCACCCACGGCTGGCGGCCGATCTCGGTGGTGAACCAGCCCGCAAGGATCGCAATCAGGCCGGAAGGGCCCATCCACAACGCCAGGTACAGGAACGGCTTGGACGTGTACATTTTGTCGCCCCGGCGCAGCCAGAGGCTGAACAGGCCGGTGAAGATCATCAGGAAGCCCAGGCCGACCATGACCCGGAACGACCAGAACACGATGGTCGAGTTGGGGCGGTCTTCAGGCGGGAACTCCTTGAGGGCCGGCACCTGCTTGTCCAGGGAATGGGTGAGGATCAGGCTGCCCAGATACGGGATCTCGACCGCGTATTTGGTTTTTTCGGCCTTCATGTCGGGCCAGCCGAACAGGATCAGCGGCGTCGGCTCATTGCCGATATTTTCCCAGTGGCCTTCAATCGCGGCAATTTTCGCCGGCTGGTGCTTCAAGGTATTGAGGCCATGGAAGTCACCGATCACTGCTTGTATAGGCGCGACGATCAGGGCCATCCACATCGCCATCGAGAGCATCTTGCGGATCGCCGGGTTGTCCTTGCCACGCAGCAAGTGCCAGGCCGCCGAGGAGCCGACGAAGAACGCGGTTGCCACAAAGGCCGCCGTGGCCATGTGTGCCAGGCGATACGGGAATGACGGGTTGAACACGACAGCGAACCAATCGGTCGGGATCACACGGCCATCAATGATTTCAAAGCCCTGAGGCGTCTGCATCCAACTGTTGGACGAGAGGATCCAGAACGTGGAAATCAATGTACCGATGGCCACCATTACGGTGGAGAAGAAGTGCAGGTTGCGCCCCACCTTGTTCCAACCGAACAGCATCACGCCCAGGAAACCGGCCTCTAGGAAGAAGGCCGTGAGCACTTCGTACGTAAGAAGCGGCCCGGTGACGGCGCCGGCAAAGTCCGAGAAACGACTCCAGTTGGTACCGAACTGGTAGGCCATGACCAACCCGGAGACCACGCCCATGCCGAAGTTGACGGCAAAGATCTTCGACCAGAAGTGGTAGAGGTCACGGTAAGTGTCGTTGTGCGTCTTGAGCCATAAGCCTTCCAGCACCGCAAGGTAACTGGCCAGGCCGATGGTGATCGCCGGGAACAGGATGTGAAAGGAGATGGTGAACGCAAATTGAATTCGGGCGAGATCTAGCGCCTCCAAACCGAACATAAGTCTTCCTCTGTCAGGTAATACCGGCTGCTGGCGGGAGCCTGCACCCACTGCCCCCACGGATATGGAGTCTGGCGAATTTCAATTCGTTTCTTTTTTAATCCACCGCGTAGGGAATCTGGCCCCAAGGCCGCCAGGTCGATGCCCATACGGACATTGATCTGGATCAAGCATTGCTGAAAGAGTAGTCCCATTTTCAGGAATGAACTGTGTGGTCTTTTGCCGCGTGACAGACTGCCTCAGCTCAGTTGTTGCAACTATTTGTTACAACTTAGTGATAATCTCGGCGCTCCCTCCGGCCCTGACCTGAACTCCCGATGCCTAGTGAACCTGCGCTGTTGTTGCGTCACCACCGCCCTTTCATCGCGTTCTGGCTAGCGCGCATCTTCACCGCCAGCGGCTTTCAGATGCTCACCGTGGCCATCGGCTGGAACCTCTACCAACTGACGGGCAATGTGCTGGACCTGGGTTTGGTCGGCCTGGTGGAGTTTGTGCCGCGTGTGTTGTTCATGCTGCACACCGGGCATGTGGCCGACCGCTATGAACGGCGTAAGGTCGCCGCCATCTGCCAGACTGTGCAGGCGCTGATTGCCCTGAGCCTGGCCATCGGCGGGCTGACCGGCAATGTGACCCGCGAGATGATCTTCGTCCTCGCCTTCCTGCTCGGCGCCGCGCGTTCGTTTGAAATGCCGACCACTCAGGCGCTGCTCCCGAGCATCGTGCCCAGCGCGCTGTTCCCACGGGCGGTGGCCTCGTCACAGTCGGCCCAACAATTGGCCACAATCGTCGCCCCGGCCCTTGGCGGTTTGCTCTACGCCTTCGGCAGCGTCTGGGTCTATGGCCCCACAGTGGTGCTGTACCTGATCGCCTGCGTGCTGACCCTCAACCTGCCCGCCCGCCAGATGCCGCTTAACAAAGGCAAGGCCACCTTGGACTCGCTTCTGGCCGGCATCCGTTTTATCCGCAGCCGCCCGGACATCCTCGGCGCCATCTCCCTTGACCTGTTCGCCGTGTTGCTGGGCGGCGCCACCGCGTTGCTGCCGGTGTTCGCCAAGGACATCCTGCTGACCGGCGCCTGGGGCCTGGGGCTGCTGCGGTCGGCCCCAGCCGTGGGCGCGTTGTTGATGTCATTGTGGCTGGCGCGGTTCTCGGTGGACCGCCATGTGGGCCGCGTGATGTTCACCGCTGTCGGTGTGTTCGGCGTGGCGACTATCGCCTTCGGCCTTTCCACCTCCTTCTGGTTCTCCCTGGCGGTGCTGGTGGTGCTGGGGGCGGCAGACATGATCAGCATGGTCATTCGCGCCTCCTTCGTGCAATTGGAGACACCGGATGAAATGCGTGGCCGAGTCAGTGCGGTGAATGGCCTGTTTATCGGCGCGTCCAACCAGTTGGGCGAGTTTGAATCGGGGATTACCGCCCACTGGTTCGGCACCGTGCCCGCAGTGGTCATGGGCGGGATCGGTACGCTGGTGGTGACGGGGGTGTGGATCAAGCTGTTCCCAACCCTGGCCAACCGCGATCGCATGCATGTGCCGAAGGATGAGAAAAACACTTAAACATCCTCATATCGATCCATTTCGCCGGTGCCTTAGCGACAAGCCCTCGTCATACATTAAAGGATGAAAGGGCTGATACCGGCGCAGGAACTCTTCTTACCCACGCGACCACACAAAAGGAAATCATTGCCGCTGAATACTCCAGGACTACACCTATGCATATTAGTTCTACGACCTTGCCTGCTCACCGTAAGCTAGCCGAGTCAGAGCTAGCCCCCAAAAACAACGCGCATCCACCAGCCCCCGCAAGCCAGCGGAATAAACGTTCTATTGATGCTGGACCAAGTTACCAAAACAGCGTCAGCGCTGACCCCAAACCTGATAAAAACATCGGGACTGGTCAGAAAGTAACAGTACCCGTCAATGTAGGCCCAAACCCCAGCCTCGACCCCGCCACCGCTGAGATTAAAGAGTCGTTCAAAACCGTCTCACAAGAAGCCTCCATTTTTCTCAAGAAAAAATTCGCCGAGATGGCAGCGAAGGCAACAAACCCTGCCGATAAGGAAAAGTGGAATATAGACCCGGATAATACTTATCTGGTTACTTTCAACTACAACAAAACAGGCGACACCCCTTACCCCGCGAAAATCGTCCAGAGAATCTCACTGACCGAGGCGCTGGTCACCAACGCACAAGATACGCCAGAAGGAAAAGGCTTCTTGGTGCCCTACTACGCAGGAGGCCCAGAAGTCATAGTCAAGCCCGACATAAAAGCCCAAAAGCCTCAGTCGAGTGACTTCTGGAGCCGCGCCAAGCCAAACCGTGAAGACGCTGACGTCACACATACCTATCAAGGGATTTACATTGAATCCCCTGAATTGCCTGCACCGGTGTACAACGGAGGCAACCAAAGTCAGATCACGCCGGCAGAGTTCAAGAAGCTGATCTGGAAGGCCGACTTTAAAAAGCCCTACGATAAGTTTTTGGACAACTTCTGGAACAGTCACAAAGAACAATATCCGACGCTCGCCAAAGCATCCTTCACCAAATCAGCCATGGCCCAACACCAAGAAGGTAGTTTGACTGCCGAGGGCCGAGAGCTGGCGTTGCGGGCTGCCGGTTTGCCAGACAGCCAAGTATCATGGCCGGATATCACGTATGAGCAACTGAAAAAAAATCCTCCGAACGATCCCAATATTGAAATGGGCCTGCTAAAGATTGGCGACTATCAGTCCCCCGACCTTATGTACATCACCGATACCAAAGTCAAACTGGACGCCAACGGGGAAAAGGTCCCTCCACTGACCCTGCTTTACATACCAGGGAACTCCTCGCCTATTCACACATTCAGCAGCCAGGCTGAAATGAAAAAGTGGCTCGCCGAGCAAATGACTGACCCGGTTAAACGTGCAGCGATCGCCGCGCACTTCCCCCTCAAGGACAAGCCCAATGGCTTTTTGCACCCGGGTCTGGACAAGACACTCGAAAAGCTCGGGACTTGGCCAAAGGGCCTTTTCACACACAGCGGGTTGAAAACCGAGGAGTATCGGCGGTATGGCGACTTAGGGAACCCGCAAACAACCATCACGACAGAGCCCATCAAATTACCGTTCGATGAAATTGCAAAACGCCAAAAGGATCGCTCTTATGCCGATGCCAACACCAAAATAACCACCGATTTAGATGTCCATAAAAAACATGTCCTTGAAGGGTTCGAAAAGGTTGCGAAAGCGGCGCTGTTTCTAGCCCCGTTGGCGTTGGTGATGCCTGAAGTCGAGATAGCGCTGAGCGTGTACTATCTGGCGACAGGGGTAATCACAGCAGGTATCGGGATCGACGATAAAATAAGAGGTAAACCAGACGGCGATAAGCGAATTATATTCGGCGTACTCAATGCTGCGCTGATAGTACTTCCCCATATCCTGAAAGGAGGGAGTGCTGGCGAAGCTGCTGCTAATGAAATCAAGCCCCCTGAGGCAATACCCGAAAAAGCGCCCGTGGCGGAAAGCACCGAGCCACCGCCATCTGCACCCGCGTCTGAAAATGAGGTTGAACCGCACGTCAATCGCCCGTCGGGTATTGACTCGAACGATATCAAGGATTACGCCGTTGAGCAGGGCGAACAACAGATCTCAGGCGTTAAGCCAAACGCCAACGGTATCTATCAGGTCAAAGATGCCCGCGGTGAAGACCACTGGTTGATCAAAGTGACCTTTGACAAAGAGACCACCCGGGTATTTGAGATCAAGAGCGGTTTTAGACTGGATAGCGATACCGTCGAAATTATCGACCCTTTCACCCGAAAAACGGTGATGATCGTACGCAATACCGGGGACGAAACATGGGAAGTGGTTCGCGGACCGGGCGGTATAAAATTCCCATGGCAATCAAAAAGCCCCGCGGGCCAGCAGTTTGACCCTGGCGCTTATGATTATCCTGCAGAAGGAGAAGCTTCTTCGTCGAAAGTGAAGCAGAAGATTGATAAGCAGTTGAAAGACGATGCCAAGAAATTCCATAAAGCTGCAAAAACCAAACCCAGCCCCGTTCTCGACGACATCGCCAAGGATGCTTCGCCAACAGACGTTATCAATAGCGTCTACAAAAAATCACCCGGCATGATTATTGGCGAGGACCATTCCCAGTCTGCAGGGCTGCGGTTCCTCATCGACCAGGCAGGCGAATTCAAGAAGAACAACGTCATGGTCTTGTATTCGGAAGGCTTTGAGCACTCGCTTCAACCTGACCTGGATCACTTCTTCGAAACAGGGGAATTCTCCCCTGCACTCAGGAACAACTTGAGACTCATAGACCGCTCACACGCAGGCCATGAGCCCTACACCAATAGAGAATTGCTGTTAACCATGCGAAAACATGGTATTCGCATCAAAGCGATTGATGTGCCGTCCGTGGAACCCAAGACCACTCGCCTTAAAAACATGAACTACTACGCGAGCAAGGTGATTGAACACGACCAAGCGGCAAACCCTCAAGCAAAATGGGTGGCACGCGTCGGAAGCGATCACGTGTTCACCTACGACGGAGAACCGCCAATCCGAGGTATCAGTCAAATGACCGGCGCAACGGGCGTTTCCGTCGACGACGCGCCGGCAAATCAGGCAACGACGGTCACTCAATCGCGAGACAAAACCGAAATCTTCATTGATCTCAAGCGGCTCGATTAACGGACGTACCGAGCCACCGATTTTCACGAGCATTGGGACTTGAAAATCGGTGGCTGCGTTTCGCGGCGTTAGCAAGCCTATTGCGTCATAACAGCTTGTCCAAAGTGACAGGGAAATCCCGCACGCGCTTGCCCGTGGCGTGGTACACCGCATTCGCCACTGCCGCCGCCACGCCTACGATACCGATCTCACCCACCCCCTTGGACCCCAGCGCATTGACGATCTCGTCGTGTTCCTCAACGAAAACCACCTCAATCTCACCGATGTCTGCATTCACCGGAATGTGGTACTCGGCCAGGCTGTGGTTCATGAAGCGCCCCAGCTGATGATCGGTCTGGGTTTCCTCATGCAGCGCCATGCCGATCCCCCATACCACCCCGCCGAGGATCTGGCTGCGCGCCATTTTCGGATTAACCACCCGCCCCGCCGCAATCGCACTGACCACCCGGCTGACCTTGATGGTGCCCAGGTCTTCATCCACCCGAACCTCCACAAACACCGCCGAATGCGTGGCCGTGGCATAACCTTCGCGTTTCTTGTCCGGTTCACTGTCGACCTGCACCTCCAGCGCGTCTACGCCAGCATCCTTGACCAGTTGCGCCAGCGACACACTCACACTACCCGTGTGCAGGTGGCCGCCTTCAAAGCGTACCCCCTTGGCATCCTTGAACACGGGGTAAGTCTGCCTGGCGATTTCCAGCAACTTGGCGTTAAGCGCTTCACAGGCCTGCTGCACTGCGGTCCCGACCGAAGAAACGGTAAACGAGCCACCCTGCAGCGGGGCCGTCGGCAATGAAGAATCACCGAGCAGGAAGCTCACATCGGCCACCGCCACGCCGCTGGTCTGCGATGCGATTTGAGTCATGACCGTGTAGGTGCCGGTACCGATATCAGTGGTGGCACTGCTCACCGTGAGTTTGCCGTGCGCGTCGAGCCGCGCCTTGGCGCTGGCCTTCATTTGCATGGCCTCCCACACGCCGCCTGCCATGCCCCAGCCGATCAACTGACGGCCGTCGCGCATACTGCGCGGTTCCGGGTTGCGGTGGCGCCAGCCGAAACGCTCGGCACCTTCGCGGTAACACTCACGCAAGGCTTTGCTGGACCAGGGTTTGTCTTCGTTCTGGTTGCGTTCGGCGTAGTTGATCAGCCGCAGTTGCACCGGGTCGATCCCCAGCGCGCTGGCCAGCTCATCCATGGCGCACTCCAGGCCGATTACCCCGAGCGCCGCGCCAGGGGCCCGCATGTCCAGGGGTGTGAACACATCCAGCGGCACCAACTTATAAGTAAGCTGCACGTTATCGCAGTGGTAGAGCATGCCGCTCCACTCCACCACATGCTCGCTGAAATCCTCGAAGCGCGACGTCTGGCCGATGGCGGTGTGCCCCAATGCCAGCAAGCGGCCGTTGGCGGCGGCCCCCATCTGCAAACGCTGCAAGGTGCGGGGGCGGTAGCCGAAGGTGAACATCTGTTGGCGCGTCAGGGTGACGCGCACCGAACGTTTGAGCGACAACGACGCCATCACCGCCAGCGGCAATTGGTATTGCGGGCGCAGGCCTGAACCAAACGCGCCGCCGACAAACGCGGCCAAAACACGTACCTGGTTCTTATCCAGCCCGAAGACTTTTTGCACATAGGCCTGACAGTTCTGCGGCCCCTGGGTCTTGTCATGGATATGCAAGGTGCCGTCCGGTTGATACAGCACAGTGCTGGCGTGGGGCTCCATCGGGTTGTGGTGCTCGATGGGGGTGCTGTAATGCAGATCCAGGCTGACAGCGGCGTTGGTCCATTCTGCCTGGAAGTTGCCGCGCGGCTTGGGCGGGGTTTGCGGGGAGGCATGGGCCTGTTCCTGCATGGCCAGCAGGTCGGTTTCGAAGGCTTCGGTTTCGTACTCGATATGCACCAGGGAGCCGGCATGCCGTGCCAACTCCAGGTTATCGGCGATCACCAACGCCAAGGGCTGGCCGCTGTACAGCACTTGGTCGTTGTACAGAGGGCGAAACGGCGAGCCATCGGCGGCGTCGGCATCTTGGAAAGCATCGTCGTAGCTGGCGATTTTCGGCCGGTTTAGATGATGGATCACATCCACTACACCCGGCAGGGCCAGCGCCCTGGAAGCGTCGATACGCAGCACACGGCCCTTGGCGACGGTGCTGGACACCACGCTGCCATGCAGCAAGCCGTCCTCGGCAAACTCTGCGGCATAACGCGCTTTGCCTGTGACCTTGAGCAGACCGTCAACCCGGTCCAGTGGTTTGCCGATAGCGGTCATGGGCGTTCTCCTGCGACAGCCGCATCGCTCAGGGCACGAATGATGCCCCGGCGCGCCAGCTTGATCTTGAAACCGTTGTGTTCCAGAGGTTCTGCGTCTTGCAGCATTGCGTCAGCGGCGTGGCTGAAGATTTCGCGGCTGACAATCTGGCCGATCAGCGCGGCTTCTACTGCGCGGTCACGCCAGGGCTTGTGGGCAACACCGCCAAGCGCCAGGCGTGCATCAACAATGGTGTCGCCCTCCAGCTCAAGCGCCGCTGCCACAGATACCAGCGCGAACGCATAGGATGCGCGGTCGCGAATCTTCAAGTAGTTGCTATGGCTCGCCAGGTTATCGGCAGGCAGTTCGATGGCGGTGATCAGCTCATCGTCGGCCAACTGGTTGTCACGCTGCGGCGCATCACCGGGCAGGCGGTGGAAGTCGGCAAACTCGATGATCCTCGATCCGCCACGCCCCTCGACATGCACCCGTGCCTCCAGTGCCGCCAACGCCACGCACATGTCCGAAGGATGAGTCGCCACACACTGTTCACTGGCGCCGAGGATTGCGTGGATTCGGTTCAAGCCGGTGCGCGCCGGGCAGCCGCTGCCGGGTTCACGCTTATTGCACGGCACGGTGGCGTCATAGAAGTAGTAGCACCGGGTGCGCTGCAATAGATTGCCACCGGTGCTGGCCATGTTGCGCAGTTGCGGCGAAGCGCCCGCCAGGATGGCCTGGGACAGCAGTGGGTAACGCTGTTCGATCAGCGGGTGCCAGGCCAGGTCGGCATTGCTCACCAAGGCGCCGATCAGCAGCCCGCCCTCGGCGGTTTCCTGCACCTCATTTAACGGCAGCCCCGTGATATCGATGAGATGCTCGGGGCAACTGATGTTTTCTTTCATCAGGTCCAGCAGGTTCGTGCCACCGGCGATAAAGCGCGACGCGGCGCTGCTCAGGTGCACGGCCTCCTGTACATCGGCCGGCTTGCTGTACTGGAAGGGATTCATTGCTCACCTCCAACAACGTCCTCGATGGCATCGCGGATATTGCTGTAGGCGCCGCAGCGGCACAGGTTGCCGCTCATCAGTTCCTGGATCTGCGCGGTGTCGTGGGCGCGACCTTCATTGACCAGGCCGACCGCTGAACAGATCTGCCCAGGGGTGCAGTAACCGCACTGGAAAGCGTCGTGTTTGATGAAGGCTTGTTGCATCGGGTGTAGTTGCTCACCGTCGGCCAGACCTTCGATGGTGGTCAGCTCGGCACCGTCGCACATCACCGCCAAGGTCAGGCAGGCATTGATCCGCTTGCCGTCGCGCAACACCGTGCAGGCACCGCACTGGCCGTGGTCGCAGCCTTTTTTGCTGCCGACCAGGCCGAGTTGTTCACGCAACAGGTCAAGCAGCGTGGTCCAAGGCAGCACATCCAGCTGGCGGTCCTGGCCGTTCAGGCGCAGGCATATCGAGTGGCTGGCGAACGGTTGATCCGCCGCGCCATTGGGGGTCGCGCTCATAAACACCTCACGGGTTGGTGTACATCCGCGGCGTTCAGGAAAGTCGCCGTCTCAGGGGTACGACTTCCCGGCGTATTGAGCGTTCAAGCTGATTGATCAGCGGATATTGAGCTGCGTCGACAAGGTATTGCGCGGCGGGTTGATGGATGAGTTGCTGTATTGGAACCAGCCCTGGGCCTCGACATCCAGGTCAAACACATAGATGTAGCCCATCAATGTGCCGGCCCCATTGCAGGCTTCGCTAATGTTGCCGACCTGGCATACCGCCGTGCGCTGGCCATTCAACACTGCACCATTGAAGAGGCCGACCGGATTATTCCCCAGGCCCACTTCCATTACCGAAACCTTGGTGGGGCCCCGGTGCGTGCACATCTGGGTGCCTTGCGCGCGCTCGGGGATGTTTTCGGCGCAACCGGCCGACTCAACCTTGAACACGCGCACTTCGCTCAAGGGCGGTGCAGTCGCGCCCCAGGCCGGTGCTGCGCCAAGCAACAGGCTGATACAGGAGATCAGGGCTAGACTCCACGGGCTGGCGATTTTCATGCTGCAAGTGACCTTCGTTTAAACGTCGGCGCAGTATGCCTCAAGGCCTCGGCTGCTGGTATGATGCGCCGCTTTTTCCGATCCTCTCTGAAACCAAAGGCGCTTGGCGCAGTTTGTGCTTTGACTTAGAGGTCAACAAATCACGACGCCACAGAGCGTCACAGGGAGCAGGCATGCTGGAAAAGCTGTTTCAACTCAAAGCACACAACACCAACGTGCGCACCGAGATACTCGCGGGGATCACGACATTCCTGGCCATGGCCTATATCCTCTTCGTCAACCCGAGCATCCTCGGCGAGACCGGCATGGACAAGGGCGCGGTGTTCGTCGCGACCTGCCTGGCGGCGGCTATTGGTTCGACCGTGATGGGCCTGATCGCCAACTACCCGATCGCACTCGCGCCGGGCATGGGCCTCAACGCCTTCTTTACCTACACCGTGGTCCTGCACATGGGCCATACCTGGCAAGTGGCGCTGGGTGCGGTGTTTATCTCGGCGGTGCTGTTCTTCCTGCTGTCGATCTTCCGTATTCGTGAATGGATCATCAACGCCATCCCACTGCCATTGCGCTCGGCGATTGCCGCCGGTATTGGCCTGTTCCTGGCGTTAATCGCTTTGCATAACGCCGGAATCGTGGTGAGCAACCCGGCCACCATGGTGGGCTTGGGCGACCTGAAACAACCTGCGCCGATCCTGGCCACCCTCGGTTTCGTGCTGATCGTCGCCCTGGAAGCCCTGGCCGTGCGCGGCGCGGTGCTGATCGGCATCCTGGCGGTGACCATCGTCTCGATCCTGCTCGGCGTCACCGCCTTCGGCGGAGTGACCTCGATGCCACCGTCGCTGGCCCCGACCTTCCTGCAGCTGGATATCAAAGGCGCGCTGGATATCGGCCTGGTCAGCGTGATCTTCGCCTTCCTGTTCGTCGACCTGTTCGACAACTCCGGCACACTGATCGGCGTGGCCAAGCGCGCTGGTCTGATGGGCAAGGACGGCCACATGCCGAAAATGGGCCGTGCGTTGATCGCCGACAGCACCGCCGCCATGGCCGGCTCGCTGCTGGGTACCTCGACCACCACCAGCTACATCGAATCGGCTGCGGGCGTGAGCGCCGGTGGCCGTACCGGCTTGACCGCCATCGTGGTCGCGATTCTGTTCCTGCTGGCGCTGTTCTTCTCGCCGCTGGCCGCCAGCGTACCGGCCTTCGCCACTGCGCCTGCACTGCTGTTCGTGGCGGTGCTGATGACCCAGGGCCTGGCCGAAATCGACTGGGACGACATTACCGTTGCAGCGCCGGTGGTGGTCACCGCCCTGGCGATGCCTTTCACTTACTCCATCGCCAACGGCATCGCCTTCGGCTTCATCGCGTGGACAGCCATCAAGCTGCTTTCGGGCCGCTACCGTGAGCTGAACCCGGCGCTGGTGATCCTGTCGATCCTGTTTGTGATCAAGCTGGGCTGGTTCAACGCATGACTTTTGACGCCGCAAGCTACACCGCTCAACTGCAAGACAAGGTCACGCGCTTGCGTGACCTGCTGGCCCCGTTCGACGCGCCAGAGCCGCAGGTCTTCGACTCGCCGCTGCAGAATTTTCGCCTGCGCGCCGAGTTCCGCCTGTGGCGCGAGGGCGGTGAGCGACACTACGCGATGTTCTCCCAGGACGACAAGCGCACGCCGATCCTGATCGAAGAGTTCCCCATTGCAAGCGCACGCATCAACCAGTTGATGCCGCAACTCAAGGCCGCCTGGCAAGCCAGCGCCGCGCTGAGCCACAAGCTTTTCCAGGTGGAGTTCCTGACCACCCTGGCCGGCGACGCGATGATCACCCTGTGCTATCACCGCCCGCTGGACGAGCATTGGCACACCGCCGCGAACAAGCTGGCGGCCGACTTGAATGTCAGCATCATCGGCCGTTCCAAGGGTAAGCGCGATGTGATCGGCCATGACTACGTGGTGGAAAAACTCGACGTCGGCGGACGCACTTTCAGTTACCGCCAACCCGAAGGCGCCTTCACCCAGCCCAACGGCACGGTGAACCAGAAGATGCTCAACTGGGCTTACGAAGCACTGGGCGATCGCCCGGATGATCTGCTGGAGTTGTATTGCGGCAACGGCAACTTCACCCTGCCGCTGGCCACCCGCGCGCGCAAAGTGCTGGCCACCGAAATCAGCAAGACCTCGGTGAATGCGGCCCTGAGCAACCTCGATGAAAACGCGGTAGGTAACGTCACCCTGGTACGTCTCTCAGCCGAAGAACTCACTGAAGCACTGAACGAAGTGCGTCCGTTCCGTCGCCTGCACGGCATCGACCTGAAAAGCTACGAATTCGGCAGCGTCTTCGTCGACCCACCGCGCGCCGGCATGGACCCGGACACCTGCGAGCTGACGCGTCGCTTCGATAACATCCTGTACATCTCCTGCAACCCGGAGACATTGGCGGCGAACATTGCGCAGCTGCATGACACGCACCGCATTACCCAATGTGCGATGTTTGACCAGTTCCCGTGGACCCACCATATGGAGTCCGGGGTGTTATTGACCCGGCGGTAACTCAGCGTCATCCGTCGGTTTCTTGCGCGGCCGTCCGCCCTTCTTGCCATTGGCTCGGGCGGCGGCGGCTTTGGCGGCGCTGCTTTTGCGGCCGTTGCGCGAGGCCACCAGGCTGGTAGCCAGGTCCATGAGGGGTTTGCTGGAGGCGATCAGGCCCGTGACCGAAACGTCTAGGTCTTTGGCCTCACAGCACAGCGCCTTTCCGCCAAAGCCGACTTCCAACTGTTGAAAGTCCTGCAGGGAAAACCCTTCGAACTCCGGCAGCCCCGCCACAGGCAACATGACGCGACTGCCGTCGCTGAAGCCGATGGAAATGCAGTTGTCTTCATAACGCACAGAGCTGGCGCGGGCATAAAGGTGCCGTGTCTTGCGCCCTCGGGCTATCGCCTTTTCGACGTCGGCCTCAGTGAGCGGTTTGTAGGGTACAACTTTGGCTTTTACGATTTGCTTCATAGTTCAATCTCCACAAAACCCGGCGCCCTGACCAGATTCAAAATTGTTTTCTGCCCCACGACATCGTGCCGGGCACGCGCGATCACATAAACACCCGGCTGAATGAGTAGCCCAGGCAACACCTCGTGGGCCTCCCAATCCCAGGAATGATTCTCCAGGCAGACCGTTTGCAGGTAGTCCCACCAGATCCTGCGTGCGCGCGCCAAGTAGTGCCGCTGCATGATCGCCTCGCGTATTTCTTTCAAGACCGCCATGGGTGGCTGCCGCCGCTCAGGCTCTACGTCCCACAACTCCACGTCCCCATTCAGAAAGCTGAAACGAAAACGTGCATCCCATTCGTTCCCCCTCACATGCACATGGGGCGGGCAATGCTCGTCCCTGATAAACACTGAAATCACATATCCTTTGTAAGTGCCTACTCTCATCGTAACCCATCCGTTAGGTTATTTTCCGCCAGGTAACAATTTTCCCCTATCACCCGACAACCGGCTCCGCTTCCGAAGTTGTCTCACAGATTAGTAAGCACAAAAAACCCGGCGGATGCCGGGTTGTAACCACTCATGCCGGGGGCTGGAAATACCTCGCCAGCGCCCGCAAATCCTGCTCGCTCAGCAACCCCGCGTAATACTTCAACTGAATCCTCGCCAACAGATACGCATGCCGTGCATTCGCCAAATCACGGCGGGCAGTGAAAAGTTGTTGCTCGGCGTCGAGGACGTCGAGGTTGACCCGCTCACCGCCGGTTACACTCTTTTTCGTCGCAGCGACCAACGCCGTGGCGGAGCTGACGGCCATCTCATAGGCACGCACTTTCGCCGCGCCGCTGGTGTTGAGGTTGAACTGTTTGCGCAACTCCACCAGGGTGGTCGAGGTTTGTGCGTCCAGCTCGTATTGGGCCTGGGACAACTGGTTCGCCGCCTGACGGGTGGATGCCGACACACCGCCGCCGGCAAACAGCGGCAGGCTGACCTGGATGCCGACCGTGTTGGTGTCGTACTTCTGGTTGTAGCTGCTTTCCGAGTCGGAGTTGGTCTGGCGGCTGGTGGCGTACAGGCTGACTTTGGGCAGGTGGCCAGCACGTTTGCGTTCCACTTCATAGGAGGCTACATCCAGGGCGTGGTGCTGAGATTTAAGTTCCGGGTTGTTGGCCATGGCCAGTTCACGCCAAGTCTCGAAACGATTGGGTTCCAGAGGCGCAATTTCGAATTGACGGGTCAGCGGCGCCAGCTCTTCGATCTGCAACGGTTGGCCGACAATGGCTTCCAGCTCGCGCAAGGCACTGTCCTGTGTGTCCTGGGATTCAATTTCTTCGGCCTGGGCCAGGCTCAGGCGCGCCTGGGTTTCCAGCACATCGGTGCGCGTGCCTTCACCACCTTTTAGAAGGCGCTCATTGAGTTGCAGGCGCTCGGCATACGCACGCTTCTGTGCACGGCTCAGCTCGATGCGTTCCTGGGCCAACAAGGCCTGGCTGTAGGCATTGAGTACCCGCACCGCCAGCTCCTGGCTCTTGCCGCGAAAGCGCTCGTCGGCCATCAGCGCCTGGGCGGTGCCTTGGCGAAAACGCGCGTAGGCTTCGTAGTCCAGCAGCGGTTGCTGCAAGGTCAGGGTCGAGGCATAGCTGCGGTAGTCGCGGTCGCTGGTGGCATTGCCCGCCGTCACTTCGGACTCGTTGCGCGAGTTGTTGTAGCTCCATGACAAATTCGGCAACAACGCCGCCCGGCCGATCGCGCGGTTTTCTTCACCGCCTTCACGCTCCTGGATGGCGGCCTGAAACGTCGGATCATTGCGCAAAGCCAGGTCGTAGGCATCCAGCAAACCCAGGGCGTGCGTCGCCGAGGTACAACCGAAACACAAGGTAAACAACAACGCCTTCATTCTTCCACCAGGGCCATATGGGTGCGATCCATCAGGGGTTTGAACAGGTAGTTGAGCATCGAGCGCTCGCCGGTCTTGACGAAGGTTTCCACCGGCATGCCCGGGCGGATCTGCACGCCGTCCAGTTGCTGCATGTCGGCCGCGCGGACTTGGGCGCGCAGCGTGTAATACGGCTCGTCGGTGCGCTCATCGACCTGGCGGTCCGCCGACACCAGCGTCACCTCGCCGACCACCCGAGGTGTGGTGGATTGGTTGAAGGCCGAGAACATCAGCTCCACCGGCAGGCCAGGGTGCACCTTGTCGACCATCTGCACCGGCACCCGCGCTTCCACCAGCAGCGGTTCGTCCTGGGGCACGATGTCCATCAACGCCTGGCCGGGCTTGATCACGCCACCTTCGGTGTACACGTCCAACCCCACCACCACGCCGCTCGCGGGCGCACGCACCAGGCTGTTGGCCAGTTCGAATTCGGCTGATGCCAGGCGATTGCGCAGATCATCGCTGCGGGTGCGCGTCTCGGCCAACTGGCCACGCAGGTCTTTCTGGAAGTCTTCGCCAAGCTGGCGGATGCGCAGGTGCAGCTCCATCACCTGGCGCTGCAGTTGGCCGATGCGCCCGTAGTCCTCGGCGATGGCGCCGTCGATTTGTGAGTACAGCCGTTCGCTGTCGAGCAGGCGGTTGCGCGGGATGTAACCCTCGCGCGCCAACTCGCGCAGGCCCTGCAACTGCTCATTCAACGCGGCGCGCTGCTGGACTTTGCTCGCTTGCGAATCCCGCGTGCCCCGTAATTGCGCCTCGGCACCGGCGATGGTTTCGCGCAAGCCTTGTTGCTCGGTGGCCAGAGCCTGGGCGCGACTACTGAAGAGTTGCCGTTGCAGGTCCAGGGTGCCCACCGCCTCAGGATCGTTGAGCAGTTCAGGGCCGAAACTGATCGCCGCTAAACCTTCGCTTTCGGCACTCAAACGCGCCTCACTCGCCAGGGACGCCAGGTACTGGCTACGTAAGGACTGCATCTGCCCACGCAACGGGGTTTCCTTCAAACGCAACAACACTTGACCGGCGCTCACCACGTCACCGTCGCGCACGTCGATACGTTCGACGATGCCCCCGGCCGGGTGCTGCACGGTCTTGCGATGGCCCGAGACCATGACCTTGCCCGGCACTGCCACGCCCTTGTCCAGCGGAGCCAACGCCGCCCAGCCGAGGAAACCGGCGAAACCACCGAGTACCAACAACCAGCCCAGGCGCGAATACTTTTTGTCATCCAGCGCCAGCACGTTATCTGGCGCTTCGCTGACGCGCACAGGTTTGATCTGATTCATGCCTGTTTTCCTTCACCGAGGCGGTAGCTCATGCTCAGGGTCGAAACCGGCTTGGTCGCGGCCGGTTTCTGCCGTGCCTCCAGTACACGCGCCGTCGGCCCGAAGGCCTGCAACTGGCCGTCCTTGAGGATCAGCAACTGGTCCGTCAGGCTCAGCACGTTGGGTTTGTGGGTGATCAGAATGACCGTACGCCGCTGTTGCTTGAGCTGGGCGATGGCCTGGAGCAGAGCCTGCTCGCCGACTTCATCAAGATTGGCATTCGGCTCATCCAGCACGATCAGCGCAGGCAAGCCGTATAGCGCGCGGGCCAGCGCAACGCGTTGTTTCTGGCCGCCAGACAGCCCGGCGCCGCCCTCTCCCAATTGCGTGTCATAGCCTTGGGGCAGTTGCAGGATCAGGTCATGCACGCCGGCCATTTGCGCGGCCGCGAGGACTTTATCCGCGTCGACCTCAGCAAACCGCGCGATGTTTTGCGCGATGCTGCCGGCGAACAGTTGAATGTCTTGAGGTAGATAGCCGATGTACGGGCCCAACTGCTGCTTGTCCCACTGGGCCAGGTCGGCACCGTCCAGCCGCACCTTGCCGGCCAAAGGTGCCCAAGCGCCCACCAGTATCCGAGCCAGGGTGGATTTACCGCAGCCAGACGGCCCGATCACGCCCAGGACTTCGCCTGCTGCAAGGTTGAAGCCCAGATTAGCCAACGCGGGCCGACGACTGCCGGCGGCACAAGCGCTGATCTGTTCGACACTCAGTTGGCCTTTGGGCACCGGTAGCGTCATGCGCTCCGGGCGCGCGGGATTCGCCTGCAGCATCTGCGATAACCGATCAAAGGCCAGGCGCGCCGAGCCCCACTGTTTCCACACGCCGATCAACTGGTCGATAGGGCTCAGCACGCGGCCCATCAGGATCGAGCCAGCAATCATCATCCCCGGCGTTATCTCGCCCTGCACCGCCAGTAAAGCGCCCAGGCCCAGCACCAGGGATTGCAACGCCAGGCGCACGCCCTTGGACCACGCGGTAACGGTGGCGGTCTTTTCACTGGCCAGGTTCTGCTGCGCCAAAAATGCCTGATGCTGGCCGAACCAACGTACACGCAAGGTGGCGAGCATGCCCATGGCTTCGATGGTGTCGGCATTGCGCAGGTTGGCCGTGGCCTGCTGGCTGGCGCTGATGGACAGTTGACTCGCCAAAGCCATCGGCGCCTGGCTGACGTGATGGTTGATCCACGCCAGCACGATCAACAACAGCGCGCCGACCAGCGCCAACACGCCGAGCCAGGGATGGAACAGGAAAATCACCAACAGGTACACCGGGAACCACGGCGCATCAAAGAACGCAAACAACGCCTGGCCGGTGGCAAATTGGCGCAACGTGGTCAGGTCATGCAGCGCCTGGCCCGCGGCCTGGTTACCGCCCTTGAGTTGCGCTTCGAACGCGGCGTCGTACACCCGCTGGTTCAGGCGCATGTCCAGCTGCGTGCCGAGGCGGATCACCACCTGGCTGCGCACCCACTCCAACGCGCCCATCAGGCCGAACAGACCGAGGATCATCAGCGTCAGCATGAGCAGGGTCATCTGGTTACCCGAGGCCAGTACCCGGTCGTACACCTGCAACATGTACAACGCCGGGGCGAGCATCAGCAGGTTGATCACCGCCGAGAACAGGCCGATGTTGAAGAAGCCACTTTTATAGGCCGTGAGGGCGGCCAGGGTTTCGTTGCCGGCGTGGCGCATCTGGGGATTCTCATGGGTTGAGCGGGCAGCGCCGCCGCGTTGACAGGCAGAGCGACGCTGCACAGAATTCGGCACCGCCATCGCGCGAAGAGTTAGAAGGCTTGGCGACAGCGGTGTGTCATGCGGCGAATGGGAGAGCGATCTTCCATTCGCTTTCTTCATGGCCTCAGGCGGCCAGGGCGAAGTCCTGAGGCACGTCTTGCACGCCAACCAGCGCCACGTCGGACGCTGCGACCGAAGCCGAGTCCACATGCGCCACACCGGCAGCGGCCAGTTGGTCGAACGTTGAGTTGATCGACAGGCTGGGGTCGATGTCCTTGAGCAGGGAGTCGATCGCCGAAGCCAGTGCCGAGCTGTCGCCGCTCATCAGCCCGTACACGATTTTGTGCACCTGGCCGTCACGGCCTTCGGACTGCAGGCTCGACAGTCCCAGGTTGGCGAAGCTGACTTCTTGCTCGGCGAGGCTGTAGCTGCCGCCGGCCGCACCGCCCGTCAGGATAGTGCCCAGGTCCAGGGAGTCGATCGAACCCCACAAGGTGTGCGAGGGCGGGTTGAACAAGGTGTAATGCAGATCGCCGTTAGCGACCACTGCCGCGTTGCTGACAGTGCTCGACACACCGTATTGGGTGCCATCAAACGGGCCAGGATTGAAACCACCGGTGTTCGAACCCTCTTTGACCGACCCTTCACGGTGGTTCAGGTCGCCAAAGTAAGCCGACCAGTCGCTCAGGTATTCGGCAACGGTGTTAGCGGCGTAGGCCGTGCTGTATGAAATAGAAATGCTCATGCAAAACTCCAAGTCATGGGGTGGTATCTCCGCAGCAAGCCGGTGCCTGCTGTGGTTTTGCCCATCACTGGGCAAAATCGGTCAGAACTGATATTCGACGGTGCCTTGCAAGGTGCGCCCTCGTCCCAGGGTGAAGGCCAACACGTCGCCCAGCGGCACCAGGTAGGCGCGGTCGGTGACGTTTTCCATGGCCAGGCGCAAGGTCAACCGGTCGGTGGCGCGGTAGCTGCTGTAGAGGTCGTAGACGGTGTAAGGCTTCCAGTCGGCCGGGTAGACGCCGGTTTGCGAAGTGGTCACGCCAACGCCACCTTTTACGTAGTAACCGCCGCTGTAGCGGGCGCGGACGCCCACATCCAACTTGCGCTCAAGGAAGCGCGCGCCCAGCGTCGCGGTGCCACGGTCCATCGGCATGTGTTCGGAGGAACCCAGGATCGCACTGCAGCTCTGCCCCGCATTGGCCACATCGTCCGGCACCATAGCGGTGACCGGCGCCCGACTACCCGGCCCTTTCTGGATCTTGGTGACACCGCCCAGCCACGCCGTCTTGCTGCAGAACTTGTTGCTGCCAAGCATGCGCGTGTAGTTGAACTGGCCGTAGGCAAACCCGGCGTCATAATCCAACTGGTATTCAAGGCCGCGAAAACGCGTGGTCTCCAGGTTATTCACATACGCCGCATTGCCGATATTGGCGATGCCATAACCGGGCGGCTGCACGCCCAGGGCCATGTAGGAGAAGTCATCGACGCGGGTGTTGAAATAGGACACCTTCATACCCACCCGATCCTCGGCGAACAGCAGGTCTTCCTTCAGCACGTTGAAGCCGACTTCCCAGGCCGTGGACGTCTCGGGCTTCAAGTAGGGGTTGGGGAAAATCGACTCCGAGCCGCCGCCATGGGGACGGCCGCTGACCAGGCTTTCAGTGACCGCCGGCGGGCGCCAGCCCTTGCCGTACGTGGCGAACAATTGCAACCAATCCACACCGGGCTTGATCGACAGGCCGAAGGTCGGCGAGAAATGCCCCTCCTCCCGATCCACGTCATAAGTCATGGGCAAGCCGACTTGCCGGGTGGTGCCGATAATGAACGTACGGGTATTCAGGCCGGTTTCGCCGCGCAGCCGATAGCGGTCGTAACGCAACCCGGCATTGAGGTTCAGCCAGTTGTCGTAGTCATAATCCAGACGCGCGAACAGGCTGCCCATCGCCCGATCCCCCTTGGGCGTGATGCTTTCAGCCGCCGAGGCCGTCACCGCTGAATCCGCCGCAACCAACTGGTTGGAGTCCGGGCGGACCTTGTCGTAGAAAAATTCCAGCCCATAGTTGGCCTTGATCACGGACAACTCGCTCAAGGCAAAGGTCGAGATGTTCTGCGCCTGGAAACCATAGGTATGGGTCTGATACGTGACGTCGTAGCCCTTGCTGCTGCCGCGGGTCAGCGTGGTTTGGTCATTGCGCGTGTCGACGTAATAGAGCTTGGCTTTGAAATCGATCAGCGGATTGTCCGGCGTGTAGCTGTAGTCCAGCGCGAAGTTCTGCGCCGTCACGTTACTGCTGCCGAGCTTTTCCCAGAGCTGGGCTTTTTCGGCAGTCATCATGTTGACGTCGTCGTAGTCGACTTCGGTAGTCAGGTAGCTCAGTTGCAGACGCTGATCCACCGGCAGCTTGAGACCCAGCTTGAGCAGACGTGAGCGCATCACCGAGTCGGTGTATTCGACGGTGGTGTTCTTGATCCGGTCCTCACCGGCCGGCAGGAAGGAGCTGCCGGTGCGCAACTCACCGATGCTGCCCTGGGTGCCGGGCTTGTAATCACCGAGGTGACGCTCGCTGGCGGCCACCAGCATGTCCCACACATCGGTGCCCACGGCAAACGCCGAACTGCCAATAAAATGAGTGCCGTTGCCGCGCCCGCCCAGGCCAGTGGTCAAGCGGATACGCCCGCCGATTTCCTTGCCGTCCTTGAGCAGATCCGCAGCCTCAACGGTGCGAAAGTTGGCCACTCCACCGATCACGCCCGCGCCGCCCATCGTGGAAGTGGCGCCCTTCTCGATCACTACTTCAGAGAGCAACTCCGGATCGACATACAGTGTGCCGTTGCGCTGCTGGTGGCCACTTTGCTGATAATTCTGACGCATGCCGTCCACCGACATGTTGACCCGGCCGTAATCCTGGATGCCGCGGATATTCACCGACAAGCCAGGGTCTTGCTGGCTGACGGCCGAGTAGACACCCGGCGCCTCCTCCAACATTTCAGCCGCGTGTCGCGCAGGGTTGCGATCCAATTGCTCACGCCCGACCACACTCACCGAGCGCGGCGATGAATACACCCAGTCGTTGGAATGCAAGCCAGTGATCGTCGTGGTTGCCAGCGCCAAGGCTGCGCCGCTTTGCTCAACGCGGGTCAGGGTGACCTGGCGCTCCCCGTTGAAGCGATACTCCACCGGGGCATTCCCCAACACGCGCGCCAAGCCTTCCTGCACGCCGTACTGTCCCTTCACTGCCGTGCTCTGCAAACCTTCCAGGCGCTGGCTGTCGAACAGCACCTGCAAGCCGGCCTGGTCGGCGAATGCCAGCACAGCACTGCCCAGGGATTGCGCAGGAATATCAATCTTCAGCACGCCAGGTTGTGCAGCCTTCACCTGAGGCTGCACGGCATACACCGGCGCCACTGCGGCGAACAGGGCCAGGTGAATGGCCAGGGCCAATCGGCTACCAGCGATACGCCCCTTGTTGAGTGCTGACATTTCTGTTGGTCCCTGCGCTAAGCGTTTTGGTTTGTGCGAATGCTTCTCACCTAGCAAGACGTGTGACGCGCACGAAGTCAGTAAGACTTTTTCGAAAGTTTTTGAGAGGGGGGATTTCAGACGGTGGGAGAAGGCCTCCCACCGGGTCATCAATAGATCAGGCTGAGACCTGCCAGGTCCAGGCGTTGCACCTGGAGTTCCTGGGTGAGGGTGGCAAGGGCAGTGTCGAGCATGTCCAGGCGAAACACACCACTGACTTCGCGATCACCAAGGGTCGAGTCGGTCAACACGACACGACCGGGGCGATAGCGGTTGAGTTGCTCAATGACTTTTGCCAAGGGCTGACGATCAAAAATCAATACCCCGCGTCGCCAACTGGTGGCGCGTGCAACATCGAGTGGGTCCAGGGGCACAATACCTTGCTGAGGGTTGTAGCGTACGGCCAGCCCTTCCTGGACCACCCTGTCGGACGGTCCCTTTTTCGGAGTAGCGTTCAAGGCAACCTCGACACTGTGCTCCAGCACGCCGACCCACGCCTGGCTGTCGTCTTCGCGCTCCACCACAAAGCGCGTACCCAGTGCGCGGGTCAGCCCGCCTGCGCTCTGTACCACGAACGGCCGGGTTTCCTCACCCACCATGGGCGCTACGTCAAAGATCGCCGAGCCCTGGAGCAAACTGATGCGACGCTGCACACCGTCGTAGTCCAGGCGGATGGCACTGGCGGAATCCAGCTCGACCTTGCTGCCATCGGCCAGGTGCACGGTGCGCACTTCGCCTTTTTCGGTGATGTAGTCAGCTTGCAGATGCAGCAACACGTCCGGCCCACGCACCCAGCCAACACCGGCCACCACCACGACCAATGCGACGGCGGCTGCACGCTGCCATGGCCTTCGCCGTTTGGTGCGGCGCGCAGGCATAGTTGCCACTGTTGGCCGCTGGCGGTGCACGAGGTCCTCCTTGTACACATCGCCCAATGCCGCCCAGGTCTGTTCGGCAAAGCGCAACGCAGCTTCATGACGGCTGTCGCAGGCGATCCAATGCCGCAGCTCGGCCTGCTCCTGCTCGGTCAGGGCACCGGCGTGCAGGCGCACCACCCACTCGGCGGCCGCGTCGGTAATGCTGTGCTGTTGCGGACCCTGGCTATTCACGTGTGAATCTCGAATTTTTCGTTATGTAACGCTGTGACGTCTGACGTGGCGCATTTCGGTAACTCATTCGTCGGAAGGCGCCCCTTCGCCATCCTGCAAGCGCTGCATCACGTAGGCCAATGCCTTGGCCAGGTGCTTTTGTACGGAGCTGTCGGAGATGTCCAGGTGCCGTGCGACCTGGGCGTGGGTCATGCCTTCGATGCGGTTGAGACGGAAAATCTGTTGGGTGCGTTCCGGCAATTCCGCCAGTGCCTGCTTCAAAGCCTGTCGCTGCTGCTGCGCCATTGCCTGAGCCTCCAACCCGGCCACTTCATCTTCAATCTCGGCCAGCGCCTCATGGGGCACGGCGTCTGTCTTGCGCCGCGCTTCCTGGCGAATATGGTCGATCAGCAGATTGCTCGCCGTTCGATAGAGATAGCCCTGGGAGTTGTCGATGCGCTCGCCGGCCGGCTTTTGCGCCAGGCGCAGGAAACTCTCCTGCACCAGGTCGGCGGCCAACTGCGGGTCCCTTACTTTGCGCGCCAGATACCCGCGCAGCGTATCGGCATGCTTGAGAAACAGGCCCTTGAGATCCACGTCCGACAAACCGACTCCCTGGAATGTTAAGGAAACAGACAGACATACTAAGCGTTGTCGAGAATGATTTTCAATTGATATCGAGTCTGATCTTTCTGCGCGAAAGGTCTGATTAACAGTTCGGTAATCGAACACATCCGCTGTCATCAATTGACCAAATTAACTATCCAGTACATTTTATCCCCATAACTAAAAATAACTGTGGAGATCCCCCAATGCCGCCCATCGTGCTGGTGCTCAACGGCCCCAACCTCAACCTGCTCGGCACCCGTGAGCCCGCCACTTACGGCCATGAAACCCTGGCCGATATAGCCGCCCTGTGTGGCCGAAGCGCCGAACAACTCGGGCTGAAAATCGAATTCCGCCAGACCAACCACGAAGGCGAACTGCTCGACTGGATCCACGGCGCCCGCGCCCGTTGCGCCGGCATCGTGATCAACCCGGCAGCCTGGACCCACACCTCCGTGGCGATTCGCGACGCGCTGGTAGCCAGTGAAGTGCCGGTGATCGAAGTGCATTTATCCAACGTGCATGCCCGCGAAGTCTTCCGGCATCACTCGTTTGTGTCGCCCATCGCCAAAGCGGTGCTCGCCGGTTTCGGCAGCCACGGCTACCACTTGGCTCTGGAGCATTTCAACCAGTTGCTCAAAGGGTCGTCCCGATGAAACCGCGCATCCTTGCCGGCCTGATCGGCGCCGGCATCCAGGCCTCCCGTACGCCCGCCCTGCACGAGCAGGAAGGCGATGCCCAGGGCCTGCGCTACCTGTATCGCCTGATCGACCTTGAGCCCCTGCGTCTGGACGTCAACGCCCTGCCCGGTCTGCTGAATGCCGCCGAGTTGATGCACTTTACCGGGCTGAACATTACCTACCCGTGCAAGCAGGCAATCCTGCCGTTGCTCGATGAGTTGTCTGACGAGGCCCGCGGCATTGGCGCGGTCAATACCGTGGTGTTCAAGGACGGTAAGCGTATCGGCCACAACACCGATTGCCTGGGGTTTGCCGAAGGGTTTCGGCGCAACTTGAAAGACGTGGCACGCCAACGCGTGGTGCAGATGGGCGCCGGCGGTGCCGGCGCGGCAGTGGCCCATGCGCTGCTGGCTGAAGGCGTGGAGTACTTGAGTATTTTCGACGTGGAGATCAGCCGCGCCCGCGACCTTGTGGATAACCTTGGACAGCGTTTCGGCGCCGGACGGGCTCAAGTTGGCCAGCAGTTGGAGAACGCAATGGCCGAGGCCGATGGCTTGGTCAATACCACGCCGATGGGCATGGCCAAGCTGCCCGGCACGCCGGTTCCGGCAACCTTGCTACGGCCCGAATTATGGGTGGCGGAAATCGTGTATTTCCCGCTGGAAACCGAACTGCTGCGCGACGCCCGCGCCCTGGGTTGCCGCACCTTGGATGGCGGCAACATGGCAGTGTTTCAGGCGGTGAAGGCGTTTGAATTGTTCAGTGGAGAAGTGCCGGATGCACAGAGGATGCTGGCGCATTTCCAGAGCATGAATATCTGACAGTAGAAACCGAATCCAAATGTGGGAGCGGGCTTGCACTCCGCCCTGAGTACTCAGGCCTGCAAGTAACGCATTACCGAATCACAAATCATGTCCCGATGCCGCTGTTTAACCGCCTCATCCGACAGGTCGATTTGAAAGATCTCACTGAACGTATGGCGGTTGGACACCCGGTAAAAGCTGAACGAGTTGATCAGCAGGTGTACGTCCAACGGCTCCAGCCCTTCCCGGAACAAGCCCAGCTCGGCACCACGGCGCAAGGTTTCCCCTAGCCCTTCAAGGATTTTGCTGTTCATCGCCTTGATGGTGTCGGTGCGCTTCACGTACTCGGCATTGTGGATATTTTCGATGCTGACGATGCGCACGAAATCCACGTTCTGGTCATGGTGATCAAAGGTGAATTCTACCAGCCGCCGGATCGCCTCACGCGGTTCCAGCGCGGTGAGGTTCATACGGGTTTCGGTGTTGCGGATGTCGCCGTAGAGCTTCTCCAGCACCTCGACGTATAACTGCTCCTTGCTGCCGAAGTAGTAATAGATCATGCGTTTGGAGGTGTGGATACGCTCGGCGATCGCGTCCACGCGAGCGCCGGAAAGGCCCTGCTGGACAAACTCGACGATGGCTTCCTGGAGTATGTTTTCGCGGGTCTTTTCCGGATTGTTCTTGCGACTCTTGCGAGGTGCCTCGGTGGTCATGGTGCGCTCACGGCCAGTGTTATGCAGGCCGTGATTATGGGCCGCGATGCTGCCTGAAAGAAAGCACCTGACCCACCGTTATAAACGCGCCTGGCGCACCGCGCCGCTGCGCGATTTAGCCATCGCGGCCAGGCGCACCGCCACATTGGCCGCGCCATAGCCGGCATAGCCGTTCTTGCGCTGGATGATCTCGAAGAAAAACCGCCCTTCGAACGGCTCGGTGTACACATGAAACAACTCACCACCCTGGGCGTCGCGGTCGTACAACACGTTGTAGTACGCCAACTCGCTGAGGAACTCGTCGTCGAAATCGAAACGCGCCGCCAGGTCGTCGTAGTAGTTGAGCGGGATATCCAGCAGCGGCACACCGGCCTCTTTGGCGCGGCGTACTTCGGCGAAAATATCCGCGCAGTCGAAGGCAATGTGGTGCACGCCCGAGCCACGATAGCTCGACAGGGCGTGGGAAATCGCGGTGTTGCGATTCTCGGAGATATTCAGCGGCAAACGGATCGAGCTGCATCGGCTGCGCAGCGCACGGCTTTTGACCAGGCCGTAAGGGTCGGGCAGCACCACTTCGTCGTCGGCTTCGAAATCCAGCAGGCTCTTGTAGAACAGCACCCAACTGTCGAGGCTGTCAGCCGGCAGGGCCATGGCCATGTGGTCGATGCGCAGCAAGCCGCCACTGGATGACGCGGCAGGTTGCAGATTGAAGTCAGTGTCGTAGAGGCCGCCTTCGCTCTGATCCACCAGATAGATCAGGCTGCCATCCGGCGCGCGTACCGCCGCCAGTTCCAGTTCGTTGGGCCCGACCAGTCCGCGATAGGGCTGGCCTTTATAGGCCACCGCACGCTCCAAGGCCTTGGCGCTGTCCTTGACCCGAATCGCCGTGGCGCACAGCGACGGCCCGTGGGCTTCAAAGAAGTTGTGGGCGAAGGAATAGGGTTCACAGTTGAGGATCAGGTTGATATCGCCCTGGCGCAACAGGCTCACGCTCTTGGAGCGATGCTGCCCGGCCTTGACGAACCCCAGGCGCTCCAGCCAGTGGGTCAGCTTGGCGCCGAGGCTTTCGTCTACGGCAAATTCCAAAAATTCGATGCCGTCGTATTCGCTGGCCGCTGGGGTATCAAACAGAATTTCAACCGGTTGCGCGGGCGCTTCCTGCTTCAGGCGCTCGCGGGTTTTCTTTTCCAGGTACAGCAAGGAGCGCAGGCCGTCCGCCGCGTTCGCGCGGGTCGGCGCGGCGCGAAAGCCGTCGTTGAAAATTTCCAGGGACAGCGGCCCGGTGTAGCCACTCTTGATGATCGGCGCCAGGAACCCTGCCAGGTCGAATTCGCCTTGGCCGGGAAAGCAGCGAAAATGACGGCTCCACTCCAGCACGTCCATGGCCAGGATCGGCGCGTCGGCCATTTGCACAAAAAAGATCTTGTCGCCGGGAATCTCCGCAATGGCACTCGGATCACCTTTGAGGGACAGGGTGTGGAAGCTGTCGAGCAGTACGCCGAGGCTGGGATGGTCAACCTGACGCACCAGGTTCCATACCTGTTGCCAGGTATTCACATGCTTGCCCCAGGCCAACGCTTCGTAGCCGATGCGCAGGCCACGACGGCCGGCGTGTTCGGCGAGCAGGCTCAGGTCATCCAGCAAAATGCGCTCGTCACCCACGCAGTCGGCCGAGGCGTTGCTGCACACCAGCACCAGATCGGTGCCCAGCTCCTGCATCAAATCGAATTTACGCTCGGCACGCTCCAGATTGCGCGCCAGGCGGTCGCGGCGGCAGCCTTCAAAGTCCCGAAATGGCTGGAACAAGGTGATGGCAATGCCAAGGTCGGCGCACATTTGCCTAACTTCACGCGGGCTGCCGTCGTAGTACAACAGATCGTTTTCGAAGATTTCTACACCGTTAAACCCGGCGGCCGCGATGGCATCGAGTTTTTCCGGCAGGGTTCCGCTCAAGGAAACGGTGGCAATCGAGCGCTGCATGGGCGACTCCCGGTATTTAAGGCTCATCTTATTTACGACAAATTATTGGCCGCTAAACTGTTCACAGCAATTAAAATGTACGAACCGGTTAGTTTTTGGTGCGATTATCGAACACTATGCCCTTTTGGCGAATTGACGATTTTTTAGCCGCTGCGCACCATCGATTCAGTAACAAGACCCAGAACACACCATAAAAATTTCAAAAAACGGGTACGACCTCATGCCTCTGCAAAACTCCGCCTTGGCCGCACGCCACGGCACCCCGCACGCCGGCATCGGCGACAAGATCCGCGGCGCCCTGGCCGTGGGTAAAACGCGCTGGGGCATGTTGGCCCTGGTGTTTTTCGCCACCACCCTCAACTACATCGACCGCGCCGCGCTGGGCGTCATGCAGCCGATCCTGGCCAAAGAAATGAGCTGGACGGCGATGGACTACGCCAACATCAATTTTTGGTTCCAGGTCGGCTACGCCATCGGCTTTGTGCTGCAAGGTCGCTTGATAGACCGGGTGGGCGTGAAACGCGTGTTCTTCTGCGCCGTGCTGTTGTGGAGCCTTGCGACCGGCGCCCACGGCCTGGCCACCTCAGCCGTTGGCTTCATGGTGTGCCGTTTTATCCTCGGGTTGACCGAAGCCGCCAACTACCCGGCGTGCGTCAAGACCACGCGTTTGTGGTTCCCGGCCGGTGAGCGCGCGGTGGCCACCGGTATCTTCAATGCCGGCACCAACGTCGGCGCGATGATGACGCCGATGCTGCTGCCGTTGATCCTCCACGTATGGGGCTGGCAGGCGGCGTTCCTGTGCATGTCGGCACTAGGCGGGATCTGGTTGGTGTTCTGGGGCCTGAAGTACTTCAACCCGGAAGACCATCCCAGCGTCAAACAATCCGAATTGGACTACGTGCAACAGGAAGTCGAACCGGAACAACCCCGCGTGCCGTTCAGCCGTATCTTACGCATGCGTGGCACCTGGGCCTTCGCCCTCGCCTACTCGATGACAGCGCCCGTGTTCTGGTTCTACCTGTACTGGCTACCGCCATTCCTGAACCAGCAATACAACCTGGGCATCAACGTGACCCAGATGGGTATCCCACTGATCATCATCTATTTGACGGCGGATTTCGGCAGCGTGGGTGGGGGGATCCTGTCGTCATTCCTGATCGGCCGTGGCATGAACTCGATCAAGGCGCGCCTACTGTCGATGCTGCTGTTTGCCTGCTGCATCGTCGGCGTGATCATGGCCGCCGGTTCCAGCCAGCTGTGGGTCGCGGTATTTGCCATCTCCCTGGCGATCGGTGCGCATCAGGCCTGGACCGCCAACATCTGGAGCCTGGTGATGGACTACACGCCCAAGCATATGATGAGCACAGTGTTCGGGTTCGGCGGCATGTGCGCGGCTATCGGCGGTATGTTCATGACCCAGATCGTCGGCCACATCCTGACCGTGACCAACAACAACTACACCGTGTTGTTCACCCTGATCCCGGCGATGTACTTCATTGCGCTGACCTGGATGTACTTCATGGCACCGCGCAAGATCCCTACGGTAGACGCTTGATCTACCGGCGCCGCTGCTGCCAGGCAGCGGCCAGCCCGCTCATGCAGATCACCCCGATGCCGACCACCGTGGTCACATCGGGGGTATGGTTGAACACCAGCCAGCCCAACAACCCCGCGAATACGATCTGGCAATAGCCGAACGGCGCCAGCAAGGCCGGTGCCGCAAAGCGGAACGCCTGGGTCAACATCAAGTGCGCGGTCATCCCGCAGGTGCCCAGGGCCAGCATCAACGCGCCATGCCACAGCGTGGGGATCTGCCAGAAGAACGGCACCATCGCACTCATTACCAAGGTGTTGCACAGACCGGCGAAGAAGTTGCTGGTGGTGGGCGTGTCGTACTGGCTGAGAATGCGCGTGAGCAGTTGGTAGAAGCAGAAGAACAGCGCCGAACACAGCGGCAGCAACACCGCCGGGGTGAACAGTTCGCCGCCGGGGTGGATGATGATCAGCACGCCGACAAACCCGCAGATCACCGCCAGCCATTGGCCACGGGTCACGTGCTCACCCAGCAGCGGCACCGACAGTGCCGTCACCAGGATCGGCGCGAGGAAGTTCACCGCCGTGGCTTCCGCCAGCGGGATGTAATGCAACGCCGTCGTGAAAAACAGGCTGGTGCCCAACAGGCAAAGCGCCCGGACCACCTGCATCCCCGGCCGTTTGCTGCGCAGCACGCGCAAACCCGATTGCGGCAGGAAAATGCCGGCCATCAATAAGGTGTGCACCAGGTAACGCGCCCACACCACCATCACGATCGGGTAGAACCCGGCCAGGTATTTGGACAAGGCGTCATGGCTGGAGAACAGGAACGTCGCCAGGACAATCAGCAAAATGCCCTTGAAGGGATGGTTGACGCCGGATAAAGGGGTACTGACAGTCATCGGATTCTCGTGTGTGGCGCGCGGTCGAGCTCAACCCGGTAATCTAGCAGCCGGGCTGGAGTCTGCCCCAAGAGCATAACCAAACAGCGTGCGAACAGCGCACTAAATCACGGGTTTCGAGTCCAACGCTGCACATTGACCGCCGTGTTGCACACTTTTTAACCAAGGCCTTGCCACTATGAAAAAAGCCCTCTTTGTTTTGTCCGCCCTCGCCCTGCTCACCGCCTGCAATCAAGAAGCCAAGGACGCGCCCAAACCTGCCCCGGCATCCGTGCAAGCTACCTTGGTACCGCAAACCCCGCCCACCGATAAATGGGTCGGCAAATGGATCGGCGTCGAAGGCCTGCATCTGACCATCGCCAAGGACGACGCCGTCGGCCGGGGTCACTACATTCTCACCATGCAATACGGCCTCGACGCCGATGACGCGGGCACTTTCAAGGGTGAAGCGACCGAAGACGGCATCGCCTTCACTCGCCCGGATGGCCCGCAACTGCTGCGTGCCGGTGACGGCGCTGCCACCGGGATGAAATGGCTGGCAGATAAAAAGGATTGCCTGGTGGTGGATACCGGCGAAGGTTACTGCCGCGACTGAACCGGTTTTGCTGACACAAGTTTCATCTGGCGCCCCTGCCGGGACTGGCCGAGAACAGCGATACTACGCAGCTCTCGTACCTGTCGGACAGCCGGGCTGGCGCCATTCCTACGCACCAACAACACTGTTCCAGAGTTCATCGAGAGGATTGCCCCATGCTATGGAAAAAAGGCCGACGCAGCGACAACGTGGTAGATGCCCGCGATGACAGTGGCGGCGGCGGAGGCGGCATGCGTTTTGGGGGCGGCAAGGGCCTGAGCCTCACGGCAATCGTACTGATCGTCGGCATTGGCTGGCTGACCGGCCAAGACCCGATGCAGATCCTCGGCCAGTTGACCGGCCAGATGGAACAGGCACCGTCGGTGAGTACGCCGTCGCGCCAGGCACCGCCGGCCAACGATGAACAAGCCGATTTTGTCCGCGCCGTACTGGGCGATACCGAAGATACCTGGGCCCAGGTGTTCCAGGAAAACGGGTTGGCCT
This sequence comes from Pseudomonas sp. HN11, assembly GCF_021390155.1. Classification (NCBI taxonomy): domain Bacteria; kingdom Pseudomonadati; phylum Pseudomonadota; class Gammaproteobacteria; order Pseudomonadales; family Pseudomonadaceae; genus Pseudomonas; species Pseudomonas sp. HN11. Next base: position 5,445,511 of record NZ_CP089985.1, read on the forward strand.
ACAAGAACCCGAAACTGATCTTGTTCCGCGGCCGGGTGAATTCGGCCTGCGGTGGTGCGACCTCGGCCAGTGGCCCGTTTTATTGCCCGGCTGATCAGCAGGTGTATCTGGACCTGGATTTCTTCCGGGAAATGTCGCAACGCTTCCAGGCTGCCGGCGATTTTGCCCAGGCTTACGTGATCGCCCACGAAGTCGGGCACCACGTGCAGACGCTGCTGGGTATCTCGTCGAAGATCCAGGCGGCGCGCCAGCAGGGCCGGCAGATGCAAGGCGACGGCGGCCTGCTGGTCCGCCAGGAACTGCAAGCAGACTGCTTTGCCGGCGTCTGGGCCAACCGTGCGCAAAAGCGCCTTAACTGGCTGGAGCCCGGCGATATTGAAGAAGCACTGAATGCGGCCAACGCTATCGGCGATGACCGTTTGCAGCAACAGGGTCAAGGGCGCGTCGTACCGGACTCGTTTACCCACGGCACCTCGGCGCAGCGGGTTCGCTGGTTCAAGACCGGCTTCGCCCAGGGCCAGATCACTCAATGCGACACTTTTACCGCCAAGAGTCTTTAGATGAATAAACGATTGGGATTGCTGCTGGGTTTGTTGGTCACCTGTTCCGCCTTGGCCGCCGGGCCTGTCGTAAAAGAGCATGGCGTAAAGGAAGTCAGTCCCGATCGTTTCCACCTGGAGGCCGGCGACCTCAGCCTGGGTTTAAGCCAGGACTGGAGCATACCGCTACCCCAAGTCACCCGTGCATTGATCATCGTGCATGGCCGACTGCGCAATGCGCAGACCTACCTGCAAAGCGGTGAAGACGCCGCCGAGCATGCGGGCCAGGCCGCCCATACACTGGTGATTGCGCCGCAGTTTCTCAATGAATCCGACGTGAAGCGTAACCAACTGGACCATCAGGTCCTGCGCTGGAAAGGCAATGACTGGATGGCCGGCGAACCGTCGACCGGACCAAGGCCAATCAGCTCCTACGGCGCCCTCGACCAGATCATCAAGCACCTGGGCAACCGCAAGCTATTCCCGGCACTCAAGGAAATCGTGGTGGCCGGCCACTCCGGCGGCGGCCAGGTGGTGCAGCGCTTTGCCCTCACCGGCCACGATCACCCTACCCTGCAGACCGAGGGCATCCGCCTGCGTTACGTGGTGGCCAACCCGTCGTCCTACGCCTACTTCACCCCACAGCGACCGGTGAAATTCGATACCGCCAGTTGCCCAGGCTTCAACGACTGGAAATACGGCCTGCAAAACCTGCCGGCCTACGCCAAGGGCCAGAGCGCCGAGCAGCTTGAGCAGGCTTATGTGTCACGCAACATCACTTACCTGCTGGGCCAGCAAGACACCGACCCGAACCACCCAGCGCTGGATAAAAGCTGCGCCGCTGAAACCCAGGGCGCGTATCGCCTGATTCGTGGGCACAACTATTTTGACTACCTCAAGCAGCGCCATCCGCAATTGAGCCATCAGTTGGTGGAAGTGCCGGGGGTGGGACATAACGGGGATGGGATGTTTACGTCGCCGGAAGGCCAGAAAGTACTCTTTCAATAGCTTCTCTTGAAGAAACCCAATCAAAATGTGGGAGCAAGCCCCCTCCCACATTTGATCTCCATTGTCTGGGCTAGATCATCCCGAGTAAAACCGCGCAGTCTGCTGCATGCCAATCCACCAACTCGGGCCACGGGTTCTCCGGCACATTCACCAACACTGTCCGCGTCCCCGCCGCTCGGCCGCAATCCAGGTCGAAGCGGTAGTCACCGACCATCACCATCTCGCTCGGCGAAATGTCCCAGGCCGCCGCCAGTTTCAGCAAGCCATCCGGATCGGGCTTGGGTTGCGCATCGTCACGTCCCAGCACGTCCTCAATGGCAAAGCAGTCCGCCAGGCCGATCGCTTCCAGGGTGACGTGCGCCAACTCCCGAGCATTGCGGGTCAGGATACCCAAGCGATAACCGCGTCCGGCCAGCTCACGCACCAGCTCAACCGCGCCTTCAGCCGCAACTGAACCCAGCGCCAGCTCGCGCTCGTGCTCCAGCAACCACGCATGCTTGGCCGCCGCAACCTCCGCCGGCAACGCCGCCAGGTGCGTGAGGATATCGTCCTCGGGCGCAATCTCCAGGGCCACGCGAATGGCCGCGAAGTCATGCACGGCCACCGTGAGGGTGCCGTCCATGTCGAACACCCAGTGTTTTACCTCTGACAGGCTCATGCCCAATCCTTGCGGTGGCGAATCAGGCCTTCCTGGCTCACCGAGGCCACCAGTTGCCCGGCGCGGTTGTACACGCTGCCACGGGAGAAGCCACGGGAATTGCCGGCCCATGGACTGTCCATGGCGTACAGCAACCAGTCATCGGCGCGCAGGTCGGCGTGGAACCACAGCGCGTGGTCGAGGCTGGCGACCTGCATGTCTTTGTGCCACACGGTCTTGCCATGGGGCAGCAGCGAGGTGGTCAGCAGGCCGAAGTCCGAGGCGTAGGCCAGCAGGTATTTGTGCAGCGCCGGCGCATCAGCCAGGGCGCCGTCGGCGCGAAACCACACGTATTTGACCGGGTCGGACGGCTGCGGGTTGAACGGGTCTTTTTCGGTGACCGGGCGCACTTCGATCGGCTTGGGGCACAGCAGCTTGTCGCGCATGTGCTCGGGGATCAGGTGCGCACGCTGCTGGGTCAGTTCCAGCTCCGACGGCAGGTTTTCCGGGCCCACTACCACGGGCATAGTGGTCTGGTGGTCGAAGCCTTGTTCGTCGTACTGGAACGAGGTGGTGCAGGTGAAGATCGGGTGGCCCTTCTGGATCGCAGTCACGCGGCGCGTGCTGAAACTGCCGCCATCACGCACACGGTCCACCGAGTACACCACCGGCAACTTTGCATCGCCGGGGCGCAGGAAATAACCATGCAGGGAATGCACGTGCCGCGCTTCTTCTACGGTCTGGCTGGCGGCCGACAGCGACTGGCCAAGCACCTGGCCGCCGAACAGTTGGCGAAAACCCAGGTCCTGGCTGCGGCCGCGAAAGAGGTTTTCCTCGATCGGCTCCAGGGTCAGCAAGTCCACCAGATCTTCCAATACTTGGCTCATAGAGCAACTCCTACAATCTATGGGGCATTCCGGGCTGCTTATCCGTGCAGCGTGTCCAACCATTGGGCGCGGGTGATGCGGTACAAAACATGATGGCGCAGCGGGTCATCGGCTGCGACCTTGGGGTGTTCAAAATCTGCCTGGGGATCGTAATGCATACCGATGGCCTGCATGACTTTTTGTGATGGCAGATTGGCTTCCGTGGTGAAGGCAACGATTTCGTCCAGGCTCAAACGATCAAAACCACAACGCAATGCTGTCCACGCGGCCTCGCTGGCATAGCCCAGCCCCCAGTGTTCGCGGGCCAGGCGCCAGCCAATTTCAACCGCCGGGGCAAAGTCGGCCTCGAAGCTGACATTCAGCAAACCGGTGAGACCGATGAATTCACCGCTGTCCTTGCGCTGCAAAGCCCACAGACCAAAGCCATATTCGGCGAAGTGCCCACGAATGCGGCCAATCAACGCGGCGCTTTCCAGGTGACTCAGCTTGGCCGGGAAATAACGCATCACCTGCGGGTCGGCGCACATGCGCGCAAACTCCGCCAGGTCGCTGTCGCGCCATTGGCGCAGCACCAGGCGTGCGCTTTCCAATTCCAGTATCGGCTCCATGGGTCCCCCTTCCTCGCCATGTGCGTGAGTGTACAGCGCTGTTAAGATCCGTCGCAGGTTCCCGTCAGAAAATCCCATGCCTTTGCCATTGATCTACCACGATGACTACAGCCCCGAGTTCCCGGCGGACCATCGGTTCCCCATGGACAAGTTCCGTCTGCTACGCGACCACCTGGTGGACAGTGACCTGACCCAGGACAGCCAACTGCTGCGCCCGCAGTTATGCCCACCGCAGATTCTGGCCCTGGCCCATGACGCTGGGTATATCGAACGCTACATGGGCGGCGAATTATCCCGAGAAGACCAGCGCCGCCTCGGCCTGCCCTGGAACGAAGCCCTGGCCCGGCGCACCGTGCGTGCGGTCGGCGGCTCGATTCTCGCGGCCGAACAAGCCCTTGAGCACGGCCTGGCCTGCCACCTGGCTGGCGGCACCCACCATGCTCATTACGATTACCCGGCGGGCTTTTGCATCTTCAATGACCTGGCGGTGATCAGCCATTACCTGCTGGCCAGCGGCCGGGTCAACCGCGTGCTGATTTTCGATTGCGACGTGCATCAGGGCGACGGCACCGCGCGTATCCTTCACGACACACCGGACGCCATCACCGTGTCGCTGCACTGCGAAAAGAACTTCCCCGCGCGCAAGGCCCAGAGCGACTGGGACATTCCGCTACCCATGGGCATGGGCGATGCCGACTACCTTAAGGTAGTGGACGATGCCCTCAACTACCTGCTGCCGCTCTACCAACCCGACCTGGTGCTGTACGACGCCGGCGTCGATGTGCACAAGGACGACGCCCTCGGTTACCTTAAGCTGACAGACCAGGGCGTCGCCGCCCGCGATGAAAGCGTGATGCGCCACTGCCTGGGCCGAGACATCCCGGTGATGGGCGTAATCGGCGGCGGTTATAGCAAGGACCGACCGGCCCTCGCCCGCCGCCACGGCATCCTGCACCACAGTGCGCAACGGGTGTGGACGTCATCAGGTTGTCACTGAACTGTGAGCGTTACCCACAATCCCTGTGGAACCACCTGTGGATAACTTGAGCGTAACGACCTGAAAGCCTCTAGCCGCATAGCCTGTCAGAAACCGTACATTTTTTGACCAGATACTTTTCCACAGCCGTGAAACGTTGTGGAACTTGGCATCCGCGACCGTTTTGCAACAAAACTGCCGTACGCCGTCGTCAACCTGAAGGCCTCTCCCGCTTTCAGAGTACCCTGCGATGGCAACTTACAAGATCGGCAGTAGCACGACGCCCGGCAATGACGACGCCCTGAAGAAAGTCGCCGCCACCTTCGACGCTGCGATGTCCCGCGCCTTGTCCGGTTTCAAGGAAGCCGCCCACCCTGGCAACTTCAAGGTGCTGGCGGTGACCGACAACACCAAGGACAAGAAAATCGCCGACGTCAAAGCTACCGGCGACCAGGAAGCGATCAAGCGCCTCAACGACCCGAATCTGGCCGACATCAGCAACACCGGCGTGCCCCTGGCCAATATCGCCAGCATCACCAAGATTTCCGACAACGTTCTGGAGCTGAAAACCCGCGACGGCGAGGACATCATCATTATCAAGCAGATGACCCCGTACCTGTTTGACGGCATGGCCGGCAAAGCCGACGCGGTGGATGCGCTGAACAAGAGCAAGGCCGACGGCTATCGCATCGCGCAGGCCGGCGACACCGCGCCGGGCCTGGACACCTACAAAGGCATCGGCCCGGCTGATGAAGTGGGGCCGGGGATGATTCGTTACGAAACCCTATCGGGCGATAAGGTCGTTGTCAGCAAGGAAACCAACCTCGACCTGTACGAAAAAGTGAAGTCCGATGGCGAGACCTGGGGCCTGATCAACGATAGCAAAAACGAAGGGTATCGCCTGGCCAATGCCGATGAGGCCGGCAGCGTGAGCCTGGTGGGCACGCCGGAAGAGCTCGGCCACGGGCTGATCCGCTACGAAACCGCCTCGGGCGACAAGATCATCGTATCTCAGGCCATCAGCCCCGACCTGTACGCCTCGGTGGTCAAGGAATCCAACGGCATTTTCGACGTCGACGGAGCGGTGGACACCAACTGGATCGACAACTCCAAATACGCCAGCGCCAAGGACTGGGACAAGATAGTCGGCAACACCAGCGGCGCGCCGACCCAGGAAGAACGCGACCTCGACCGCCCACGCGCCGCCTCGAAAATGCTCAGCGACAACTGGGACAAATGGGGTTTGCATGACCGCCCCATCGACTTTTCCAACCCGCCCGCCGACCTGCCGCCCGAAGCCCAGGCCTGCCTCAAGTACCTGGCCGGCAGCCCGAGCCTGATGAACGCCCTCGACAGCGGCGGCCTGGGCAAAAGCGATGGGGTGATTACCCACGCGGATGTGGATAAGTTCATCAGCCAATCGAACAAGGATCTGTCGGCCGCCTCGAAGTCCTACAGCACCTTCCTCAGCAAAAACCCCGATGCCACCGCATTGGCCAAGGAAAACGCCAAGTCTGCGGCTATCGTCATGGCCAATATTTCCCTGGTGAGCAGCGCTGGCCCGCAAATGCAGGGGCCCAACCAGCGCGCCAACAACGGCAGCCTCAACACCGCCAACCTCCAGGCGATCAAGGATGACTCAGGCCTGAGCCCGGAACTGACGGGCGCCGCAGGCTATTGGTCCACCCCCGGCATGCTGCGCACCCTCGACATGGCCGGTGACCTGCCCGCGACCGCCAAGGCCGATGGCATCACCCAGCAGAAAAACATCGGCGCCTGGCTGGAAAACCAGGCGCCCAAGGACGACCACGGCGTGCTGATGATGCTCAGCAACGCCGCGGTGCGCAGCTCGGTGGCCGACGTCGACACCTCTAAGCTGACCAAGGATGTGCTCGAACACCCGGAAAACTACGACGGCAAAACCAAAGCCGCGGTGATGATGGAAATCAGCGACGCCCGCGCGCGCATGGCCGCCAGTGACAAAGTGGGTGACGGCGATTTGTACGCGGGGATTACAGCGGACACCGAATATCACCTCAACCCAACCAAATCGAAGGTCACCGACCAGCTCGACGCCGCCATCGGCCAGTTGTCCAGTGACCCGGATGTGAAGACCTTCCTCTCGCAAAACCAAGCGTCCGGCATGCGCGATATCGTCAACAGTGACCCGGCGATCAAGCATGAACTGCAGGCCTACCAGGACGGCCAGATCAACAGCGGCAACGTGCTCAACACCGCCCTGAACACCAAAGGGTCCGATGGCAAACCGCTGTCGCTCATGGACGCCCTGAGCCTGGCCGGCACCGACGCCACCCTCACCGATCTGGCCCTGGGCGGCGATGGCCATGTGGACCTCAGCGTCATTGCGCAAAAATCCGGCAAATCCGGGGATATCGAGCAATTTTTCAAGGACCACATTCTCAACGGCAAGGATCTGGATGACGCCCTCGCCCAGCCGAACGCCGACCCGATGACCGCCATCGGCCAGTACGCCGCCCACGCCGAGTTGCTCAAGGAGTTCCTCGGCGACAAGGTCTCGGCCCAGGACTCGTCGACGGTGCAGCAGTACGTCAACCAGGCGGTGTCCGATTCGCTGGTCAACGGCGCCAACGATGACGTGCTCAAGGGTGCGTTCGGTGACGCCAATGGCAACTTCGACGAGGCCAAGACCACGGCCATCATCGAGAAAGCCATGGCCGACGACCCGGAAATGTTCAAGGACGCCACGGGTGCACAAATCAAACCGCAGGACGTGATCTCGTTGATCCGCTCGATGTGGGACGTTAATCGCCAGGGCGAGAAAATCAGCGACGTGCTGCCCAAGGCTGTGGATGGGCTGAAGCTCAACGCCAGTGATGCGTACAAACAGGGCCTGCTACACATCGGCAGCGCCCTGTTGGCCGGTGGCGTGTTGGCCGCGCGCTCCGCCACGGGCGGCAACAGCCCGGCAGACAACGCCGGCCGCGTCGCGGCAGGCATGCAGTTTGCCGGCCTGATTACCGAAGGCGGCACCAAATACGCCAAGGAAGCCGGCTACGGCATGACCTGGAAACCCACGCCGATTGATCCGAACAAACCCCAAGGCATCGGCGAATTCCCCACCGGCAAAATGGTGCAGAACACCGACGGCCTCAACCGCCTGGGCAACCTGGGCAAGATCGTTGGCGGCGGCGGCAGCTTTATCGGCGGCGTGTTCGGTCTGATCAGCGGGGTCAACAGCGCGTTCGCCGGGGACAAACTCAACGCCGGGTTCTCCCTTACCAGCGGCGCCCTGGGCACCGGCGCGGCGGTGGCGTCGATTATTGAGGGCGGTGCAGGCCTGTTTGGCATTGCCGATGCGGCGGCCATCGCCGGCACCTTCGCGGGGGTACTGGGCTGGGCGGCGGCCGGCGTGGGCATCGTGACCAGCTTTGTGTTCCCGATCATTGAGGTGGTGAAGCGGGAGAAACAACAGGATGCGTTCTTTGGCAACCTGGTGCCGACGCTGGACAAATACGGCCTCACCGGCGGCCCAATCACCGACGCCGACCGCAAGGATGAATACCCACCGTACGCCAACACCGGTTTTGCCTGAATACTTTTTGCCTAACGGCACGGGGCGCGCATTGCTTACAATGGGCGCCCTTTGTTTTTGACCAGGCTTGCCGATGCCCGCTACTGCTCCCTCCCACGTTGCCATTATCGGTGGCGGCCCTGCCGGGCTGATGGCCGCCGAAGTCCTGAGCCAGGCGGGCGTGCGGGTGGATCTGTACGACGGCATGCCTTCCGTGGGGCGCAAGTTCCTGCTGGCCGGTGTGGGTGGCATGAACATCACCCACTCCGAGGCGTATCCGGCGTTCCTGTCGCGCTATGCCGAACGTGCGCCGCACATGGCGCCGTTGCTGCGTGGTTTTGGGGCCGAGACGTTGTGCGAATGGATTCATGGCTTGGGCATCGAGACGTTTGTCGGCACCTCGGGACGGGTGTTTCCTACCGACATGAAAGCCGCGCCCCTGCTACGCGCCTGGCTCAAGCGCCTGCGCGACCAAGGCGTGGTTATCCACACCCGGCATCGCTGGCTGGGTTGGAATACCGACGGCGACTTACTTATCCACAGCCCCGAAGGCGAACAAACGGTCCACAGCGATGCGGTGCTGCTGGCCCTCGGTGGCGGCAGTTGGTCGCGCCTGGGTTCCGACGGTGCGTGGCTCAAGTTGCTGGAGGATCGCGGCGTGCCCTACGCCCCGCTGCAACCGAGCAACTGCGGTTTCGAGGTGTCGGCCTGGAGCGAGCTGATGGTCAGCAAATTCGCCGGCGCGCCGTTGAAAAACGTCGCCATTGGTTTAGGGGATGACAAGCCACGCCTCGGGGAATGCGTGGTCACCGCCAGCGGGATCGAGGGCAGCTTGATCTACGCGCTGTCAGCACCGATCCGCGAAGCGATCAACAGGGACGGGGCGGCCACCGTGCATATCGACCTGCTGCCGAGCAAGCCGCTGGACAAGGTTCAGGCCGCGTTGGCCAAACCCCGTGGCTCACGCTCGATGAGCAAACATCTGCACAGTCAGTTGGGGTTGGATGGGGTCAAAGCAGCGCTTTTGCGTGAGTTGACGCCTGCCGGACACTTCAATGATCCGGCGCAGTTGGCGGTGGATATCAAGGCGTTGCCGTTGACGCTGGTGAAGACCCGGCCGATGGATGAAGCGATCAGCACAGCGGGCGGCGTGCCATTTGAAGCGTTGGACGAGCGCTTGATGCTCAAGCAGTTGCCGGGGGTGTTTTGTGCAGGGGAGATGCTGGATTGGGAAGCGCCAACCGGGGGCTACTTGCTGACGGGGTGTTTTGCCAGCGGCAGAGCGGCTGGGCGGGGGATGTTGGAATGGTTTAAAAGCAGAGGTTAAGCGGCAAGCTAAAAGCTGCAAGTAAGAGCAACACTCACTTGCAGCTTGTAGCTTGCCGCTCAGGGCTGCTTCACTTCTTCTTACGCGGCCCGGTATTGAACACCGGCACCTTGCGCACCGGCTTGATCGAAGGCTCCGCCGGCGCCACTTCCCCGCTGTCCACCCACTTGCCCAGGTTGCGCTTACCGCCGCCGCCCGAGGTCTTAGGCTTCTTCGGTTTCTTTGGCTTCTTCACCACCTGCCCACTGGCATCGGTGTCCGGCACGCGATGTTCCGGCTCGAAATCCTGTTCCATGTGGCGGTTCAAGGTCTGACGCGTCAGCATCTCGATGGCCGACAGCATGTTCACCTCATCGGCACACACCAGGGAAATTGCCTCACCGGTGTTGCCCGCACGGCCGGTACGGCCGATACGGTGGATATAGTCCTCGGCCACGATCGGCAGGTCAAAGTTGACCACCAGCGGCAAGTCTTCGATATCCAGGCCACGGGCCGCCACGTCGGTGGCCACCAGGATCTGCACTTCGCTCGATTTGAAACGGTCCAGCGCGCGTTGGCGGGTCGCCTGGGGTTTGTCGCCATGGATGCCGTCGGCATTGATGCCCAGGCCCTGCAACTTATCCACCAGCGCATCCACGCCGTTACGGGTCTTGGCGAACACCAGCACCTGCTTCCAGCGGCCTTTGCGCATCAGGTGCACAAACAGCTCCGGCTTGCGCTTCTTGTCCACCGGCACCACCCATTGCTTCACGGTGTTGGCAGCGACGTTGCGCGGGCTGACCTCGATGCTCAGCGGGTCATTGAGCATCTGCCCGGCCAGCGTGCGGATCTCATCGGAGAAGGTCGCGGAGAACAACAGGGTCTGGCGCTTTTTAGGCAGCATGCGATAAATGTTCGCCAGCTCTTCGGAGAAGCCCAGGTCGAGCATGCGGTCGGCTTCGTCCAGCACCAGGGTTTGCAACTGGTTGAGCTTCAGCGCGTTCTGGCGGAACAGGTCGATCAGGCGGCCAGGTGTGGCGACCAGGATGTCGACACCTTTGCGCAGCTTCATCATCTGCGGGTTGATGCTCACGCCGCCGTACACCGCGTAAGTGGTCAGCGGCAGGTTTTGCGCATACTCGGCGACGCTGGCGTGCACCTGCTCGGCCAGCTCGCGGGTCGGGCACAGGATCAGCGCGCGTGCCGAGTTGGCGGCGACTTTCGGCCCTTCCATCGTCAGCAATTGTAACAACGGCACGGCGAAGCCGGCGGTCTTGCCGGTGCCGGTCTGGGCCGCAGCCATCAGGTCGCGACCGGCCAGCACCGCCGGAATGGCTTGCGCCTGCACCGGCGTCGGGGTCTGGTAGCCAAGCGTCTCAAGGGCGCGCAGCAAGGGTTCGATCAGGCCAAGGGTGGCGAAAGTCATGTATTTACCGTAGGAAAAATTCAGCGCAAGGGCGTAATGCGCCGCAGTTTACCTTATTTCCGGCTTGGGCTTTCGCCACTGGGGCAGGCTGATCAACAGCACGGCGCTGATAATCACCAGCATCGCCAAGGCTTCTTCCAAGCCGATGGTCTCGCCGACAAATACGATACCGAGCAATACGGCGACCGCCGGGTTCACGTAGGCATAGCTGGTCGCCGCCGCCGGGCGTACATGCTTGAGCAGGTACATATAGGCATTGAAGGCGATGATCGAGCCGAACACGGTCAGGTAGGCCAGGGCCAGCCAGCCTTCCAGCGGCGGCACGGCCTGCAGGCGTTCGCCAGACAGCGCGCTCACCATCAGCAGCGCCACACCGGCGACCAGCATTTCCGCAGCACTGGCCATGGCGCCTTGGGGCAGCGGCAATTGCCGGCTCCACACCGAACCGAATGCCCAGGAGGCAGCCGCAACCAACAGCAAAACAGCGCCCATCGGGCTCGATTGCAACGTGCTGCCCATGTTGAGCATGGCGATGCCGATGATGCCCAGGATCACCCCTGCCCATTCCAGACGGGTATTACGCGCGCCCCAGAAATACCCACACAGCAAGGTGAACAACGGCACGGTCGCCACGGCCAACGCCGCGACGCCGGACGACACCCCCATGTGTTCCGCCACACTGACGCCGCCATTACCCACGGTGAGCAGCAAAAGACCGATCATCCCGGCCGCCTTCCACTGCGGCCAAGTCGGCGCCGGCACCCCGCGCCAGCGCAGGAAGCCATACATCAACGCCCCCGCCGTGCAAAACCGAATCCCCGCCAGCAACAACGGCGGCCAGTACTCCACGCCGATGCGAATCACCAGATAGGTAGACCCCCAGATCACATACAGCGCAAAAAAGGCGGCGATCAACGGTAAGGGAAAGCGACGTGGGCCAGGCATTGGGCGGCTCTATGGCAGGAGATGGGAGGCTTATTCTAAAAAGGCAAGTCACTAAACATAAGTTACAAAACCTGTTTAAAACGCCAATACACTTTTCAAAGCATGGTTGTGAAGGCTATAAACCGTGCTTTCGAAAGTCATGCGCAACCGGAGCCTTATCATGGACAAATACGACCGCATGCTCCTCAGCGCTCTGCTCGAAGACGGCCGCGCGTCCTACGCGCAACTGGCCCGCACGGTAAACCTCTCCGCCCCCGCCGTGGCCGAGCGCGTGGCCAAGCTGGAGGCCAGCGGCGTGATCACCGGGTATCAGGCCAAGGTGGATTTGTCGAAAGTGGGGTTGCCGATTCAGTGTGTGATTGAGCTGCGGTTGACCAATCACGGCAGCCAGAAGGTATATGACGCGTTGGCGGAGATCCCTGAACTGACGGAGTGCCATCGGGTGACCGGCGATCCGTGTGTGATCATGCAGGCGGCGGTCGGGTCGATGCCGGAGCTGGAGAGCTTGATCAACCGCGTGGCGAAGTTCGGGTTCAGCAAGACCTCGATTATTTTGTCGAGCGCGATAGAGCGGCGGGTGCCGTTGGGGCAGTTGGAGGGCAAAAATGGTGGGTAAGCCCAGCAAGGTCGTCAGCCTCAGTCACCCGATCAGTCCGCGTATCCCGCTGTGGCCGGGAGACCCACTGGTTGAATTTGAAGACGTCGCCTCCTTGGCAGAGGACGGCAATTTCCTAAGGCGTTTCAGCATGGGTGAACACAGCGCCACTCATATGAATGCGCCGAACAGTTTTTATGCCGGTGGCATGGGGATCGAAGGTTATCAACCGGAAGACTTGGTGCGACCTGCGGTAGTAATTGATGTACGGGCCCGCTGCAACCCGGACTACGAAATCAGTGGGCAGGACATTGAAGACTGGGAACGCCAGCACGGGCTCATCGAACCGGGCTCCATGGTGCTGATGTACACCGGCTGGCAACACCTCTGCATGATCCGACAGCGTTCTTTGGACAGGACGCGCAAGGCTCGCACTTTCCTGGAATTAGCGAGGCGGCGATTCAGTTCTTGCTTGAACAGCGTCAAATTGCAGGAGTGGGGATTGATACCCACGGGGTTGATCGGGGGCAGAGCAGTACTTTCGCGACAAACCATGCGGTGTTGGCGGGGAATAGGATTATGTTGGAGTGCTTGACCAACTTGGATCAGTTGCCAGCCAAAGGCATCACGCTGGTAATTGGTGTATTGGCGCTTGAGGGCAGATCGGGATCGCCAGCGTCAGTGATGGCATTCGTCCCTATCCGCGAGAGCTCAGCCTAATAAGATACGGCGACACCCGGACACCCAAAACGCCGTCATGTCAAAATGCGAAAAACAGTAGCAAGCGGTACTGAATTAGATAGCAAAAACTCAAGGGAGTAAATTTTTTGACGCCCACGTTGGCATTCATGTAGACGCTGATCTAAGCAACAGGTAATGTTTATTCATGGCACATTGCCACAAACACCCCAAATCCCCGCGCCAGAAAACTCTTATAATCAAAATACAGAATGATGGAGCTTAGAATTGAACCTAGAAACCAAAATAACAACTGAGCTGTGGACTTCTATAAGAACAAATTACGATAAACAAGATTTCACTGGAGCAATTTTGGATGCGTTCCACTTCCTAAGCGATCTCATCCGAAAAAAATCTGGCGCTGAGGGTGATGGTGCAGCCCTTATTGGAAGCGCACTGGGAGGCGCAGCTCCCAAAATAAAGCTCAACAAGCTGCAATCAGAATCAGAGCTAAATATACAAAGGGGTATGGAAATGACCCTACGCGGCCTGTACCAAACTTTCAGAAACCCACGAAGCCATGAGAAGTTCTCTGACTCCGAAGAAGATGCGCAAGTAATAATTGTATTCATTGGATACATAGTTCGGCAGCTGGACATCGCAAAATCGCAATTTTCGCGAGAAGATTTCTTAAAGAGAGTTATGGATCCTGACTTTTTCCCTAATAGCAGATATTCTGACCTCCTTGTTTCGGAAATCCCAACAGGCCAGTTACTAGAGGTTTTTCTCGATACATATAGAGCCAAGACGTCTGGAAAAATTGAAAGTCTGCGCCACTTCTTTAACTCCCTATTGCCGAAATTAAACACAGAACAACTCAAGCAAGCATATGAAGTCATATCAGATGAGCTCAAAACCGCAGATGACGAAACGACCATTCGATATATAACTGGATCCTTGGGAGAATCATGCTGGGAAAGCCTACATGAAACAGCACGTCTTAGAATTGAAAATCGCCTCATAAAATCTATAAAAGAAGGAAGATACAGTACAAAACAAGGGCGAACCTTGGACGGCTCACTTGGAACATGGGCTATATGTATTTTCAACAAAATGATTCTAAAACAGGAAGCAATTCAGGCGATTTACGAAAACCTAAGCTCAAAGAACACCGAACGAGAAAATTATATATTTAAATTCATATCAACAAGCCTGACTAAGCTTTCCGAACAAGCTCCTGCCGGCTTCGACGAGCTATTTACTAAAAAAATAAGGGAAGGGGATGAGCGTTTTCATGACGCAGTAATCATTGGTGAGTTCTGGAACACACAAAGCAAGAAGCTTAAAGAGGCCATGCTTTCCTTCACTCCTGCACTTCCGACACATGACCCATTCGACGACGATATCCCTTTCTGAGTAGTTACAGCGAGGAAGACACCCCCTAATTATATAAGAGTCGAAGTTCCCGAAGCATCGCAGCCTTTACAGCACATCGAGTCACATCGGTCGCTGCTGGAGCGTGCATACATTCTAGTTTTTAATCCTACGGACAGATCAGTCCCTTTCATTTGCAGGACGTTTCCTAGAGAATTCCAAAGCCTTGCGCCAGTCGGACCAAGTAGCTAGTCTCGCCTCGTCGTCGAACAATCGATGATCGGACGTGCAAGTCCGACTTACGGAAGGCACAAATGCCTCACATCAAAACGCCCGTATTGTTGTAGGCGTGACCTGTTATGGCAGCTGTGCGCGGGAGGTCTTCGGGCCTGCCGGGGTTCTTCCGTCCTGGTCTTGCACACCCGCGTACTGCTGCCACCCTAATTCGCGTGCAAGCGAACGGTTGCAGCTTCTTACCTAACGGAAGGAGTTACACCATGGTCAAAGTCACCCCCGATCCACCCAGGTTCCTCAGCGAAGACGCCCTGCTCAATCGCCGAGCCATCAACTACTACCTCAAAGCCTGCGCCCCGGATGCGCCCCATTTCATTCTGAACGACAACCTGAGCTTCGAAGATGCCCTCGCCCATGCGGCGGATTTGCTGCATTGCGCGGTGGAGACGGTGCAGGACTCGGCTGAGGTGCTGAGCGCGCAGCAGCGGGCGGTGATGCATTTGGTGGGGATGGCGAAGGGGGTCGTGGATCGAGCCCTGGAGTGTGTACAGCCTCGATGAGCGCCGCCTAACCCAATGTGGGAGCGGCGGTGCGACTTGCTCGCGAAGGCGGTGTATCAGTCAATTTATTCGGCGACTGACAGGCTGCATTCGCGAGCAAGCCCGCTCCCACATTTTGATCTTCAGTGTGCTTGGGATTGTGGCGGGTTTAGAACCCGCGATGCTTCTTCAGATGCTCATTGATCTTCGCCGCCGGCACTTTCTGCAAGGTGCACAGCAGATCATGGGACAGTTCACGCAAGCCATGGGTACCGCGCAGTTCCTGGGCCAGGTGGGCCGTGAGGTTCGCCGCCATCTCCGCATCCGCCATCGCCCGGTGAGCCTTGCCGGTGTGGGGCAGTTGGGCGTAGCTGTTGAGGGTGCCGAGTTTGTGGTTCGGTGCGGCGGGCATCAAGCGGCGGGCCAGTAACAGAGAACAGGCGAACTTTTGCAGACGAGTCCGGCGAATCAGTCCCAACTCGTAATCCCAGAACTTCTGGTCGAACGCGGCGTTGTGCGCCAACAACGGCGTGACACCCACAAATTCATTGACCTCATTCATCACCCGCTCCGCCGGCGGCGCGCTGCGTAGCATGGCGTTGCTGATGCCGGTGAGTTGTTCGATGAACGCGGGCACGTGCACGCCGGTTTTCATCAGGCTCTGGTAGCGGTCCACGATCTGGCCACGCTCAAGGATGACCACCGCGATTTCCGTGGCCCGGCAACGGCTGCTCGGGGTGATGCCGGTGGTTTCAAAGTCGATGACCGCTATACGTTCCAAACCTGTTCCAACTCCGTCTTAGCATTTATTTGAGCAACAACGCGCCTTCAATCGGCACATACCGGCTGGCGGCGCGTATCAATGAATTGGCCGTCAGCCCCGGTACGCCATAGGCCACGGCCTCGACGCCATGCTTGTGGATAACCCGGTCGAGCAGCATGTCGAAATCACCGTCGCCAGAGGCCAGCACGATTTCGTCGACGTGGTCGGCGGCATCCATGATGTCAATGGTGATGCCCACGTCCCAGTCGCCCTTGGCCGAGCCGTCGCTGCGCTGGATGTAGGGCTTGAGTTTTACCGTGAAGCCCAGGTTGCGCAGGATCTGCTGGAATTGCTGCTGCTTGCTGTCGCCACGGTCGATGGCATACGCGTACGCCTCGACGATCTGCCCACGCGCGCTGATATCAGCCCACAGCGCGGCGTAGTTGAAGTGGCAACCATAGGCCTGGCGGACGGTGTAATAGAGGTTTTGCACATCGGCGAACACTGCAATTTTCTTCACCGCATTTCCTCATGACAGCCAGGCGCCAGGGCCCGGAAAGGGTGCCAGTATGCCAGCCACGAGAAGGTTTCCGGGAAAAATCAGACCGGGGCGATGGGACGCCCCGGCCCGGGTGGTTCAGACGAAGGAATCGTCGTCGCCGAAGGAAGAGGAGTCGTCGGAATAATCGCTGTCGGCAAAGCTGTCCGAATTGTTGCTGCCCCAGTTGTCATTGCCGGCGTACTTCTGGTCGTCATTGCCCCAGCCGCCTTGATCACTGGCCGGTGCCGGTTGCTCGATGATTTCCTCCACCACCTGCGGTTGCTGGTTGTGGTGGAACAGGCTGCTGATGCCTTCGGCCAGCAACACACCACCGGCCACGCCGGCAGCGGTTTTCATCGCGCCACCCAGGAACCCGCTGCCGACCGGAGCGGCTGGAGCAGGTTGTTGATAGTTTTGCTGCGGTGCCGGCTGGCTGAACCCAGGCCGCGCCGGTTCGCGCCAGCCGCCACCGGAAGACGCTGGCGCGCTTTGGGCAGGTTGCGGGTCACGGGAACCGCCGCCGCCAAAGATGCTCGACAGGAAACCGCCGCTGCTCGCCGGGGCAGGCTGCGCGGATTTGGCCCGTTGCAGCTCGTCCTGCAGTTGTTGGATTTGTTGCGCCTGCTGCTTGTTCTGCGCGTCGAGGCTCTTGAGCGCGTGTTCTTGCACCAGGATCGACTGGGTCATGTAGTACCCGGCCGCCGGTTGGCGCGTCATGTGCTCCTTGATCCGCGCTTCGGCCTGGGCGTCGCGGGGAGCTGAGTCCGTTTCGGCTTGTTGCAACCGTGAAAACAGTCCATCGATCAGGGTTTGCTCTTCGCTGTTCATGGCGACCTCGTTAGATTGCCGATAGAAATCGTGGTCTCGCCTGTCATCAGGCGCCGTCTTAGTTATGGGGGTGTTACGAGTTGTTTCAATGGTCTTTACTCAAGGTTTACGTTTGCTTACCTCCGGTGCTGATCGGTTAAAGTGTTGCCCTTGCTTTCAGGCCTGCGATGAACTTGATGAATCCGTTAGACGTGCTGCGCGACTCCTTCCGTTTCACCCAACGCAACCTGGGCGCCATCGTCCAACTGTGTCTGCCGCTGGTGATTTTCGAAGCCCTGCTGCAACAGGTGCTCAACCACGTCGTCGGCCCGGATGCGTTTCCCGGCTACAGCGTGGTGGTGGGGTTGCTGGTGTATCCGCTGTATACCGGCGCGCTGATCCTGTTTCTGGATGCTCGCACCCGTGGCGAGTCGCCGCGCACTAAAGATGTCTGGGCTATGGCTCTCACCCTGTGGCCGCGCTTCGCCCTGCTGACGGCGATGAGCACGCTGCTGATTCTGCTGGGGCTGTCGCTGTATTTCCTACCGGGGCTGTGGCTGATGGTGGTGCTGGCGTTTGCCGAGTACCTACTGGTGCTGCGCGGCATGCCCGCGCTGGAGGCAATGAAGGAAAGTTTCCGCCTGAGCCGTGGGCATTTCTGGCTGATCCTGGTGTGCCTGCTGTGCGTGATGACGCCGCTGTGGTTGCTCAAGGGCGCCAGCGTTGCAGCGTATCCAACACCTGCGCCGCTGATTGGCTTGTTGTTGGACAGCGCCCACAGCTTCCTCCAACTGTTTACCAGCGTGGTGCTGTTCCGTTTATTCATGCTGATCGGTGGCGATGCCGACGCGCGGTGATATGCTCCGTGCCACTTCTGAAACGCTATAAGCCGAGCCGATGACCCGTTTATTGCGCATCACCTTGCTGGGCCTGCTGATCATCGCAGGCCTACTGACCGTCCTGATCTACAGCCTGACCTGGCGCCCCGAGGCGAAGGAAACCCTGCCGGTGAGCTGCGTCGCGCCGCGTGCGCCGACCCTATTGCCGGGGCAGGCACTCAAGGTCATGACCTGGAACGTGCAATACCTGGCCGGCAAGAATTACGTCTTCTGGTATGACACCACGGACGGCAGCGGCCCCGACGACCGCCCAACGGTTGAGGACATGGCCGCCAGCCTCGACGAAGTGGCGCGGGTGATCCGTGACGAACAACCCGATATCCTGCTGCTGCAGGAACTCGACGAAAACGCCAAGCCCTCCCATTACCAAGACCAGCTTGCCCTGTTGCAAGAGCGCCTGGTCGATCTCTACCCCTGCAGTGCCCAGGCCTTCGACTGGAAAGCCGACTTTGTGCCCGACCGGCATATCTTCGGCAGCGTCGGCCGTAAATTGGCGACCCTCAGCCGTTACCAGATCGAACACGCCGAACGCCTGCAACTGCCGGCGCCCGAAGCGAACTTCATCAGCCGCCAGTTCCAACCCAAGCCGGCCTTGCTGTTGACCTACCTGCCGCTGAGCGACGGTGGCCAACTGGCCGTGCTCAACACCCGCCTGGACGGCGACGCCCCTGGGCGCAACGCGGTGCAGGAGCAGGTACAAACCACGGTCAAGCTGCTGGATAAATTCGAAGGCCGCGGCACGCCCTGGCTGATCGGCGGCGACTTCAACCTGCTGCCCCTGGGCCAATTCCTGCGCCTGGACGCCGGCAAGCGTGGGCAATATTCGCCGGACAGCGAGCTGCATTTGCTGTGGGACAAATACCCGATGATCCCGAGCAACAGCCAATCCAGCGGGATTGACCGTGAGAAGTGGCTGACCCACTTCCCCAACGACCCGAGCGTCGACGGGCCGGACCGCACGCTCGATTACCTGTTCTACAGCCCGCGACTCAAGCGGGTGGAGGCGAAAGTACGGCAGGAGGACACGTTGCGCATTTCCAACCACCTGCCGGTGATCGCCCGGTTCCTGCTGCCCGCCGCACAATAATCCCTCCCCTGGGAGCACGGGGTGTGTGCGTTTATTCGACCCTGTTTCGGTACGCGGTGGTGGTGATTCCCGCGTAGCCCCAGTTATCCGTATCCACCTCTTCGATGACGATATGGGTAAGATGCGGGTCCTTATTGAGCACGGTTTCCATGGTTTGGGTTATTTCGGCGATAACCCGGGCTTTCTGCTCCTGGGTGACGCCATCACGGGTAATACGAACGCTGATGAAAGGCATGGAAAAGTCTCCACTTCGCCCCTCATCGACATGATAAGGCGGCAAGTGTGGAGACTTTAGAATGTTGCCTTGGACGAATAAATGCGGCGGCGGGAACATCATTTGTGATGCCGCGTAATGAATCAAGGCACTTCCTGTGTGCGCTGATTACTTACGCGGTTTGATTCGCGCGGTTGCCTCGGCCACCAGCGGATCATCCGGCCAGTAATGCTTGGGATACCGCCCTTTCAAATCCTTCTTTACCTCGGCGTAGGTACTGCGCCAGAAGTTCGCCAAGTCCTGCGTCACTTGCACCGGCCGGCGTGCCGGGGACAGCAGGTGTAGCTTCACCACCTGACGCCCGCCGGCAATGCGCGGGGTGTCGGCCAGCCCGAACAGTTCTTGCAGGCGCACCGCTAGGATCGGCGGCTGTTCGCTGTAGTCCAGGCGCACCGACGAGCCCGAGGGCACTTTCACATGCTGTGGCGCCAGTTCGTCCAGGCGCTGCGGCAGCGGCCAGGGCAGCAGGTTGTGCAGGAAGCTGGAAATATCCAGATTGGCGAAATGGCTCAGGCGCGAGACTTTGCCCAGGTAGGGCATCAGCCAGTGTTCAAGGCTGGTGAGCAAGGCACTGTCGCTGATGTCGGGCCATTCGCTGGTTTTGCCGGCGTCGAGTTGGCGCAGCAACATGACGCGGGCCTGCCATTGGCGCAGCTCAGGCGTCCACGGCAGCAGCTCCAGGCCTTTGCGGCGTACCAGGTTGACCAGTGCCTGGCTGCGTGCGGATTCGTCGAGGCCGGTGAGGGGTTCGCGGCTAAGCACCAGCTCGCCGATTTTGCGTTGGCGCTCGGCACGCAGCACACCTTCGCGCTCGTCCCAGTCGAGTTGGTCGACATTGCGCACTTGCTCGGCCAGCACCGTGTCGAACAGCGCCGGATCAAAATCCGCCGCCAAGTAGATACGTTCTTCGCGCTGGCCCTGACGGCTGCCCAGGTCGGCGATCACCAGCCAGGGTTGCTTCATCAGGCTGTCGGCTTCGGCGAACAGCGCCGCGCGGCCGTTGGCCAGGCGATACTCGGCACCGCCGGGGCGACGCTGCTGGGCGACGCGGTCCGGGTAAGCCAGTGCCAGCAAGGCGCCGAGCCAGCGCGGATGATCGGGGTCGGCAACGGCTTGAGTCGCCTGGCCTCTCAAGTAGCCGCGATATTGTCGCGCCAGCTGCTTGGCCCGCTGCACGCCGCCGTGCGCGCCGCGTGCTCGTTCTTCGCCGGACATCAGTGCCAATCGACTGTGCAAATCCGCACCGCCACCGCGCAAGATATCGCGCTCGCCCAATAGAGCGGCCACATTGCATGCCGTCATCGCCAGCCCAAGATCCTGCCCGCGCAACAGCAGATGAGCGATACGCGGATGGGCAGGCAACTCGGCCATCTTCTGTCCATGGGCGGTGAGTTTGTCTTCATTCAACGCACCGAGGCGTACCAACAAATCCTGAGCCTGGGCATACGCGGCGGTCGGCGGCACATCCAGCCATACCAATTGCCCAGGCGTAACGCCCCAGCGCGCCAACTGCAAAGCCAGGCCGGCCAGATCGGCGGCGAGGATCTCCGCACTGCCGTAGGCGGCCAACCCCTCATGCTGGTCTTCGGACCACAGCCGATAGCACACACCCGGCTCCAGGCGCCCTGCCCGGCCCGCGCGCTGGGTGGCGCTGGCGCGGGAGACACGCTGAGTCTCGAGACGGGTCATGCCGCTGCCCGGATCGAAACGCGGCACCCGCGCCAACCCGGCGTCGATCACCACGCGCACGCCGTTGATGGTCAGGCTGGTCTCGGCAATGTTGGTCGCCAGCACCACTTTGCGTTTACCGGTGGGCGCCGGGTCGATGGCGGCGCGCTGGGCGCTCAGGTCCAATTCGCCATGCAAGGGGCATAACAGCACATCGATGCGATCACCGAGGGCGTCAGCCAGTTGCTGGTTGACCCGGCGAATCTCCGCCTGCCCCGGCAGGAAAACCAGCACGCTGCCGGTTTCGTCGTGCAGGGCTTCGAGAATGGTCTGCACCACACGCGGTTCGATGAACTCGCCGGGCTGGTAAGGTCGGCCCCAGCGCATCTGCACCGGGAACATGCGCCCTTCACTGCGCAGGATCGGCGCGTTGTCCAGCAAGCCAGCCAGGCGCTCGCCTTCTAGGGTGGCGGACATCAGCAGGATTTTCAGCGGTTGATCATCGCGAAACAGCTCGCGGCCGTTGAGGCTCAGGGCCAACGCCAGGTCGGCGTCAAGGCTGCGTTCGTGGAATTCGTCGAAGATCAGCAAACCCACGCCGTCCAGCGCAGGGTCGTCCTGCAGGCGGCGAGTGAGGATGCCTTCGGTGACCACTTCGATGCGCGTATCGGGGCCGACCTTGCTGTCCAGACGAATGCGATAGCCGACGGTTTCGCCGACTTTCTCACCCAGCTCGCTGGCCAGGCGCTCGGCCGCCGCACGGGCTGCGAGACGGCGGGGTTCGAGCATCAGGATGGTCTGCCCGGCCAGCCAGGGTTCGTTCAATAACGCCAAGGGCACGCGGGTAGTTTTACCGGCGCCGGGCGGCGCTTCCAGCACGGCTTCATGGCGATTCGCCAAGGCGTCACGCAGTGCGGGTAAAACTTCATCAATCGGCAACGAATTCATACTGGCTCCAAAGCAGAGCGGCGAGTATAACGGCGAACTGCCGAGTGCCGACGATGGTCTCAAGGCCATTGCCATAAGTCCGTTGCTATATAGTCCCGTATCAACCGTGTTCAGGAGAGTTTCCATGCGTATCGCTTCCCGTGTCATTGGCGGTGTCCTCGCCGTCACCCTGCTGAGCCAACTGACGGCCTGCGGTTCGATCTTCTACCCGGACCGCCGTGGCCAGATCGACGGCAAGATCGACCCGACCATTGCCGTGCTCGACGCCGTGGGCCTGCTGTTCTATGTGATCCCCGGCCTGATCGCGTTCGGCGTAGACTTCGCCACCGGCGCTATCTACTTCGAACCGGGCAAGACCGCCCAGGTCGATCCGCAGAAACTCCACGAAGCCGTTGACGCCGACGGCAAGGTCGACAACGCCAAGCTGCAAAGCATCATCCAGAAAGAAACCGGCCGCAGCCTGCCGCTCGACGACCCGCGCATGATCCAGTTCAAGGGCAGTGTGCAACAGCTCGCCAGCCTGGGCCTGCAACCCGCCGCTTAAGGATCCGAGCCGCCTATGACCAGCAGTCCCGAACACGCCAGGCTCTTGCGCCTGGCCACCCGCGCCTCGGTGGGCGTGGCTTGTGCGCTGATTATCACCAAGGCCATCGCCTGGTGGCTCAGCGGCTCGGTGAGTATGCTCGCCGGGTTGACCGACTCACTGCTGGATGGCGTGACCTCGCTGCTGAACCTGGTGGCGGTGCATTACGCGTTGCGCCCGGCCGATGACGATCACCGTTATGGGCACGGAAAGGCGGAGTCACTGTCGGGCATGGCGCAGGCGCTGTTTATCGGCGGCAGTGCGGTGTTGATCGCGTTCCAGGCCTATGAGCGACTGCAACACCCGGAACCGGTCGGCGCCCCCTGGTTGAGCATCGGCGTGATCGTGTTTTCCCTGGTACTGACCGTGGCCTTGCTGATGCTGCAACACCGGGTGATCCGCGAAACCGGCTCCAACGCCGTGCGCGCGGACTCATTGCATTACCGCTCCGACCTGATGCTTAACGGCAGCATCTTGGTAGCGCTGGTGCTGGCAGGGTTTGGCTACCATCAGGTCGATGCCTGGTTCGGACTGGGCATTGCCGCTTACATCTTATGGAGCGCCATCCAGATCGCCCGTGAAAGCTTTGCGGTGTTGATGGATGAAGAACTGCCGCCGGACGTCAGCCAGCACATGCTCGAACTGGCCCGTGGCGTACCGGGCGTATTGGGCGCGCATGATTTGCGCACACGGATCTCCGGCAGCCACTGGTTTGTGCAGTTGCACCTGGAGTTGCCGGGGGAATTGACGCTGTCAGTGGCCCACGGCATCAGCGACCAGGCCGCCGATGCGATTCACCAGGCATACCCGCGCGCCGAAGTGCTGGTGCATGCGGATCCTGCGGATCAGCTTCAAGCTGCAAGTGGCAAGCCTCAAGCTTGAAGCTTGAAGCTTGAAGCTTGAAGCTTGAAGCTAAAAGCTTGAGGCTTGCCACTGCTACTGTTGCACCTGATAACCGCGGCTGCTCAGGCAGTTGCCTTGGGCCTGGCGGTAGGTTTGCACTACCGCCGGGTCGGGGGCGTAGGTGACTTGCTGCGGGTCGAAGCCGCTTTGCTGCACGGCCCAGCGATAACAGTCATAACCATCCTGTTGCACCTGGGCCGGTGACTGGCCATTGGCCGGATACGCCACCACGTCATAGCCATTGCCTTGCGGCGCGGGCTGCGGTGCCGGTACGGCGGCTGGCGGTGGCACCACCACGTACTGCTGGGAACTGCTTTCGTAGGTGTAGTAGGAACCCGCCGCGAGGAAGAACAGCGCACTGCCGATCCACACTTCACGGGCATAATCCGGCAGATAATGCACACGGATGCCGTAGGGCGGCGTCACCACTACATAGCGCGGGCCTTGCGGGCGATACCAATAGCCGCCGGAATAGAAATAATCCTGGCCACGGTAAGGCACGCGGTAATTGCGGTCGGGGAAGCGATCGATCACATAACCTGGACGATGTTGCGGGCCAGGGCCCCAGCCGTTGCCATGGCCGTCGGGACGACCGGGCCAGCGGTTGTCGCCGGGACGTGAGCCTGGGCCTCCGGCCTCCCAGTGTTGGTTGCCGTCATTGCGTCGAGGGATGTCGCGGTAGTAGCCCTGGCGCGGCTCCTGGGTCTGGCGCACGGTGTCGGGGCGACTCTGGATCGGCAGGTTATTCGAGGGCTGTGGTTGTGGCTGCGGTCGCCCTTGCTCATTGCCTTGGGGACGCCCTTGCCATTGGCCGCCGCCGTTCTGGCCTGCGCGATCAAAATGCTGATTCTGCGGACGTGGCTGTTCACTTCCCCCTGGCCGCCCGCCCTCCGGCCCTCTTTCATGCTGGCCGCCGCCGTCACCACGCGGCCCATTGTCCCGTTCGTCGGCCACTGCCTGGGCGCCGACGCTGACCACCAGCAAACCTACACCTGCCAAACGCCAGATGCGCTTCATGCTATTCCTCACTGCGGATTAGGGCCTGTCCATGAGACTGGAAAAGCCAGGCCCGGTTCGGGGACAGGTTATCAGCAGGCAAAAGAAAAGGGGTGACCCGTCGGCTACCCCTTGAGAACTTCGTCCTGGCTCAACGCTTTTGGCGTTGGCTCACCTCACGCCGTCCTGTGGACAGTGTGCAGCCTGGAGGCCGGCTCAACCCTGCTGGGGGTGGCGGCCGCAGCGGGCCTGATTGGGCGAGCTGCTGTGGACTGTTGTCCAGGCGGTGATTCTGTTGATAAAGATACCCGTCCGCGCCCGACAGATGATTGCGAAGATTGCGTCAATAAACAGTGCTTGCGCAATTTTTAACCCTTCATGGATAATTCACCGCAATAGTTACGACAAAGGCCAACCCAATGAGCAAGCTTGACCGATACGACCTGAGTATTTTGGCGGAATTGCAGCGCGACGCGAGGATCTCCAATCAGGAGTTGGCCGAACGCATCGGCTTGTCGCCTTCGCCGTGCTCGCGCCGGGTCAAGCAGTTGGAAGACGACGGCTACATCGCCCGTCAGGTCGCCTTGCTCGATCGCAAGATGCTCGGCCTGAGCCTGACCGCCTATGTGCTGATTGGCATGGACCGCCACACCCCGGAGCGTTTCGAGAATTTTGAAGCAGCCATTCGCACTCTGCCCCAGGTGTTGGAGTGCAGCCTGGTGACCGGGATGGATGCGGACTATCAGTTGAAAGTGGTGGTGCCGGACATGGATCACTACCAGAAACTGCTGCTCGGTCACCTGACCCGTATTGAAGGCGTGACCAGCGTGCGGTCGAGTTTTGTGCTGAACCAGGTGCTCAACAGCACCGAGTTGCCACTGACTCACCTGCGTACTTGAGGTGCGACTGACCGACGCAGGCCAATTCCAGGCCTGTGACGCTGCCTTATACTCGCCGCTTACTCCGTCGGAAAAGACCCCGTGAATAACATCGACCCCGCCCTCTTCGAAGAATGGATGATGACCGGCCTGGTCACGATCCTGATCATTTTCATGGGCTTTATCGTCTGGGACCTGGCGAAGAAGTCCAAGGCCGGGCGTTTTGGCTCGTTCATTCTGTTCTTCGTCTTGGGCCTGGGCGTGGCCGCGTTCATCATCAAGAGCGTGGTGATCGGCCTGATCGAATCCGGCGCCTTATAAGCGCGCCGGCACTTCCTTCCACTGGCCTTGATCCAGGCCGTTGATTGTCCAATCGCCAATGCGCACTCGCACCAGGCGCAAGGTGGGCAAACCCACGGCGGCGGTCATGCGCCGCACCTGGCGGTTACGCCCCTCGCGAATCACCAATTCAAGCCAGTACGTCGGTATGTTTTTGCGAAAGCGCACCGGCGGGTTACGCGGCCATAACTCGGGCTCATCCAACTGCCGCGCTTGCGCAGGCAAGGTCTTGCCGTCATTGAGCTCGACGCCATCGCGCAAGCGTTGCAGCTGTTCTTCGCTCGGCTCACCTTCGACCTGCACCCAGTAGGTTTTTGCCAGTTTGTGCTTGGGGTCGGCAATCCGCGCCTGTAACTGGCCGTCATTGGTCAGCAGCAACAGGCCTTCACTGTCACGGTCCAGGCGGCCCGCCGGGTAGATGCCGGGGATGTCGATGAAATCCTTGAGCGTCGCACGCCCGCCTTCGTCGCTGAACTGGGTCAGCACGTCGAACGGTTTATTGAACAGTATCAATTTCGGCTCGGCCGGCGGTGCCTTGGCGACACGCCGTGCTGCGGAATACGGCGGTTTCACGCCAGGGCGGCGCGAATCGGGACGGGTGGGACGGGACATGGCAAAGGAACATCTAACGGTCAGGACCGACAATGCTAGTGGCCTGACCGTCAAATGACCATCCCAACCGCTTAGCGGAACGGCGGCTCGTCGAAGCTGCGCAGTTTGCGCGAGTGCAGCGAGTTGAGTTCGGTGCGCAGCAAATCCACCGCCTCGATGCCGATCTTCAAGTGCTGGCTCACCGCGCGCTCATAGAACGCGTTAGCCGAACCGGGCAGCTTGATTTCGCTGTGCAGCGGTTTGTCCGACACACACAACAAAGTGCCGTACGGCACCCGCAAGCGATAACCCTGGGCGGCGATGGTGCCGCTTTCCATGTCCACGGCCACGGCGCGGGACAGGTTGATCAGCGGTCGTTCCTGAGCCCAGCGCAGTTCCCAGTTACGGTCGTCGTAGGTCAGCACGGTGCCGGTGCGCAGGCGTTTTTTCAGCTCTTCGCCTTTTTCGCCAGTGACGTTGGCCGCCGCTTGCTGTAGCGCAAGCTGCACTTCGGCCAGGGCCGGGATCGGGATGTTCGGCGGCACTACGCGGTCGAGAATACCGTCGCGACGCATGTAGGCGTGGGCCAGCACGTAGTCGCCGATGGTCTGGGATTGGCGCAGGCCGCCACAGTGACCGATCATCAGCCAGCAATGCGGACGCAGCACGGCCAGGTGGTCGGTGATGTTCTTCGCGTTGGACGGGCCGACGCCAATGTTCACCAAGGTCACGCCGTGGCCGTCAGTGGCTTGCAAGTGATAAGCCGGCATCTGATAACGGTGCCACACCACCCCGGCAGCAATCGCGGAGGCTTCACCGTGGTCCATCGCTTTGTCGATCACTACGTTGCCCGGCAGCACCATGCGGATAAAACGCGGGTCGCTGCGCAGTTGTTCCAGGCCATGCAGGATGAACTGGTCGACATAACGGTGATAGTTGGTCAGCAGGATCCACGGTTGAACATGGCGCCAGTCGCTGCCGGTGTAGTGCACCAGGCGACGCAGGGAAAAGTCCACGCGCGCCGCATCGAACAACGCCAGGGGCAGCGGGTCGGTGTTTTCCCAGTCGTACAGGCCATCGGCGATGCCATCGGTGGCGGCCGACAAGTCGGTACTCGGAAACACGCGGGCCAGGGTCGCCGCGGTCACCCCGGAGCCGGCCAGTTCATCGCCCTGCTCCACCACGTACGGGTACGGAATGTTCTGCTGGCTGACGCCAACTTCGACCGTTACGGTGAAGTCATGCATCAACGGCACCAATTGCTCCAGCAGGTATTTACGGAACGCCGCAGGATGGGTGACGGTAACGCTGTAGGTTCCCGGCAACTGAACCTTGGCATACGCCCGGGTAGTCTGCGGGACTTCGCCATGGCAGTGGTAGGTCAGGCGCAGTTCCGGGTAGCGAAACAACGCACGTTGTTCGGCGTCGGGTTCGACGCGGTCCTTGAGGTATTGCTTGAGGGCTTGATTGAGCGCACCGGTGGCACGCTCATGCAGGGCCGCCAGCCGGTCCACGGCTTCTTCAGCGGTTTGAACGACAACAAAAGCTTCGGTCACGGTAAGCATCCTGTGTTCTGACGAGCAGGCCTTTATCTTGCCTGTATCCCTGTCAGACGCAAACTTTGAATGCAATCAACGAGGTGTGGACCTGGCGACAATCGCCGCCACCTCCACACCACGCGGCAAGGTGCCATACACCCGACCGGACGATTCGCCCAACCGACTGGCGATAAACCCATCGCTCACCGCCGCATTGCCGGCTTCCAGCAACAACTTGGCCTGCAACGCCACCGCGATATCTTCGGTGAGCTGCCGCGCGCGGTACTGGATATCCTGGGTGTCCATGAATGCCGACTTCAATTGCTCTATATGTCGCGCCAGCAGGCGGTCGCCATGCCCATCCCCCAGTCCGACAAACAACGCTTCCAGCACGCCTGGCTCTTTCGACAAAGCCCGCAGTACGTCCAGGCACTGCACGTTGCCGGAACCTTCCCACGTCGAGTTCACTGGCGCCTCACGGAACAGGCGCGGCAGGATACTGTCCTCGACATACCCGGCGCCGCCCATGCACTCGGCGGCTTCGTTGATCATGGCCGGGGCGCGCTTGCAGATCCAATACTTACCCACCGCCGTTACCAGCCGGGCGAACTTGGCTTCCTGCTCGTCCCCCAAATGATCCAGGGCCCTGCCCATGCGCAGGCTCAAGGCCAACGCGGATTCGCTTTCCAGCGCCAGGTCAGCCAGGACGTTTTGCATCAGTGGTTGCTCGCTGAGTACTCGCCCACCGACCAAACGATGGGCACAATGATGGCTGGCCTGGGTCAGCGCCTGGCGCATCAGGGCGCTGGAGCCGACCATGCAATCAAAGCGGGTCATGGCGACCATCTCGATGATGGTCGGCACGCCCCGCCCTTCTTCGCCGATCATCCAAGCAAGGGCGCCACGGAACTCCACTTCGCTGGAGGCATTGGAGCAATTGCCTAGCTTGTTTTTCAGGCGCTGGATGTAGAACTCATTGCGCGTGTCATCCGGGCGGTGCCGGGGCAGCAGGAAACAGCTCAGGCCTTTATCGGTCTGGGCCAGGGTGAGGAACCCATCGCACATCGGCGCCGAGCAGAACCACTTGTGGCCCACCAGCTCATACGCCTGGCCCGGCCCGCCGGCGCCCACCGGGTAAGCACGGGTGGTGTTGGCGCGCACGTCGGTACCACCCTGTTTCTCGGTCATGGCCATGCCGATGGTGGCGCCGGCCTTGTGAGCGATGCCGACATTGCGCGAGTCATAGTGGGTATTGAGGATTTTCGGCAGCCAGGTCTCAGCCAGGTCCGGCTGCAAACGCAGGGCGGGCACGCAGGCGAAGGTCATGGTCAGCGGGCAGCCGGTGCCGGCTTCGGCCTGGCTGTGCAGGTAGGTCATGGCGGCGCGGGCCACATGGGCGCCGGACTGCGGATGGGCCCAAGGCAGCGATGGCAGGCCGTGTTCGACGGCGGTGCGCATCAGGTCGTGATAGGCCGGGTGAAACTCCACCAGGTCGATGCGATGACCATAACGGTCATGGCTGTTGAACACGGGTTTGTTCTGGTTCGCCAGGAACCCGGCTTCCATCAGCGGCCCACCTGCCAGCGCACCGTAGGCATCGATACGCGCTTGCGCCCAGCCGGCACCAAAGCGGCGCGACCATTCTTGCAGGGGCAAATCGATGCGGTACAGGTTGGTGCCGTCCAGGGACGGTGGCTGATTGGTGACGTCGTGGGTTTCGGCGAACTGATGCGGGTTCATGATGGGCCTCCTGAAAAGGCCACGTACAGTTGAGGCCTGAATTTCAGTTAAGCACCGTCAGACGGCTTAAAAAAGTGGCATACCCGCCGAATGCCCGGCGCTTTCGCCCTCTACCAGGCACAACAACCGGCGCTCCAGCACCGCTTGCAATGCCTCAAAACGCACAGGCTTGGCCAGTCGATCAGAGACACCAATGCCATGGCAGTGCTCTCGCTCCGACACATTCAGCGAGGCGCTCAACGCGATCACCGGCAATTCACCGCAGCCCGGCAGTGCACGAATCTGACAGCACAACGAGAACCCACCCTCGGGAATATCCAACAGTACCGCGTCGAACTCCCCCGCCTGCAAGGCGGCCAACGCATTCGGGCCGGTCTCCACGGTTTTCACCCGGTAACCGAGCTTAAGCAGCATGCCGCGCACGACCAACTGGCCAACGCTGTTGTCATCCACCAACAGCACCGAACACTCCTGAGGCGCGCGTTGCTGATCCGGCGCGGGTTTGGACTCAGTTGGCGCTGGGCAGACTTCCAACTCCAGTTGGAAGCGGCTGCCTGTGCGCGGTTCGGAATGGTGAGTAAGGCGTCCGCCCAGCAGCTCGATCAGTTGCCGGCAGATCGCCAGACCGATACCCAGGCCGCCGTACTCGCGGGTGGTGGAGCCATCCAACTGGAAGAAACGCTGATACAGGGTCGCCTCGTCGAGGAAAGCAAAGCCTATCCCGGTGTCGGTGACGATAAAGCTCAAACGCAGGCCGCCATCACTCTGGGGCACACCGACCACACGCAGGCGCACCGAACCCTCGTGGGTGAACTTGAAGGCATTGTCCAGCAGGCAATCAAGGCATTGCGAAAGCTTGCCGACGTCACCCAGTACGCGGTCCGGCAGCTCGTCCGCCACGTCGATGGAAAACGCCAAGCCTTTGCTCTGGGCGCTGGTGCTGAACTGCTGACGCAAGGTGTCAAGCGTAGCGCGCAGGCTGAACACCTGGGGTTGGGCACTCAGGCGCCCGGCCTGCAATTCGGTAAGTGTAAGGATGCCGTTGACCATACGCATCATGTCCCGCGCCGAGCCAGCGGCAGTTTGATGGTATTGCGCCAGGTCGGCGTCCAGGGGCACGGTCTGCATCAGTTCAAGGGAACCGATCACGCCGTTCATGGGGGTGCGCAGTTCGTGGGTCAGAGTGGCGAGGAACTCATCCTTGAGCCGGTTGCTGCGGGCCAGTTGCTGGTTGAGCACTTCGAGTTTCTGGCTGGCATCGAACAGGATCTGCGCCTGTTGCTCTCGCATGGAGTTGATACGGTCAGCCAGGGCCAGGGACAGCAACGCTACTTCAATCGCCGAGCCGATCTGGCTGGCGTACATGGTGAGGAATACATTGGGCAGATAGCCCAGCACCATCAGCGTATTCACTACCCCACCCAGCAGGAACGCCGACCAGGCGATGATGAAATAGCGTGCCACCCGTTGGCCGCAGTACCAGGCCTTGATAGCGGCGACAAAGATGGTCACGGTGAACACCAGGGCCAAGCCGGTGGCCAGGCGCAACGCCAAGGCATAGCTGGTCATCAATGACAGCAGCATCACCACTGCCCCACAGCCCACCAGCGCCAGCAGCAGGCGGTTGATCCAGCGACTGTGCTGTGCGGTGTGCAAAAAGCTTCGCGCAAACAGGCTGCCGAACAATGCCGCCGAGCCGATCAGGAACGGTGTCGCCGCATTCGCCCACCAAGGATTGTTCGGCCAGAAATACTCCACCGCCGCGCCATTCACCGACAACTGATACATGCCGAACGAAGCGATATAGAAGATGTAATACAGGTAGCTGGTGTCGCGCACACTGAGGTAGATAAACAGGTTGTAGACCAGCATCCCCAGCAACACGCCATAGATCAGGCCCAGCACATACAGGCGCAGCGGCTGTTGTTCCAGGTAGGCGGTGCTGGACCAGAGCGTCAGCGGCGCCTGGATAGAGCCTTCGCTTTGCAGGCGCAGGTAGACGGTTTTTGCCTCGCCCGGCATGAAGTCGACCTTGAACAAGTAGTTGTTCTGGCGAATCTCACGGGCGGAAAAGGGCAGCGCATCCCCGGTGCGCCCGGCCAGGCGATAGCTGCCGGTGCTGTCGGGCAGGTACAGGTCCAGATGGTCGAGCGGCGGGTACGCCAACTCCAGCAGCCAGGTGCGTTGCGCTTCGGGGTTAGTCGGCAGGTAATGCAGATTGACCTTGAGCCAGAACACCGAGCGTGAGTAACCGGCATTCAGGGTGTCTTTATCGTGGGGCTTGAACTGCACGGTGGCGGAAGGTGCGCTGACGTCCGTGATGGTAAGCGCGTCAGTCGGGTCTTCGAGCACTTGCATGGCTCGGCCCAGCGGCAGGCTTCGCGTGTCCTGGTTGAACTCGATGGCGTTGGCGAGCATCGGCAGCCCGCACAACAATAAAATCAGCAAATAGCGCATAGAGCCCCAGCGTGGCCTGTCCGGTTATGTCAAAAAGCCCCCCTTTCCTTTTGAGAAGACGTACACCGGTAATACAGTTAGTCGTTTGGATCCACTCTAGCATAGCCACTAAAGGCTATTGGACACCATTGAAATAATTTTTTGAAAGGCTCTAGATCAGGCATTACAGAGGGTTCTAACGGCCAGCAGCGCGCCAAAAAAACGTCGTGCCCCAGGCAAAATTCAACCATCGCCAGACGGCCCCGCCAAAAGCGTTTGGTGGTAAGCTCGCGCACCATGAATATCTACAGCTCTCGTCCCGTTGTCCTCTGTCTCTCCGGCCATGACCCCAGTGGTGGCGCCGGCTTGCAGGCAGATATAGAAGCCCTGCTCGCCCAGGGTTGTCATGCGGCTCCGGCAGTCACCGCCCTGACCGTGCAGAACACCGTCAACGTCAGCGATTTCCGCGTGCTCGACCGAGAGTGGGTGCTGGCGCAGGCCAATGCCGTACTTGGCGACTCCGAAGTGGCGGCGGTCAAGCTGGGCATGCTCGGCTCCACCGCGATGGTCGACACCGTGGTCGAACTACTGCAGGCGCATCCGCACCTGCCGGTGGTGTGCGACCCGGTGCTGCGCGCCGGCGGCGGCGGCAGCCTGGGCAAGGATGAAGTCGGCTATGCGATGCGCGAGCGGTTGCTGCCGCTGTCGCTGATCGCCACGCCGAACCTGCCGGAAGCACGCATCCTCGCGGAGCTGCCAGAAGGCACGGCGGACGAATGCGCCGAGAAGCTGCTGCCCTACATCAAGCACCTGCTGATCACCGGAGGCCATGGCGACGAGCACGAAGTGCACAACCGCCTCTACAGCCGCGACGGCACGCGCCAGACCTTTACCTGCCAGCGCTTGCCCGGCAGTTATCACGGCTCGGGCTGCACGTTGGCCAGTGCGTTGTCCGGTCGGATCGCCCAGGGCGAAGGCTTGGTGAGCGCCGTGCAATCGGCCCTCAACTACACTTGGCGCACTCTGCGTGACGCCGAACAACTCGGCCAGGGCCAGTTTGTACCGCGCCGGTTGCCGCTGGATTTCTGCTCGTAACATCAAGGGACATGCCCGATGAAACTACGTGGCCTTTACGCCATTACCGACAGCCAACTGTTGGCCGGTAAATTCCTCGCCTACGTCGAAGCGGCGTTGGACGGCGGCGTGACCCTGCTGCAGTACCGCGACAAAAGCAGCGATGAAGCGCGGCGCCTGCGTGAAGCGCAAAAGCTGCGGGAGCTGTGCTCGCGCTACAAGACCCAGTTGATCATCAACGATGACGCCGAACTGGCCGCGCGCCTCGGCGTCGGCGTGCATCTGGGCCAGACCGACGGCCCGCTGACCCCGGCCCGTGCCCTGCTCGGTTCCAAAGCCATCATCGGCTCCACCTGCCACAGCCAGATCGAACTGGCTGAGCAGGCCGCCAAGGAAGGCGCCAGCTATGTCGCCTTCGGCCGCTTCTTCAATTCCAACACCAAGCCCGGCGCACCTGCCGCGACCGTCGAGATGCTGGCCCAAGCCCGCGCGCGCTTGCAGCTGCCGATCTGCGTGATTGGCGGCATCACCCTGGAGAACGCCGAGCCTTTGGTGGCCCACGGCGCCGATCTGCTGGCGGTGGTGCACGGCCTGTTTGGCGCCGACAGCACCCAGCAAGTCACGCGCCGCGCTCGTGCGTTCAACGACCTTCTTAAAATTTCAGTTTAGAGAGCCCGATCATGTCCCGTTCCGAAACGCTGTTTGCCAATGCCCAGAAACACATCCCCGGCGGTGTGAACTCCCCCGTGCGTGCGTTCAAGAGCGTGGGCGGCACGCCGCTGTTCTTCAAGCATGCCGAAGGCGCCTACGTCACCGACGAAGATGACAAGCGCTATGTGGACTACGTGGGCTCCTGGGGCCCGATGATCCTCGGCCACAGCCACCCGGACGTGCTGGACGCGGTGCGCAAGCAGCTGGAACACGGCCTGTCCTACGGCGCGCCGACCGCCATGGAAACCGAGATGGCTGACCTGGTGTGCAGCATCGTGCCGTCGATGGAAATGGTGCGCATGGTCAGCTCCGGCACCGAAGCCACCATGAGTGCGATCCGCCTGGCCCGTGGTTTCACTGGCCGCGATAGCATCATCAAGTTTGAAGGTTGCTACCACGGCCACTCCGATAGCCTGTTGGTGAAAGCCGGTTCCGGCTTGCTGACCCAAGGCGTGCCAAGCTCGGCCGGTGTGCCGGCAGCGTTTGCCAAACACACCCTGACCCTGCCGTTCAACGACATCGCCGCCGTCGAGCGGATGCTCAATGAAGTGGGCCGGGACGTGGCCTGCATCATCGTCGAGCCGGTGGCCGGCAACATGAACTGCGTACCGCCGGCGCAGGGCTTCCTCGAAGGACTGCGCGAGCAGTGCGACAAGCACGGCGTGGTGCTGATTTTCGACGAAGTGATGACCGGTTTCCGCGTTGCCCTGGGTGGTGCCCAGGCTCACTATGGCGTCACGCCGGACCTGAGCACCTTCGGCAAAATCATCGGCGGCGGTATGCCTGTGGGCTGCTTCGGCGGTAAGCGCGAAATCATGCAGCACATCGCGCCATTGGGCCCGGTGTACCAGGCGGGCACCTTGTCGGGTAACCCGCTGGCCATGGCCGCCGGCCTGACCACCCTGCGCCTGATCAGCCGTCCGGGTTTCCACGCCGAGCTGACCGACTACACCACGCGCCTGCTCGACGGCCTGCAACAGCGCGCCGATGCTGCCGGTATCCCGTTTGTCACCACCCAGGCGGGGGGGATGTTCGGCCTGTATTTCAGCGGCGCCGACGATATCGTGACGTTTGATGACGTGATGGGCAGCGACGCCGATCTGTTCAAGCGCTTCTTCCACTTGATGCTGGAAGGCGGGGTGTACCTGGCGCCAAGCGCTTTCGAAGCCGGCTTCAGCTCGATCGCCCATGGCGAAGCCGAGCTGAAACTGACCCTCGATGCCGCTGAACGCGCCTTTGCTGCACTGAAATAACTGGCCGCAAAAATCAGGCACCACGCAAACGGCGCCTGATTTGCTACTTTGCTTACAGCGATTTCCGAGTTTTTTCGAGAAATCACCTGCAATCCGGCAGATAACTTGCCCAAGCAGCAGAAAAACGAGTAAAGACTTTGTAAGCAGAGGCCTGCTTATTTCATAATGCGCGCTTATTGGACCCCCCGAGGGTCCGCGCGCCCCGTCAGAGGTAAGTCGATTCCCATGAAACGCACCGGCCGCACCCTGGTTCTGGGCTGCCTGTTGCTCCTTCAGCCGCTGCTGGCACATGCCCAGGCAGGCGGCAACTCGTTGTTAATCCCAGCGATGGGTCGTTGCACCCTCAATACCCAGCCAGACAGCCAGGCCGAAGCGCTGAGCGCGTGCCAGAAACAGGCCGATGACGGGGATGCACAGGCGCAATACGAGTTGGGCGAGTACTTCCACGACGGCAAGAACCCGGCCCGCGACCTCAACAAAGCCTTGAGCTACTTCGAGAAAGCTTCGTTGCAAGGGCATGCGCAGGCGCAATTCGAACTGGGCAACATGTTCTTCAAAGGCGAAGGTGTGCCGGCCAATAATGTCCAGGCGTACATCGTGCTGAAAATGGCCGCGGTCAACGGCGCCGAAGACGCGCTGGACACTGCCGATGAAGTCGCCGAACACATGCAGCGCGATGAACTGGAAGTGGCGACCCAGGTGCTGGGGCAGATTTTCCGTAATTACCTTCAGGAACTGCAGAGTGCCGACGGGCGTTCGCCCTTCTCACCCCTGCCCTGACAGCGGTCTTATTTTTCAGGCATTGGCATCGGGAATGGCATTACATTGCTCACGCCCCGCGCCTCGCTGATCTTCGGCGTCCCTAAACGCTCGACCTCATCGATGCGCACAATCGAATGCATCGGCACAAAGCTGCGCACCACACCTTCGAACTGCGCCTTGAGTTTCTCTTCGCCCGGATCGACGACCAACTGGGTGCGCTCGCCAAAGACGAACTCCTCCACCTCCAGGAAACCCCACAGATCGCTCTGATAGATCTGCTTGGCGTACATTTCGAACACCTGGCCCTGGTTGAGGAAAATCACCTTGTAGATTGGAGCTTCACGTTTGGTCATGGTGGGCGAATAACACATAGGGGATATAAAAGAGGGCGCGAACTATAGCATGGCACCCGATGCACAACGCTAGGAACCAATGGACATGCCCCCTATAATGCGCGGTTCTTTACCACCAGTTGACGATTCCCATGGCCAAGAAGCTTTACATCGAAACCCACGGTTGCCAGATGAACGAGTACGACAGCTCGCGCATGGTCGATCTGCTGGGCGAACACCAGGCCCTGGAAGTCACCGCCCGCGCCGAAGATGCCGACGTGATCCTGCTCAATACCTGCTCGATCCGCGAGCGGGCCCAGGACCGTGTGTACTCGCAACTGGGCCGCTGGCGCGAGTTGAAACTGGCCAACCCGGACATGGTAATCGCCGTCGGCGGTTGCGTGGCCAGCCAGGAAGGCGCCGCGATCCGCGACCGCGCGCCGTATGTCGATGTGGTCTTCGGCCCGCAGACCCTGCACCGCTTGCCGGAAATGATCGACGCCGCGCGCTTCACCAAGCTGCCGCAGGTCGACGTGTCGTTCCCGGAGATCGAAAAATTCGACCACTTGCCCGAGCCACGTATCGATGGGCCAAGCGCCTACGTGTCGGTCATGGAAGGCTGCAGCAAGTACTGCACCTTCTGCGTAGTGCCTTACACCCGAGGCGAAGAAGTCAGCCGGCCGTTTGACGACGTGCTGTCGGAAATCATCCACCTGGCCGAAAACGGCGTGCGCGAAGTGACCCTGCTGGGCCAGAACGTCAACGGCTATCGCGGCCTGACAGAAGACGGCCGCCTGGCCGACCTGGCGGAGCTGATCCGCGTGGTGGCTGCCGTGGACGGTATCGAGCGCATCCGCTACACCACCTCGCACCCGCTGGAGTTCTCCGACAGCCTGATCCAGGCCCACGCCGAAGTGCCGGAACTGGTCAAGCACCTGCATTTGCCAGTGCAATCGGGTTCGGACCGTATCCTGTCGGCGATGAAGCGCAACCACACGGCCCTGGAATACAAATCCAAACTGCGCAAATTGCGCGCGGCGGTGCCGGGCATTTGTATCAGCTCGGACTTTATCGTCGGCTTCCCCGGCGAGACCGAGAAAGACTTCGAGCAGACCATGAAGCTGATCGAAGACGTCGGCTTCGACTTCTCGTACTCATTCGTCTACAGCCAGCGCCCCGGCACCCCGGCGGCCGATCTGGCGGATGAAACCCCGGAAGCGCTGAAAAAAGAGCGCCTCAATGCGCTGCAACACCGCTTGAACCAACAGGGTTTCGAGATCAGCCGACAAATGGTCGGTTCCACTCAGCGTATCCTGGTCACCGACTACTCGAAAAAAGACCCGGGCGAACTGCAAGGCCGCACCGAGAACAACCGAATCGTAAACTTCCGTTGCGACAATCCAACCTTGATTGGCCAGTTTGCCGATGTGCACATCGATGCGGCGCAGCCGCACTCGTTGCGTGGGTCGTTGATCCCGTAATCCATCGGTATCACTGACTGACGAAGATCAAAATGCAGGAGCGGGCTTGCTCGCGAAAGCGCTGGATCAGTCACTGCATGGGTTGACTGACAGACCGCTTTCGCGAGCAAGCCCGCCCCCACATTTAGACCGCGCAGCATTCCGATAACGTAAGTGCTTTCGTACCCGCGCCACTGGCGTTATTCTCTATTTCACCTCAACAGCCAAAGGGCGGCTAAAAGCGACCTTGAACGCACCTATAGCAGAACCCCATCGTTTTATTCTCGAGCCCTTTGAGGCTCGCCGTTTCGCCAACCTGTGCGGACAGTTCGACGAGCACCTGCGCCTGATCGAACAACGCCTGAGCATCGAGATCCGCAACCGCGGCAACCAGTTCGAGCTCATTGGTGAACCCCAACACACCACGTCCGCAGAAAACCTGCTGCGCCGTCTCTACCGCGAAACCAAGGGTAGCGAGCTGTCACCGGAAACCGTGCACCTGTACCTGCAGGAATCGGCCGTGGAAGACCTGGCCAACAACCCTGTGGCCGAAGCCAGCGTGGCCCTTCGTACCAAAAAAGGCATGATTCGCCCCCGCGGCTTGAATCAGCAGAAGTACGTCAAGGAAATCCTCGGCAACGACATCAATTTCGGCATCGGCCCGGCCGGTACCGGCAAGACCTACCTGGCCGTGGCCTGCGCGGTTGACGCGCTGGAGCGTGAGCAAGTGCGCCGCATCCTGCTGGTGCGCCCGGCGGTCGAGGCCGGCGAAAAGCTCGGCTTCCTGCCCGGCGACCTGGCCCAGAAGATCGACCCGTACCTGCGCCCGCTCTACGACGCGCTGTACGAGATGCTCGGCTTCGAATACGTGGCCAAGCTGATCGAACGCCAGGTGATCGAGATCGCCCCGCTGGCCTACATGCGCGGTCGTACCTTGAACAACAGTTTCATCATCCTCGACGAAAGCCAGAACACCACCGTCGAGCAGATGAAGATGTTCCTCACACGGATCGGCTTCGGCTCCACTGCCGTGATCACTGGCGACGTCACCCAGGTCGACCTGCCCAAGGGCACCAAGTCGGGCCTGGCCCAGGTGATCGAGGTGCTCAAGGACGTGCCGGGCATCAGCTTCACCCACTTCATGCCCAAAGACGTGGTCCGCCACCCGCTGGTGCAGCGCATTGTCGAAGCCTACGAGCGCTTCGACCATCGCGACGACGCGCCGGCCAAGGACGTTCACCGCGATGCTTGAGCTTGACCTGCAACTGGCCACCGAAGCGCCCGTCCCCAGCGAAGCCCAGTTCCGCCAATGGTGCACCCTGGCCCTGCGCCAGCGCACCGCTGACTCGGAACTGACCATTCGCCTGGTGGACGAGCCCGAAGGCCGCGAGCTGAACCACACCTGGCGCCAGAAGGACTATGCGACCAACGTGCTGTCCTTCCCCGCCGACGTACCGGATGAACTGCTGGATATCCCGTTGCTGGGCGACCTGGTCATCTGTGTCGCGGTGGTGGAGCGCGAGGCAAAAGAACAAGGCAAGGAACTGGAAGCCCATTGGGCCCATCTAGTTATCCACGGCTGCTTGCATCTCTTGGGTTACGACCATATAGACGATGACGAAGCCGAGGAAATGGAATCACTGGAACAAACGTTGCTTGCGCAATTGGGTCATCCGGACCCGTATGCCGACGACGAAGCTTAAAAACACTCAACTGTAACAATAAAGGATTCAGAGTAATCGCTATGAGCGAAGACCGATCGAGCAACGGGCAGAAGTCATGGCTGGGTAAACTGACCCAGGCTTTTGCCCACGAGCCGAAAAACCGCCAGGAACTGCTTGAGCTGCTGCGCGAGGCCCATCAGAACAAGTTGCTGGACAGCGAAGCGCTGGCCATCGTCGAAGGCGCCATCCAGGTGGCTGACCTGCAAGTACGCGACATCATGGTCCCGCGCTCGCAGATGATCAGCATCAAGGCGACCCAGACTCCACGGGAATTCCTCCCGGCCGTGATCGATTCGGCGCACTCGCGCTACCCGGTGATCGGCGAAAGTCATGACGACGTCATGGGCGTCCTGCTGGCCAAGGACCTGCTGCCGCTGATCCTCAAGGAGAATGGCGACAGTTTCAACATCAAGGACCTGCTGCGTCCAGCCACTTTCGTGCCTGAATCCAAGCGCCTCAATGTGTTGCTGCGTGAATTCCGCGCCAACCACAATCACATGGCCATCGTGATCGACGAATACGGCGGCGTCGCCGGCCTGGTAACGATTGAAGACGTGCTGGAACAGATCGTCGGCGATATCGAAGACGAGCATGACGTCGAAGAAGACAGCTACATCAAGCCACTGCCCAGCGGTGATTTCCTGATCAAGGCGCTGACGCCGATCGAGAACTTCAACGAGTTCTTCGACAGCGAGTTCTCCGATGATGAGTTCGATACCGTGGGTGGCCTGGTGATGAGTGCGTTTGGTCATCTGCCAAAGCGTAACGAAACCACCGAGATCGGCGCGTATCGCTTCCGCATCCTGAATGCCGACAGTCGTCGCATCCACTTGATCCGCCTGACACCTATTGCCCGCTAAGGATTGATATGCGCCGTCTGACCCGCCCCGGCTGGCCCGGTAATTTGCTGGCCGTGGTGGCCGGCGCCATCACCACCCTGGCGCTGGCGCCGTTCGACCTGTGGCCGTTTGCGCTGGTCGCGGTCGGCTTGTTCTACGTGGGGCTGCGGGACCTGAGCCCGCGCCAGGCCCTGGGGCGTGGCTGGTGTTTTGGTTTCGGCCTGTTCGGCGCCGGCACCAGCTGGATCTACTACAGCATCCACCACTTCGGCGGCGCTTCGGTGCTGCTGGCGGGTTTTCTGATGCTGCTGTTCACCGCTGCCATCGCCTGGTTCTTCGCCCTGCCCGCTTGGCTGTGGGCGCGTTGGTTGCGGCGTAACGAGGCGCCGTTGGCGGATGCGCTGACATTTGCCGCGTTGTGGGTAGGCCAGGAAGCGTTCCGTGGCTGGTTCCTGACGGGGTTTCCGTGGCTGTACTCCGGCTACAGCCAGCTTGACGGCCCGCTGACGGGCTTGGCCCCAGTGGGTGGCATGTGGCTGATTTCCTTTGCCCTGGCACTGACCGCAGCGCTGCTGTGCAACCTGCCGCGCCTGCTGGCCGGCAAGCGCAACGCGTTTATTAGCGCGGGTCTGGTGCTGTTGGTCGCGCCTTGGGCGATCGGCCTGGCGCTCAAGCATCACGCCTGGACCAGCCCGTCCGGCGCGCCGCTGACCGTGGCCGCTATCCAGGGCAACGTCGAACAAAGCATGAAGTGGGACCCGGAACAGCTCAATGCGCAGCTCGCGCTGTACCGCGACATGAGCTTCACCTCCAAGCCCGTCGACCTGCTGGTATGGCCGGAAACTGCCGTGCCGGTGCTCAAGGAGTCCGTTGAAGGCTACCTGGGCATGATGGGCAAGTTCGCCGCCGACCGGCACACCGCGCTGATCACCGGCGTACCGATCCGCCAGGAAGTGCATCACCAGAAGCGCTACTTCAACGGCATCACCGTGGTTGGCGAAGGCGACGGCACCTACCTCAAGCAGAAGCTGGTGCCCTTTGGCGAGTACGTGCCGTTGCAGGACATGCTGCGCGGCCTGATTGCTTTCTTTGATCTGCCGATGTCGGACTTCGCTCGCGGCCCTGCTGACCAGGCGATGCTGCAGGCCAAGGGCTATCAGATTGCGCCGTTCATCTGCTACGAAGTGGTGTACCCGGAATTCGCCGCCGGCCTGTCGGCCCAGAGCGATCTGCTGCTGACTATCAGCAACGACACCTGGTTCGGCCGCTCCATCGGCCCGTTGCAACACCTGCAAATGGCGCAGATGCGTGCGCTGGAAGCGGGGCGCTGGATGATCCGCGCCACCAACAATGGGGTTACCGGCCTGATCAACCCGTTCGGGCAGATCACCTCGCAGATCCCGCAATTCGAGCGCGGCATCCTCTACGGTGAAGTGGTGCCGATGCACAACCTCACCCCGTACCTGCAATGGCGCTCATGGCCGTTGATCATTGTGTGCCTGGTATTGTTCGGCTGGGCGCTGCTCGCGGGCCGGATGTCCAAGACAGTCTGACAAACAAACACAAAATCCATGTGGGAGCGGGCTTGCTCCCACATTTGGATTTGCGGTGTTATCGGTAGAACAACCGGTAGCCCAACTGACCCACCGCTTCATTGATCAATTGCCCGCTCTGCCAGATCGACTTGAACTCCGGCATCCACCCGCCCAGCGGCCGGGCGTTGTCCACGCCCAGGAAACCCACGGGCGCCGGTACCACGGTGAAGCCCGCCTTTTCAAAGCTCCAGACCGAACGCGGCATGTGCCAGGCCTGGGTCACCACCACCACGCGCTTGATGCCCTCAGGCAATAGAATCTCGGCGCTCATCTGCGCATTTTCCCAGGTGGTGCGACTGCGCTCCTCCTTCCAGCGCACCGCAACACCAAAATCATCCTGCATCGACACCGCCATCAACGCCGCTTCGCTGGGTGGTGTGCCGTAATGCAGGCCGCCAGTGGTCAGCACCGGCAGCCCGGAGGCTTTAACCAATCGTGCGGCATAGCGTTGGCGCTCGAGGCCGGTACCGGTAGGCTGGTCAGTGCCCCAGGCCGGGTCGCCGCGCTCACGCCCCGAGCCCAGCACCACGATGGCGTCGGCGCGCTGGGCCAGGGTCGACCAGTCTTCCCGCGCCAATGGCGGTTCGGTTTCCAAAGCCCGCGCCCCCCACTCCACCATCACCGGCAGGCTGACCAGCCACATGCCCCCAAACCCCAGGACAAAGCAGCAAGCCGCCAATCGCGGACGGCTGCGACGAAACCACCAGGCAAGCGCCAGCAACAGCAAGAGAATGCCGGGCGGCAGGAGCAGTTGTTTGATGAAGTAACGAATAGGCATCGGGCATCTCCATAGATGCCCGAAGCCTAAGGTGTAACGGGGTTTAGCGACAATCTTTACAGTGCCATGGCGCGATGATGCAGTTCAGGGGGGAATGAACTACTTGTAGCGGGCGGACCGGAGCTTTTCCGGGCCACGACCGGCCGACAAGTCCTTGAGCCACACCACCTTGGCTGAGTGCGTAGGCTCCTTGGCTGGCGGGGTTGCCACCCAGGGAGGCGCACTGCGCCCATTGCGTTCCAGATAAGCCTTGATCAATTCCAGCTCCGCGCGGCTAAGACCACGCAGTTCCAACTCAACAGGCCGTTCATCACGCAATCGGCCCGCTGTCCTCGCTGCATCCAATGCACGACCCAATCGGTCGATCAGTCCTTCATAGATATCCGGTTTCGTTACGATTCGCTGCGATTCAACCATCCCCTCACCTCATTGAAGATATGACTCACTCCCCAATAAACAGCGTAGTCCCCATGGCTGCACCTGCTTGGCGCCGCGACAGACGGCCCTGCCTGCGCAATCAGGGTTTCCCTCGATAGAGTGGGGTCATGTATGCTACGGCGCTTCCTGTAACTCCACTTCCCGCAGGGTTTGGGCACGGACACGCCGCTTTTTGGTGTCGATCAACCTGAACGCTGCACCGAAGAGGATTAGGCCACCCCTATTCAGTTCAAAAGTAGCCATGCACGAACAATATCAGCCCCGTGAAATAGAAAATGCCGCCCAAACCTTCTGGGACGAACAAAAGTCCTTTGAAGTCAGTGAACAGCCAGGCAAGGAGACTTACTACTGCCTATCGATGTTCCCTTACCCCAGCGGCAAGCTACACATGGGGCACGTGCGTAACTACACCATCGGCGACGTGATTTCCCGTTACCAGCGCATGCAAGGCAAGAACGTTCTGCAACCCATGGGTTGGGACGCCTTCGGCATGCCGGCGGAAAACGCCGCGATGAAAAACAACGTAGCCCCCGCCAAGTGGACCTACGAAAACATCGCCTACATGAAGACCCAGCTGCGCAGCCTGGGCTTGGCGGTGGACTGGTCTCGCGAAGTGACCACCTGCAAGCCGGATTACTACCGCTGGGAACAATGGCTGTTCACGCGCCTGTTCGAAAAAGGCGTGATCTACAAAAAAAGCGGCACCGTGAACTGGGACCCGCTGGACCAGACCGTACTGGCCAATGAACAAGTGATCGACGGCCGTGGCTGGCGTTCCGGCGCGCTGATCGAAAAGCGCGAAATCCCGATGTACTACTTCAAGATTACCGCCTACGCGGATGAGCTCTTGTCGAGCCTCGACGACCTGCCGGGCTGGCCTGAACAGGTCAAGACCATGCAGCGCAACTGGATCGGCAAGTCCAAGGGCATGGAAGTGCAGTTCCCGTACAACGTCGATTCGATCGGCGAAGCGGGCGCGCTCAAAGTCTTCACCACCCGCCCAG
The DNA here is from genome assembly GCF_021390155.1 of Pseudomonas sp. HN11. NCBI lineage: Bacteria > Pseudomonadati > Pseudomonadota > Gammaproteobacteria > Pseudomonadales > Pseudomonadaceae > Pseudomonas > Pseudomonas sp. HN11. Next base: position 5,489,777 of record NZ_CP089985.1, read on the forward strand.
ATACCCTGATGGGCGCGACTTACGTCGCCGTGGCCGCCGAACACCCGCTGGCCACCCAGGCCGCACAGAACAACCCCGAGCTGCAGGCGTTCATCGCCGAATGCAAAGGCGGCAGCGTGGCCGAAGCCGACGTCGCCACCCAGGAGAAAAAAGGCCTGCCGACCGGGCTGTTTGTTGAACATCCATTGACGGGCGAGAAGCTGCCAGTCTGGGTCGCCAACTACGTGCTGATGCACTATGGCGATGGCGCCGTAATGGCTGTGCCCGCTCACGACGAGCGCGATTTCGAATTTGCCACCAAATACAACCTGCCGATCAAATCCGTGGTGCGCACCAGCTCGGGCGATACCCACCCGGCCCCATGGCAAGACGCCTACGGTGAGCACGGTGAGCTGATCAATTCCGGCGAGTTCGACGGCCTGGACTTCCAAGGCGCTTTCGACGCGATCGAAGTTGCACTGATCAAGAAAAACCTGGGCGCTTCGCGCACTCAGTTCCGCCTTCGCGACTGGGGCATCAGCCGTCAGCGCTACTGGGGCTGCCCGATCCCGATCATCCACTGCGAAAGCTGTGGCGACGTGCCAGTACCGGAAGATCAACTGCCGGTCGTTCTGCCGGAAGACGTGGTGCCGGACGGCGCCGGTTCGCCTTTGGCGCGAATGCCCGAGTTCTACGAATGCAGCTGCCCGAAATGCGGCCAGCCTGCCAAGCGTGAAACCGACACCATGGACACCTTCGTCGAGTCCTCGTGGTACTACGCGCGCTATGCCTCGCCACACTATGAAGGCGGCCTGGTAGAAAAATCCGCGGCCGACCACTGGCTGCCGGTGGATCAGTACATCGGCGGTATCGAACACGCTATCCTTCACTTGCTGTACGCGCGCTTCTTCCACAAGCTGATGCGTGACGAAGGCCTGGTAAGCTCCGATGAGCCGTTCAAGAACCTGCTGACCCAAGGCATGGTAGTCGCCGAGACCTACTATCGCCGTGAAGCCAACGGTGCTTATACCTGGTTCAACCCGGCTGACGTCGAACTCGAGCGCGACAGCAAGGCCAAGGTCATCAGCGCCAAGCTGATCGCCGACGGCCTGCCGGTGGAAATCGGCGGTACCGAGAAGATGGCCAAGTCGAAGAACAACGGCGTCGACCCACAGTCGATGATCGACCAGTTCGGCGCCGACACCTGCCGCCTGTTCATGATGTTCGCCTCGCCGCCCGACATGAGCGCCGAATGGTCCGACTCCGGCGTCGAAGGTTCGCACCGTTTCCTCAAACGCGTCTGGCGCCTGGCGCACGCCCATATCAGCCAGGGTCTGCCGGGCAAACTGGACGTGGGGGCCTTGAGCGACGAGCAGAAACTCATTCGCCGCAGCACCCACCTGGCCATCAAGCAAGCCAGCCAGGACGTGGGCCAGAACCACAAGTTCAACACCGCCATCGCCCAAGTGATGACGCTGATGAACGTGCTGGAAAAAGCACCACAAGCCACTGAACAGGATCGCGCACTGGTACAGGAAGGCCTGGAAACGGTCACCCTGCTGCTGGCACCGATCACGCCGCACATCAGCCACGACCTGTGGAACCGCCTGGGCCACAGCGACGCTGTCATTGATGCGCGCTGGCCGGTGCAGGATGATAGCGCCCTGGTGCAGGACACGCTGCAACTGGTGATCCAGGTCAACGGTAAACTGCGTGGCCAGATCGACATGCCGGCCACGGCCAGCCGCGAAGACGTCGAGGCGGCTGCCCGCGTCAACGAAAACGTGCTGCGCTTTACCGAAGGCCTGACGATCCGCAAAGTGATCGTGGTGCCTGGCAAACTGGTCAATATCGTCGCTAGCTAATCGGATCGGGCGCAGGCTTCTAGCCCTGCGCCGAACAAAGCCTTCAGGGCCTCGATAAGGCCCACATGGTTTCAAGGGGAGCAACAAAATGATCAAACGCAATTTGCTGGTGATGGGCCTTGCCGTGCTGCTGAGCGCTTGCGGCTTCCAGCTGCGCGGCACCGGCACCAACGATCTGGCGATCAAGGAACTGGACGTCAGCGCCCGTAATGCCTATGGCGATACCGTGACGCAGTTGCGCCAGGTTCTGAAAAACAGCGGCGTTCATGTCTACACCGGCGCGACGTACAAACTGTTTCTGGTGGACGAGAGAGAAACCCAGCGTAACCTGAGCTACGCCAGCGCCGGCCGTGCATCCGACATCGAGCTGAGCACCGAATTGAGCTTTCAAATCCAGGGCCGCGACCATCTGCCGTTGATGGGTGACAAAATCCAGGTTCAGAAGGTCGTGAGCCACGATGGCAACAACCTGGTGGGCTCGGACTCGGAAATCGTTCAAGTGCGCAAGGAGATGCGTCGTGAGCTGGTCCAGCGCATGATCCTGCGTCTGCAACTGCTGACGCCGGCTCAATTGGAAGCCCTGCAGCAAGCCGCTGACAACAAGGCCAAGGCCGATGCTGACGCGCTGAAAGCCGCCCAAGAGTACGAAGACAACACGCCGAAACAATCGCCTGTTGAAGTACCTGTCGAGTAAGCCAGACGGGGCGCCCCAAGCGCCCCGTTCGCCCTGCCTATGAAACTCGCCCCCGCCCAACTCGCCAAACACCTGCAAGGTGGCCTTGAGCCTGTCTATATCGTCAGCGGCGATGATCCGCTGCTGTGCCAGGAAGCCGCCGACGCCATCCGCACGGCTGCACGCCAGCAAGGCTTCGACGAGCGTCAGGTCTTCAGCGCCGACGCCAGTTTCGACTGGGGCACGCTGCTGCAAGCTGGCGCGAGCATGTCGCTGTTTGCCGAAAAACGCCTGCTGGAGCTGCGCTTGCCTTCGGGCAAGCCGGGCGACAAAGGCGCGGCAGCCTTAATGGAATACTGCTCGCGGCCTGCTGAAGACACAGTGCTGTTGATCAGCCTGCCCAAGCTCGACGGCAGTGCGCAGAAAACCAAATGGGGCAAGGCCCTGGTGGAAGGGGCGCAAACCCAGTTCATCCAGATCTGGCCAGTGGACAGCAATCAGTTACCGCAGTGGATTCGTCAGCGCCTGTCCCAATCGGGGCTGTCGGCGACCCAGGACGCCGTGGAGCTGATTGCCGCTCGGGTCGAAGGCAACTTGCTGGCCGCCGCCCAGGAGATCGAAAAGCTCAAGCTGATGGCCGAAGACGGGCAGATTACCGTCGAGACCGTCCAAGGCGCCGTGGCGGATAGCGCGCGTTTTGATGTGTTCGGTTTGGTGGACGCAATTCTCAATGGCGAGCCCGCTCACGCCCTGCGCATGCTCGAAGGCCTGCGCGGCGAAGGTGTAGAGCCCCCGGTGATTCTCTGGGCCCTGGCCCGGGAACTGCGCGTGCTGGCCAATATCGCCCTGCAATACAGCCAGGGTACGCCGCTGGACAAGGCCTTCAGCCAAGCCCGTCCGCCGGTATGGGACAAGCGCAAACCCCTGATGAGCAAAGCGCTGCAGCGGCACTCGGCGCAACGCTGGGCGCAACTGTTGCTGGAAGCGCAGCGTATCGACGCGCAGATCAAGGGCCAGGCGGCCGGTTCACCGTGGATGAGCCTGAGCCGTTTGTCGCTGTTAATGGCCGGCCAGCGCCTGACCCTCCCCGCTGAATAACCCGCTCTCAAAAACACCACAAATCCCATGGGGGAGCTCGCCCGCGAAGGCGGCGTGTCAGTCACTACAAGTGTCGGGTGAGCCACCGTATTCGCGAGCAAGCCCGCTCCCACATTTTGACCGTGTACACCTTCAAATTTTCTATATTTCCTACATATCGCCGGGCTTTACAGCAGCCAAACTTCGGCAGATGATTTGCACCGTTTCATCCCACCTATCGAGAGTAACAACATGAGCAAAAAGCCATCCAAGCATGGCCCCAACAAAGCCAAATCCATCATCGCCCAGCCCCTGTTCCGTAGCCGTCAGGAACGCGCCGGCAAGGGCAAAGGCAGCTACCGCCGCGAAGCCTTCCAGTCTAATAGCTGGGAGGCTTCTTACTTTCTGGCTGCCTGAAGGCAAGCGCCCCTCCGACATGATAAGGTCTGCACCTGATTTGCAATCCCTGGACCTGTGCATGCCCTCTAGTCTTTCCCGTCGTTGGCACCTTCGCCAATTGATCGCTGCCTCCAGCCTCATTCTGCTCGTCGCCTGCGCGGAGAAACCGACCGCCGCCGACGCTCAACCCCTGCCCAAGCTTCAGACCGCCCCTGTGGTAGCGCCCGCTGTCGTGGCCCCGCTGGCTGTTGACAATCTGGACATCCAACCGACCCAGACCTTTGCCGAATGGCAGGCTGGCTTCCGCGTGCAAGCCCTGCAGGCCGGCATCACTGCTGCCGTGTTCGACAACGCGTTCGCCAACATCACCCCGGACATGGCGGTCATCCGCGCCGACCGCAGCCAGCCGGAGTTTTCCCGACCGGTGTGGGAGTACCTGGACGGCGCCCTCTCGCCACTGCGCGTACGCAACGGCCAGGCGCTGCTGATCAAGTACGCCGACATCCTGCAAAGCATCGAACAGCGTTACGGCGTCGACCGCCAGGCGCTGGTGTCGGTATGGGGCATGGAAAGCAACTTCGGTCAGTTCCAGGGCAATAACTCGGTGATTCGCTCACTCGCGACCCTGGCCTATGAAGGCCGTCGCCCGGCGTTTGCCCAAGCGCAATTGCTGGCCGCGCTGCAGATCATCCAGCACGGCGATATCCAGGCCGACCAGATGAAAGGCTCTTGGGCTGGCGCCATGGGCCAGACCCAGTTTATCCCGACCACCTACAACACCCACGCCGTGGACTTCGATGGCGACGGTCGCCGCGATATCTGGAACAGCCCGGCCGACGCCCTCGCCTCCACCGCGCATTACCTGCAAAGCTCCGGCTGGCAGAAAGGCCAGCCCTGGGGTTTCGAGGTGAAACAACTGCCGGTGAATTTCGATTACGCGCTGGCCGATGGCGGCATCCGCAAGACGGTCGCTGAATGGCTGAAGCTGGGTATCCAACTGCCGCCGGGCGCAACCATGCCGCCGAATGTCGACCAACTGTCTGCCGCCCTGCTGCTGCCCGCGGGTTATCGCGGTCCGGCGTTTCTCGTACTGGACAACTTCCGCGCGATCCTCAAGTACAACAACTCGTCGTCCTACGCACTGGCGGTTGGCCTGCTGTCGGAACGTTTTGCTGGTGGTGGTGTAATTCGTGGCGATTGGCCGAAGGATGAACTGCCGTTGAGCCGTTCCCAGCGTATCGATTTGCAGACGGCCTTGAGTGCCAATGGCTATGACGCCGGCAACCCGGACGGGATTATCGGCGCTAATACGCGCAAGGCGATTCGTGCGGCGCAGCAGGCGCTGGGTTGGCCGGCGGATGGGTATCCGACGGTGAAGTTGCTGGAGTCGCTGCAGAACCGGTAGACCGTCGCACGGCAACGACCGTTATCGCAGGCAAGCCAGCTCCTACAGGGGGGATGCGTTCCAAATGTGGGAGTTGGCTTGCATGCGATAACGGCCTGACAGGCAACATGAAACTCAAGGTTTAAGCACCACATCCTGCTCCAACACCACCCGCTGCTCCCCCGCATCCAGCCTTACCAACGCGCCCATCGGCAACGTCAGGTTCGGATCACAATGCCCACTGCGCCAGCCGGCCAATACCGGAATGCCCAGCGGCGCAAAGGTCTGCTTCAGCAGCCGCTCCAACGCGACGTTATCCACGCCCGCCACATCCCCCACCAGCACGCCGGCAACTTGCGCCAGCTTGCCCGACAGGCGCAGGTGCGTGAGCAGGCGGTCGATGCGATAGATCGGCTCGTTGACATCCTCGATCAGCAGGATGATGCCGTCTGCGTCGATCTCGTAAGGCGTGCCCATCACCGCAGCGATCATCGACAGGTTGCCGCCCAGCAAGCGGCCGCAAGCGATGCCAGGCTCGATGGTGGTCAACGGGTAGGCCACCGGGTGCACCAACTCGCTACCGGCGCCCAGTTGGCCGCGCAGCAGGCTGAACAAGGAAGACTCAGTGGGTTGTTGCTTGTCGCCGAGCAGGTCGGCATTCAGCATCGGGCCGTGGAAGGTCACAAAACCTGCGTAGCGACTGATTGCCAGGTGCAACGCGGTGATGTCGCTGTAACCGACGAAGGGTTTGGGATTGGCACGCAGCAGGTCGAAGTCCAGGCTGTCGAGCAAGCGTGGCGTGCCGTAGCCGCCGCGCAAACAGAAGATGGCGTCGATTTCAGGGTGGGCGAAGGCTTTGTGAAGGTCGTTGAGGCGGGTTTTATCGCTGCCGGCAAGGTAGCCGTCGCGCTCATAGACGCCGGGGAAGATTCGCAGGTCGTAACCGCGAACGCGCATCCATTGGCCGGCTTTTTCGACGTCCAGGGTGGCGGGGCCGGCGGGAGCGATCAGGGCGATGGTGCCTTCGGGTCGCAAGACAGGTACGGCAATGCTCATCCACAATTCTCCTTGGCTGACGCGAAACGAAATGTGGGAGCGGGCTTGCTCGCGAAAGCGCAATGTCAGTCAATAAATCAGGTGACTGAAACACCGCATTCGCGAGCAAGCCCGCATCCACTTTCAATTGCGGAGCGGCTCAGGAAACCAAGCTCGCCTTGACCAGCTTGGCCTGCTCGTCAGCATGGTACGAGGAACGTACCAGCGGGCCCGACGCCACGTTCTTGAAGCCCATCTTGTAACCTTCCTCGGCGAACCAGGCGAAGGTGTCCGGGTGCACGAAACGCTGCACCGGCAAGTGGCTGCGGGACGGTTGCAGGTACTGGCCGAGGGTCAGCATGTCGATATCGTGTTCGCGCATGCGCTTCATGACTTCGATGACTTCTTCGTCGGTCTCGCCCAGGCCCAGCATCAGGCCGGATTTGGTCGGGATGTGCGGCATCATCTGCTTGAATTTCTGCAGCAGGGTCAGCGACCACTGGTAGTCCGAACCCGGACGCGCGGCCTTGTACAGGCGCGGTACGGTTTCCAGGTTGTGGTTGAACACATCCGGCGGCTCGGCGGCGGTGATTTCCAGCGCCACGTCCATACGGCCACGGTAGTCCGGCACCAGGGTTTCGAGCATCACGTTCGGCGACAGTTTGCGAATTTCGCGGATGCAGTCGGCAAAGTGCTGGGCACCGCCGTCACGCAGGTCGTCGCGGTCCACCGAAGTGATCACCACGTACTTGAGGCGCAGGTCGGCGATGGCGATGGCCAGGCTTTCCGGCTCGTTGACGTCCAGTGGTTTCGGACGGCCGTGGCCGACGTCACAGAACGGGCAACGACGGGTGCAGATGTCACCCATAATCATGAAGGTGGCGGTGCCGCCGGAGAAGCACTCGCCCAGGTTCGGGCAGGACGCCTCTTCGCACACGCTGTGCAGTTTGTGTTTGCGCAGCAGGGCCTTGATACGGTCGACTTCCGGCGAAACCGGGATGCGCACGCGAATCCAGTCAGGTTTTTTCGGCAGTTCGGTGGTCGGAATGATCTTCACCGGGATGCGTGCAACCTTCTCGGCGCCGCGCAGCTTGACGCCGGCTTCCACCTTGGCACGCGGGGCCGGGGCCGGACGGTCGGTAACGTCCACCGTCGGGATCATGGTTTGCACTGCATCAGTAGTCATAATCAGTCGATTCCGCCCGTAAGGGTCGTCTGCTCAGCATAGTCGAGGTGTTTGACGAGCTGCGCACGCAGCCGGGCACTTACCTCGGCAAATTTAATCGGTGTAGCGTGATCACTCAGTTGCGTCATCGCCAACCCGGCATAGCCACACGGGTTGATCCGCCGGAACGGTGCCAGGTCCATGTCCACGTTCAGGGCCAGGCCATGAAAGGAACAACCGTGGCGAATCCGCAACCCCAGGGAGGCGATCTTCGCGCCGTCGACATACACACCCGGCGCATCAGGCTTGGCCGCGGCGGTCACGCCGTAACTGGCCAACAGCTCGATCAGGCAAGCCTCCATGCGACTGACCAGGTCACGCACGCCAAACCCCAGCTTGCGCACGTCCAGCAATAGGTATGCGACAAGTTGTCCAGGGCCATGGTAAGTCACTTGGCCACCTCGGTCGACCTGCACCACCGGAATATCCCCCGGCAGCAGCAGATGTTCGGCCTTGCCGGCCTGGCCCTGGGTGAAGACCGGCGGGTGTTCCACCAGCCAGATCTCATCGGGGGCCGTGGTGCCGCGCTCATTCGTGAACCGTTGCATGGCGTGCCAGACGGGCTCGTAGTCCATCCGGCCGAGCTCGCGGAAGCCCAGGACGTGAGACATCACAACACCATGTGCACGAAGCCCGTGGCCCGCAGTTCGCTGTTGATGTTGTAGAGCTGGTCTTGATCGGTCGCAACGATGTGCAACTGGATCGTAGTGTATTTGCCGGTGGAGCTTTGACGCTCGTCCACGCGGTTATCGTTGATCGTCGCGTATTTGCGCACGATCTCGAGAATCTTGTCCTTGCGGCCCACGCCGGTATCGCTGATCACCTTGACGGGATAATCCGTCACTGGGAATTCGATCTTAGGCGCCTTTACTTCTACTTCTTTATCGGTCATGGCGTAACGGCCTCGTAAGCGTAAGCCGTGGCGACGGGCAAAGCCCCGCGTCGGATCAACGCGGGGCTTTGCAGGTGCACACTATCAGTTGAACAAGCTGTAGAAGAATAGACGGATGCTATCCCAGACGCGGCGGAAGATACCACCTTCGTCAACGGCGTCCAGCGCGATCAGGTCGGCGCTGTGTACCACTTTGTCGTCCAGCTTGACTTCGACCTTGCCGATCACATCACCCTTGGCGATTGGGGCAACCAATTGCGGGTTCATGGTCATGCTGGCCGCGAGCTTTTTCAGCTGGCCTTTAGGCATGGTCAGAGTCAGGTCATCGGCCAGGCCGGCTTTGACCTGGGAGGTCGCGCCTTTCCACACTGGCGCGGTCGCCAGCTCAGCACCCTTCTGGTAGAAGGTCTGGGTTTCGAAGAAACGGAAACCGTAGGTCAGCAGTTTTTGCGTCTCGGCCGCACGGGCCTGCTCGCTGTTGGTGCCAAAGACCACGGCGATCAGGCGCTGGCCGTCACGGACAGCGGACGACACCATGCAGTAGCCGGCTTCGTCGGTGTGGCCGGTTTTCAGACCGTCGACAGTCTTGTCGCGCCACAGCAGCAGGTTGCGGTTAGGCTGCTTGATGTTGTTCCAGAAGAATTCCTTCTGGGAGTAGATCGCGTAGTGCACCGGGTCGACGCGGATGATTGCACGCGCCAGGATCGCCATGTCGTGAGCCGACGAGTAGTGCTCTGGATTCGGCAGGCCAGTCGGGTTCATGAAGTGGCTGTTGGTCATGCCCAGGTCGGCCACGGTTTTGTTCATCATGTCGGCGAATGCATCTTCGCTGCCGGCGATGTGCTCGGCCAGCGCGACACTGGCGTCGTTACCGGACTGGATGATGATGCCGTGCAGCAGGTCGCTCACGGTGACCTGCGAGCCCACCTTGATGAACATCCGCGAACCACCGGTACGCCAGGCGTTTTCGCTGACGGTGACCGGGTCGTTCTCACCGATCTGGCCGCGACGGATTTCCAGGGTCGCGATGTAGGCGGTCATCAGTTTGGTCAGGCTGGCCGGTGGCAGGCGCTGGTCACCATTGCTCTCGACCAGCACGTTGCCACTGGCGGCATCCATGAGGACCCAGGACTTGGCGGCCAGTTGCGGGGAAGCCGGCACCATTTCAACGGCCCAGGCGGCCGGGGTGATGATCAGCGAAAGAAGCAGGCACGTGCGTTTGGCTAAGGTGGTGATGTTCATCCGTCTCTCGAAATTGCTTATGGAAACTTGCCCTCGCGGGCAAAACTTATTCAGACAGCCCGTTGCCAGACTGTCGCGTGTTCGGTTGCCTGCTCACCCCTTGCCCCTGGGTTTTTATTGTTCAACGAGCCAACAACCAGGGTTCGAGCCCGCGCACGAGCCTGAACCATCAATTCTCTCTTATTCCGCGGTGACCAAGCTGGGTTGCCCCAGATTGGCCATGCGTACGCTGTTCTGTACTTGTGCCACTTCGCTCGGCGAGCCGATCGGGCCCATCCGTACGCGGTGCAATGTCTGCTGGTTACGCACGATGGAGCTGATGAACACCGGCGCGTTGACCATGCCACTGAGCTTGGACCTTAACAGTTCTGCCGCATCCGGGTTGGCGAAAGCGCCGACCTGCAGGTATTGCCCACCCGCCATGGAAGCGCCCGGTGCGGCATGGGGCACGACCACCGTATCAGGCGCGTGCTGCGCCGCAGGTGGCGTCCACTGCTCGATCTTGCCGGTGGAGGCGGTCACTTGCGGCTGCTGGGCTTGCGGCTCATTGAGCATCAACGGCGCCGGTTTGCCACGCTGGGCCCAGTACTGGGCCGGGTCGATACCTTCGACCTTCACGCGCGCGGTGCCGGTTTCGGCGTAACCGAGCTTCTTCGCAGCGGCGTAAGACAAATCGATGATGCGGTCCGAATAGAACGGGCCACGGTCGTTCACGCGCAGGATCACCGTGCGGTTGTTGTCCAGGTTGGTCACCCGTACATAGCTGGGCAGCGGCAACGTCTTGTGCGCCGCGCTCATGCCATACAGGTCATACACTTCGCCGTTGGCGGTGTTCTGGCCATGAAACTTGGTGCCGTACCAGGACGCCGTGCCCGATTGCACGTAGGTCTTGGACTCCTGCAGCGGGAAGTAGCTCTTGCCCAACACGGTGTAGGGATTGGCCTTGTACGGACCGGTGTGCAGGGTCGGCGTGGCATCCGGGATCTTCGACACGTCGACGTCCCACCACGGCGCGCCGTCTTTGTGCGCGCGGTTGATGTCCAGGCCCGGTTGAGCACGAACCACCGCGCCGCCGGACTTCTGCGCCGGCGCGCGACTGTTGGTGGTGGAACAACTGACGACCAGCAGGGACAACGCGGCGAACGCCACCAGCTTGAGCGGTTGATTGAACGGCGATGCCCGCATTACTTGTTGCCCCGTGCTTGGACCAGCATGTCTGACAGCTGATGCACGGCCATGGCGTACATCACACTGCGGTTATAACGCGTGATTGCGTAGAAATTCTTCAGGCCCATCCAGTATTCCGGGCCGTTTTCGCCTTCAAGGCGGAACGCCGTGACCGGCATATCATCCGGCAGCGCATTCTGACTCGACCAGCCCAGCGCCCGCAACTCCCCGACCGTCTTGGCCGGCTCAATGCCCTGTGTCAGGCCTTCGTCGGCGCGGTCACCCGTGACATTGGCGCGGATCACCACAGGCTCACCGGCCACCCAGCCATGGCGTTTGAAGTAGCTGGCCACGCTGCCGATGGCATCGTCGGGGTTGCTCCAGATATTGATATGCCCGTCGCCGTCAAAATCCACCGCGTAGGCGCGGAAGCTGCTCGGCATGAACTGCGGCAAGCCCATCGCACCGGCGTAAGAACCTTTGAGGGTTAACGGGTCGACCTGCTCTTCGCGGGCCAGCAGCAGGAATTCGCGCAGCTCCTTGCGGAAGAAGTCGGCGCGCGGCGGATAATCGAAGCCCAAGGTCGACAAGGCGTCGATCACCCGATAACTGCCGGTATTACGTCCGTAAAAGGTTTCGATGCCGATGATCGAGACAATCACCTGGGCTGGCACGCCGTATTCCTGCTCGGCACGGGCCAATACCGCTTCGTGCTGGCGCCAGAAGTCCACACCCCGCGCCACGCGGGCGTCGGTGAGAAACATCGGGCGGTATTCCTTCCACTGCTTCACGCGTTCGGCCGGGCGGGAAATGGCGTCGAGGATCGCCTGCTTTTTCTGGGCTTCGCGGAACACGCCCATCAGTTGCTCACCGGCGAAACCATAGTCGCGGGTCATTTCACCGACAAACTCGGCGACCTGGGGTGAACCATCGTAGTCACCGGCCTGCGCCTCTAGCATTACGCCCAGCAGGCCAATCAGGCCCATCCAGGACGCGTGCCGAGTCGCCCAGCCGCGCATTACTTGCATTGACATCTTCACCTTATTCAAACCTGCGCGATCCATTTGCGATGCGTATGAATCGACATCAAAACCCCAAACGCTGACAGCAATGTCACCAGCGAAGTTCCGCCGTAGCTAATGAACGGCAACGGCACCCCTACCACCGGCAACAGGCCACTGACCATACCGATGTTGACGAAAACGTAAACAAAAAAAGTCATGGTCAACGCACCGGCCAGCAGTTTGCCGAACAGTGTCTGCGCTTGCGCAGTGATCACCAGGCCGCGGCCAATCAGCAGCAAATAGATCAGCAACAGCGCGCAAATGCCCACCAGGCCGAACTCTTCGCCCATCACCGCAATGATGAAGTCGGTGTGGCTTTCCGGCAAAAAGTCCAAATGCGATTGGGTGCCCAGTAACCAACCCTTACCAAAAACTCCGCCGGAGCCGATGGCCGCCTTTGACTGGATAATGTTCCAGCCGGTACCGAGCGGGTCGCTTTCCGGGTCGAGGAAGGTCAGGATCCGTTGCTTCTGGTAGTCGTGCATAAAGAAGAACCACATAGCGATGGCCACAGGCACGGCGGCGGCCAGTACGCTGAGGATCCAGCGCCAGCGCAGTCCGCCCATGAACAGCACGAACGCCCCGCCCGCCAGGATCAGCAGCGAGGTGCCGAGGTCCGGCTGGCGCACGATCAGGATGAAGGGTATGCCGATCAGGATCAGGCTGATCCCCACGTGCTTGAGCTGCGGTGGCAAGGTGCGCTTGGATAGGTACCAGGCGATGGTCGCCGGCATCAGAATCTTCATGAATTCCGACGGCTGAAAGCGAATCACCCCCGGAATGTTGATCCAGCGGGTCGCGCCCATGGCGTTGTGACCCATCACGTCCACCACCACCAGCAGCAGCACGCCGGCGACGTAGCCCAGCGGCACCCAACGTGCCATGAAGCGCGGCTCAAGCTGGGCGATCACCACCATCGACAACAGGCCCAGGCCGAACGACGAGGCTTGCTTGATCAGCAGGTCCCAGCTCTTGCCACTGGCGGAATAAAGGACGAACAGGCTACCCGCCGCCAGGGTCAGCAGCAGGATCAGCAACGGGCCATCAATGTGCATGCGTTGCAGCAACGTCGCACGGCGACGCATCACATCTTCGCTGGAGAGGATGCGGTCAAAATTACTCTTCACGGGCCGTAACCTCGGTGCTTGAAGGGGGGCCGCCATATTCTGGCTTGAGCCTGCCGTCGTCGGCCAACAGCCAGGCGTCCATGATCTGGCGCACCACTGGCGCCGCGACGCCCGAGCCGGACTCGCCGTTCTCAACCATTACGGCTACCACGATTTTCGGGTCGTCCGCCGGGGCAAAGCCGACAAACAGGGCGTGGTCGCGATGGCGCTCCTGAACCTTGGTGCGGTCGTATTTTTCACCCTGCTTGATCGCCACCACCTGAGCGGTACCGCTCTTGCCGGCAATGCGGTATTGCGCACCGATTGCGGCCTTGCGCGCGGTACCACGAGCGCCGTGCATCACTTGCTGCATACCGTGGTTGACCTTGGTCCAGTCGGACGGGTCGCGCAGCACAATGTCCGGGATCGGATTTTCATCCACCGGCTTTTCGCCTTCGATGGTCTTGGCCAGGTGCGGACGGTTCCAGATGCCTTTGTTCGCCACCAGCGCCGTAGCCTGGGCCAGTTGCAGCGGCGTGGCCTGCATATAGCCCTGGCCGATACCGAGGATCAGCGTTTCACCCGGAAACCACGCCTGGCGCCGGGTCGCGCGCTTCCATTCCCGCGACGGCATCAGGCCGGGGGATTCTTCGAACATGTCCAGGGAGACTTTCTGACCGAGGCCGAATTTGCCCATGTAGGCGGACAAGCGGTCGATACCGAGCTTGTGGGCCAAGTCGTAAAAGTAGGTGTCGTTGGAGCGCATGATCGCGGTGTCCAAATCGACATAGCCATCACCCGTGCGGTTCCAGTTACGGTATTTGTGATCGTAGTTGGGCAGCATGTAGTAGCCGGGGTCGTAGACTCGGCTGGAGGCTGTGACCACGCCCGCGTCCAGGCCGGCAATCGCCACCGCCGGTTTGATCGTCGACCCCGGCGGATACAGGCCGCGCAGCACGCGGTTGAATAGCGGCCGGTCGATGGAATCGCGCAATTCGGCGTAAGCCTTGAAGCTGATGCCGGTCACGAACAGGTTGGGGTCGAAGCTTGGCTGGCTGACCATCGCCAGCACTTCGCCGGTCTTCGGGTCCAGGGCAACCACTGCGCCGCGACGACCACCCAAGGCCATCTCGGCGGCTTCCTGCAACTTGATGTCCAGGCTCAGCACGATGTCCTTGCCCGGCACCGGGTCGGTACGTTTGAGCACCCGCAGCACGCGGCCACGGGCGTTGGTCTCGACTTCTTCGTAACCCACCTGCCCGTGCAACTCGGGCTCGTAGAAGCGCTCGATGCCGGTCTTGCCGATATGGTGGGTGCCGCTGTAGTTGACCGGATCGAGGGTTTTCAGCTCTTTCTCGTTGATCCGCCCCATGTAGCCGACAGAATGGGCAAAGTGCGGCCCTTGCGGGTAATGCCGCACCAACTGCGCCACCACCTCCACACCCGGCAAACGGAACTGGTTTACCGCGATCCGCGCGATCTGCTCTTCGGTCAGCTCAAACAGGATGGGCACCGGCTCGAAAGGCCGGCGCCCCTGCTTCATGCGTTTTTCGAAGATAGCCCGGTCTTCCGGCGTCAGTTGCAGCACCTCGACAATCACATCAAGGATCTGCTGCCAGTCGCCGGAACGTTCGCGGGTCATGCTCAGGCTGAAGCTGGGCCGGTTATCCGCGACCACCACACCATTGCGGTCGAAAATCAGCCCACGGGTCGGCGGAATCGGCTGCACATGCACCCGGTTGTTTTCCGACAAGGTGGAGTGATAGTCGTACTGGATCACCTGCAGGAAATACAGGCGCGCGATCAGCACCCCGATTAACGCCACCACCATGATTGCGCCAAACACCACGCGAGCGCGTACAAGACGTGCGTCTTTCTCGTGGTCCTTGATACGGATCGGCTGGGTCATCGGGAGGGGCGCAGATTATTTGTGATAAGGGTGCCCGGACAGAACTGTCCAGGCGCGATACAGCTGTTCACCGATCAGAATCCGTACCAACGGGTGCGGCAGCGTCAATGCTGACAACGACCAACGCTGATCCGCCCGCGCACAGACTTCCGGCGCCAACCCTTCGGGACCGCCGACCATGAAGTTGACCGTACGCGAATCCAGGCGCCAGCGATCCAGTTCCACCGCCAACTGCTCGGTGCTCCAGGGTTTGCCGTGCACTTCCAGGGTGACGATGCGCTCGTTGGGGCCGACCTTGGCCAGCATGGCTTCGCCTTCCTGACGGATAAAGCGCGCCACATCGGCATTCTTGCCCCGGGTGTTAAGCGGAATTTCCACCAGTTCAAGCGACAGCTCAGCGGGCAGACGCTTGGCATACTCGTGCCAGCCTTCTTCCACCCACTTGGGCATGCGTGAACCGACAGCGATCAGACGCAGGCGCACAGCCGTTCCTTATTCCTGGTCTTTGTTCAGCTTGTCGAAGTGCGCGTGGCCCACTTCCGGGCTGTGGTGCTTACCATCGGCGGCACGGCTCTGCTCAGCGCCTTTCCACAGACGCTCCAGATCGTAGAACTGACGGGCGTTGGAGGTCATCATGTGAACGATCACGTCGTCCATGTCCAGCAATACCCAGTCGCTGTCGCCCTTGCCTTCTTCACCCAGTGGCTTGACGCCCTGGGCTTTGACGGCTTCGCGCACTTTGTCCAGCATCGCGCCGATCTGGCGGTTCGAGGTACCGGTGGCGATGATCATGTAGTCGGTGATGCTCTGCTTGTCGCGCACGTCCAGCACTTGGATGTCCTGGGCTTTAACGTCTTCCAGGGCGGCCACGGCGACTTTTACCAGCTCTTCGCCAGCCAGTTCAGGACCGGTGTGGGCTTCTACTGGCAGAGGAGCGCTTTTGAAAGTGCCTTTGCGCTTAACTTTGCTTACGTCTTTGTTCGTCATATAAAACTCGTTTTGCTCGTATGTTCGGGCGCTCGCTGCACGACATTTCGTACGTTCAAGCGCGCCTTTTCAGTTCGACGCACGGTAAAGCCCGTGCGCATCGATGTAGGCCAGGACCGCGTCAGGCACCAGGAAACGTACCGACTTACCGCTGGCCAGCAGTTGACGGATCTGGGTGGCGGACACCGCAAGCGGGGTCTGCCAGACGAATGCAATATTCCCGTTCGGCCCGGTCAGGGCCAAGGGGTCACTTACCGACCGCGCGGCCAGCAGGTTGCGCAGGGCATCCGGCGGTTCGCTGTCGGCATCCGGGCGTTGCAAAACCAGGATGTGGCAATGCCGGAGGAGTTCCTCCCAGCGATGCCAAGAGGGCAGACCGCAAAATGCGTCCCAGCCCAAAAGCAGAAACAACTGGTCATCCACGGCCAACTCGGCGCGTATCAGTTCCAGGGTGTCAACAGTGTAGGACGGTTTATCGCGCTTGAGCTCGCGGTCGTCCACCACCAGCGGCGGTATACCTTCCACCGCCAGGCGCACCATTTCCAGGCGCTGCTGCGGCGACACTTGCGGCGTATCGCGATGGGGCGGCCGGGCGTTGGGCATCACGCGCAGCTCGTCCAGTGCAAGGGCGTCCGCGACTTCCAGGGCGCTGCGCAAATGGCCGATGTGCACGGGGTCGAAAGTACCGCCGAGCAACCCGATGCGTTTACCCATCAAGTGCGCACATGACCATCGCCGAACACCACGTACTTCTCGCTGGTCAGGCCTTCCAGACCAACCGGGCCACGGGCGTGGAGCTTGTCGGTGGAAATACCGATCTCCGCCCCCAGGCCGTACTCGAAGCCGTCGGCAAAACGCGTCGAGGCGTTGATCATTACCGAAGCGGAGTCCACTTCGTTGAGGAAACGCCGGGCATCGCTGAAATGCTCGGAAACAATCGCGTCGGTGTGCTTGGAGCCGTAGGTGTTGATGTGCTCGATGGCCTCGTCCAGGTCGTCGACCAGCTTGATCGACAGGATCGGTGCCGTGTATTCGGTGTACCAATCCAGCTCGGTCGCTTCGATCACGTCCGCGCCCAACAGCGCACGGGTGCGCTCGCAGCCGCGCAGCTCAACACCCTTGTCACGGTAGATGGCAGCCAGCGGCGGCAGCACGCGCTCGGCAATACCGACGTGCACCAGCAGGGTTTCCATGGTGTTGCACGGGGCGTATCGGTGAGTCTTGGCGTTGTCGGCGATGCGAATGGCCTTGTCGATGTCGGCGGCGATGTCGATGTACACATGGCACACGCCGTCCAGGTGCTTGATGACTGGCACCTTGGCATCGCGGCTGACGCGCTCGATCAGGCTCTTGCCACCGCGCGGCACGATCACGTCGACGAATTCCGGCATGGTGATCAGCGCGCCCACGGCGGCGCGGTCGGTGGTTTCTACCACTTGCACCACTTCGGCGGGCAATTCGGCCACGGCCAGGCCCTGCTGGATGCACGCGGCGATGGCACGGTTGGAGTTGATCGCCTCGGAACCGCCACGCAGGATGGTAGCGTTGCCGGACTTGAGGCACAGGCTCGCGGCATCGATGGTCACGTTCGGACGCGACTCATAAATGATGCCGATCACGCCCAGGGGCACGCGCATCTTGCCGACCTGAATGCCGGACGGCAGGTAACGCATATCGCGGATTTCACCGATGGGGTCAGGCAGCTTGGCCACCTGACGCAGGCCCTCGATCATGTCGTCAATACGTGCCGGCGTCAGCGCCAGGCGGTCCAGCAGGGCCGGCTCCAGGCCATTGGCGCGGCCGTTGGCCAGGTCTTGCTCGTTGGCGGCGGTAAGCTCGGAGCGCGAAGCATCCAGAGCATCGGCGGCGGCCAGCAGGGCGCGGTTCTTTTGCGCGGTGCTCGCACGGGCGATCAACCGCGAGGCCTGACGGGCGGCGCGACCCAGGCGGGTCATGTAGTCAAGAACGGACTCAGTCATGGTCAGGGAGTCTTGGCAGGGAGGAAAGCGGCAGATTATAGCTGTGACGCCGCCCGACTGACAGCGGTGAGGGGCGGATGGTCGAAATGAACTGTAAAAACCTGGGGTTCAGCGGTAATTAAGGTGGGAGTTGTTATGATTCCGTCACATTTAGCCGTATTTACCCTGACCACCATGCCCAGTTCACCGCCGCAACTCCCCGCAAGCCCCCTGCCCGATAGCTTTTTCGACCGTGACGCACAAGCGCTCGCGCAAGATTTGCTCGGAAAAGTCATACGTCATCGAGTGGGAAAAATCTGGCTTTCGGCGCGAATTATTGAAACCGAAGCCTATTACGTGGCCGAAAAAGGTAGCCACGCTTCATTGGGCTACACAGAAAAGCGTAAGGCTTTGTTTCTGGATGGTGGCCATATCTACATGTACTACGCCCGTGGTGGTGATTCCCTGAACTTCAGCGCCCATGGGCCGGGCAATGCCGTGTTGATCAAATCGGCCTATCCGTGGGTCGATGAATTGTCCGGCCCGGCCAGCCTGGCGCAGATGCTGCTGAACAACCCGAATGCCGACGGTAGCCCGCGCGCCTCACAGAAACTCTGCGCCGGCCAGACCCTGCTGTGCAAAGCCTTGGGCCTGAAGGTGCCGATGTGGGACGCCAAGCGTTTCGATCGCGAATTGCTCTACGTTGAAGACGTGGGCCAGACCCCGACCCAGATCATCCAGACCACGCGCCTGGGTATCCCCAGCGGCCGTGATGAACACCTGATGTACCGCTTCGTCGATGCTGGGTATGCGCCTTATTGCACGCGGAACCCGCTGCGCCGGGGCCAGGTCGAAGGCCGCGATTATTTTCTGATTTGAGCATGGAGTGGATTGTATGGGCCAATGGCTCGATATCATTACCGGCTGGTTGACCTTGAACCCGGAATGGCTGGCGGTGGCGGTGTTTATCGTCGCCTGCGTGGAATGCCTGGCCATCGCCGGGTTGATCGTGCCGGGCACAGTGTTGTTGTTTGCCATTGCCGCCCTCGCCGGCAGCGGCGCGCTGTCCCTGAGTGAAACGCTGCTGCTGGGGTTCCTGGGCGGTTTATTGGGTGACGGGGTTTCCTACTTCCTGGGCCGACATTTCCACCAGAATATCCGGCGCTTGCCCGGCCTGCGTCACCACCCTGAATGGATGAACGGCGCAGAAACCTACTTCCACAAGTACGGCATCGCCAGCCTGCTGGTCGGCCGCTTCATCGGCCCGCTGCGCCCCATGCTGCCGATGGTGGCCGGGATGTGCGACATGCCCTTCCCACGCTTTGCGATTGTCAGCATCGTCGCGGCGGCGGGCTGGTCGGTGGCGTATCTGCTGCCCGGTTGGGCGACCGGCGCCGCTTTCCGCCTGCCGCTGCCCGAAGGGTTCTGGAGCGAGGCGGCAGTGGTTGCCGGATGCCTTGCGGTAGTGATCGGGCTGAGCCTGAACAGCAGCCTGCGCGGCCATCGTCGCGCCACCTTGTGGATTGGTTGTGCGAGTCTGGTGCTATTGATCGCGCTGTTTATTGGCTATCACTCGCTGGACAACTTCGACCACGGCCTGAGCGCGCTGGTACAGGAGCATCGCAGCCCCTGGCTGGACGAAGTGATGGTGCGCATCACCCAACTGGGTGAGTTCAAGAAGATGTTCGTCGCCAGCGCCGTGTTCACTGGCCTGCTGCTACTGGCGCGGCAGTGGCGCCATGCAGTGTTTGTCGGCGCGACGCTGGCCGGGGCTGCGGTGATCAACACCGGGACCAAGCTGTTTTTCGCCCGTGGCCGCCCGGAAATTCTCACAGACCCATTGACCAGTTTCAGCATGCCCAGCGGCCATGCGTCCGGTGCATTCGCGTTTTTCCTGGCCTTGGCGATCCTGGCCGGTCGCGGGCAACCCGTACGGTTGCGCCTGACCTGGATGTTGATGGGTTGTATTCCAGCCGCGTTCATCGCGCTGTCGCGGGTTTACCTCGGCGCTCATTGGCCTACGGATATCCTCGCGGGCACGCTATTGGCGATGACGGTGTGTGCGCTCAGCCTGGGCGTCAGCGAATATAGAAGCCCGTTGCCAGCCATGTCGCAAAAAACCTGGTGGCTGTTGCTGCCGGCATTGTTCGCGGTACTGAGTTTCATCGCCCTCACCGGCACGCCCCACGCGCTGCTGCGCTATGCCTATTAAGTGAACAGTTCGCCCTGCAACTCGTCGAGCAGCATCTGGATCGCATCCAGGCGCTGCTGCGGGTCATCGAGTTGCAGCAGGTCGATCTTGTCGGCTTCGGTGAAAGGCAGCAGATACGCCAGCTGATTGCTCAAGGCTTGCTGGCCCTCGGCGTGGGCATCCATGTCCAACGACGCCACCATCGGGTGCTCGGCCAATGCCTGGAGCAGCGCCAGCAGGTCGGCGTCCTCTTCTTCCAACGGCTGGTCCGGCAACTCTTCGAGCCACTGCACGTCGGCCACCAGCAATTGGTCTTTCTGCACGTCGGCGTCCCGTACTCGGAAGCGGCGACCGCCTTCGACACGAATCCCCAACAAGCCATTGTCTTGTTGCTTGAAGTCACGGATCAGCGCTTCACAGCCGATCAACGCGTAGCCGTCCGGTGCCGTGCCCACCTCCTGGCCGTCAAGAATGCACACCACGCCGAAGCTTTCGCCCTTTTTCATGCAACGCGCGACCATGTCCAGGTAGCGCGCCTCGAACAGTTGCAGGTCAAGGGTGCAGCCAGGGAACAGCACGGTATTGAGCGGGAACAGCGCCAGACTCATAAAGGTTTCCTTAAACCCGGTTTAAACGATCACCGACACAGCCAGCGGCAGGAACACCGCCGTAGCCACGCCCATCAAACTCATCGCCAGCGCTGCAAAGGCGCCGCATTCTTCACTTTCCTGCAGGGCCACCGAGGTGCCGACGGCGTGGGCGGTCATGCCCAGGGCCATGCCGCGTGCCTCTGGGCTGTGCACCCCCAAGCGTGACAGATACGTCGGACCGATCATCGCACCCACCACCCCGGTGATCAGCACAAACACCGCCGCCAACGCTGCCACGCCGCCGATCTGCTCGGCCACCAGCATGGCGATCGGCGAGGTCACCGACTTGGGTGCCATGGTCATCAACATCATGTGCTCAGCGCCAAACCACCAGCCCAACAGCACGCACAAACCGGTAGCCAACACCCCGCCTACCACCAGCGTAGTAAAAATCGGCCAGAACAATTGACGAATGCGCCGCAGGTTCAGATAAAGCGGCACGGCCAGGGCCACGGTAGCCGGGCCCAGCAGGATCCCCATGATCTCAGTGCTTTTGCGGTACTCGGCGTAGCTCAGGCCACAGGTAATCAGGACGCCGATCACCAGCAGCATGGACACCAGCACCGGTTGCAGGAAGATCCAGCGGGTTTTCTCGAACCCTGCCAGCACCAGCTGATAAGCGCCAAGGGTGATGCCGATGCCGAACAACGGGTGATGAATGACTGCCGTCCACGCGCCCTGCCAGTCGAAGATCATTGATCCTTCTCCTTGCGCTTGACCATCTGCTGCATCAGCACGCCGACGAAGCCCATGGCAATCACCAGCGACAGCACCAGCGCACCGACGATGGCCCAGAAATCCGCGGCGATGTCCTTGGCATACACCATCACCCCCACCGCCGGCGGCACCAGCAGCAACGGCAGGTAACGCAACAAGCTGCTGGCGGCCAGGCTCAGGGGCTCGCCGACTTCGCCCTTCCAGATCAGAAAGCCAAGCATCAAAAGCAGGCCGATGATCGGCCCCGGCAATACCGGCAACAGCAAATGATTAATCGCCGTGCCGATCAGTTGAAACAGCACCAGCCAAGTCAGGCCACGTAACAGCATCCGCTCTTCTCCCTCAAAACTCGCCCGCATTATAAGCATGCCCACCCTATGCATCGGCATTCGCCAAAAGCATGGTGGGTTGACCGGGCTGATTGGCCGTGATGATCTACATTGGTTCTCTGTAATCCATGAAAAATATAGAACCGATGAACCAAGGAGAGACGCAATGCCCTATGTACCCGTAGCGCAGCTCAAAGACTATGTCGGCAAGGAACTGGGACGTTCCGAATGGCTCACCATCGACCAGGCGCGTATCAACCTGTTCGCCGAGGCCACGGGCGATCATCAGTTCATCCACGTCGACCCGGTCAAGGCCGCGCAAACCCCGTTTGGCAGCACCATCGCCCACGGTTTCCTGTCGCTGTCGCTGATGCCCAAGCTGATGGAAGACCTGCTGATCGTGCCCGAGGGCTTGAAGATGGCCGTCAACTATGGCCTGGACAGCGTGCGCTTCATCCAGCCGGTGAAGGTCAATTCCAAGGTGCGCCTGAACGTGACACTCAATGACGTGACCGAGAAAAAACCCGGCCAATGGCTGCTCAAAGCCACCGCCACCCTGGAAATCGAAGGCCAGGAAAAGCCGGCTTACATCGCTGAGTCGTTGTCGCTCTACTTCGTGTAAGCCCGTCCCTGTGGTGAGGCACTGAAACTCACCACAGGCTATGTAAATTTATGTATGAAACTCGCAGCTGCGGCATACTCGGCGCTCAATTATCCGGATCCCGCTATGCGCCCACTCGCTCCCCTCGCCCTTGCCCTGTTGCTCACCGCTTGCGGAGACGGCGAATCGCTGTTGCCGCCCGATGCGCGCCTGCCCGACGGCGGCCGCTACCGGGGCGACGTGGTCGATGGCTTGCTGCAAGGCCAGGGCCGTGTGGACTACCCCAACGGTAGCTGGTACGCCGGCCAATTCGACAAAGGCCAGTGGCACGGCCAGGGCGAGTGGCATGGCAGCAACGGCGAAGTCTATAAAGGCCAGTTCCAGAAGGGACTGTTCGACGGCCAGGGCAGCCTGACCACGGCGGGCAGCCACTATGTGGGCGGCTTCAAGAATGGGCGACGCAACGGCGAAGGCACCCTCAAAGAGGGGCAGATGACCTATCGCGGCGAATTCAAGGACGACCAGTATTCCGGCCTTGGTCGCCTGGAGCTGGCCGACGGCAGCCAATACCAGGGCCAGTTCGCCCACGGCAAGCCAAATGGCGAAGGCCAGCGCAACGACGACAGTGGCAACCAGTTCAGCGGCCATTTTGTCGATGGCCAGTTGGAAGGCAATGGCACGTTCAACAGTGCCGACGGCGACATCTATGTCGGCCAGTTCAAGCAGAACCAACTCAACGGCAAGGGCCGCTACGAGAACGCCGACGGCGATGTGTGGATCGGCCAGTTCAAGGAAGGCGCGCTCAGCGGCAAGGGCGAGTTGATCGGCGTGGACGGCAGCCACTATGTCGGTCACTTCAGCGATTGGCGCTTCAGCGGTGACGGTCGCCTGAACCTCACCGACGGCAGCTTCTATATCGGCGGCTTCGACAGCGACAGCTATCAAGGCAAAGGCACCCTGGTCCTCACCGACGGCACCGTACAGGCCGGCACCTGGGTCAACGGCATGCGCGTGCGGGACGCCGACGGCAAACTGTTGCCCGACCCGCTGGAAATCGGCGTATTGGCCCAAGGCCGCCTGCTCGACGCCGCCCTCGCCGCTGTGCCCGCCTCCACACCTGCCGTGGAGCTGTACACCCTGGCCGTGGCCGGTGACGGCAAGCAGAGCGTGTTCCTGCGCGAAGCCGATTACGTCAGCAACATGCTCGCCACCCGTTTCGGTGCTCGTGGGCAGATTCGCCTGGTCAACCACCGCGACCACATTGCCGACCGCCCGTTGGCCACTCGCGAAAGCCTGCGCCGCGCCGTGCAAACCCTGGCCGACCGCACCGGGCCGGAAGACCTGGTGTTTATCTACATGACCAGCCACGGCACCCACGAACACGAACTGGTGCTGGACCAACCGCGCATGGAGCTGGCTGACCTGCCCGCCGATGAGCTCGCTGCCGTACTCGCACCACTGAAGAACCGCGACAAAATCGTAGTGATTTCCGCCTGCTACTCCGGTGGTTTCATCCCGGCCTTGAAGGATGATCGTACCCTGATCATGACCGCCTCCCGTGCTGATCGCGTGTCCTTCGGTTGCTCCGAAGAAGCCGACTTCACCTACTTCGGCGACGCCCTCTTCGCCCAAGCCTTCAACCAGACCGACGACTTGCAGCAAGCCTTCAAGCTGGCGCAATTGCACGTGGCCGAACGCGAACAGGCGGACAACTTCGAAGCCTCTGAACCGCAGCTCTGGGCTCCCAAGGGCGTAATCGCCCATTGGCAATTATTACGCAAACAGCAGGCACGAAAGGCGCTCGAAAGCGTCTCAATGAATAGCAAGGAAGCCAAAGGCAACTAAGCTGTAACGTGTAACAAGGGGGAAACACCATGTACCTGACGCCTCAGCATATATTGCTCGCCGGAGCCTCCGGCCTCACCGGCGAACACCTGCTCGATCGTCTGCTCAACGAACCCACCGTCACCCGAGTGCTCGCACCCAGTCGTAAACCATTGGCCGAACACCCGCACCTGGAAAACCCGGTGGGCGACCCGGCGGTGTTCCTGCCGCAACTGAGTGGCCGGGTGGATCTGGCCTTCTGCTGCCTGGGTACCACCATCAAGCAGGCGGGCTCAGAAGCGGCTTTTCGCGCCGTCGATCTGGATATGGTCGTGGCCTTCGCAAAACGCGCGCGGGAAATGGGGGCACGCCACCTGATCGTGATCAGCGCGATTGGCGCCGACCCGAAATCCTCGATTTTCTACAACCGTGTCAAAGGGGAAATGGAAGAAGCGCTGAAAGCCCAGGACTGGCCACAACTGACCATCGTGCGGCCGTCGTTGCTGCTGGGAGAAAGGCTGAAACCACGCCTGGCCGAACAACTGGCCGGACCATTGTCGCGACTGATTCCGGGGAAATACCACGGCATTGAAGTGTGCGAACTGGCGCGTGCCATGTGGCGCCTGGCGCTGGAAGAGCAGGATGGGGTGCGAGTGGTGGAGTCGGATGAGTTGCGTAAACTAGGCAAATAACCCGATTTAACGCCCGTTCCCACATTGGTTTTGTGTTGCCTTCAAGACTAAGTCAGAGGCCGCCTGTTGCGTTGAAGCCGACGCCGAGTACCGTCAACACCGACAGCGGCAACAACAGCGTGTCGAGCAACGCACTCGCCGGCAGGTCCACCCCAGGATAGGCCGGCGCCTCGGCACCAAACCTGTCCTTGGCGCAGCAACCGCCATTCATCGCATACAGATCCAACCGCGTGCCGGCATACACCACCGGCGCGCCAGGTTGCGCCGCATCCAACGTGCGCGCGGTGGCGCAGCCCGTCAGTTGCAGCACCAGCAGGATCAACAGCGCCTTATTCATCACTGCTCAGATGATGCTCGCCCCAACGCGGCAGCATGTCCTGAGGGATGTTCAGCAGGTTGAGAATGCGCGCCACCACAAAGTCCACCAGGTCATCGATGGTCTGCGGCTGGTGATAGAAACCCGGCGAGGCCGGCAGAATCGTCACGCCCATGTTCGACAGCTTGAGCATGTGTTCCAGGTGAATGCTCGAATACGGCGCTTCACGCGGCACCAGGATCAACTGGCGACGCTCCTTCAGCGTCACGTCCGCCGCACGCTCGATCAGGTTGTTGCAGGCACCGGTGGCAATCGCCGACAAAGTCCCGGTGGAACACGGCACCACCACCATCGCTGCCGGCGCACCGGAGCCAGACGCCATGGGCGACATCCAATCCTCTTTGCCGTAGACCTTGATCTGCCCCGCCGCCGCACCCGTGTATTCGGTGAGGAAAGCCTGCATCGTTTGCACCTTGGGCGGCAGCGCCACATCGGTCTCGGTAGCCATCACCAATTGCGCAGCCTTGGAGATCAGGAAGTGCACCTCGCGGTCTTCACGCACCAGGCAATCGAGCAGGCGCAAACCATAAGGCGCACCGGAGGCACCGGTCATCGCCAGGGTAACGCGTTCCGGGCCACTCATTTCAGCGCCTCGGCCAGTTTGCCGTGCAGGCCGCCAAAGCCGCCGTTGCTCATGACCACCACGTGAGTACCGGGTTTGGCCTGGTGTTTGACGTGTTCGATGATGCCGTCAATGGAATCGCACACCGTTGATGGCACGGTGCACAGCGCTGCGATGCCCGGCAGGTCCCAGCCGAGGTTGGCCGGTGCGTACCAGACTACTTGGTCGGCGTCGTTGACGCTTTCCGGCAGGCCGTCGCGGTGGGCACCGAGCTTCATGGAGTTGGAGCGTGGCTCGACAATCGCAATGATCGGCGCATCGCCGACGCGCTTGCGCAGGCCATCCAGCGTGGTAGCAATGGCCGTCGGGTGGTGGGCAAAGTCGTCGTAGATGGTAATCCCATTCACGTCGGCGACTTTTTCCATACGGCGCTTCACGCTTTTGAAAGCATTCAACGCGGTAATCCCCATGGAGGGCACCACGCCCACATGCCGCGCGGCAGCCAATGTAACCAAGGCGTTGGCGACGTTGTGCTGGCCGGTCATGTCCCACTCGACAATGCCTTGGGCTTCGCCTTCGAACAGCACTTCAAAGCGGGAACCGTCTTCGCTGAGCAACTTGACCTGCCACTGCCCGCCCGCGCCGGTGGTTTGCACCGGCGTCCAGCAGCCCATATCGATCACGCGCCGCAAGGCCGGCTCGGTGGTCGGGCAGATCACCAGGCCTTCGCTCGGAATGGTGCGTACCAGATGATGGAACTGACGCTCGATGGCCGGCAGATCGGGGAAGATGTCGGCGTGATCGAACTCCAGGTTGTTCAGGATCGCCGTGCGCGGGCGGTAGTGAACGAACTTGGAACGCTTGTCGAAGAAGGCGCTGTCGTATTCATCGGCCTCGATTACGAAGAACGGCGTATCGCCCAATCGGGCCGACACGGAGAAGTTCTGCGGTACACCACCGATAAGGAAGCCCGGACTCATGCCTGCGTGCTCCAGCACCCAGGCGAGCATGCTGCTGGTGGTGGTCTTGCCGTGAGTGCCGGCGACCGCGAGCACCCAACGGCCTTGCAACACATGGTCGGCCAGCCATTGCGGGCCAGACACATAAGGCAAACCTTTATTGAGGACATACTCGACCGCCGGGTTGCCACGCGACATGGCGTTGCCGATCACGACCAGATCGGGGGCCGGATCGAATTGCGCCGGGTCGTAGCCTTGGGTCAACTCGATACCCTGGGCCTCGAGTTGCGTGCTCATGGGCGGGTAGACGTTGGCATCGGAGCCCGTGACGTGGTGGCCCAGTTCTTTGGCCAGAACCGCCATCGAGCCCATGAATGTGCCGCAAATACCGAGAATATGAATGTGCATGGTCGACCTCGTAAAACATCGAGGCAGGTTAGCGTATGGTGAGAAAAGTCGCACTCTTTAGCTTGGGATGTAGCTGCCCCGCTCTGTCAGAAAAAAACCAGGACTGGTAAAGCAATAAGTAAAACGCACCGATGTATCCGCCCTCTCTTATTCAGGAAACGTCCTGAGACACCGAGGTTTTCTTGCATTTCATGCACCGTACTTAAACCACCGGGACACACCACGTGTGACCCGGCCTAGTACAAGCTTAGGGGACTGAGGCGTTCAGCTCAGAAGCGATGCTACGCAAGAGTCCGGTAATCACCGCAAGCCTGGAGTTGATCGACAACGCACGGTTTGGGACATCGTCCGCCGAAGCCCCGGTGGACGCGAGCGTGAACGGAATACCCAACTCTTTGGCTTTGGCTCCCAGTTGCTTTTCTACGATATCAACCATTTCCTCGAGGGTATCCATGCGCTCGTCGTTGGATTGCATCGCCCATTTCAAATCTGGCGCGACGTGCGCATGGCCATTGAGATCATTTAAAGCGTTGGCCGCTACGAATACATCGTTCTGACTCTGCTGGACTATCTGAGTGTCCCTCAGATCCTTTGCGCTTAGGCCTGTGGGCTGTGCAGGATCAATCAATGTCTTGGTAAAAGCGTTGACTGTTCCCGCAATCACCAACCCCAAGGCTGAAAAGGGCATAGCGATCGCTGCGGTGCGCAGCAGGCTGGTG
The DNA here is from genome assembly GCF_021390155.1 of Pseudomonas sp. HN11. Taxonomy (NCBI): domain Bacteria; kingdom Pseudomonadati; phylum Pseudomonadota; class Gammaproteobacteria; order Pseudomonadales; family Pseudomonadaceae; genus Pseudomonas; species Pseudomonas sp. HN11. Next base: position 5,517,767 of record NZ_CP089985.1, read on the forward strand.
TTTCTGGCCGGCGCGGCCTTATCTACCTTGGCCTTTGCTGATGACGCAGATGCAGCTTCCTGCGAGAGCTTTTCCGAAGAGAATTCCTTGACGCCCTCACCACCAACCTCGCCTGAAGACTTCTGGCCGAACAACTTATCCCGGGTTTTGTTATCTTGCTCAAGTTGCCACTTTTTTTGTTGCTCGGTTCGATATTGGTCCAGCTCCGGGGAGCGATTACTGCTGGTACTCGGATCGTCACCCGGCGACCGTACGCCAGTGGTATGGCCCTGGGAGTCGAATCCCTTGGCTTTTGAGTCAACGAACTTTTGATCGAAACTCTTATCAGGTACGCTCCCGCCACCTCTTGAGGAACCGCTCGAGTTTGGCAGGGCACGCGTGCTCCCCCCTGCACATTGGAAACTGTCGGCAGAGCCAGGTCTTATTCGTCCGGAAAACAGGTCCCCGATTTTCGACATTTTAACCCGATGATACGACTTTGTGGACTTGCCAGGACTACCAGCAACTAACGGTTTCTTCTTGGCAAGTAATAACAGGGAAATAGAATTCGAATGCCTCATGAAAATCACCTAATGATGAAAGGATATTCGTTAGTCATCCATGACGCTCACACAATAAGTGATCCCACACCCGAAACCGTTCCAACATAAAATCAAATTAATTTCCCAGCTCACTCACAACACCAAACTGCGCCGCTTGAAGACCATATGGAGTCTTCGTTAAAATATTATAAGCATACCACCCCCCCTTCTTTAAGATGGCAACAGCAGGGCGCCAAAAGTTATCCTCCGCAGAGAGAAAGAAGCCTTTGACGATATCGCCATCCCGGTAAACCTTATTGATATCGTAATACCCGTAATTACCTGACAGTCGAGACAACAGTGTCTTTCCTTGGTCTGCCAAATACTTGGTATCCTTGAAAGCGGCGCCCGCGCCTTTATTCAGATTTTTAGTAATATCGACCGTGTCTTTAAAACCTGTCCCCCCGCCTACGCTCGCTACAACGGTACTTTTGATGAGGTTGAAAAAGCCCTTTCTTCCTTTTAGGGCTTTACGCGCCGCACTCGCCCCCGGAATAATAAAGCCCAATATATCGAAGCCAAAATTAAATATAGCACCTCCGACGTTGCCGTCTCTGGTATCTTGGATCGCGTCATAAAATGGAACGAGACTGAGTAAAAAACTTTTTAGTTTTGCATCGCAGGCTTTTCCTCTTTCTAGCTCCGTGACACAAGCAGCCACAGACTTTATATCGTCATATTCTTTTGTAAAAAACTCACTTACAGTACCGCCGAGCCCGCCATTTCTTTTAGAGAAATACGCACTCTCAGGTTTATCCAATGACCCTGGTGGATCTCGATCAGTATTAGTCAACTCATACTGAGTGTACAAGTGTGACTGACCTGGAATATAACCGTCGGAATCTTCGCCAAAATAGGAACGGTCGTCGAGCTTAATGTTACGGCCAGGGTAACCATCCTCTTTTACAAACTTACCCTCGCCCGGGAAATAGCTATAAGCATACACCTCACCCAAAGGCCCCACCGCCGTCATGAATATTCCGCGGCCCCCCCTTAATTCCTTCAGCTCTGCCGGGGTGGGCTCGCCAGGCAGACACACCTTGCGCGTGAAAAACCCCGAGGTACACGGCCCTGTCTTGGTATATGGACGGGACACTTCATAAAAAGTGACATCCGAGTTCCTGAAACGCTCCCTGTCAGCCAACGGCAGCAGAGAAAGCTGATATTTGAACTGAATAGTCCACGCGCTTTTCTGAACCTTTTTATACTCTTCAAACTTCTCGGAAAATGTTTTTTTGATATCAGGATCAAGCGCGGATAAACGTGATTTTATTGCCTCATAGGGGAATTTTTTCTTGTCCATCGACTCCCAGTTATCCGGCTTGATCGGGCCGGTCATGTAAATATCAAGCAATGAGACTGGCTTGTGCTTTACCCACGGCGCTTGCAAAACCTCCAGTGTCGGGTCCACATCGGGTAACACCCGCTTCAACTCGGCCAGCGCCAGCTCTCTGCGAGTAACAGGAGGCGTATTGAGCGCAGATTTTGCCCACTTGAGTTCGCTTTGCTGCTTGTTCAAAGACTCTTGTGAAGCGAGGATTTCCTCGCTCGTATAGTCATTATTCGGCTTGCTGCTGATCACACCATTGGCGATTCCCCAGGCAATAATCGGATCACGTGCAGCCTCGCGCAGTTGATCTTCACCCTCAAGCGAGATCGGGGGAGCGTCACCGAAAGCCATGACTTGGCTGAACGTCATGTTCATTGAGGCGCCCGGAACCTGGTGCTCTATACGAGCAACCTCAATGGCAAAATTCGTCCAGGTATGGGAGCCAAAGACAAGGTTGGGAGGTATGTCTTTAACCAGCAGTTCGGGGGCCGTGACCGACAGGAGTAGCCGTGCAGCCAATGGTGCTGCGTTAGCGCCTACCTTGGGTTCAAGGTGAGCGATGAAGCGCCTGACAATATCGGCAGGTGAAAAACCCGCATTGTCAGCGCTGTAGAGGTTATATCCCGCCACATTGAACGCCGATTTGGCCGGATTCGGATCAAGCTCGTGCACCAGCGCGGCACTGACACTTTCAATAGCACTGGTTGGCGTCTCAATTAACTTAACCTTTTCCTGTATTTGCTGGCCCAACTCCAAGGCCTTTGGCGAACGGATAAGCTGGTCCATTGCCAAGGAAGGGTTAGCGGCGATCTGGCTCTTTGTCGTTTCAGGAAGAAGGCTGATCAAGCGGTTCAATAGGCTGTTCACTTGTGGCCCGGGCGCAGACGAAGGTGGCTGTGGGCCGCCTTGTGCCTTCCACGCCTCTACCAGTTTGCTCATTTTTCGCAGAGAACTGGCTCCGAGCCATTGACCCACCGGTCTCGCACCACCGCTCTCCACACTGGGAGCTCGGTGAGCCAAGTCAAAGGACAACACCTGTGCGTAGTCGAGGGCCTGCTTGGCGTTCACAGGGACCTTGTTTCCTTCCAGCCTTATGACTTCGGCCACTTTTATGAACCTGCGCTTATCACGGGCAAACAGGGAGGAGCGAGGGTCAATCGGTATGAGGACCGTCTCCAGATCAATGCTCCCGCAGGCATCATCAACCTGGGCCCCCAGTGCTGAGATCAATGCGTGACGGTTAACCTCATCCCCCAGCGCTTGCTGTTGCTCTGACAACGCAGCATCCGAGTGCGTGGTTATATAACGATCAGGCAGCTTGAGGCCCGGAGCTTCTTCGAACTGTTTAAGACGGGCGTTTACTTGCTCGGAAGTGGGAGATACCACTTCACCGTAAAACTGCGCCACCAGGTTCATCGGTAGCTCGCCTTGCGCATATGCCGTCTGCACTTCCTGGCCAGGCTCAGGCGCGAACCGTTTGCCAATCGACAATAGCGTGCGGGAAATATCAGACCAGCCCGAGTCATCCAATAGCGTAAAAGTTTTCGGCCGACCCTGGACAATTCCCACAATCTCTCCACGGGAGGGCACCAAGATCAAGTTGTGGGTATCTACATTATTTTTTCGAGCCCATTCCAAAAACAGCGGAGCCTTGAATGCATTGTCCAACTCAGAGTGCCAACGCCCCAGCGTCGAGTGCGCAGGCACCGGAATAGTGGGTGCCCGCGTTGAAAAATTGTAACCGTCCTCTGCCAGCAACTTTTTGTAGGCGCTAGCGATGGCATTGTCCGCAGCGATGCGAGCGTCGTCAGGACCAGACAACTGGACTTCACGTTTGACGCGCCCCGAACTAATGCCTACCGCGCGTCTATCAGGCTGCGGTTCATAAATACCCTGCCAAGGAATAACTAAAGACTGATTAGCAATTGTCATAGACCGCCCTCGGATAAGCAATCACCACGGCCATCAAGCCGCCGCCCCATGCTCCCTGAGTCGGAGTCTGCGCATAAAAGTGCGAGACTTATATGTCAAGAACTATTGCACTACGTGCAATTCCATACTTGCGTAACTTCCTGTAAAGGGTATTTCTGCTAATGCCCAATTGCTGGGCCGCGTGGCTCATATGCCAGCGTTGCTCCTCTAAAACAGTCAGCAAGGCCAGCCGTTCGGCATCTTCCAGAGGCAGCGATGAAGGCTTGCATGCCTGAGTCATGAGAACAGGGGATTGGCGGATGACCGCGGGCAGATCCTCAATACTCACATGGCTGTCTTCGCACAGGGCCACCATTGTTCGCAACACCGTGCGCAATTGGCGGACATTCCCCGGCCAGGCAAACCCCAATAATGCCTGGCGCGCCGCCGGGTCGAGGCTGACCCGTTGCTCGCCGGCTTCTTGCGACAGAACAAAATCGAGCAATTGCGCCTTATCACTGCGCTCACGCAACGCCGGCAGGCTGATCTCCAGGCCATTCAAGCGGTAATACAAATCTTCACGAAAACTGCCCTGCTGAACGCGTTCCAGCAAATCGCGGTGGGTAGCACTGATGATTCGAATATCAACCGCCTGGGACTCACCGCCTACGGGTACAACCTTACGGTCTTCCAGCACTCTCAACAGACGAGTTTGCAAGGCCAGGGGCATATCCCCGATCTCATCGAGGAACAAGGTGCCACCGTCGGCCTGTTGCAACTTGCCGTGCATGCCTTCTTTTCGCGCCCCCGTAAAACTGCCGCCGCGGTAGCCAAACAGTTCGCTTTCAATAAGGCCTTCGGGGATGGCGGCACAGTTGAGCGCGACGAACGCTTCATCTGCACGCCGACTGGACTGGTGCACGGCCTTGGCGAAGGCTTCTTTACCAGAGCCGGTTTCGCCATTGATCAGCAACGGTACATCGCGCTCGAACACCCGCAGCGCCTTGCCAAAGTCCTGTTGCAGCGCCATATCGCCCAGGCAGATGCCAGGCAGGGGTGACTGTTCGGCCGCCACGGGTTTGGCTACGAGTGTAGGGACGCTGCGCGCCTGGCCACGCAAGGCGGCGAACAACCGCCGGCCATCGCGCGTGCACAGCGGCCAACTGGCGCTGGCACTGGCACTGGCGCGGCCGAGCAATTGATCCAGCGAGCATTCGAAAAAACCCGCTACCGGCTGCCCCAGCAGTCCGCTGCGCCTCTGCCCCAACAGGTTCAACGCACTCTGGTTGACTGCGCAAATGCGCCCTTCGCCGTCGAACGCCAGCAATCCTTCACTGAACAACCCCACCGATTCCGCCTGCAGGTGGAAGCGTAGCAACCAGTGGTTTTCAAAGTGGCGCAGAAAGTAACAACTCTCGATCATCTTCGCCGAGAGATTCACCAGCGCCATGGTGTGGAACTGGCTCTGACGCGACACCGCCTCGCGGGCCGATGATACGTCGAGCACCGCGAGCAGGTCGCCATGAGGGTCGAACACGGGACTCGCCGAACAGGTCAGCCCAGTATGCCGGCCACGAAAATGTTCATCACGGTGAATGGTCAGAGGCTGGCGTTCCACCAGGCAGGTGCCGATGCCGTTGGTGCCTTCGCAGGCCTCGCTCCAGTCTGCGCCCAGCCACAACCCGGCGCGCTCGAAGATCTTGCGCTCGGACGGCGCGGTGACACAGTTGAGGATCACCCCGCGCGTATCAGTGAGAAGTACAGCATGCCCGGCGCCCGAGAGTTGTTGATGCAGGCTGTTCATCTCGCTGCCGGCAATGTGCAGCACCTGCTGCAGACGCTCGCGACTTTCCAGCAAACGGCCATGTTCAAGCACGGTGGGGGCGATGGTTTGCGCAGGGTCGAGGTGGTAGTCCTCCAGACAACGCAGCCAGGAGCGGGCGATGGATGGATCGCTGGACGGGTCGCGGCCATGCGCCACGGTGAGAACTTGCTGGGCATGGCGACTGAAATGGTCGTTGTGCATTTCTTGTTATTCTCCCTGCGTGAGAACCCCCAGCATCCCCCAGCCATCCAGGCAATGCAATCCCGAGCCGACCCGCCGGTCACGGGCTGTACCGTTTATGGCACAAACTGTCACTCCGGCTGTATCAACCCTGCCACAGCAACGCCTTGCAACAATGCCCAACCCCTTGATTTACCTGGCTCACACAGCAGTGGCCCAACCTTTGCTCTACGCTTATCAAGCGCTCGCTGCGCTGCGCTCCCCATAACCATAAAAGCCAGGAGATACCTACCATGCGTTACGCACACCCCGGTACTGAAGGCGCCATCGTTTCGTTCAAGGCCAAGTACGGCAACTACATTGGTGGCGAGTTCGTTGCGCCGGTCGATGGCAACTATTTCACCAACACCTCGCCGGTCAACGGCAAGGCAATCGCCGAATTCCCGCGCTCCACGGCCAAAGACATCGACAAGGCCCTGGACGCCGCCCATGCCGCCGCCGACGCCTGGGGCAAGACCTCGGCCCAGGACCGTTCGCTGGTCCTGCTGAAAATCGCCGACCGCATCGAACAGAACCTCGAACTGCTGGCCATCACCGAAACCTGGGACAACGGCAAAGCCGTGCGTGAAACCCTCAACGCCGACATCCCGCTGGCCGCCGACCATTTCCGCTATTTCGCCGGATGCATCCGCGCCCAGGAAGGCACCAGCGCCGAGATCAACGAACACACCGCGTCCTATCACTTCCATGAACCGCTGGGCGTGGTCGGCCAGATCATCCCGTGGAACTTCCCGCTGCTGATGGCCGCGTGGAAACTCGCGCCGGCCCTGGCCGCCGGTAACTGCGTAGTGCTCAAGCCCGCCGAGCAAACCCCGCTGGGCATCAACGTGTTGCTGGAAGTGATCGGCGATCTGCTGCCGCCAGGCGTGCTGAACGTGGTGCACGGTTTCGGTAAAGAAGCTGGCGAAGCTCTAGCCACCAGCAAGCGCATCGCCAAGATCGCCTTCACCGGCTCGACGCCCGTGGGCTCGCACATCATGCATGCGGCGGCTGAGAACATCATTCCGTCTACTGTAGAACTGGGTGGCAAGTCGCCGAACATCTTCTTCGCCGACATCATGAAAGCCGAACCTTCGTTCATCGAAAAGGCTGCCGAAGGCCTGGTGCTGGCGTTCTTCAACCAGGGCGAAGTGTGCACCTGCCCTTCCCGTGCGCTGGTGGAAGAGTCGATCTACGACGACTTCATGAAAGTGGTGATGAAGAAGATCGAGTCGATCAAACGCGGCGACCCGCTGGACACCGACACCATGGTCGGCGCCCAGGCGTCCGAGCAGCAATTCGACAAGATCCTGTCCTACCTGGAAATCGCCAAGGGCGAAGGCGCGCAATTGCTGACCGGCGGCAAAGTCGAGAAGCTCACCGGCGATATGGCCGGCGGCTATTACATCCAGCCGACCCTGCTCAAAGGCACCAACGAAATGCGTGTGTTCCAGGAAGAAATCTTTGGCCCGGTGGTGAGCATCACCACCTTCAAGGACGAAGCTGAAGCCCTGGCGATCGCCAACGACACCGAGTTCGGCCTGGGCGCCGGGGTGTGGACTCGCGACGTCAACCGCGCCTATCGCATGGGCCGCGCGATCAAGGCGGGTCGCGTATGGACCAACTGCTACCACCTGTACCCGGCGCATGCCGCGTTCGGTGGTTACAAGAAGTCCGGCGTAGGGCGTGAAACCCACAAGATGATGTTGGATCACTACCAGCAGACCAAGAACTTGCTGGTGAGTTACGACATTAATCCGTTGGGCTTCTTCTAACTGACAACCCGCTCCCCCATTTGAAATGCACTTAAAAATGTGGGAGCGGGCTTGCTCGCTCCCACATTTAGATCTTCATAAGTACTTGCGAATTGCATTCGGCACAAAGAGGCCGAGTTAAAACAATAACAACGAAAGGTACTTTCCCATGCCTAGCGAACCTACTGGATCCTCCGTCGACTTTGAAAAAGTCGACTCCCAATACTTCCAACAACGCGAACTGAAAAAAGGCGCCGCCGGTTGGGTGCTCTTGGTTGGCCTTGGCGTTGCCTACGTGATCTCCGGCGATTATGCCGGCTGGAACTTCGGCCTGGCCCAGGGTGGCTGGGGCGGGATGTTCCTCGCCACTTTGTTGATGGCCACCATGTATCTGTGCATGTGTTTTTCCCTGGCCGAACTGTCTTCCATGATTCCAACCGCTGGCGGCGGCTACGGTTTTGCCCGCAGCGCATTCGGCCCGTGGGGCGGGTTCCTCACGGGCACCGCGATTCTGATCGAGTACGCCATCGCCCCCGCCGCCATTGCGGTATTTATCGGCGCGTATTGCGAGTCGCTGTTTGGTATCGGCGGCTGGATGATTTACCTGGCGTTCTACATCATTTTTATCGGCATCCACATCTTCGGCGTCGGTGAGGCTCTGAAGTTGATGTTTGTGATTACCGCCGTGGCCGCGATTGCCTTGGGCGTGTTCCTGGTGGCGATGGTGCCGCACTTCAATATCGCCAACCTGCTGGACATCCCGGTGACAGAGGCCAAGGGCGCCAGCACCTTCCTGCCGTTCGGCTACGTGGGTGTGTGGGCGGCGATTCCCTATGCCATCTGGTTTTTCCTGGCGGTTGAGGGCGTGCCCCTGGCCGCCGAAGAAACCAAGAACCCGAAACGCGACCTGCCGCGCGGCCTGATTGGCGCCATTGTGGTGCTGACCAGTTTTGCCCTGCTGATCCTCGTTATTGCTCCGGGCGGCGCAGGTACTTATGCGCTGATCAAATCCGGCAACCCGCTGGTTGAAGCACTGGCATTGTCTTACGGTGGCTCGACCTGGATGGGCAGCTTTGTCAACCTCGTGGGCCTGGCCGGTCTGATCGCGAGCTTTTTCTCAATCATCTACGCCTATTCGCGGCAGATCTTCGCACTGTCCCGCGCCGGCTACCTGCCGCGCAAACTGTCCCAGACCAACAAAAGCAAGGCTCCGGTGCTGGCATTGGTGATCCCCGGCATCATCGGTTTTGGCTTGTCGCTGACAGGCCAAGGTGATCTGCTGATCTTGGTAGCGGTGTTCGGCGCGACCATTTCCTACGTGCTGATGATGGCCGCGCACATCACGCTGCGCATCCGTCGCCCCAAAATGGATCGTCCGTACCGCACACCGGGCGGCATTTTCACCTCTGGCGTTGCGCTGGTACTGGCCTGCGTGGCCGTGGTGGCGGGCTTTCTGGTGGATCCGCGGGTGGTGATTGGCGCCGCGATCATCTATGGAGTATTAATTGCTTACTTTGCTTTCTACAGCCGGCATCACTTGGTAGCAGGCACGCCCGAAGAAGAATTCGCGGCGATTCAGGCCGCAGAGGCCGCCTTGCACTAATAGCCGTAAACCTCGATGCGGGTGCCAGTCTGACATTGGGCCCGCGTCGTCAAGGAGACACTGTATGGCAAGCTTTTCCCACGCGGTGGGTGCACAGACCTACCGCTTCGACAGCCTCAAGGACGTGATGGCCAAGGCCAGCCCAGCGCGTTCCGGTGATTTTCTGGCCGGCGTCGCCGCACAAAACGACGGTGAGCGAGTGGCGGCGCAGATGGCGCTGGCGAATATCCCGCTGAAACACTTTTTGCAAGAAGTGCTGATCCCCTATGAGAGCGACGAAGTCACCCGGCTGATCATAGACACCCACGACAAACGAGCGTTTGCGCCGGTCAGCCACCTGACTGTGGGCGGCCTGCGCGACTGGCTACTCGGCGATGCGGCCGACGAAACGTCCCTACGCGCACTAGCGCCAGGTCTGACGCCAGAGATGGCTGCCGCCGTGTCCAAGATCATGCGCGTGCAGGACCTGGTGCTGGTGGCGCAGAAGATCCGCGTGGTCACGCAGTTTCGCGGCACCATGGGCCTGCGCGGACGTTTATCCACACGTCTGCAACCCAACCATCCTACAGACGAACCTGCCGGTATCGCCGCGAGCATTCTGGATGGGCTGTTGTACGGCAACGGCGACGCCATGATCGGCATCAACCCGGCCACCGACAGCATCGCCTCGATCTGCGCCATGCTGGAAATGCTCGACGCGATCATCCAGCGCTACGAAATCCCGACCCAGGCCTGCGTGCTGACCCACGTCACTACCTCCATTGAGGCGATCAACCGTGGCGTGCCGCTGGACCTGGTTTTCCAGTCGATCGCCGGCACCGAGGCGGCCAACGCCAGTTTTGGTATCAGCCTGAGCGTGCTGCAGGAAGGTTACGAAGCAGGGTTAAGCCTCAATCGCGGCACGCTGGGCCAGAACTTGATGTATTTCGAGACAGGTCAAGGCAGCGCCTTGTCGGCCAACGCGCACTTTGGCGTCGACCAGCAAACCTGCGAGACGCGCGCCTACGCCGTAGCTCGACATTTCAAACCGTTTCTGGTGAATACAGTCGTAGGATTTATCGGCCCTGAGTACCTCTACAACGGCAAGCAGATCATCCGCGCCGGCCTGGAAGACCACTTCTGCGGCAAGCTGCTCGGCGTGCCGATGGGTTGTGACATCTGCTACACCAACCACGCCGAAGCCGACCAGGACGACATGGACACCCTGCTGACCCTGCTGGGCGTGGCCGGGATCAACTTCATCATGGGCATCCCCGGCTCCGACGACATCATGCTCAACTACCAGACCACCTCATTCCACGACGCCCTGTACGCCCGCCAAACATTGGGTTTAAAGCCGGCGCCAGAGTTTGAACAGTGGCTGGCGAAAATGGGCATCTTCACGCAAGCCGACGGCAAGGTACGCTTCGGCAACAGCCTGCCACCGGCGTTTCGCCAAGCCTTGGCGCAACTGGGATGAAGGAGCCGCCCGTGCAACTCGACCTGCCTGACAACCCGTGGCTGGAACTGCGTCGCCTGACCCCGGCGCGCATTGCCCTGGGCCGAACTGGCACCAGCCTCCCCACCAACGCGCAACTGGACTTTCAGTTTGCCCACGCCCAGGCGCGGGACGCGGTGCATTTGCCGTTTGACCATACGGGGCTCAGCAGTCAATTGGCGGAGCGCGGGCGTGACAGCCTGTTGCTTCACAGTGCTGCAACTGACCGTCACATGTACCTGCAACGCCCGGACCTGGGGCGGCGCTTGAGCGACGACTCGGCCCGGTTATTGCGCGATTATGCTTCGGCCAACCCCGGCGGCGTGGATCTGGCAGTCGTGGTAGCTGATGGCCTGTCGGCACTGGCGGTGCATAAACATACCTTGCCGTTTTTGACCCGCCTGGAAGAACAGAGCCGCGCAGACGGCTGGTCCTTGTCGCCGGTCATCCTGGTAGAACAGGGCCGCGTGGCGGTGGCTGATGAAGTGGGCCAGTTACTCGGAGCCAAGATGACCGTCATTCTGATCGGCGAACGGCCGGGGCTCAGTTCACCGGACAGCCTGGGGCTGTATTTCACCTACAACCCCAAGGTCGGCCTCACCGACGCCTATCGCAACTGTATCTCCAATATCCGCCTGGAAGGCCTGAGCTATGGCATGGCAGCCCATCGTTTGCTGTACTTGATGCGAGAGGCGTGCCGTCGGCAGCTGTCAGGGGTCAACCTCAAGGACGAGGCGCAGATTCAGTTCCTCGAATCCGATGATCCGGACCTGATGAAAGGCAATTTCCTGCTCAGCTCACCGGATGACTGATCGCTGCACGATTGCGCTTTTTCGCGCCATTAGGCAGCATCGAGTCACGGCCGCTTATGTGGTCATACCCCATTTGGAAGTTGAGGCCTGGCATGCGGATTACTCAAGCGACCCTGGAACACCTGGACCAGTTGACCCCGTTGTTCGTCAAATACCGCGAGTTTTATGGGGCCTTGCCCTTCCCGGATTCGTCACGGGCCTTTCTGGAGAAGCGCCTGCGCCGCAAGGAATCGGTGATTTACCTGGCCCTGGCGGATGATGATGACAAGAAAGTGCTGGGGTTTTGCCAGCTGTACCCGAGCTTTTCGTCGTTGTCACTCAAGCGGGTGTGGATTCTCAACGACATCTATGTCGCTGAAGACGCGCGCCGACAACTGGTGGCGGATAACCTGATGCGCACGGCGAAGAAAATGGCCAAGGAAACCCATGCGGTGCGGCTGCGGGTGTCGACCAGCAGTGACAATGAGGTAGCGCAGAAGACTTATGAGTCGATTGGGTTTCGCGAAGATACGGAGTTCAAGAACTACGTGTTGCCGATCAGCGAAGACTGAGCCCCGACAACACCACAAATCCCCCTCCTACATTTAGATCATGTGCGCCAGAGAAACCACGACATCCCCCGCTACAAAACCAACACGCTTTTCACCGCTCAATCCGTATAATGCGGACCTTTCAGGGTTGTAAGAAATGCGGCATACACTTGTAGCCTTATTACCCGAGCTTCCGCACAGGCCTGCTGAGCCGGGCCATTCACACAGGTGCCATCCATGGATTTCAACCCGCTCGACCTTATCCTGCATCTCGACGTTTACCTCGACCTGCTGGTAACCAATTACGGTCCGTGGATCTACGCCATTCTGTTTCTGGTCATTTTTTGCGAAACCGGACTGGTGGTCATGCCATTCCTACCGGGTGATTCGTTGCTGTTCATCGCAGGCGCAGTGGCGGCTGGCGGCGGCATGGACCCGGTGTTACTGGCCGGTCTGTTGATGCTGGCGGCGATCCTGGGCGACAGCACCAATTATGTGATCGGGCGAACCGCCGGAGAACGACTGTTCAGCAATCCGAACTCGAAAATCTTCCGCCGCGACTACCTGCAGAAGACCCACGACTTCTACGACAAGCACGGCGGCAAGACCGTGACCCTGGCGCGCTTCCTGCCGATTCTGCGCACCTTCGCGCCGTTCGTGGCCGGCATCGCGAAAATGCCTTACCCGCGTTTTTTCGGCTTCAGTGTGTTCGGCACCATCCTGTGGGTCGGCGGCCTGGTGACCCTGGGCTATTTCTTCGGCAACGTGCCATTTATCAAGAAAAACCTGTCGCTACTGGTGGTGTTCATCATCCTGCTGTCCCTGGTGCCGATGATCATTGGGGTGTTCCGCAGCCGGTTTGGCCGCGCGTCCTCCGAAGCCAAGTCGCAGTAACCCGCGATGTGGTCTCTCAGCGCCTGGCGTCGCCGGCGCTTACTGGCCAAGCACCCGATTGCCGATGACACCTGGCAGCGGGTGCGCCACCACCTGACCTTCCTCGAGGGCATCAGCGACGAGCAAGACCAGTGGCTGCGCGAAACCTGCGTGCTATTTCTGGCCGAAAAACACCTGACCGCACTCCCCGGCGTCGAACTGCACCAGGAACAACGCCTGCTGCTCGCCGCCCAGGCGCAATTGCCGCTGATGAACCTCGGCGACCTCGACTGGTACCAGGGTTTCCATGAAATCGTGCTGTACCCCGACGACTTCGTCAGCCCGCAGCGCCATCGCGACAGCAGTGGCATCGAACACGAATGGGACGGCGAACACAGCGGCGAAGCCTGGCAACAGGGCCCGGTGATCCTCGCCTGGCCCGGCGTGCTGGCCAGTGGCAACTGGGAAGGCTACAACCTGGTCATCCACGAACTGGCGCATAAGCTCGACATGCTCAATGGCGACGCCAACGGCCTGCCGCCGTTGCACAACGACATGCGCGTGCAGGAATGGGCCAGCGTGATGCAGAGCGCCTACGACGACCTCAATCGCCAGCTGGACGCCAACCCGGAGGCCGACACCGAGATCGACCCCTACGCCGCCGAAAACCCGGCGGAATTCTTTGCCGTCACCAGTGAATATTTTTTCAGCGCCCCGGATTTGCTGGTCAGCCATTATCCTCAGGTGTACGCGCAACTCAGCCACTTTTATCGCCAGGATCCCCTGGCCCGCCTCACCCGGCTGCAAGCCAGCGACCCGCGTTACCAGCCGCAAGTCGAATGACCGTACGACGTCTGGCGCATGGCATCGGCGTCAGAATGTGCCTATAATCGCCGCCACTTTTAGGCCAATCCGGCCATGTTTCATGGCCAATTAACGGGGGCAACGCCCAATGAGCTACAGCAAGATTCCGGCTGGCAAAGACCTGCCGAACGACATCTACGTCGCCATCGAGATTCCGGCCAACCACGCGCCGATCAAATACGAAATCGACAAAGACAGCGACTGCCTGTTCGTTGACCGTTTCATGGCCACCCCGATGTTCTACCCGGCCAACTACGGTTTCATCCCTAACACCCTGGCCGACGACGGTGACCCCCTCGACGTGCTGGTCGTAACCCCTTACCCAGTTACCCCAGGCTCAGTCATTCGCGCGCGTCCAGTCGGCATCCTGAACATGACCGACGACGGCGGCGGCGATGCCAAAGTCATCGCAGTGCCACACGACAAGCTGTCCCAGTTGTACGTGGACGTGAAGGAATACACCGACCTGCCACCCTTGTTGCTAGAGCAGATCAAACACTTCTTCGAGAACTACAAAGATCTCGAAAAAGGCAAATGGGTGAAGATCGACGGTTGGGGCAACGCAGACGCCGCCCGCGCCGAAATCCTGAAGTCGGTCGCTGCCTACAAAGGCTGATACCCGCTCCTCATTGCCACGGCAATTGAAAAAGCCCCGATTATTCGGGGCTTTTTTTGTGGGAAAAATTAAACAACAACTTCAATGTTTTATATAAAGCGTTTAATTTCCACCTGAAGCAGAAGTATCAGGCTACAACTAAGCAAAGACCTACAAGCGCCACTCAACGCATGGTTTATTTGATGTATTTTCCCGATCAGTAAGCTCTGTGTTTATGAATACATCAGGTGATCGTTTAAAAGCGCTACTGCGGGAAGTGCATCTTTCCGCCTCCGACTTCGCCAAGAACCGCGGCGTCACGCCTCAACACGTGAACAACTGGTTCAAGCGCGGCGTACCCATGGGCCGACTCAACGAGATAGCAGAACTGCTGTGCATCTCCAGCCGTTGGCTGCGCACCGGCGAAGGCCCCAAACACCCACCGGCCAACTTTCTGCTGGAAGGCCCGACCACCCGAAAAGGACTGCCTACCACCCGCGAAGGAAGCGGCAAATACCTCACAGGCCCCGCCTGTCCGCCAGAAAAAATCGACGTGGAAATCGACCTCCACCCCTCATTCACCTCCACTGAACGCATCCGTATCACCCTGCACACGCTCCAAGCCCTCACCGTAAACCCCGACCGCGCCCTGGGCGCCTACATGGTCGATAACAGCATGATCGACATCATCCAACAAGGCGCCACCCTCGCCATTGACCAAGGCCGTACACAAATCATCGACGGCGAGATCTACGCCGTAGAACACGACGGCATGCTGCGCATCAAATACCTCTACAACCGACCTGGCGGTGGTTTGCGGATGCGTAGCCACAATGCCAGTGAACATCCGGACGAGTACCTGACGTACGAGCAACGGTTCGAGCAGAACTTCCAGATAGTGGGGTGGGTGTTCTGGTGGTCCACGCTGAATAACCGCAGGCCACCCGTGCCGCTGGATGAGCATTTATTGGGCTGGGAAGGCTCTAAATCAGATCCTGAGGTGGGCATTTGAGGTGAATGTGGGTATCATGCGCCGCACATTTGGCAGGGGGTGGCTTTGCGCTATCCACCTTGCCTGGCGAAGCGGAGGAGTTCCCGCGGGTGCCCCTACTATTCAGCCCGACGCAATGTGGGCTGAGCGATTTGAAGGCTGGTGAGGTTTGTCAAAAACAAGCTGAAGCAGTCCCCGAGAAGCCGGCCACAAGCCGGCTTTTTAATTTCTGCAAGAAACCCAAGTCAATTTCCAACAGGCTGTTGGACAATTGAATGACCCAAAGCGGGCGGCTTAGCTAGGCTGCATACACTCCACCGCCCGATCCGCCACCATCTTCGCCATCTCCACTAAATGCATCACCGTCCTCTGCGGCGCACCCAGCGGTTCCCCGAGCACTTGCGATGTCGCCACCGCACATTGCAGCAACTCCGCCACATGCACCCAAGCATCCTCAAAGCTGAGTTCTTCGTTGACCGTAAATGGGTTCAGGGCAAGCGGAGAAAGAGAATTCGAAACAGTATTTTCCATGGCACAACTCCAATTAAAAGTGTGTACCAATCGAATCCGGGCGACTAAACCCGATCACTGAATAAGCAGTGACGATCCGCAGCCTAGTCACGCACTCCCGCTGGCGCAATGCGGTTGGATTCTCTCGGAAACGTCCTTCAAATGAAAGGGACTGATGCTGCTGGCCCCCCCCAACTATTGTCACCTCTGAGTTGACGGTATTACCGGTTTCACCCGATTTATCCCCCAACTCCCACCCATTAATCTGTGCCCATGTTGAACGCAACGCCCAACCCACCTAAACAAAAAAGGATTCAACCATGAGCACTCCAACCTACAACCGCCTCAACAAAGACGACGCCATTGTTCTGCTGGTCGACCACCAGACCGGTCTGATCTCCCTGGTGCAGGACTTCTCGCCCAACGAGTTCAAGAACAACGTGTTGGCCCTGGCCGACCTGGCCAAGTTTTTCAACCTGCCGACCATCCTCACCACCAGCTTCGAGCAAGGCCCGAATGGCCCGCTGGTGCCGGAGCTGAAAGAGATGTTTCCGGACGCGCCGTATATCGCCCGCCCTGGTCAGATCAATGCGTGGGACAACGAAGATTTCGTCAAGGCGATCAAGGCCACTGGCCGTAAGCAGATCATCATTGCCGGTGTGGTCACGGATGTGTGCGTAGCGTTCCCGACCTTGTCGGCGCTGGCGGAAGGGTTTGAGGTGTTTGTGGTGACCGACGCGTCGGGCACGTTCAATACCACGGTGCAGCAGGCGGCGTGGAGCCGGATGACGCAAGCGGGTGCGCAGCTGATGAACTGGTTCTCGGTGGCGTGTGAGTTGCACCGCGACTGGCGCAACGATATTGAAGGCCTGGGGAATCTGTTGTCCCAGCGTATCCCTAACTATCGCAACTTGATGAATGGTTACTCGGCGCTGACGGCGCGTAAGGACTAACTACACTGATACATTCAACAAGCCTGCTTTGAAAGCAGGCTTTTTTGATTTAGAACGACCTGCCCGTCAGCATTTGGTCCATCACACTATCCAGTTTTACGAGTGCCTCGTCGCGCCTTGCGCCAGACATACCAGCAATATTTTGCAGCTTCCATTGCACCGCAGGCAGTTGATCAACTCCTGTCAGGGCATGCAGTGCCCAATCAGGCTTTCCACGCTTAAGCGAGAGCAAAAAAGCTGCGTCTCTCTCGCTGAACTGCTGCTGTATCGCTACAAGTAACGATTGCCTTGTGGCCTCCAGTTGCTCAAGTGTAACCACCTCACGGGTCATGCCTGCGAACTCGGCCTTGAATATGTCTGCGAGCGGTTTCCAGCGTGGAGCGAGCAGCTCACCCATGGGTCTTCGATGGCTTATCAGATACACCAGAAAGCCCTCAAAGATTTCACGCGTCAAACCTTCCTCGCGAAGCAACAGCATCACGTCAAAAAGATCCCGTGGATGTTGCCGATCTAATGCAGCGCAGATTTTTCCACCATACAGATCGGGCATCGAAACGACCGCAATAGAGGCAAACCCGAATTCATCTTCAACCAATGCCACTACATCACGCTCTTGCGGCGCATGAACGGTGCCACGAATAACAGGAGAGACCTCGATCTTGATCTGAGCCAGCGGGTTTCTGACCAGCACCCGCAGCTCATCATCACGATTCACCTGAACAGTCGCTACCAGCCGTGGCGAACCTCGCTCTATTGCATTCGCAATCCGCTGGAGCGCCCGACGAACACCGCTCAATGCCTGCTTGCGATCAGAGTCGGGCAGGTACACCAAGTCTATATCCACCGACAGCCGAGGCAGGTTGCGCACAAACAGGTTGATGGCCGTCCCTCCTTTGAGCGCAAAACATCGCTCTGCCGCTACGTAAGGGATGACCTGTACCAACAAACGAACCTGCGCGGCATAACGGGCATCAAGAACCACTGGCAAAACTCTCCGGCACGGTGATGAGGAACTCTTTATCGAGTCGACCACCCCGGATGATTTGGCGCTTGCCTTTACCTAGATCGATCATGGACGGATCTATGCGTTCATACCATGCGTGCCCTGCGTTTCGCGCCAGCAGGAGGAAAACACGTTTGACGCGAATGGAGTTGCACGCCTCAAGCAACCGCTGCAGTCGCCTGGGACTCAACGAGCCCAAGCCGCTGAGCACATCGACCACGCTGCTGAAGAGCTGCTCGTTGGCGCTTTGATGAATCAACTCGAGTACAGCGCGTTCCGGGGTGGAGATTTTTAACTCAAACCGGCTGTAAGGAACCTGGAAAACTTGTAACGCCATATCTTCCATTGCAGCAAATAGTCCACCAGGAAAGAAGTTCACATCGACTTCCCAAGGGTACTTGCGGAACCAGCCCGCAAGCGCGGCTCCCGGGATTCCAAAAAGATCGATAACCTGCTTTCCGAAGGTGAGGTAATGGCTGTAGCCGGCCAAACTCAGCGCGGTCGCACCGCCCGGCCAAATCTGAACCGGCGCCGCTTGCTGCAACGCAAATATGCCGCCCTGCCAATCTATATCGTCGCCGCAGCGCTTCCATGCGCCATGGCCCACACGCTCCACCCAGCCACTGCGCTGGTATTTTTGGATCAGGCTGGGGCCTATCTCGTGCTCATGTAGCCAGGCTTGCGTGGCAATGCAACCCGGTACCCAGTCGGCTAACAAGCGGTTTATTTTCATAAAAAATAAGAACCTATAAGTTGATATTTCCTATAAATATTAAACCATCTGAACTGTAACGCTCGCAATGAGTAACAGGTTCGCAACTGTCTCGTTCAGGTTGACGGTAAGACATATCGCAACCGATTTATCACTCGAGGATCAAGCATTAATCTGTGCCCATGTTGAACGCAACGCCCAACCCACCTAAACAAAAAAGGATTCAACCATGAGCACTCCAACCTACAACCGCCTCAACAAAGACGACGCCATTGTTCTGCTGGTCGACCACCAGACCGGTCTGATCTCCCTGGTGCAGGACTTCTCGCCCAACGAGTTCAAGAACAACGTGCTGGCCCTGGCCGACCTGGCCAAGTTTTTCAACCTGCCGACCATCCTCACCACCAGCTTCGAGCAAGGCCCGAATGGCCCGCTGGTGCCGGAGCTGAAAGAGATGTTTCCGGACGCGCCGTATATCGCCCGCCCTGGTCAGATCAATGCGTGGGACAACGAAGATTTCGTCAAGGCGATCAAGGCCACTGGCCGTAAGCAGATCATCATTGCCGGTGTGGTCACGGATGTGTGCGTAGCGTTCCCGACCTTGTCGGCGCTGGCGGAAGGGTTTGAGGTGTTTGTGGTGACCGACGCGTCGGGCACGTTCAATACCACGGTGCAGCAGGCGGCGTGGAGCCGGATGACGCAAGCGGGTGCGCAGCTGATGAACTGGTTCTCGGTGGCGTGTGAGTTGCACCGCGACTGGCGCAACGATATTGAAGGCCTGGGGAATCTGTTGTCCCAGCGTATCCCTAACTATCGCAACTTGATGAATGGTTACTCGGCGTTGACGGCGCGTAAGGACTAACTCAATCGCTGCACACACTAAGCCTGCCTTAAAACGCAGGCTTTTTTGGTTAACTAGCAATGCGCCATTAGCACACTCGCCCTAATTGTGACCGCGCCGCCTCACTACTAAAGTCCTTCGCTTATTTCGAGCCTCAAGGAAGGACGCTATTGAACACATTAACCAAAGTCGGTCGCTGCCTGGCACTGCTGCCCGTCTTGCTGACCAGCACACCGTCGGTATTGGCCGATGAAGAAACACCGGTCGGCGACTGGTCGATTATCTACGGCAGCGGCCGGGCCCATAAAAATGTGATGTATGTGGCCGACCGTACTTCGGTGCTGCCGTCGAACCACAACAAGGGCGCGAAGTTGGTGGCCGTCACGGTGGTGTATGAAGAACCGGGCAAGCCGATGATCGATGTGTACAACATCGAAGTGCAGTGCTCCACGCGCAAGGTGCGCTTTCTTAACGGCCAGTCGGTCGCGCCATTTTCCTACACCCTCACGCACTTGAAGGTCTCCAACACGTGGCAGACGCCGAAGGAGTTCTGGCTCGACCGCACGCTCGTGTATGTCTGCGAGCCGGGCAAGAGCAAGGACACCATCGCAATGGGCAAGATGACCCACCTGCAGATGATCCAGACCACCAAGGCCATGTTCGAGCAGTTGGGGCCGACTCAGGAGAAGAGCCAGATGATTGATGACCTCGACGACATGCTGGGCAACAAGCGCTGAGCAACTCTCACCTACAAGAAGGATTCACGATGCCTACATGGACAAGGCTGTTGCTGGCTGGGCTTTTGTTGCCCGCCGTGCTGTTTATCAACGGGTGCCACCTGATTGCACAATCGCGCTGGGAAGGCCGTGACGTGCAAGAGGCGCTGGATTTATTCGGCAAGCCCGACTCGATGAAGAAGCAGAATGCACCCAATGGCGATACCCAGGTGGTGATGACTTGGCACAAATCCTCTTCATGGACGACCACTGAAGCCGCCGGAACTTCAATGAACCACACCGGGAATGGCATGGTTTATACGGAGTATTACCAGCAAGTCGGACACAGTTCGGATTGCAAGCTGGAAGCCACGGTGGATAAGACGAAGAAGATCGTGCTGTTCAGGATTGAAGATGGCCGGATCCTGCATGGCAAGTGCCTGAATGTGCCATTTGTGCCCGGGTATATTCCGCCGGGGTTTTAAGACAAGAAGCCGGTTTTAACCCCCCAGCTCCCGCTCGATCTGCTCGATGCTTGGCAGGCTGGTTCGCAGCTCTGCGGGCAACGACTCAACCAGTTGATATTCCGCTACACCAATCGGTCGATTGTTATCGGCGCAACGCATATTCGGCGACGACTTCGTTCTTGCTCTTGCACAACAGCAGGCCGATGGTGGGCCCATCTTGTGGATGTTTAAGCTGGGCATCGACGGCAGCCAGATAAAAGCTCAGCTTCCCCAAATGCTCGGGTTTGAACTTGCCGGCTTTCAGTTCGATGACCACGTAGCAGCGTAGCTTCACGTGATAGAACAGCAGATCGACAAAGAACTCATCGCCTCCGACATCCAGCAGTACTTGCTGGCCGACAAAGGCGAAACCGGCGCCCAGCTCCAACAGAAAGTCGGTGACGTGCTTGATCAAGGCGTTTTCTATGTCGCGCTCCTGCGCGTCCAGGGCCAGGCTGAGGAAGTCAAAACGGTAAGGGTCTTTCAGCGACTCACGCGCCAGCGTCGGATTGCGGTTTGGCAGATGGGTCTCGAAGTTGCTGACCGCCTTGCCACTGCGCTCCAACAAGCGGTTTTCGATGTGCATCACCAGCGAGTTACGCGACCAGTTGTTCTCTATCGCCTGGGTAGTCAGGCGCATTGACGGTCACAAGTGGCGAAGGTCGTTCCAGCCTGAGTGGACGATGAGCCGAATAGGAGGCACAATCGGCTCACTACATGAGCCGAATAACGTTTTTATTCGGCTCACGCAACCAGGTACCTCTCCATGGACCACCCGTTCTGGATCTGGCAACACACCGACTGGCCGCACTTCCACTGGCAACCGAAGCACTTGGCGGCCTTGTTGCGCGAGTGCGGCCAGGCGCAAGGCAAGCTGCTGGGCATGCTCGGCACCGTCAGCCAGGCGGTCAACGCGCAGAACGAGCTGGATGCGTTGCTGCAAAACATCCTGACCTCTTCGGCCATCGAGGGGGAACAATTGAATGTGGGCTCGGTACGTTCATCACTGGCGCGACGCCTGGGCCTGGAGCCGTTGAAGGACGCCAGCGTGAGCCGACGCAGTGAGGGCCTAGCCGATCTGATGATGGATGCCACCGAGCAATACGCACAGCCCTTTCCCCTCGCCCGCCTCCTGAATTGGCATCATTTGTTGTTCCCTACACCAGAAGCAGGTTATGCCGCGCGCGCACTGAATGTTGGGGCATTGCGTGGCGATGAGCCGATGCAGGTCGTGTCCGGGCGACTGGATCGGCCGACCGTGCACTTCGAGGCTCCGCCGCGCAAAGGCCTGGAGCAAGCACTGGAAGACTTCCTCGAATGGTTCGAAACCAGCCGTGGGCAACCGGAACTGGACCCGCTGCTCCGCGCCGGCGTGGCGCATTTCTGGTTTGTCACGCTGCACCCCTTCGATGACGGTAATGGTCGACTGACACGCGCCATCACCGACTTGGCGTTGGCCCAGGGCGAACACCGAGCCATCCGCTTTTATGCCATGTCGGCCAGCATACTTGAGGACCGCGCAGGCTATTACCACGCGCTGGAGTCGAGCCAAAAAGCCACGCTGGATATCACCGACTGGCTGGAATGGTTCCTCAAGACGCTGTTGAGCAGCCTGCAGCAAGCCATGGCGCGGATTGACCGCGTGCTGGACAAAAGCCGGTTCTGGCAGCAGCACCGCGACCTCGCGTTGTCTGCTGAACAGATCAAGGTGCTCAACCGCCTGCTCGATGGCGGTGAAAAGGGTTTTGAGCACGGTATCAGCGCGGCTCAGTACCAAGCAGTGGCAAAGGTGTCCAAGGCCACGGCGACGCGTCATCTGGCTGATTTGCTGGAAAAGAACTGCCTGGTCCGACTCCCCGGAGGCGGCCGCAGCACACGCTATCAGGTCAATTCAGCGGACAAGTGACACCCCCACTCATTTGCCCAGAATCCCCATGTCTGCTAGTGTCGCGCCGGTTTACCGTCTACCGGAATAGCCGCCATGGCCCGCAAAAAAGTTGCACTCGATTTCGAACAATCCCTCGCCGACCTGCAAACCCTGGTCGAGCGTCTGGAGAACGGCGAGTTGTCGCTGGAAGACTCGTTGACGGCGTTTGAGCAAGGCATCGGCCTGACCCGCGACTGCCAGAGCGCCTTGGCGCAGGCGGAGCAGAAGGTACAAGTGCTGCTGGAACGTGACGGGGAGTTGGCCGAAGAACCTTTCGATGCGGAACAGCCCGAATGATCGACGCGTATCAGGCCAGTAGCCAAGCTCGGGTCAATGCGGCGTTGGAACCCTTGTTTGTTGCGCCAAGCCCCGAACTCAAGCGTCTTTACGAAGCCATGCGCTACAGCGTGATGAACGGCGGCAAGCGCGTGCGTCCGTTGCTGGCGTATGCGGCGTGTGAAGCCTTGGGCGCGCCGGCCGAGCAAGCGAATGGTGCGGCCTGTGCGGTGGAGCTGATTCACGCTTATTCCCTGGTGCATGACGACTTGCCGGCGATGGACGATGACGATTTGCGTCGCGGCCAGCCCACCACCCACAAAGCCTTTGATGAAGCCTGTGCGATCCTCGCCGGTGACGGCCTGCAAAGCCTGGCGTTCAGCGCACTGCTGGACCCAAAGCTGAGCAGCGTGAATGCCGAGATCCGTTTGCGCATGGTCACGGCGCTGGCCGTGGCGGCGGGCCCGGCCGGCATGGTCGGCGGCCAGGCCATCGACTTGGGTTCGGTCGGCCAGAAGCTCGACCAGCACGCCCTGGAATACATGCACCGCCACAAGACCGGCGCCTTGATCGAAGCTGCCGTGCACCTGGGCGCGCTGGCCAGTGGGCGTGCCGAGGCCGCACAATTGGCGGCGCTGAAGACCTACGCACTGGCCATCGGCCTGGCATTCCAGGTGCAGGACGACATTCTCGACGTAGAAAGTGACACGGCCACCCTGGGCAAACGCCAAGGCGCCGATATTGCACGGGACAAACCGACATATCCCGCGCTGCTCGGGCTGGAAGCCGCCAAGGCCTATGCCCTGGAGCTGCGTGACCAAGCCCTGGCCGCCCTGCGACCTTTCGACGCGGCGGCCGAGCCACTGCGTGACCTGGCGCGGTATATCGTCGAACGCCGGCACTGATAAGCGCGGCCTTTACGGCCGCATATCGGCCAAGTTCGGCGCTCTGCGTGGGCAGTTTGCGATGCTTGAGGTAAACTGCCGCCTCTTCTATACCTATAACGATTCGCCTGATGCCCACGACGTTTCAAGAGATTCCCCGCAAGCGCCCGTCCACGCCCCTGCTAGACCGTGCTGTCACGCCGGCCGGCCTGCGTCGACTGGGTGAAGCCGAGCTGGAAACCCTGGCCGATGAGTTGCGCCTGGAATTGCTCTACACGGTCGGCCAGACCGGTGGGCATTTTGGTGCCGGCCTGGGCGTCATCGAGCTGACTATCGCCCTGCATTACGTGTTCGACACCCCGGACGACCGGCTGGTGTGGGACGTGGGCCATCAGGCGTATCCGCACAAAATCCTCACGGGCCGCCGTGAGCAGATGGGCACCCTGCGCCAGAAGGACGGCATTGCCGCCTTCCCGCGTCGCGCCGAGAGCGAGTACGACACCTTTGGCGTCGGTCACTCCAGCACCTCCATCAGTGCCGCGCTGGGCATGGCGATTGCCGCCCGCCTGCAAGGCAGTGATCGCAAGGCGATTGCCGTGATAGGTGATGGCGCGCTGACCGCCGGCATGGCCTTCGAAGCGCTGAACCATGCGCCGGAAGTGGACGCCAACATGCTGGTGATCCTCAACGACAACGACATGTCGATTTCGCGCAATGTCGGCGGCCTGTCCAATTACCTGGCCAAGATCCTCTCCAGCCGCACGTATGCCAGCATGCGCGAAGGCAGCAAGAAGGTACTCTCGCGTCTGCCTGGCGCGTGGGAAATTGCCCGCCGTACCGAAGAATATGCCAAGGGCATGCTGGTGCCCGGCACCCTGTTCGAAGAACTGGGCTGGAACTACATCGGCCCCATCGACGGCCACGACCTGCCGACCTTGATTGCCACGCTGCGCAACATGCGCGACCTCAAGGGCCCGCAGTTCCTGCACATCGTCACCAAGAAAGGCAAAGGCTTCGCCCCGGCGGAAGTCGACCCGATCGGCTACCACGCCATCACCAAGCTGGAACCGCTGGACGCGCCTGCCGCTGCGCCGAAAAAGCCCAGCGGGCCGAAGTATTCCGGTGTATTCGGCGAATGGCTGTGCGACATGGCCGCCGCTGACCCGCGCCTGGTAGGCATTACCCCGGCGATGAAGGAAGGCTCCGACCTGGTGGCGTTCAGCGAGCGTTTCCCGCTGCGCTACTTCGACGTAGCAATTGCCGAGCAACACGCAGTGACCTTCGCGGCCGGTATGGCCTGTGAAGGCGCCAAGCCAGTGGTGGCGATCTACTCGACATTCCTGCAGCGCGGTTACGACCAGTTGGTGCATGACGTCGCGGTGCAGAACCTCGACGTGTTGTTCGCCATCGACCGCGCCGGTTTGGTGGGCGAAGACGGCCCGACTCACGCCGGCAGCTTCGACTTGTCCTACTTGCGCTGCATCCCCGGCATGCTGGTGATGACGCCGAGCGACGAGAACGAACTGCGCAAGATGCTCAGCACCGGCCATCTGTACAACGGCCCGGCGGCCGTGCGTTACCCGCGCGGTAATGGCCCGAATGCAGTGATCGAGAAAGATCTTGAGCCTATCGGGATCGGCAAGGGCATCGTGCGTCGCCAAGGCAGCAAGGTGGTATTCCTGGTGTTTGGCGTGCAACTGGCTGAAGCGCTGAAAGTCGCCGAGAAGATCGACGCCACCGTGGTCGACATGCGCTTCGTCAAACCGCTGGACGAAGACTTGGTGCGCGAGACTGCCAACAGCCATGAGCTGCTGGTGACCGTCGAAGAAAACGCCATCATGGGCGGCGCCGGTGCAGCCGTCAGCGAGTTCCTGGCGCGGGAGAACCTCCTCAAGTCGGTGCTGCATCTGGGCTTGCCGGATGTGTACGTCGAACACGCCAAGCCGGCACAGATGCTGGCCGAATGCGGGCTGGATGAAGCCGGGATCGAGGCCTCGGTTCGCGAGCGCATGGCGTTGCTTGGTCTGTAACCCACAAAAGGTGGGGGCCTGCTCCCACCTTTGCTATGGATAGCCATGAAAAGCCTGCGCTTCGCCTTGCCCCTGCTGCTTCTACCTGCCACTGACTTGCTCGCCGACACCTTCGAGCGCGACGACGCCCTGAAACTCCCCAACGTCGTCATCAGCGCCAACCGCCAGGTCCAGGCCCGCAACGACAGCAGCGCCGCCAACACCGTATTCACCCGCGACGACATCGACCGCCTGCAACCCACCAGCGTGACCGACCTGCTCAGCCGCGTCCCAGGCGTACAAATTGCGCCGACTGGCGGCCGTGGCAGCCTGCCGGGGATTTATATCCGTGGTACCAAATCCGCGCAAAGCCTGGTGTTGGTGGACGGCCAGCGCATCGCCAACACCACCTCCGGCGACAGCGGCCTGCAATACCTGAACGTCGATCAGATTGAACGGGTTGAAGTGCTGCGCGGCTCTCGCTCGGTGATTTATGGCAGCGATGCGGTAGGCGGGGTGATCCAGCTGTTTACCCGGCGCAACGCCGAACATGGCCTGCAACCGCGCCTGAAGCTCGGCATTGGTAGCCACCAGACCTGGGAGCGCAGCTTCGGTCTGTCCGGCGGGGATGAACACACGCGTTTCAACCTCGGCGCAAGCCTGGATGAGACCGCCGGCATTAACTCGACGCACACGTCATTCTCCAGCGATGGCGACCATGATGCCTACCGCAACCAGTCCGTCAGCCTGAACCTCAGCCACTCCTTCAGCGATGAGCTGGAAGCGGGTTTCAATCTGTTGGATAACCGTGGCAAGTCGGAGTACGACAACAGCTTCGGCCGCTACGACGTCGCCACCGGGCAAACGGTGGGGCAAAAGCCCTACACCGACTACACCGTGAGCAGCGCCAGCGGCTATGTCGATGCCAAGCTCAACGAGCGCTGGCAATCGCGCCTGGAACTGGGCCACAGTGAGAACCGCGATACCAAGCGCGACACCCTCAGCGATGACTTCAGCGTGTTCAATACCTACCGCGACTCGGTCAACTGGCAGAACGATCTGACACTGAATGACCAGAACAGCCTGATACTCGGCGGCGACTGGTACGAAGACCGCTTCCACGGCAGCACTACGTTCACAGAAAACAGCCGCTGGAACCGCGCCGCCTTTGTGCAGCATCGCTTTCAAGGCCAGTGGTTTTCTACCGAGCTGGGCCTGCGGCGTGACCAGAACCAGCAGTTTGGCGGACAGAACAGCTGGAGCGGCACCCTGACCTTGCCGGTCAACCCGGACAACGACGTGTTGTTGAGTTACAGCGAGGGTTTCCGCGCCCCGACCTTCAACGACCTGTATTACCCGGATACGAAGTACAGCAACCCCAACCTGCAACCCGAAACCTCGAAGAACTACGAACTGCAATGGCGCAGCCAACTGAGCGACAGCACGCGCCTGGAAGCTTCGCTGTACCGTACCGACTTGAGCGATGCGATTATTCTCGACCGCTCCGGCAAGCCGCAGAACGTGGCGTCGGCACGCATCAACGGCTTTGAAGCCGCACTCAAGCAGGAACTGTTTGGCTGGCAAGGCAATCTGGGGCTGTCAGTCATCGACCCGCGCGACCGTGACAGCGGCCACACGTTGGCCCGACGGGCGCGGCGTACGTTGAGCCTGGATCTGGATCGGCAGTTCGACAAGCTGGGCGTAGGGGCCAGTTGGCAGGCCATCAGCAGCAGTTATGACGATGAAGACAACACCCACCGCCTGGGCGGCTATGCCTTGCTTGGGTTACGCAGCAGTTGGGCGTTGAGTCGGGAAGTGGCATTGTCGTTGAAGGTCGATAACGTGTTGGACAAGTCCTATGCGCGGGCGCGTTACAGCTATAACGACCCGAACTTCCTGAACAATCAGGATTACCGTGAAGAAGGGCGAGTGTGGATGATTGGAGTGACTTGGGCACCGGAAATTTGATCGTTGCCTGTACGGGCTTGCTCGCGAAAGCGGTATCACTTGTTGGGTGCAATCACCTGACACAACCGCGCCACCGCTTCCAGCATCTGCCCGCTGGGCCGCTCCAGGCCTTTATCTGGCACCAGCCGCACCCGTCCGGCCATCGCCGGCCAGACCTTCCACGCATCCTTCTGAGCCTGGTCGCCCACCAAGATCATCTCGGGGTCACGCTGCAACACCGACTCAATGCTCACCTGCGGCGCCGGCAGCTTGAGGTCATCAAACACATTACGCGCACCGCACACACTCAGCGCATCGCTGATGATCTGCCCGCCACCCACGGTATACAGCGGCTGGTTCCACACTTGGTAAAACACGCCCAATGGTTCGGCGCGCTGATAGCGCTGGCGTAGCCCGGCCAGGCGTTGGCGTAATTGCGCGGCCAATTGACGACCGGCCTCAGGACGACCCAATTGCTCGGCGATGGCCTGAACCTGGGTGGTAAGCTGTTCAAGATTATGGGGTTCAGCGACGTAGACCGGAATGTTCAGCCGCTGCAACTGCTCACGCTGGGCCGGGCCCACGCTGCCGGGCCACAGCAGGATCAAATCGGGTTTGAGGCTGAGCAGCCGTTCCATGTCCAATTGGCCGTAATGCCCCACTGACGGCACGTGTTCCAAGGCGGCCGGGCGATCACCGCCGTCGAGTACGCCCACCAGCACATCGGCTGCGCCCAGTTCGACCATGATTTCAGAGAGGGACGGCGCTAGGCTCACAACACGCTCGGCCGCCAGCGCTTGGGCACTGAATACCAGCAACACGGCCAGCCAGTGACGAATCATCCCAGTTGACGGGGAATGCGGTAGAGGTAGAACAGCACCACGGTCGACAGCGCCAACAGGAACAGCGGCACCGCCTCCAAACCGACGAATACCGACAACGCCCCGATCCATGCCGGTACGGCGGCCACCAGCAACGCCGTGCGACGACGCGCCGCCAGGGTGATCCAGGCAGCCGGCTCTTCGGCGGTATCGAGGGCTTTGGAAGTGGCAATCAACGCGTGTTTATAGCCGTTGAAGTAACGCAGGCTGAGAAACATCGAGGCCACGCCGGCAATGAAGAATGGCATGGCCAGCACTGGCAGCAGCGATTCGGCTTGGCCGAACACCAGGTTGATCACGAACAGAGGGAGCAGCGCCAGGGCCAGGTACTGCCACCAGTTGAAGGACAGTCGCCGTTTCACCTGGCCACGGGTCACGCGCGGTCGACCTCGCCCTGATGCTCGTTGCCCATCATGTGGTCGAGCTTGCTGGCCTTGGTCGCCAGGTAAAGCTTGTTGTGCGGGTTGTGCCCGGTGTGCAGCGGCACGCGCTCGGCCACGGTGATGCCCATGTCGGTCAAGGCTTTGACCTTGCGCGGATTGTTGGTCATCAGGCGCAGGGATTTGACGCCCAGGTGCTCCAGCATGGGCAGGCAGATCGCATAGTCACGCTGGTCGGCGGCAAAGCCCAGGCGCTCGTTGGCCTCGACGGTATCGGCGCCGCCATCTTGCAGCTCGTAGGCGCGGATCTTGTTCATCAGGCCAATGCCACGGCCTTCCTGACGCAGGTACAGCAACACGCCACGGCCTTCACGGGCGATGGCCCGCATCGCGGCTTCCAGTTGCGAACCGCAGTCGCAACGCTGGCTGAACAACGCGTCGCCGGTCAGGCATTCGGAATGCACGCGACCCAGCACCGGCACGCCATCAGCGATGTCGCCCAGGCTCAGTACAACGTGCTCGCGCCCGGTGGCTTCTTCGAGAAAGCCGTTCATGGTGAACGTGGCAAAAGGGGTAGGCAGCTTGGAAGCGGCGACGAAAACGACGGGCACCGTGTGCTCCTGATTTCAGTTTTTACGATGGCGGCCATTGTAACAGCAGGTTCCTACAGACGCTTAAGCTGAATTATCGCTGATAAAGATCAATAGGTTCGATTGGCCTTCGCCCTGGTTCTATGCAGGTCAGAAGGGATAGGGCTGCTTCCAGCGGTCGAAAACTGCCTTTAACTCGCCGCTTTTCACCAGGGCCGCCATACGCTGGTCGAATACAGCCATCAAGGCCCTGCCCCGTTCGTTATCGGCAAACCCAACGTACAGCGCAAGTTCGGCGATGTGGGTCAGTGTGAACTTCGACGGGTCATCCGCCTGATTTAGCACGTACTTGGCCTCGGTCAACGCATCGATGTAAAAGTCGGCCCGCGCATGTTCCAGCATCGGTAAAATACCGTCGCGGCGCTCGATCTGATTGAAGCGGTGCACGTTGGGCAAGTACTCCTCGTACTTGTAGCCGCGCACCCAGGCCAGGCGGTAATTGCCCAGCGTGGCCACCGTCGGCGCCGGCGTATTGGCCAGACCGAGGGCATAGATGTGGTCGGAGTCAAAATTCCAGTGGGGGTACAGCACGCCCTGGGCTTCATCGCGATAGGAACCCACCCAGCCATCCACTTCACCGCGCTGGGCCAGGCCGACCGAGCGGGTATAGGGCACCGAGCGCGTCTGCAGCGTGATCCCGGCGGGTTCGAACACCTGGCGCAGCACGTCCCAGGCCAGGCCGCTGCCGTCTTTGTTGGTGTAGTCGTTCCACTCTTCACTGGCCAGCACGATCTTGCCAAGAACGGGAGGACTCTCGGCCTGTACCAGCGCCGCGACGCTACACAGCACGATCAGCAGCCAGCGGCGCACATCCATGGTGACGGCCTCCCATGCGGTGATAATCGTCTAAAGGGTAGCGCAGCTCGCCGGGTCAGGGCGTCGCGCTGAAATGTTGATAGCCATGAATGGCCGGAGTGATGTCATGCCCGCTGGCGTCAAGCAGGGTCACACCCCGCCCGGCCTCGACCCGGCCGATCACATGGATCGGCCATCCACACGCCAGCAAAGGTGCCAACTCGGCCGCTGGCAGCGTGAATGCCAGCACGTAGTCATCGCCTCCGCTGAGCGCGGCCACCCGGGCCTCATCATCACCGACAAACGCCAGTAAGGCTGCAGACATTGGCAGTTTCTGGCACTCGACCAACAGGCTGACAGCCGATGCCCTGGCGATATGCCCGCAATCGGCCAACAGCCCGTCAGATATATCCATGGCCGATGTAGCTTTGCCACGCAGTGCCAGGCCTAACGCCAGCTGCGGTTGCGGTGACCAATAATGGGCCAGCAGCGGGTCAGCGATAGCCGCGTCGGCGCTGCGTTGGCCCAATACCAACGGCAGCGCGCCGGCAGCATTGCCCAGCTCGCCGCCAACACACAGCAGGTCACCCGGCTGCGCACCGCTGCGGGTCAAGGCTTGCCCGGCGGGCACACGACCAAACACGGTCAGGGTCAGGGTCAACGGTCCACGGGTGGTATCCCCGCCCACCAGGCCCACGCCACAGTTCTGCGCCATAAGGTTCAAACCCTGGGCATAGCGCTGCAGCCAATCGGCATCGACCGTCGGTGTGGTCAGGGCAAGGGTAAAGGCGAGGGGGTTGGCGCCCATGGCGGCCAAGTCGCTTACCGCCACGGCCAACGAGCGCTGACCGAGCAGGAACGGGTCACAGGGGTCGGCAAAATGCACCCCGGCCACCAGCGTATCGGTGGAGATCGCCAGCTGCTCCCCGGCAGGGAGCGCCAGCAGGGCACAGTCGTCACCGATCCCCAGGGCAATGCCTTCGCCGCCTTGCGCACAGGGCGCGGCGGCGAAGTAGTTGCGGATCAGCTCAAACTCACCCATCAGGACTCAAGCGCGAATTAGCGCTTGTACGCCTTCACTTCGGCTTCACGCAGGCGTGGAGCCAGCTTGTCGAGCACGCCGTTGACGAACTTGTGGCCGTCGGTCGAACCGTAGACTTTCGCCAGTTCGATGCCTTCGTTGATCACCACGCGGTACGGCACGTCGACGCGATACAGCAGCTCCCAGGCAGACAGGCGCATCACGCACAGTTCAACCGGGTCCAGCTCTTCGATGGTCAGGTCCAGGCAGGGTGCCAGGGCCGTGTCGATCTCGCTCAGGTGCGCATGCACACCGTGCAGGATGTCGTGGAAGTACGGCAGGTCGGCGAAGGTGAAATCGTTGTCGACGCGAAACTGGGCTTCGATCTCGGTCAAGGAAGCGCCCGCCAGGTGACGCTGATACAGCGCCTGGGTTGCCAGTTGACGAGCAGCGCGACGCTTCTCGTTCTTGGACGGCTTGCCGGCATCGGCAGGACGTGGCTCGCGCGGGTTGAAGTTGTCGCTCTCGTCGGAAATCACTTGGCCTCCAACTGCGACAGCAGGCTGACCATTTCCAGGGCGGACAAGGCAGCTTCAGCGCCTTTGTTACCGGCCTTGGTGCCGGAACGCTCGATGGCTTGTTCGATGGAATCCACGGTCAGCACGCCGAACGCAACCGGCACGCCGAACTCCATGGACACCTGGGCCAGGCCCTTGGTGCATTCACCGGCCACGTATTCGAAGTGCGGAGTACCGCCACGAATGACCGCGCCCAGGGCGATGATCGCCGCGTACTCACCCTGCTGGGCAACTTTTTGCGCAACCAGTGGAATTTCGAAGGCGCCAGGCGCGCGGATGATAGTGATGTCGCTCTCGCTCACACCGTGGCGAACCAAGGCGTCCACGGCACCGCCTACCAGGCTTTCAACCACGAAGCTGTTGAAGCGGCCAACTACCAGGGCGTAGCGGCCTTTGGGTGCGATGAAGGTACCTTCGATGGTCTTCAGGGTCATTCGACAAATCTCTTAAAGAGCCGGGACGCGTGTATGACGCGTCCCTTAGTGATATTTGAACCGCGAAAAAAGAGGCGAAAATCGCCAGCCTTTATTCGGAGGGCACGTATTCTACTACTTCCAAGTCGAAACCGGATATCGCATTAAATTTCATTGGCGCACTCATCAAGCGCATTTTACGCACGCCCAAGTCACGCAGGATCTGCGAACCGGCGCCGACGATGCTGTAGGTGGTCGGTTTTTTCACCGGAGCGTGGTCCGCCGTTTCACGGATATGCGCCAACAACACATCGCCATCCAGCGGGTGACCGAGCAACAGCACCACACCACTGCCAGCCTCGGAGACCGCAGCCATGGCGGCGCGCAGGCTCCAGCGCCCCGGTTGCTTGACCATCAGCAGGTCGCGCAACGGGTCCATGTTGTGCACGCGCACAAGGGTCGGTTCTTCGGCGCAAATGGTGCCCAGGGTCAGGGCCATGTGCACGTCGCCTTCCACTGAATCACGGTAGGTCACCAAATTGAATTGGCCCAGTTCGCTGTCCAGTGGCTGCTCGGCAATCCGCTGAACGGTACGTTCATGGATCATGCGGTAGTGGATCAGGTCGGCAATGGTGCCCACCTTGATGTTGTGTTCGGCGGCAAAGGCTTCGAGTTCGGCTCGACGGGCCATGGTGCCGTCGTCGTTCATCACTTCGCAGATCACGCCGCTTGGCTCGAAACCGGCCATGCGCGCGAGGTCGCAGGCAGCTTCGGTGTGGCCGGCACGAGCCAGGGTGCCACCCGGCTGGGCCATCAGCGGAAAGATGTGACCGGGGCTGACGATATCTTCGGCCTTGGCATCTTTCGCGGCGGCGGCCTGCACGGTGCGTGCGCGGTCGGCAGCGGAGATGCCGGTGGTGACACCGGTGGTGGCTTCAATCGATACGGTGAACTTGGTGCCAAAACCCGAGCCATTGCGCGGCGCCATCAACGGCAGCTTGAGCAACTCGCAGCGCTCACGGCTCATGGGCATGCAGATCAGCCCGCGGGCGTGCTTGGCCATGAAGTTAATGTGCTCAGCCTGGCAGGCCTCGGCGGCCATGATGATGTCGCCTTCGTTCTCGCGGTCTTCGTCATCCATCAGGATGACCATCTTGCCTTGGCGGATGTCTTCAACCAGTTCTTCGATGCTATTGAGCGCCACGCGGCACCCCCTTGGTCAGGATTTCAGGTAGCCGTTAGCGGCCAGAAAACTTTCGGTGATGTTCCCGGACGTTGGCTCTGCGGCCTTATCGCCCAGCAACAGGCGCTCCAGGTAACGGGCAAGCAAGTCCACTTCCAGATTCACCCGACGACCTGGCTGGTACGACGCCATGATGGTTTCGCTGAGGGTGTGGGGAATGATGGTCAGTTCGAATTCGGCGCCGTTCACAGCGTTCACGGTCAGGCTGGTGCCGTCGACGGTGATCGAGCCTTTGTGGGCGATGTACTTGGCCAGCTCTTTGGGTGCGCGGATGCGGAATTCCACGGCACGCGCGTTTTCGCTGCGCGATACCACTTCGCCGACGCCGTCGACGTGGCCGCTGACCAGGTGACCGCCGAGGCGGGTGGTCGGGGTCAGGGCTTTTTCCAGGTTGACCGGGCTGCCGGCCTTGAGATCGTTCATCGCGGTGCAGTCCAGGGTTTCCCGGCTGACATCGGCGGCGAAGCCATTGCCCGGCAGCTCGATGACGGTGAGGCATACGCCGCTCACAGCGATGCTGTCGCCCAGTTTGACGTCGCCCAGGTCGAGCTTGCCGGTTTCAACCAGCAGGCGTACGTCGCCGCCTTTTGGCGTCATGGCGCGAATGCTGCCGATGGATTCGATAATACCGGTGAACATGGCCTTCTCCTGGAAAACGGTACGGGACACTTGAGCGTCCGGTCAGAATTATACGCTCGCTGCGGGTAGAGGGATGGCAGTGACTCGCCAGTCGTCGCCTACAGCGCGCATTTCAGTGATCTTGAGTTGGGGGGCGTCGGCCAGTTTCTCAAGCGGCCAGTCCAACAAAGGCCGGGCGGCGGAGCCGAGGAACTTGCCGGCGATGAAAATCACGTATTCATCCACCAGGCCTTGCTGGGCAAACGCACCGGCCAGGCTTGGGCCGGCTTCCACCAGCACTTCGTTGACGCCACGGGCCGCCAGCGCGACCAGCGCCGAGCGCAGGTCGACCTGGCCGTCGACGCCTGGCACCACCAGGCACTCGGGACCACGGGGAAACTGGTTTTCCGAGGTCACGCAGGTGATGACCAGGGCCGGGCCGGCCTTGAAGAACGGTGCATTGAGCGGCACGCGCAGGCGGCCGTCGATCAGCACGCGCAATGGCGGACGCGACATGGCAAGCGCCGTGGTAGCTTCATCCAGGCCGAGTTCGGCGGCGCGCACGGTCAGGCGTGCGCCGTCGGCCAGCACCGTGTCGGCGCCGGTCAGCACCACACTGGCCTCGGCGCGCAGACGTTGCACGGCAGCGCGAGCGGCGGGGCCAGTGATCCATTGGCTTTCGCCGCTGGCCATCGCGGTGCGGCCGTCCAGACTCATCGCCAGCTTGACCCGCACGAAGGGCAGGCCGTGCTCCATGCGTTTGAGGAAACCTGGATTGAGCGCGCGCGCTTCGGCTTCCAGCACGCCGCTCCGCACCTCGATACCGGCCTGAGCCAAACGCTGCATCCCGCGCCCCGCCACTTCGGGGTTCGGGTCCTGCATCCCGGCCACGACACGGGCGACACCGGCCGTGACCAACGCATCGGCACAGGGCGGCGTACGCCCATGATGGCTGCAAGGTTCGAGGGTCACGTACACCGTGGCGCCACGGGCCTTGTCACCGGCAGCGCGCAAGGCGTTGGGCTCGGCATGGGGTTCGCCGGTGCGCTCATGCCAACCTTCGCCGACAATCTGCCCGTCACGCACAATCACGCACCCCACACGCGGGTTGGGATGGGTGGTGTACAGGCCCTTGCGCGCCAGTTCGAGGGCACGGGCCATGTAATGGGCGTCGAGCACGACTTGTTCGGTAGATGTCGGGGTCATTCTTTGGCAGGCTCACGGGCCAGGCGGTCGATTTCTTCGCGGAACTCATTGAGGTCCTGGAAGCGTCGATACACCGAGGCGAAACGGATATAGGCAACTTCGTCGAGCTTTTGCAGCTCGCCCATCACCAGCTCTCCAACCACCAGGCTCTTGACCTCGCGTTCGCCGGTGGCGCGCAGCTTGTGCTTGATATGCACCAGCGCCGCCTCCAGCCGCTCGACACTCACCGGGCGTTTTTCCAGGGCGCGTTGCATACCGGCGCGCAGTTTTTCTTCGTCGAAAGGCTGGCGGCTGCCGTCGGACTTGATCAGACGTGGCAATACCAGTTCGGCGGTTTCGAAGGTGGTGAAACGTTCACCGCAGCCAGAGGCCAGGCATTCACGCCGGCGACGTACTTGATCGCCCTCGGCGACCAGACGCGAGTCAATGACTTTGGTGTCGTTGGCACCGCAGAAGGGACAGTGCATGGTAGGCAGGCAACAAATAAAGGGAGGGCCATGGTAGCGCATCCCTGTGGCAAGACAAGCCATAGCCTTTACGGTATATAGGCTGGCTATTATGTTTCATATTTTTTTAGCCACGGATTTTGTCCTTTCTGGAGCCGTACATGCAGCTACGACCACTTGTTTTGCTCACCCTGTTCGGTTTTCTGGTCGCCTGCAGCAGCGAAGCCCCCAAGCCAGCCGCCCCTCAACCCACACCAGCACAAGAGAAAAAAATCCCCGGCATTGAAGACCTCGGCCCCCTGCCCGCCTACCTGCGGGAGATCAGCGGCAGCCTGACTAACATTCCGGCGGGTGCCGAAGTCGAGATGGCGCTGCTGGTGATCGACGACCGTTCGCGCCCGCAACAATTGCTGGCCAGCAGCGTATTGACCGGCAACGGCAAGCCCCTGGCCTTCCGTCTGCGCTTCAACCCCGAGGCGTTCCCAACCGGTGCACGGGTAGAACTGCGCGGCCGCGCCAGCCAATCCGGCCAACTGATCCTGCACCTGCCCGCCGTGCGTATCACCCAGGCGATCACCCAGACCACCGGCCCCCTGCAACTCGTCAAGGCACCATGACGCCACCGCTGGACCTGCAAGCCGCGCTGAGCGGACTGATCGGCGACGCACAACTGGTGCCCTGCCCGCTGCCGGGCACAGCGTTGTCGTTATGGCTGCTGGACGCGGACAACATGGACCGTGCCTTCAGCCCCGAGGAAACCCGGCGCATCCTGCATGAACCGCCCTACTGGAGTTTCTGCTGGGCCAGCGGCCTCGCATTGGCGCGGTACCTGGCGGCGACCCCTGAGTGGGTCGTGGGCAAGCGCGTACTGGATTTTGGCGCGGGTTCCGGCGTGGCCGGGATTGCGGCGGTCAAGGCCGGCGCGCTGGAAGTGGTGGCTTGTGACCTCGACCCACTGGCGTTGGCGTCCTGTCGGGCGAATGCCGAACTCAATGGAGTGGAGCTGGGTTATTCGGCGGACTTCTTCGCCGAAGCCGATCGCTTCGACTTGATCCTGGTGGCCGACGTGCTCTACGACCGGGCGAACCTGCCGTTGCTGGATCAGTTCCTCACACGTGGCCGCGAAGCGTTGGTGGCGGATTCGCGCGTGCGCGACTTCCAGCACCCGGATTACCAGCGGCTGGCGATTCTTGATGCGCTGACGTTGCCGGATCTGGCGGAGCCTTGGGAGTTTCGCAAGGTGAGTCTGTACCATTCACGGCGCTCTTGAGACCTTCGCGAGCAAGCCCTTATAGTTGCCCCATTCCCGCTTATTCGAGACGCCCCATGAGTCAGCCCACGCCTTATATCTTCGATGTCACCACCGCCACCTTTGACCAGGCAGTGATCCAGAACTCCTTCGAAAAACCCGTGCTGGTGGACTTCTGGGCCGAGTGGTGCGCGCCGTGCAAGGCGCTGATGCCGATGCTCGCGAAAATTGCCGAGAGTTATCAGGGCGAGCTGCTGCTGGCCAAGGTCGATTGCGAAGCCCAGCAGGATATTGTCGCGCGCTTTGGCATTCAAAGCCTGCCGACGGTGGTGTTGTTCAAGGATGGCCAGCCAGTGGACGGGTTTGCCGGGGCGCAGCCGGAGTCGGCCGTGCGGGCAATGCTGGAGCCCCATGTGCAGATGCCACCACCGGCGGCGGCAGATCCGTTGGAACAGGCCCAGGCGTTATTTGCCGAAGGTCGCGTCAGCGATGCCGAAGCCGTGCTGGTGGCGTTGCTGGGTGAAGACAACACCAACGCCGCTGCACTGATCCTCTACGCACGCTGCCTTGCCGAGCGCGGTGAACTGGGCGAAGCCCAGACCGTGCTGGATGCGGTTAAAAGCGACGACCACAAAGCCGCCCTCGCCGGCGCCAAGGCGCAGATCACCTTCCTGCGTCAGGCTGCCGACCTGCCGGACGCCGCCGACCTGAAAAGCCGCCTGGCGCAAAACCCGCAAGACGACGAGGCGGCCTACCAATTGGCGATCCAGCAACTGGCGCGTCAGCAGTACGACGCCGCGCTGGAAGGTTTGCTCAAGCTGTTCATCCGCAACCGCAGCTACAGCGAAGGCCTGCCACACAAGACCTTGCTGCAGGTGTTCGAACTGCTGGGCAATGATCACCCACTGGTGACCGCGTACCGCCGCAAATTGTTTGCCGCCCTGTACTAATCGCCAACCCAACTGTACAGCGGCGTATCGGCGCCGCTGGCCACTTTCACGTTCGAACTGTGGCGCAAGCGCACCAGCAGGCGCTTGCCTGATGCAGCATCGCCGGCCAAGCCTTCCAACTGATCCAGCAGTTCCAGGCCGCTGAGCTGCCCAGCCTTGCGCAACAGGTCCTGGGCCTTCTGCCACAGGTCGTCATTCTGCTTGACCGGTGCCACTGTCGCTGCGGCGGATACAGGTGTGGCCTGCAACTGCGCGCCCAGCCGCGCCCAATCGCCGTCGTCCAGCTCCAGGGTCAAGTCCACCGGCAGGTCGCCGACGGTTCCACGAATTCGCAACATCGTCCTTACTCCTGCAGTTTTCTGACAGGCATGCTCCCATGCGACTTGCGCAACGCCAAGCGGGCGGTCAAACTCTGCGGTAACTGTTATAAGATCACATAACAAAACTTTCATGTTCTGGAGCCTTCTCATGCGCCGTCTGTTGCTCGCTTTGCCGTTTGCCCTGCTGCCATTGGCGGTTGCCCATGCTCATGATGATCACGACCATGAACACGGCAGCCTTGGCGCCCACGAACATGGCGTGGGCCGCCTCAACGCGGTGCTCGACGGCCAGGCCCTGGAGCTGGAACTGGACAGCCCGGCAATGAACCTGGTGGGTTTCGAACATTTGGCGACCACCCCGGCAGACAAAGCCAAAGTCGCCGCCGTGCGCAAACAGCTGGAAAACCCTGTCGCCCTGTTCAACCTGCCTAAGGGTGCCGGTTGCGTGGTCAGCAGCCAGGAACTCAACAGCCCGTTGTTCGGCGACAAGCCCGAAGCCGACCATGATGACGATGACGACCACGCCACAGACGGTAAAGGCGCGGCCGCCCACGAACACCATCATGACCACAGCGAAATCCACGCCCACTACCAGTTCACCTGCGCCACGCCGACGGCCCTGAGCAACCTCGACCTGACCCAGGTGTTCAAGACCTTCCCCGCCACCCAGAAAATTCAGGTACAACTGATCGGCCCGAGCGGCCAGCAAGGTGTTGACGCGACGGCCACAGCAGCCACTCTGAAGTTCTGAGCCCACATGACCCACGCATTGATCGAACTGTCTGACCTGGGCTTCAACTGGCCCGGTCACCCGCAGTTGCTGGACATCCCCACATTCCGCCTGGAAGCGGGAGAAACCTTGTTTCTCAAGGGCCCGAGCGGCAGTGGCAAAACCACGCTGCTGGGCCTGCTTGGCGGCGTGCAGAAACCCAGCCGGGGCAGTATCCGCCTGCTTGGCCAGGAGTTGACCGAGCTTTGCGCCGGCGCCCGCGACCGTTTCCGCGTTGACCACACCGGCTACATCTTCCAGCAGTTCAACTTGCTGCCATTCCTGTCGGTGCGCGAGAACGTCGAGTTGCCCTGCCACTTTTCCAAACTGCGTGCGCAACGGGCAAAGCAGCGCCACGGCAGTGTCGACCAGGCCGCCGCAGCGTTGCTCGCGCACCTGGGCTTGAAAGACAAAGACGTGCTGGAACGCCGCGCCGACTCGCTGTCCATAGGCCAGCAACAACGTGTTGCCGCCGCCCGTGCATTGATCGGCCAGCCAGAGCTGGTGATCGCTGACGAACCCACTTCGGCCCTGGATTACGACGCCCGCGAAGCCTTCCTACAGCTGTTGTTCGCCGAATGCCGTGAAGCAGGCGCCAGCCTGTTGTTTGTCAGCCACGACCAGAGCCTGGCTTCGCTGTTCGATCGCAACCTGTCGCTGGCCGAACTCAATCGCGCCGCCACGCCCGCAGAGGTTTGAGATGTATCTGTTCCGTCTAGCCATGGCCAGCCTGGCTAACCGCCGCTTTACCGCAATCCTCACCGCCTTCGCCATCGCGCTTTCAGTCTGCTTGTTGCTCGCGGTGGAGCGCGTGCGTGTTGAAGCGCGCAACAGCTTTGCCAGCACCATCAGCGGCACCGACCTGATCGTCGGCGCCCGCTCCGGCTCGGTGAACCTGCTGTTGTACTCGGTATTCCGCATCGGCAACGCCACCAACAACATCCGCTGGGACAGCTTC
This sequence comes from Pseudomonas sp. HN11, assembly GCF_021390155.1. Taxonomy (NCBI): domain Bacteria; kingdom Pseudomonadati; phylum Pseudomonadota; class Gammaproteobacteria; order Pseudomonadales; family Pseudomonadaceae; genus Pseudomonas; species Pseudomonas sp. HN11. The sequence continues at coordinate 5,557,893 of NZ_CP089985.1, forward strand.
GAGCATTTCGCCGCCAGCCCCCAGGTGAAATGGGCCATCCCGATTTCCCTCGGCGACTCCCATCGCGGCTACCGCGTGATGGGCACCAACGAATCCTACTTCGAACACTACCAATACGGCCGCAAGCAAAACCTCGAACTGGCCAGCGGCCGCGCCTTTGCCACCGATCCATTCGAAGTGGTGCTCGGCGCCGAAGTCGCCGACGCGCTGCACTACAAACTCGGCGACAAACTGGTGCTGGCCCATGGCGTGGCGGTGGTCAGCCTGGTGAAACACGATGACAAACCCTTCACCGTGGTTGGCATTCTCAAACGCACCGGCACCCCGGTGGACCGCACGCTGCACATCAGCCTCGGCGGCATGGAAGCGATTCATATCGACTGGCACAACGGCGTACCGGCTCAGGGCAAAGGCCGCATCAGCGCAGATCAGGCGCGCAATATGGACCTCACGCCACAGGCCATCACCGCGTTCATGCTTGGCCTGAACAACAAGATTTCCACCTTCGCCCTGCAACGGGAGATCAACGAATTCCGTGGCGAGCCGATGCTGGCGATCCTGCCTGGCGTGGCGCTGCAAGAGTTGTGGAGCATGATGGGCACCGCCGAAAAAGCGCTGTTCGTGATCTCGCTGTTCGTGGTGCTTACCGGACTGATCGGCATGCTCACGGCAATTCTCACCAGCCTCAACGAACGACGCCGCGAAATGGCAATTTTACGTTCGGTGGGTGCGCGGCCGTGGCATATCGCAACGTTGCTGATCTTCGAAGCCTTCGCCCTGGCACTGTCCGGCGTGGTCGCCGGCGTGGCTTTACTGTATGTGTGCATCGCCGCCTCGCGTGGGTATCTGCAGGCCAATTACGGTCTGGATCTGCCGATGGCCTGGCCGAGCGAATATGAATGGACGCTGCTCACCGGTATCCTGGCCGCCGCGCTGTTGATGGGTAGCGTGCCCGCGTGGCGCGCCTATCGGCAATCCCTGGCTGATGGCCTGTCGGTCAGGCTGTAGAACAGCAACCTTAAGCTTCAAGCTTTAAGCTGCAAGCAGATTGGCTTTTACTTGAGGCTTATCGCTTGCAGCTACCTACTGAGGAACGAGTCATGCGTCGTGCGCTGTTTGCGTTGTTGCTGCTGGTGGCCGTTCCGGCCTGGGCGGAAGATCAGCCCAAGGATTTGTCCTGGCAGGAGATGATCCCGCCGGACGCGCCGCCGGAAATCCCCAACATGAAACCGCTGCACGACTTGTCGAACATGGCTGATGCCTTGTCGGTCGAGGCGGCGCCAGCGGCCAAGCAGGACTTACCCAACGCACCGGTGGTGCAAAGCCTGGACGGCCAGCACATCCGTCTGCCGGGTTATATCGTGCCGCTGGAAGTCAGTGAAGAAGGCCGCACCACGGAGTTCTTGCTGGTGCCGTATTTCGGCGCGTGCATCCATGTGCCGCCGCCGCCGTCAAACCAGATCGTGCACGTCAGAAGCGAAGTCGGCGTGAAGCTCGATGAGCTGTATCAGCCGTACTGGATCGAAGGCGCGATGCAAGTCAAACCGTCCACCAGCGAACTGGCCGATGCCGGTTACCAGATGGATGCCGAGAAAATTTACATGTACGAGCTGCCTGAATAAGGCTGATCGCCCTTTCATTGAGCTGAGTCAAAAGACCGAGCGGAACGATCTTTACCATTGGACGTACAACTTTTAAACGTCCTTTGGAGCTCCCATGAACAAGTCTCTGCTCGGCGCGTCCCTCTTCGCGCTCGCCCTCGTTGCCCCCGTCGCACACGCTCACGAAGCGGGCGACATTCTGGTTCGCGCCGGTGCAATCACCGTGAACCCGAAGGCAGACAGCGGCCACGTCAAAGTTGACCAGGGCCCGTTGGCAGGCACCAACCTGGGCGGCAAGGCGACCATGAGCAGCGACACCCAGCTGGGCCTGAACTTCGCCTACATGCTGACCAACCACGTCGGTATCGAACTGCTGGCGGCCACGCCGTTCGAGCATGATGTGAAAATCAAGGGCACCGCCCTGAGCCCGGCCAACGGCAAGCTCGGTACCCTGAAGCACCTGCCGCCAACCCTGAGCGTCGTGTACTACCCGCTCGACAACAAGTCGGCGTTCCAACCGTACGTGGGCGCCGGTATCAACTACACCTGGATCTACGACGAACACGTCGGCAGCCGTGCCCAAGGCGCAGGCTTCAGCAACTTCAAGGCTGAAAACTCCTGGGGCTGGGCCGCGCAGATTGGCGCGGACTACATGATCAACGACAAGTGGATGATCAACGCCCAGGCGCGCTACATCGACATCAGCACCAAGGCCACCGTGGAAAACAACGGCGTGGCACCGGGCACTCGCGCCAAGGTCAATGTGGACGTGGACCCGATGGTTTACATGGTGGGTATTGGCTACAAGTTCTAAGCAACACTGCAGAACCCTGTGGGAGCGGGCTTGCTCGCGAAGGCGGTGGATCAGTCGATAAATCTTTTGACTGACATTCCGTATTCGCGAGCCAGCCCGCTCCCACATTGGACCCAAGTTTCTTCAGCCGTGGCGGTAGAACCGATCCAGCAACGCCGGCAACCCCGCACGCCACGCCCGTGGCTTGATGCCGAAGGTGTGGAGGATTTTCTTGCAGGCGAGCACCGCATGTTGCGGTTCTTCACTCGCATCCGGCCGGGCGGCGTGGGCCTGGGCGGTGGGGGACTCGATCGCCAGCGAGTGGTAGCTGCGCGCTTCGGTGAGGATCGCCTGGCCCAGCGCCAACGGCGTGGTCGCCTCTTGGCCGGCGTAGTGATAAGTGCCCCACAGCGGCGCCGCGCAATCGAGTTGCTTAAGCACTGAGATGATCACCCGCGCCGCATCGTCCACCGGCGTCGGGTTGCCGCGACGGTCATCCGCCATCAGTAACTCATCCGGTTTCTCGGCCCGAGCCAGGAAGCGTCCGAGGGTGCCGTCGAGACTGTCATCCAACAGCCAGCCAAACCGTAGCAACACATGTTGCGGGCAGGTGGCGCGCACGCTTTGCTCGATGCGCCACAACGCCTGGCCGCGCAGACCCAGGGGCACCGGCTCGTCCTTTTCGCTGTAGGCGGTGGCGCGGGAGCCATCGAACACGCGGTAGCTGGACGGTTGCAACAGGGTGATGTTGTGGTGCTGGCACAGCTCAGCCAAGCGTTCGATGGCGAACTCCTGGGCGGCCAGACGGGTCTCGCTGACAGCTTCAGCCTGGAACCAGTCGAAATAGTAGGCGAGATTGATCAACGCATCGGGACGTGTGTCGTCGAGCAATTGGGTGAGGCTCGCGGCATCCCAGCCGTCTTGGGGCGGTTTGGGTGCGAGGAAACCGATGTCTTCCTCTGCACCGAGGCGAATCAGCGCCTGCCCGAGGGCATTCCCGCCGCCCAGTAACATAAGGCGCATTCGCATAGATTGAGCAGGCCCGGTCAGTATGGAACGATGGTTATTCAGGTATTTGTCAGAATCGTTGCATTTTGCGGGTTTGTAGCGCAACCGTCACGGATAAAGTGTGCGATTGCAACTTGTTGAATCGGGCGGTATCAATCACTACATGAACCTTCCTGAATCCACGGACCGCGCATTGGACGGCTTCCACCCCGCCGTCAGCGCCTGGTTTCGCAGCACGTTCCCCTCGGTGACCGCCGCCCAGGCCCAGGCATGGCCGCTGATTCGCCAGCGCCAATCGACGCTGATCGCCGCGCCCACCGGTTCCGGCAAGACGCTCACGGCGTTCCTGGCGGTGCTCGACGACCTGGTCCACCAAGGCCTGGCCCATGGCGGTGAGTTGCCGGATGAGACGCTGGTGGTTTACGTGTCGCCGCTCAAGGCGCTGTCCAACGACATCCAGATCAATCTGCAAAACCCATTGGCCGGTATTACCGAGCATTTGCAGAATCAAGGCCTGCCGCCGCTGGTGATCCGCACCGCCGTGCGGACCGGCGACACCCCGCAAAAAGACCGCGCGCTGATGCGCAAGCGCCCGCCGCATATCCTGGTGACCACCCCGGAATCGCTCTACGTGCTGCTGGGTTCGGATTCCGGCCGACAGATGCTCGCCAGCACACGCACAGTGATCGTTGATGAAATCCACGCCATCGCCGCCGGCAAACGGGGCAGCCACCTGGCCCTGAGCCTGGAGCGTCTGCAAGGCCTGTGCGCCGAGCCACTGATGCGCATTGGTTTGTCGGCCACACAAAAGCCGATCAATGTGGTATCGCGGTTCCTGGTGGGCAGCGGCCGGGACTGCGCGATTGTGGATATCGGCCACGCCCGCCCCCGCGATCTGGATATCGAGGTGCCGCCCGCGCCGCTTTCGGCGGTGATGGCCAACGATGTGTGGGAGTTGGTCTACGACCGCCTCGCCGAATTGGCCCGCGAGCACCGCACCACGCTGGTGTTCGTCAACACCCGCCGCCTGGCCGAACGCCTGGCCCGGCATTTGAGCGAGCGCCTGGGCAAAACTGCCGTGGCCGCTCACCACGGCAGCCTGGCGAAGGAGATGCGGCTGGACGCCGAGCAACGGCTCAAAGGCGGCGAGCTGCAAGTGCTGATCGCCACCGCATCCCTGGAATTGGGCATTGATATCGGCGATGTGGATCTGGTCTGTCAGATCGGCTCGCCCGGCTCGATCAACGGCTTTCTGCAACGAGTGGGCCGCTCCGGCCACCAAGTTGGCGGTACGCCCAAGGGGCGGCTGTTCGCCACCACCCGCGATGACTTGATCGAATGCGCCGCGCTGCTCGACTGCGTGCGCCGGGGCGAACTCGACACGCTGCACATTCCCGTGGCGCCGTTGGACGTCCTGGCCCAACAAATCATCGCCGAAGTCAGTGCCCGCGAATGGTCGGAGCAAGGCTTGCTGGAGGTGATCCATCGCGCCGCGCCCTACGCCGAACTGGATGAGCGTCATTACCAGGCACTCCTGCAGATGCTCAGCGACGGTTACAACGGTCGCCAGGGCATCCGCAGCGCCTATCTGCACCGCGACGCCATGACCCGCACCTTGCGCGGCCGGCGCGGCGCCAAGCTGACCGCCGTGACCAGCGGCGGCACCATTCCCGACAACGCCGACTACAGCGTGTTGCTCGAACCCCAGAGCCTGAACATCGGCAGCGTCAACGAAGACTTCGCGGTGGAAAGCATCGCCGGGGATATCTTCCAGCTTGGCAATACCTCGTATCGAATCCTGCGGGTCGAAGCGGGCAAAGTGCGCGTTGAAGACGCTCATGGCCAGCCGCCGACCATTCCGTTCTGGCTCGGCGAAGCGCCGGGGCGCAGCAATGAATTGTCGGCAGCCGTGGCCCGCCTTCAAGGGCAGATAGACGCGCTGCTCAGCGCCACGCCCGGCAACCTGCAATCCGCGCAGGACTGGCTCACCAAAACCCTCGGACTCAACCGCGCAAGCGCCGAACAGATCCTCGATTACCTGGCCCGCACACGCCAGGCCCTGAGCGCCCTGCCGTCCCAGAACACGCTGATCATGGAGCGGTTTTTCGACGCGTCCGGCGGCACCCAACTGATCATCCACACGCCGTTCGGCAGTCGCGTCAACCGCGCCTGGGGCCTGGCCCTGCGCAAGCGCTTTTGCCGTACCTTCAATTTCGAATTGCAGGCGGCGGCCAGCGAAAATGCGATCGTATTGTCGCTGTCCACCAGCCACAGTTTCGAGCTGGATGAGGTGTGGCGTTACCTCAACAGCCACAGCGCCGAACACATCCTGATCCAGGCCGTGCTGGATGCGCCACTGTTCGGCGTGCGCTGGCGCTGGAATGCCGGTGTGGCGTTGGCGTTGCCGCGTTATACCGGCGGGCGCAAGGTCGCGCCGCAGATCCAGCGGATGAAAAGCGAGGACCTGATCGCCAGCGTCTTCCCGGACCAGATCGCCTGCCTGGAAAACCTCGCTGGCGAGCGCGAAGTACCCGAGCATCCGCTGGTGGAGCAAACCCTCGACGACTGCCTGCACGAAGCCATGGACAGCAACGCCTGGCTGGCCCTGCTGCGGCGCATGGAACGCGGCGAAGTGCGCTTGATCAGCCGCGACCTGCCGGCCCCTTCACCCATGGCCGCAGAAATTCTCAGCGCCCGCCCCTACACCTTTCTCGACGATGCTCCGCTGGAAGAACGCCGCACCCAGGCCGTGCTCAACCGGCGCTGGAGCGACCCGCAGAGCACCGACGACCTCGGCGCGCTGGACGCCGATGCCATCGCCGGCGTGCGCGAAGAAGCCTGGCCGGCACCCAACGGGCTGGATGAAATGCATGAGGCGTTGATGAGCCTGGCGTGTATCGCCGGCAACGAAGTCACGCCGCAATGGACGCAATGGCTGCACACTCTGGCCGAGGGTGGCCGCGCCTATCAACTGCACACTCACTTACAAACCAGCCTATGGGTAGCCGTGGAACGCCTGAGTTGTTTACAGGCGATATACCCCAACCATTTGCCGTTGCTGGCCGGCTTCGATGAGCCCTGGACCTTCGAAGATGCCTTGGTGGAAGTACTGCGCGCGCGTCTCGGAGGGTTTGGCCCACTGACTTTGGTTGAGGTTGCCGCGCCCCTGGCTTTGTCGGTGGCGGATGTCACCCAAGCGCTGGCCCGCCTGGAACAGGAAGGCTACGTACTGCGCGGCCATTTCAGCCCCGGCGCGACTGAAGAACAATGGTGCGAACGCCACCTGCTGGCGCGCATTCATCGCTACACGGTCAAGCGCCTGCGCCGGGAAATCGAGCCGGTGGCATTGCAGGATTTCATGCGCTTTCTGTTCGATTGGCAGCACCTGTCCGAGGGCACCCGTGGCCAGGGCAGTGCGATGCTGGCGCAGATCGTCGGGCAGTTCGAAGGCTATGCCGCCGCTACGTCCGCCTGGGACAGTGACCTGCTCAGTGCACGCCTGAAAGATTACTCATCCACTTGGCTCGACGAACTCTGCCGCAGCGGCAAGCTGGTGTGGACGCGCCTGAGCAACAAGACCAGCGCCATGGCATTGCGCAGTACACCGGTGGTGTTGCTGCCCCGTAGCCAAGTGGGGCTGTGGAGCGGATTGACCGAGCTTACCGATGCCACCACCTTGTCGCCCAAGGCGCAGAAGGTGCATCAAGCCCTGCGCGATCTCGGCGCGCTGTTTTTTGATGAGCTGATGCACGAAGCGCACTTACTGCGCAGTGAACTGGAAACTGCCTTGCAAGAGCTGGTGGGCGCCGGGTTGGTGAATGCCGACAGCTTCGCCGGCCTGCGCGCGCTGACCACACCCGCCAGCAAGCGCCAGGCACGCAGCAGTCGACGCGGGCGTGGCGCGTTTATCGGCGGCATGGACGATGCCGGGCGCTGGGCCTTGGTGCGACGGTCACCCACGGCTGCCGGCCCGCATTCGGCCGAGACGCTGGAACATGTAGCGATGACCCTGCTGCGCCGTTATGGCGTGGTGTTCTGGCGCTTGCTGGAACGGGAGGCAGATTGGCTACCCAGTTGGCGCGAGTTGCTGCGCACCTTTCATCGGCTGGAAGCGCGCGGGGAGATTCGGGGCGGGCGATTTGTGAGTGGCTTGGCGGGAGAGCAGTTTGCGCTGCCGGAGGCAATCCCGTTGCTGCGTGAAGTGCGGCGGCGGCCTTATGACGGTAGTTTGATCGCGGTGTGTGGGGCTGACCCGTTGAACCTGCTCGGCACGTTATTGCCAGGCAACAAGGTGCCAGCTTTGAGCGGCAATCGGATCGTGTACCGGGATGGGTTGCCGGCGGCGGTGATGGTCAGCGGCAAGCAGCAGGTTTTGCTGGAGGTGGATCAGCCGAAAGTGCAGGCGAAGCTGATCAGGCATTGAGTCCAGGGTGACATTGAGGGCCTCTTCACGAGCAAGCCCGCTCCCACATTCGGACCAAGTACAACCTTGAAATATGGTCAAACTGTGGGAGCGGGCTTGCTCGCGAAAGCGTCGGCCCACTCACACTGGATTATTGGGTGCGCGGTTGCTCGGTAAGCACCACGGAAGCAGGCACCTCCTCGTCCGGTTCATCCACCTGCGGCGTACGCTTGGGCAGCAAAACCTGCTGGGGATAAGTCTGCGCGAAGTGCACCTCGTCACAGTTATCCACAAGCTTTTTCAGGCGCTGGTTGAACGCACGGCTCACTGCGTATTGCCCACCCGACACCGTACGAAACTGCGCCGTGAGCACCACGCCGTTGAGGTCCATCTTGTCGACGCCAAACACCTCCAGCGGCCCTTGCAGGTTGTACTTGAGGAACACGTCGTCACGGATCGACTGCCCCGCCTCGCGAATCAGCTCCACGGCCTTGTCCACGTCCGTGTCATACGTGAACTGCACCGAGAAGAACGCATAGGCAAATTGCCGCGACTGGTTGGTGACCGCCTTGATCTGCCCGAATGGCACCGAGTGCACAAAGCCCTTGCCGTCGCGCAGGCGCAGGGTGCGGATAGTCAGGCCTTCGACGGTGCCGGCGTGGCCGGAGTCGAGTACCACCCAGTCGCCGATGGACAGGGTGTCTTCGATGATGATGAACAGGCCGGTGATCACATCCTGCACCAGTTGTTGCGAGCCGAAACCAATGGCCAGGCCGACCACCCCGGCACCCGCCAACAGTGGCGCGACGTTGATCCCGAGGTTGGCCATGGTGGTGATCGCGCAGATAACCACCAGGATAATCTTTACCGCATTGCGCAGCAGCGGCAGGATGGTTTTCACCCGCGTGCTGGGCTGGCGACTGGAGCGTTTGTTGACCGCAGGTTTCAGCGCTTCCTGGATCGCGGTGTCGAGCACCACCCAGAACAGCCACGTCATCAGTAAAATCAGGCCGATGCTGCTAAGGGAATCGCTGATCGCCCGGCCCACCGAATTGCGTTGGGCGAACTCGAACAGCGACACGCCCCAGATCCGCCCGAGGATTTCAATAAACGCGATGGCCATGACAATACGCAGGATCGCGTGCAACAGGCTGAGAAAGCGTTCCTTGTAAGCGCTGCTGCGCTGAATCGCCACCTGGCTGCGAGACTTGAACAAGTGTTGCAGTACCGTGCTGAGGAACACCGTGCCGATCAGCAGGATCGTGGTGAACAGCGCACAGCGCAGCACCTTTTGGTTGTCGTCGCCAGCCCCGATCAGGTTGATCGCCGAGACCAGCACCATCAGTAGAATCGGCCAGTACCAGAGCCCCGAGAAGACTCGCAGTGATTGCTGCAAGGCCGGGTGTTTAAGGCGCTGGGCCAGTGGCCGATTGCGGATCAGGTGGGCGACCGGGCGGCGCAGGCGAACCACTAGCACGCCAAAAATCACCGTCGCGAACAGGCCGGTAAATACCGCGATGCTACTGGTGATATTGCCACCTAATTGGCGTGCAATCTGCGGGCTGGTCAAGGCGTCGCTGAGGGCGGCGAGGAAGCCGATCAAGAACAGCGGCTTGGGGCAGTAGTCGCGAATGATCTGCACCGCCGGGCGCTTGTGGCCGACATTGAACATGACAATGACGCACAACAGCATTGACGTAGAAAAGATGCCACTGCTGGTGGCGTAGGCAAAACACAGCGCCAGCGCGCGGCCTACGGAAGTAGGTAGAAAATGGCTGACATACAAAGTGAGGGGCAGGCATACAAGCGCCGGGATTGTGTAGGGCACTACATAGCCCAGCACGGCCTGAAGGCGCCCGCGTCGTTCAAAAAACGTGCGTTGCCCCAGTCGTCTCACTATCACGCGCCCCAGTAACGTCAGCAGCGTAAAGGCGCCTATCCACACACCGGACAGCAACAGGAAGTCCCCGGCCACGCTCCACGGCGAACGCTCAGCTGTCTGGTTGACCAGGCGACCGACTTCGTTGGCAGCCCGGTCGGCCCGCAGGCGCCATTCGTCAATGAAATTCTGGTTGAGGTCCAGCTTCTGCTGCACATCATCAATGCTGGAGCTGATCGCCCCGAGAAGGCCCCCTTCCACCAGCAACTCCGGCTTGGCCGGCACGTCGGGTTCGGGCGCGGTGGCCGCCGCTTGCAGCGCGCCGCTGCCGCAAAACAGCAGCGCGCCAAGCAGAAATGCAGTCTTTAAATTCAGCAAAACACCGGGTTCCTTCAGAAGGGTCTGTAAGGAACTGACGGGTTTGAAGTTCGATCGTTCCCCAGAATGTGCCGTCCGTAGGAATCGCGAAACTTTCCGCAGAGCATTGCAGTCATCCAAGAACACTGGTCAACCGACCCACCACTCACGGGAGCAACCATGGCGGCGATTCATATCGGCATTTCCGGCTGGCGCTACACGCCCTGGCGCGGGGACTTCTACCCCGAAGGGCTGACCCAGAAGCGCGAATTGCAGTTTGCGTCACGTGCCGTCAACAGCATCGAAATCAACGGCTCGTTCTACGCGCTACAGACGCCCAAGCGCTATGCCGAGTGGTACGCTCAAACGCCTGAAACCTTTATGTTCAGCGTCAAGGCACCGCGCTATATCACACATATCCTGCGGCTGCGGGATGTGCATGCGCCCATGGCCAATTTCTTTGCTTCAGGCGTACTGGAACTGAAGGAAAAACTCGGGCCGATCCTCTGGCAGTTCCCGCCCAGCTTCAAATTCGACCCTCCGCTGTTCGAAGCTTTTCTCGCCGAATTACCCACCGACACCCAACAGGCCGCCGTCCTCGCCCGCCAGCACGAGCCGCGCCTGAACGGCAAGGCGAGCCTGCAGGCGCACGGCAAACGAGCGTTGCGCCACGCGGTGGAGATTCGCCATAAAAGCTTCGCGGTACCGGAGTTTGTGCAAATGTTGGATAAATACGGCGTGGCGCTGGTGGTCGCGGACACCGCCGGCAAGTGGCCGTATCTCGAAGACGTCACCGCTAATTTCCTCTACCTGCGCTTGCATGGCGACAAGCAGCTTTACGCCAGCGGCTATACTGCCGAGGCCCTCAAGCGTTGGGGGGATCGCATCGAGCGCTGGGCCCACGGCAAGCAGCCGGCGGATGCGCATCTTGTCGCCCCGCACCATAAACCCCGCGCCCGCAAGCAGCGCGATGTGTTCTGCTTTTTCGACAATGACATAAAGGTGCGCGCGCCGTTCGATGCACGCCAGTTGCTGCAGCGGTTCGGACTGGACAAAGACTTGCTCACACAGCCTGGCAAGTTGCCGGAAGCGGGGGTGCTGCCATGACGCATCCGGAACTGATCCCCGCCACCCCCACCACCGCGATCACCCACTTCACGGTGCTGACGGTCAATATTCACAAGGGCTTCACCGCCCTGAATCGACGCTTCATCCTCCCCGAGCTACGGGAAGCGGTGCGCAGCGTGGGCGCCGATATGGTGTTTTTGCAGGAAATCCATGGTACCCACGAGCGCCACCCCCAGCGTTTCAGTGATTGGCCGAACATGCCGCAGTACGAGTTCCTCGCCGACAGCATCTGGCCGCAGTTCGCCTACGGCCGCAACGCGGTCTACCCCCATGGAGACCACGGCAACGCGCTGCTGTCGAAATTCCAGATCGTGCGCTACGACAACCTTGATATATCCCAAAGCGGCCATGAAAACCGTGGCCTGTTGCACTGCGTGCTGCGCCTGCCGGGTACCGGCCAAGAGGTACATGCGATCTGCATTCACCTGGGCTTGCGCGAGGTGCATCGCCAACAGCAATTACGTCTGATCGAGCAGCGCATCAGCGAGATTCCGGCTGACGCGCCATTGATTGTTGCTGGAGACTTCAACGATTGGCGCCAGAAGGCCGACCTGAGCCGGAGCGGCCTCAGAGAGGTCTTTGTCGACACCCAGGGCAAGCCCGCGCGGACCTTCCCCGCGCGCCTGCCGATGCTGGCGCTGGACCGCATCTACGTGCGCAATTTGAAGGTGCATAACCCCCGAGTGCTGACGACGCGGCCCTGGTCCCATTTGTCAGACCATGTGCCACTGTCGGTGGAGATCGAGCTATGAACGTGGCCATTGAACATATTTCTACCGATCAACCGCCCGATGAAGCCAAGGCCCGCGACCTGGATTACGGTTGGCATAGCGGTAATCAGGTCGAGTTGCTGGAGAACGGCGAGGCGTATTTTCCCGAAGTATTCGATGCCATGCGCCAGGCCAGGCGGGAGATTCTGCTGGAGACCTTCATCCTCTTCGAGGACAAGGTGGGTCATGAGCTGCAGGGCATTCTGATCGAGGCCGCTCAGCGCGGCGTGAAGGTGGTGGTAAGCCTGGATGGCTTTGGTTGCGGCGAGCTGAGCCCGGCGTTTCTCGGCGAACTGGCCGAGGCTGGGGTGGCCGTGCAGATGTTCGACCCGGCGTCGAAGACGCTGGGCATTCGCACTAATTGGTTTCGCCGCTTGCACCGCAAGATTGTGGTGGTGGACGCCGAGGTCGCGTTCATCGGCGGGATCAATTTTTCCGCCGATCACTTGGGGGACTACGGCCCCGAAGCCAAGCAGGATTACGCGGTGCGGGTGACTGGCCCAGCGGTGGCGGACTTACACCATTTCGCCCTGGCACAAAGTGGCCGTCAGGTACGCACACGTCGTGGCTGGCGGCGGCGCCAGCAAAGACCTTCGCTGTGGTCCGCCGACAACAGCGACGGCCAGGTGCGCCTGATTTACCGCGATAACGTGCAACACCGCGATGACATCGAAGAAGCGTACATCCACGCGCTGAGCAAGGCGCAAAAACGCGTGGTGATCGCCAATGCCTATTTCTTCCCCGGCTATCGCTTGTTACGGGAAATCCGCAATGCCGCGCGCCGTGGCGTGCACGTGCAACTGATCATGCAGGGCCAGCCCGACGTGCTGTTGGCCAAACTGGCGGCGCGCATGCTCTACGACTATCTGCTCAAGGATGGCGTGGTGATCCACGAATATTGCCAGCGGCCGCTGCACGGCAAAGTCGCGCTGGTGGATGACGACTGGAGCACCGTGGGCTCAAGCAACCTGGACCCATTGAGCCTGGCATTGAACCTTGAAGCCAACGTATTGATTCGCGACCGGGCGTTCAATCAACGCCTTTACGAACGCCTGGAAACACTGGCGAAAAACCACTGCCAGACCATGCCCGAAAACCGCAAGCCACGTTTGTGGCTCTGGCGCCTGACCGTGGGTTTCCTGGTGTTTCATGTAATGCGCCACTTCCCTGCGCTGACGGGCTGGCTGCCAGCACACAAGCCACGGCTGAAACCTTTTGAGGCTCGGCACCATGACGTCTGAAAACAAAGGCTCGCGCTTCCAACGCTGGAAGAAGCCGCTGACCATCGCCTTCTTCCTGGTGCTGATCGTACTGTTCACGATGCTCGCCCGCCGCATCGACTGGAGCGAAGTGGTGCAGACCCTGGGCGACTTCAAGGTGCGCACCTTGGTGATCGCCGGCGCGTTAACGTTATGCAGCTTTCTGGTTTACGCCAGCTTCGACTTGATCGGCCGTACCTACATTCGCCAGAACCTGACATGGAAGCAGATTCTGCCGGTGGGCATCATCAGCTATGCATTCAATCTCAACCTGAGTGCGTGGGTCGGCGGCATCGCCATGCGTTATCGGCTGTATTCACGACTGGGTGTGAGCACCAGCAATATCGCCAAAATCCTCGGACTGAGTCTGGCGACCAATTGGTTTGGGTACATGGCGATAGCCGGGGTGGTTTTCAGCAGCGGGCTGGTGACCATGCCGCCGGGCTGGAAAGTCAGCACCACTGCATTGCAGGGCATTGGGGCGCTGTTGGTGATGGCCAGCCTGGGTTATCTGGTGGCCTGCCAATTTTCAAAAAAGCGTGCGTGGACGATACGCGGCATGGAGATAAACCTGCCCTCGGTACGCATGGCGTGTTTGCAATTGATGTTGGGCGCGTTGAATTGGTCGCTGATGGCAGCGGTGATTTTCACCCTGCTGCCGGCCAAGCTGGACTATCCGCTGGTGCTGGGCGTGTTGCTGATCAGTGCAATTGCGGGAGTGCTCACGCATATTCCGGCCGGGCTGGGTGTGCTGGAAGCGGTGTTTATTGCGTTGTTGCAGCATGAGGCGTCGCGGGGCAGTTTGCTGGCAGGGTTGATTGCGTACCGGGCGATCTACTTCATTTTACCGCTGCTGATTGCACTGGTGATGTACCTCGGCGTGGAGGCCAAGGCCAAAGCGTTGCGGGTGAAAAAATCACCCGCTTGAAGGTTTTATTGAGATTGGATGATGCTTAATCGCTCACCCACCACCATCTCGGTAATCCAGTCCACCAGGATCGAGGTGTACGCCTGCTGGGACACGGGGTCGCTGAGAGAGTGATCGGCGCCATCAATAATGCGATGGGTCAGGGAGTGCGTTTGCTGGCACGCCGCGCGGTAGCTCATGATCGTGGCGTGGGGCACGTGGTCATCGGTTTCCGATTCCACGATCAGCACATCACCGGTGAACGCCGAACACGCATGCAAGGCACGGTTGGTTTCGGCGTGGACCAAGGTGCTGCGGTAATCCATCAGGTCCATCTTGTCCAAGTCACGCTTGGGCTTGAGCCATTCGTCATCCCGATACAGTGCTGGCACGCGCAGCGCCAACCAGCGCACCGGGCGCAATGACGTGAGAATCGCCGCGAGGTAGCCACCGTAACTGGTGCCTACTACCGCCACCGCCGAGGTGTCGATGGCCGGGTGGGACAGCAGACGGTCGTAGGCTGCCAGCAGGTCGCGCAGGTTGTCTTCGCGGGTGACACGGGACAACGGGATACCGGTGCCGGCGTGACCGCGCAGGTCGAAAGTCAAACACACGCAGCCCAAGCCGGCGATGCCTTTGGCCCGCTCAAGGTCGCGCTCCTGGCTCCCACCCCAGCCGTGCACAAACAACACACCGGGCACTTTGGATTTGGGGCTCAGGAAGGTGCCGCTCATCTGTTCGTCGTCAATATCGATCGCAATGCTTTCGCTTCTAGCCGTCATAAGATTTAACCGTCACGTACTTGAGAAGAAACTCACTGTTTTGCGCCGGGCCGCGATACACCTCGATGGCATCAGCGGGCAAGGGTTGGTCCACGTAGGTTTCGACCGAGGACACATGGATCGCACGCAGGCCAGGGTTGTTGATAAAACTTTGTAGCGCCGCGACTTCCGCGCTGCTAGCCCCGCCCATGCGCCAGGATTGTTCGAGCACGCCGCTGCGACGCTGGCCGTTGCTGTCCAGGCCTTGGGCAATGTCGTAGTTGCGCCGCGAGGCGAAGAAACCGGGGTAGGCTTCATCAGCTGCCGCGTCGAAGACCTGGGCTTGTTCGATGGCTTCGCGCACGTCATCGGGCATTCCGAGCTGCAACAGAGCTGCATAATTACCCGGCACGACCAGAAGGCTGGAGCCGCCGTAAACGTCTTCTCCCTGCCCGTCTTTCGTCAGGTATTGCTCGCCGCAGTAGCTGAACATGTGGTCACCGATAAAGCTCTGGCCGACACTGTGGGTGACCACATCGTGCAGATCTTGCTCAAGCACCACACCTTCGCTGAAAAGTTTCGCGGCGTCAGGTCGCGCCAGCACAGCTTCGAACTCATCCAGGCTGTGGATAACTTCCTGACCTCGGCCCGCGCAGGCGTGCACGGGTTTCAGGCGGATGGGCCCGCTGTAGAGCAATCGGGTGGCGGCCGGTCTGGCGTCTTCCAGCGCGAAAACGCTCAAACCGTCGAGCACGACTTTTCTTACTCGTTCGCAGAACAGCGCTGACCAACCTTCCGGCGCTTTGGCTTCAGGGCCAAGCAAACCATGGCTGATGGCTTTGGTGCAGATGAAGTCGTGGTCGACGTACCCGCCCCACAAATCGTGCGGCCCCTCGATATTGAGCGCCCGCGCCTGAGCCCGGCCGACCAGGGTTTGCGTGGGCAACAGGTACAGTGCTCGTCCCGCATGCAAATCGGGGTCGTAGCTGCCTCCGAATTTGAGCCCCAGGATCTGCGCCAACCATCGCGCCAGGGCGCGGTTGGTTTCGACCTCATGCAGCGGCGCGTCTTCGCGTATGGAATGAGCGACTACCAGTTTTTTGCGTTGAGTCGGGGTCATACGTCCCCCTTAGCCATCCGCCATGTGTGTAGGCAAAGGGTTGCAGGGATCAGGCCAAGGCGTTTTCGCGTGGGAGAGTTGTTAAATCAAACAGTTGCCGAAAAGATGATGGCAGTTGGCCTGCTTTATTCTGCACGACACCGCGTTAAGACGGCGGCGTTCTGCACGATTCAGACACCAAAGCGGCTGCGGTAATCGCTGGGCGCCAGGCCGGTGATCTTCTTGAACGTGGCACGAAAGGCGCTGGGATCCTGGTAACCCACGGTCCAGGCGATATGGTCGATGGTGCCATTGGTGAATTCGAGCATCTGCCGCGCCTTGCCCACCCGCAAGTGCTGACAGTACTCGGTGGGTTTCAAGCCCGTCGCGTTGCGAAAGCGCCGCAGGAAGGTGCGCTCTTCCAAACCGGCTTCCTGGGCCATTACCGTAAGGGAAACATCCACCGCGCCACTGGCTTGAAGCCAGTGCTGAACCTTGAGGATGGCCGCGTCACCGTGGCCGAGTATCGGCGCGAAGTTGCTGCCGCATTGGCTGGCGCTGTCACTGTGCTCAACCACCAGAAAACGCGCCGTATCGGCCGCGATGCTCGGGCCCATCAGGCGGTCGACGAGGCGCAGGCCAAGTTCGGACCAAGCCATCAGGCCGGCGGTCGTGATCAGGTCGCCGTCATCGACGATGGGCTTGTCTGCCTCCAGGCGCACGGCCGGGTAACGGGCCGCGAATGATTTGGCGGATGACCAATGGGTGGTGGCGCTGCGCCCGTCGAGCAACCCACTGCGCGCCAACATGATCGAGCCAATGCACACGCCACCCAACACAGTGCCCGCCGCGTGTTGCCGACGAATCCATTCCAATAACGCGGGGGGCGCCTGCTCTTCAGTGAACTCACCAATCGACGGGGGCACCAGTACGGCCATCATCGGTTGATCCGGACCTGGGTGGCTGCTGAACACACGTGCCGGTGTGCCGGTCTTGTCCACCTGCCAATGGCTGACACACAGCAGCGGCAACTGCGCGGATTGATGCTCGGCGGCGATGCGGTTGGCCACGCCGAACAGGTCAGTCAGGCCGTGAACGGCCGCCAGTTGCGCACCCTGGTAAATCAACACGCCCAGCTCAACAACGACCATTGTCAGTTTTCCCCCTGTTATTGTCGGTGCAGCCAATCCCCGGTGCTGGCGCCAGCTAAGATACTGAGCCCATCAACCCATCACGAGGCAACACATATGGCCAAGCAAGCACTCATCCTAATCGATATCCAGAACGACTACTTCCCCCAGGGCAAGTGGCCACTCGACGACGTGGACGCCGCGGCAGACAAGGCCGCGCAAGTCTTGCAGGCGTTTCGCCAAGCGGGCGATGCGGTGATTCATGTGCGTCACGAATTTGCTTCTGAGGACGCGCCCTTCTTCACGCCGGGCTCCGAGGGTGCTCATCTGCATAGCAAAGTGCTGAACGAGGGCAATGAGCCGGTGGTGCTTAAACATTTTGTGAACGCATTTCGCGAGACCAACCTGCGTGCGCTCCTGGAACAACGCAGCATCACCGACCTGGTGGTGGTCGGCAGCATGAGCCACATGTGTATTGACGCCGTGGTCCGGGCGGCGGCAGACCTGGGTTACACCGTGACGGTAATTCATGACGCGTGCGCGACACGGAACCTGGAGTTCAACGGGCAGGTGATTCCGGCGGCGCAGGTGCATGGGGCGTATATGGCGTCGCTGGCATTTGGTTATGCGGGCGTGGTGTCGACGGATGAGTACCTGAAGGCGCAAGCGGCGGCTTGACCGCCACTTGTCTTTTTAGCGTTAGCGGGTCGCGATGATGAACAGGCGCGGAAACGGCAGCAGCACAGTGCCGTCAGCCAGGGCTGGATAGGCCTGAGTAATTCGCGCCTGATATTCCTGCAGGAAGGCAGCTTTTTCGCTGTCAGTCAAAGGGGCAAGGAAGGGTCTCAGGGCCGACGCCTTGAACCACTCCACCACCGCCGCGTGATCCGCCAATGGGTGCTGATAGGTGGTGCGCCATACATCGACGGTACTGCAATGTTTGCTCAGCAGTTCGTAGTAGTAGCTCGCGGTGTGGCGCTCGTTGTGTTTGACCGCAGCGATCTTGGTCGACCATGGCCCCTCGGCCGCCACTTCGCGAGCAAGCCGGTGAGCAGGCTCGTCGAGGTTGTCCGGCGTTTGCACCGCCAGCGTGCCACCCGGCGTCAATTGGTGGACCAGGTGCGGGTAAAGCGTGGCGTGGTCCGGCAGCCATTGCAGGGAGGCGTTGGCCAGGATCACATCGAAGGCTTGCGCCGGGTTCCAGGCGCCGATATCCGCCAATTCGAAGTTCAGCGCCGGTAGCCGTTTGCGGGCGTCGACCAGCATGTCGTCGGAGCTGTCCATGCCAGTGACGTGTGCTTGTGGGTAGCGCTCGGCCAGTACTTCGGTGGAGTTGCCGGGGCCGCAACCCAGGTCGACGGCATTGCGCACCTCGGTATTCGCAATGGCCGCGACCAGGTCACGGACGGGACGGGTGCGCTGCTGTTCGAACATCGTGTATTGCTTGGCTGACCAGGTCATCACGGCTTTCCTTCTTTTTGAGGTTGGCCACAGCCTAAATCTTGTGAGCCATGAGAACAAATGCCAGGATTGGAGCCCTCCCATACCTGAAAAGTATCCCTATGCTGGAGCTTCGCCAACTCAAGGCCTTCGTCGCCATTGCCGAAGAAGGCCTCATCACCCGCGCCGCCGAGCGCCTGGGTATGCAGCAGCCACCGTTGACTCGGATGTTACAAAGCCTTGAGGCTGAATTGGGGGTGGTGTTAATGGAGCGCTTGCCCCGTGGCGTGCGCCCCACTACAGCCGGTCTCGCCTTATTGGACGAAGCCCGGGAAATACTTGCGCAGGCTGAAGGTATTGCAGAGGTGGTGCGCCGTGCGGCACGCGGTGAACGGGGGCGCCTGGCGATCGGGTTTACGAGTTCGGCTGCCTTGCATCCATTTGTACCGAGCGTGCTGCGGCTATTTCGCGAAACCTTTGTCGGTGTCACCGTGGTGCTGGAGGAAGCCGGTACCGGCGAACTGCTGGACGCGCTGGTGCACGAGAAACTCGACGCGGCGTTTATCCGTTCGCCGCTCAGCGGGACGCAATCGCTGCAGGACGAACCGATCCTGGTGGAGCCCATGCTGCTGGCGCTGCCGACGGACCACCCGCTGGCAATTGACTCAGCATCTCCCCTGCCCTTGGCGGCATTGGCCACCGAGTCCTTCGTGCTGTATCGCCGTCGCGTGGGCTTGGGGTTGTATGACGCGATCCTGGTGGCCTGCCGCGAAGCCGGATTCAGCCCGCAGGTGGTGCAGGAGGCCCCGCGCATGACGGCAACATTGAGCCTGGTAGCGGCGGGACTTGGGGTGTCCATCGTGCCGGCGTCGATGCAGCGTTTGCGCGGGGATGGCATCGTGTATCGGGAACTGACGGAGTGCCGCAACCTGGTGGCACCGCTGCACTTGGCGACGCGGATTGGGGATGGCTCGGCGGTGTTGCAGCGGTTCAAGGACATGGTCGTCACTGCGGCCTGGACTGAGGCGGATCACGGATAACAAAAAACCCCCGAGGCCTGAGCCAACGGGGGTTTTGTGTGTTCCGGGTGATAAACCTCAGAACGGGATATCGTCATCAAAGCTGTCGAAATCCGCAGCCGGCTGCGGCGCGGCCTGTTGTGGCGCCGGGCGCGACTCACGTTGTGGCTGCTGGCTTGGCTGCGGACGAGACTGCTGTGGACGCGGTGCCGAGTTGGACATGCCGCCCTGGCCCTGTTGGTCGCCTTGTGGACGGCCGCCCAGCAGTTGCATGGTGCCTTGCATGTCGACCACGATCTCAGTGGTGTAACGCTTGATACCGTCTTTTTCCCACTCGCGGGTCTGCAGCTTGCCTTCGATGTAGACCTGCGAACCTTTGCGCAGGTACTCACCGGCGATCTCTGCGACCTTGCCGAACATCGACACACGGTGCCATTCGGTTTTCTCGACCTTCTGGCCGGTCTGCTTGTCGGTCCACTGTTCGCTGGTCGCCAGACTCAGGTTGGTCACGGCGTTACCGTTAGGCAAGTAGCGAACTTCGGGATCCTGGCCGCACGTACCGACCAATATGACTTTGTTAACCCCA
Organism: Pseudomonas sp. HN11; assembly: GCF_021390155.1. Lineage (NCBI taxonomy): Bacteria > Pseudomonadati > Pseudomonadota > Gammaproteobacteria > Pseudomonadales > Pseudomonadaceae > Pseudomonas > Pseudomonas sp. HN11. Next base: position 5,578,032 of record NZ_CP089985.1, read on the forward strand.
CGGGCCATAACGTTCTCCTAGGCTGGGCGCGCTGTCGGTACTGGGTTGACCAGTTGCTCGAGCGTCGCGCGATCCAATAATTCGGTGTCCAATTTGATGTAAATGGCCGCCTCTTCCGCGACCACGACTGCATCTGTTACCCCCACGACTGCCTTGAGGCGCTCTACCAGGCCGCTTTCGCGGATCGCCTCAGGCGATAGCGGCAAACGCAGACTTGTGACGTAGGGAGGTTCGCGCATGGTAACAGCAAAGGCCAGCCAAAGTGCAGCCAGCCCGGCGCATCCGAGGAAGACAACCGACAAACCGCCATGCTGGAACATCCAGCCCCCCATGATGCCGCCCAGCGCAGAACCGAGAAACTGGCTGGTGGAATACACCCCCATCGCGGTGCCCTTGCCACCGGCGGGTGAAACTTTACTGATCAGCGAAGGCAACGAAGCCTCCAGCAGGTTGAACGCGGTGAAGAACACCACCGTGCCGATTACCAGAGCCCGCAAGCTGTCGCCGAACTCCCAGAAGAATAGCTCAGTGAGCATCAGCGTCGTGACGGCGCCGAGCAGGATTCGTTTCATTTTGCGTTTTTTCTCGCCATAGATGATGAACGGGATCATGGCGAAGAACGAAATCAGCAACGCTGTGAGGTACACCCACCAGTGCTGCTCCTTGGGCAGGCCGGCTTTTTCCACCAGGGCCAGGGGCAAGGCGACGAAGCTGCACATCAGCATTGCGTGCAACACGAAGATACCCAAATCCAGGCGCAGCAGGTCCGGGTGCTTGAGCGTCGGCAGCAATGCCTGGCGGGCGACGCCGGACTCGCGGTGCTGCAACGTGCCGGTGGAACGCGGCACCATAAAGGCCACGATCACGATACCGAACAGCGCCATGCCGCCAGTGGCGAGGAACAGCCCGTGCAAGCCGAATGCACGGGTCAGCAAGGGGCCGACCACCATGGCCACGGCGAACGACAGGCCGATGGTCATGCCGATCATGGCCATGGCCTTGGTGCGGTGTTGCTCGCGGGTCAGGTCGGACAGCAACGCCATGACCGCAGCGGAAATCGCGCCCGCTCCTTGCAGGATACGTCCGGCAATCACCCCCCATATCGAGTCGGACTGGGCCGCGAGCACACTGCCGAGTGCAAACACGATCAGCCCCAGGTAGATCACCGGGCGGCGGCCAATGCGGTCGGAAATGATCCCGAACGGAATCTGGAAAATAGCCTGGGTCAGGCCATACGCGCCAATGGCCAGGCCAATCAACGCGGGGGTTGCGCCTGCGAGATCCATCCCATAGGTCGCCAGCACCGGCAACACCATAAACATGCCCAGCATACGGAAGGCGAACACCAGGGCCAGACCGCTTGCCGCTCGGGTCTCGCCGCTACTCATGCGTTCGCTGTGGGGATCGTGCATGGAAAAACCTCGTGTGAACCGGCGGCGATTCTACCAGTCCCATCGATTGAGAGGGTATATGCGGCGCTTTGCCGCGCAGCTTTCATCTAAGGCTGCAAGCGGCCTTTTGACAGTGTATATTCATCCAGTCTTTAGCCGTATACTCCGGCATTATTTACGCCCGCCGTGCGAGGCCATCTTGGACAAGATCCTGATTCGTGGGGCTAGAACCCACAACCTGAAAAACATCGACCTGACCCTGCCCCGGGACAAACTGATCGTCATCACCGGCTTGTCCGGCTCCGGCAAATCGTCCCTGGCGTTCGACACGCTGTATGCCGAAGGCCAGCGTCGCTATGTGGAATCGCTGTCGGCCTATGCCCGCCAGTTCCTGTCGATGATGGAAAAACCCGATGTCGACACCATTGAAGGCCTGTCGCCGGCGATCTCCATCGAACAGAAGTCGACTTCCCATAACCCGCGCTCGACCGTGGGCACCATTACCGAAATCTACGATTACCTGCGCCTGCTGTATGCACGCGTGGGTATTCCGCGTTGCCCGGACCACGACATTCCCTTGGAGGCCCAGACCGTCAGCCAGATGGTCGACCTGGTGCTGGCCCAGCCGGAAGGCGCCAAGCTGATGCTGCTGGCGCCGGTGATCCGTGAGCGCAAGGGTGAACACCTTTCGGTCTTCGAAGAGCTGCGGGCCCAGGGCTTTGTACGCGCGCGCATCAACGGCAAGCTCTATGAGCTGGACGAAGCGCCGAAGCTCGACAAGCAGAAGAAGCACTCGATTGATGTGGTCGTCGACCGCTTCAAGGTACGGGCCGACCTGCAACAGCGCCTGGCGGAATCGTTTGAGACGGCCTTGAAGCTGGCGGACGGAATTGCCCTGATTGCACCGATGGACGACGAGCCAGGCGAAGAGATCATCTTCTCCGCGCGTTTTGCCTGCCCGATCTGCGGCCACGCCATCAGCGAGCTGGAACCCAAGCTGTTTTCCTTCAACAACCCGGCCGGCGCCTGCCCGACCTGTGATGGCCTGGGCGTGAAGCAGTTCTTCGACATCAAGCGCCTGGTCAACGGTGACCTGACGCTGGCGGAGGGGGCGATACGCGGCTGGGACCGGCGCAATGTCTACTACTTCCAGATGCTCGGGTCGTTGGCGTCGCACTATAAGTTCAGCCTGGAAGTGCCGTTCAACCAACTGCCAGCGGATCAGCAGAAAGTGATCCTGCACGGCAGTGGTTCGCAGAACGTCGACTTCAAGTACCTGAACGATCGTGGTGATATCGTCAAGCGCTCCCACCCGTTCGAAGGCATCGTGCCAAACCTGGAGCGTCGCTACCGCGAGACCGAGTCTGCCAGCGTTCGCGAAGAATTGGCGAAATTCCTCAGCACCCAGCCTTGCCCGGATTGCCGTGGCACTCGACTGCGTCGTGAGGCGCGGCATGTGTGGGTCGGCGAGAAGACCTTGCCGGCGGTGACCAACCTGCCGATTGGTGATGCCTGTGAGTACTTTGGTGTGCTCAAGCTGAGCGGACGCCGTGAGGAAATCGCCGACAAGATCCTCAAGGAAATTCGCGAGCGGTTGCAGTTCCTGGTCAACGTGGGTCTGGATTACCTGTCGCTGGATCGCAGCGCCGATACTTTGTCCGGCGGTGAAGCCCAGCGGATTCGCCTGGCCAGCCAGATTGGCGCTGGCCTTGTGGGTGTGTTGTACATCCTTGATGAACCGTCGATTGGCTTGCACCAACGTGACAACGATCGCCTGCTGGGCACGTTGAAACACCTGCGGGATATCGGTAACACGGTGATTGTGGTCGAGCACGATGAAGATGCGATCCGCCTGGCGGATTACGTGGTCGATATCGGTCCCGGCGCGGGTGTGCATGGCGGACATATTGTCGCTGAAGGTACGCCCGCCGAAGTCATGGCGCACCCGGACTCGCTGACCGGTAAATACTTGTCCGGTCGCGTGAAAATCGAAGTGCCGGCCAAACGTACGCCGCGTAACAAGAAGCTGGCGCTGCACCTCAAGGGCGCGCGCGGTAACAACTTGCGCAACGTCGACCTGGAAATCCCAATTGGTTTGCTGACCTGTGTCACCGGTGTTTCCGGCTCGGGTAAATCGACGCTGATCAACAACACGTTGTTCCCCTTGAGTGCCACCGCCTTGAACGGCGCGACCACTTTGGAAGCGGCAGCCCACGACAGCATCAAAGGCCTGGAACACCTGGACAAGGTGGTCGATATCGACCAAAGCCCGATCGGCCGTACACCGCGCTCCAACCCGGCGACCTACACAGGGTTGTTCACGCCTATTCGTGAGCTGTTTGCCGGGGTTCCGGAGTCTCGCTCACGGGGCTACGGTCCGGGCCGGTTCTCGTTCAACGTGAAGGGTGGCCGCTGTGAAGCGTGCCAGGGCGATGGTTTGATCAAGGTAGAAATGCACTTTCTGCCAGACATCTACGTGCCGTGTGATGTGTGCAAGAGCAAGCGCTACAACCGCGAGACCCTGGAGATCAAGTACAAGGGCAAGAGCATCCACGAAACCCTGGAGATGACCATCGAGGAAGCACGGGAGTTCTTCGACGCGGTTCCGGCGCTGGCGCGCAAGCTGCAGACGCTGATGGATGTGGGTTTGTCGTATATCAAGCTCGGCCAGTCGGCGACCACGCTGTCGGGTGGTGAGGCGCAGCGGGTGAAGTTGTCTCGCGAGTTGTCCAAACGCGATACCGGCAAGACTCTGTATATCCTCGATGAGCCAACCACCGGCCTGCACTTCGCGGACATCCAGCAACTGTTGGACGTGTTGCACCGCCTGCGCGACCACGGCAACACGGTGGTGGTGATTGAGCATAACCTTGATGTGATCAAGACAGCCGATTGGCTGGTGGACCTGGGACCTGAGGGTGGTTCCAAAGGTGGCCAGATCATTGCCGTAGGCACACCAGAGCAGGTCTGCGAAATGCCGCAGTCGCACACCGGTTACTACTTGAAGCCGTTGTTGGAACGCGACCGGGCCTGACTTTTCCGCCCCCAATAAAAAGCCCCTGTCACTTCACGGTGACAGGGGCTTTTTTGGAGCCGGAAATCAGAACTGCGATTGCAGGTAGTTTTCCAGGCCAATCAACTTGATCAGGCCCAACTGCTTTTCCAGCCAATAGGTGTGATCTTCTTCGGTATCGTTCAACTGCACCCGCAGGATTTCCCGGGTGACATAGTCGTTGTGCCGCTCACAGAGTTCGATGCCCTTGCAAAGCGCGGCACGGACCTTGTACTCGAGGCGCAGGTCGGCAGCGAGCATCTCAGGGACCGTGGTGCCCACATCCAGATCATCCGGACGCATACGCGGCGTGCCTTCGAGCATGAGGATACGGCGCATCAGTGCATCGGCGTGCTGTGCCTCTTCCTCCATTTCGTGGTTGATACGTTCGTAAAGCTCGGTAAAACCCCAGTCTTCGTACATGCGCGAGTGGATGAAATATTGGTCACGAGCAGCCAGTTCGCCCGTCAGCAACGTGTTGAGGTAATCGATTACGTCGGGGTGACCTTGCATCGCCCTACATCTCCCTGCTTGAAAGCCTGTAGTTTGAACCATGATGACTTGAAGGTCACGAGATCAACGGCAGAAAAGCGAAGTTTTTCGGAGAAAAGTAGCTGAAATAACGCAAAAACCGCCCAAATGAGGGCGGTTCTGCTTATCGTTTAGAGTCAGTTAAGCGATACACCCAACGCTTTTGCGATTGCTTCTCCATAAGCCGGATCGGCCTTGTAGAAGTGTTGCAGTTGACGCTGAACTACATCACTGGAAACGCCATCCATCGCGCCGGCAATGTTGCTGGTAAGCAACACTCGCTGCTCGTCGCTCATCAGGCGGAACAGCGCACCAGCGTGGCTGTAGTAATCAGTGTCTTCACGGTGATCGTAGCGGTCTGCCGCGCCATTAAGGGCCAATGCAGGCTCTGCATACTGGGGCGCTTGCTTCGGTGCATCGGCGTAGCTGTTTGGCTCATAGTTAGGCGCCGCACCACCGTTGTTGCCGAAGGCCATCGAACCATCACGCTGGTAGCTATTCACCTGGTTACGTGGGGCATTCACTGGTAGTTGCTGATGATTGGTGCCAACACGATAGCGGTGAGCATCAGCGTAAGCGAACACTCGACCTTGCAGCATGCGGTCTGGCGACAGGCCGACGCCTGGAACCATGTTGCTTGGGCCGAAAGCAGCTTGCTCCACTTCAGCAAAGTAGTTCTGCGGGTTACGGTTCAATTCCAACTCGCCGACTTCGATCAACGGGAATTCTTTCTGCGACCAGGTCTTGGTCACATCAAAGGGGTTCTCGTAATGAGCGTTGGCCTGGGCCTCCGTCATGATTTGGATGCAGACGCGCCATTTCGGGAAGTCACCGCGCTCAATCGCGCCGAACAGATCGCGCTGGGCGTAATCAGGGTCGGTACCGGCCAGGCGTGCAGCTTCGGCTGGCGCCAGGTTCTTGATGCCCTGCTTGGTCTTGTAGTGCCACTTGACCCAGTGACGCTCACCCTTGGCGTTAATCAGACTATAGGTGTGGCTGCCGAAGCCGTGCATGTGGCGGTAGCCATCAGGGATGCCACGGTCCGAGAACAGGATGGTGACCTGGTGCAGCGCTTCCGGGGAGTGCGACCAAAAATCCCACATCATTTGCGCGCTTTTGAGGTTGCTTTGCGGCAGGCGTTTCTGGGTGTGGATGAAATCCGGGAACTTCAAAGGATCGCGAATGAAGAATACAGGAGTGTTGTTACCCACGATGTCCCAGTTGCCTTCTTCGGTGTAGAACTTCAAGGCGAAACCACGTGGGTCACGCTCGGTGTCAGCCGAACCGCGCTCACCACCTACGGTGGAAAACCGCAGGAAAGTAGGGGTTTGCTTGCCAACGGATTCGAACAGCTTGGCGCTGGTGTACTGCGTGATGTCTTGGGTGACCGTGAAAGTACCGTAGGCGCCCGAACCCTTTGCATGCACACGACGCTCAGGAATGTTTTCACGGTTGAAGTGAGCAAGCTTCTCGATCAGGTGAAAATCGTCGAGCAACAACGGACCGCGCGGACCGGCGGAACGGGAATTCTGGTTATCCGCAACGGGCGCGCCGCTGGCGGTAGTAAGGATTTTGTTCTGGCTCATGCTCAATTTCCCTTAGGTCGGACTTGGAACTGCCGGCTAATCGGCTTGGAGGGAGTATTGATCATCAATATGACGTCTACAAATTCATTAAATTGTAGGCATCGATAGAGAATAACTAACAAACTCCCCAAACCTCATAGTGCCAAGCACAACCCGTGGAGGCTTGTACGCATCGCGCTTTTATCACGCGCACAAAAAACCGGGCACTAGGCCCGGTTCTTCGATACAGCTTGTCGTCTTACTCGGCGCTTACAGCTTCGCCAGCAGTAGCACGATCAACCAACTCGACATACGCCATAGGCGCGTTGTCGCCAGCGCGGAAACCGCACTTGAGGATGCGCAGGTAGCCACCCTCACGGGTAGCGTAACGCTTGCCCAGGTCGTTGAAGAGCTTACCAACGATAGCTTTCGAACGAGTACGGTCGAAAGCCAGACGGCGGTTAGCCAGGCTGTCTGTCTTGGCCAAAGTAATCAGCGGCTCAGCAACGCGACGCAGTTCTTTAGCTTTCGGCAGGGTAGTTTTGATCAGCTCGTGCTCGAACAGCGACACCGCCATGTTTTGGAACATGGCCTTGCGGTGCGAGCTGGTACGGCTCAGGTGACGACCACTTTTACGATGACGCATGGTTCATTCCTTACCAAACTCACGTTCGGTGATTACGACGATCAGGCAGTCGCCTTGTCGTCCTTCTTAAGACTTGCAGGCGGCCAGTTGTCGAGGCGCATGCCGAGGGACAGACCGCGGGAGGCCAGAACGTCCTTGATTTCAGTCAAGGATTTCTTGCCCAGGTTCGGAGTCTTCAACAGTTCTACTTCGGTACGCTGAATCAGGTCGCCGATGTAGTAAATGTTTTCCGCCTTAAGGCAGTTAGCCGAACGTACAGTCAGTTCCAGATCGTCAACCGGGCGAAGCAGGATCGGATCGATCTCGTCTTCCTGCTCGATTACCACTGGTTCGCTGTCACCTTTGAGGTCGACGAACGCAGCCAACTGCTGTTGCAGAATGGTTGCAGCGCGGCGGATAGCCTCTTCAGGATCCAGGGTACCGTTGGTTTCCAGATCAATAACCAGCTTGTCCAGGTTAGTACGCTGTTCGACACGGGCGTTTTCCACCACGTATGCGATACGGCGAACCGGGCTGAACGAAGAGTCAAGCTGCAAGCGACCAATGCTGCGGCTTTCGTCTTCATCGCTCTGACGCGAGTCGGCCGGTTCATAACCACGACCACGAGCTACGGTGAGCTTCATGTTCAGGGCGCCGTTAGACGCCAGGTTAGCGATTACGTGATCGGGGTTAACGATCTCGACATCATGATCCAGCTGAATATCGGCAGCGGTAACCACCCCCGAACCCTTCTTCGACAAGGTCAGCGTAACTTCGTCACGGCCGTGCAGCTTGATAGCCAGACCTTTAAGGTTCAACAGGATTTCAATTACGTCTTCCTGTACACCTTCGATGGCGCTGTACTCGTGGAGCACACCGTCAATCTCGGCCTCGACTACTGCACAGCCGGGCATTGAGGACAACAGGATGCGGCGCAGCGCGTTGCCCAGGGTGTGGCCAAAACCACGCTCGAGAGGCTCGAGAGTAATCTTGGCGCGGGTTGGACTGACAACCTGCACATCAATGTGGCGGGGTGTCAGGAACTCATTTACCGAAATCTGCATGGATGCACCTATTTTCTAGCCCTTACTTGGAGTAGAGCTCGACAATCAGGCTTTCGTTGATGTCGGCGGACAGATCACTGCGAGCAGGAACGTTCTTGAAAACGCCCGACTTCTTCTCAGTGTCTACTTCTACCCATTCTACGCGGCCACGTTGGGCACACAGATCGAGAGCTTGGACAATGCGAAGTTGGTTTTTAGCTTTCTCGCGAACTGCGACCACGTCACCAGCACGAACCTGGTAAGACGGAACGTTTACGGTCTGACCGTTAACGCTGATCGACTTGTGCGATACCAGCTGACGGGATTCGGCACGAGTCGAACCAAAGCCCATACGGTATACAACGTTGTCCAGACGGCATTCGAGCAGTTGCAGCAGGTTTTCACCGGTTGCACCTTTCTTGCCAGCAGCTTCTTTGTAGTAGCCGCTGAACTGACGCTCGAGAACGCCGTAGATACGACGGACCTTCTGCTTTTCACGCAGTTGGGTGCCGTAATCGGACTGGCGGCCGCGGCGTTGGCCGTGGATACCAGGTGCTGCTTCAATGTTGCACTTCGATTCGATCGCGCGCACGCCGCTCTTCAGGAAGAGATCGGTGCCCTCGCGACGAGCGAGTTTGCATTTTGGACCAATGTAACGAGCCATTCTTTACAATCTCCTGGATTACACGCGGCGCTTCTTCGGCGGACGGCACCCGTTGTGCGGGATTGGCGTCACGTCGGTGATGCTGGCGATCTTATAGCCACAGCCGTTCAAAGCACGGACAGCAGACTCACGACCTGGACCTGGACCCTTGACGTTAACGTCGAGGTTTTTCAGGCCATATTCCAGCGCAGCTTGACCAGCACGTTCAGCAGCTACTTGAGCAGCAAACGGGGTGGACTTGCGGGAACCGCGGAAACCCGAACCACCGGAGGTAGCCCAAGAAAGCGCGTTACCTTGACGGTCGGTGATGGTCACGATTGTGTTGTTAAAAGAAGCATGGATGTGGGCGATGCCATCAACCACTGTCTTTTTAACTTTTTTACGAGGACGAGCAGCAGGTTTTGCCATGATAATTTTCCTGTCGATTCGCTGGGGCGATTACTTGCGGATCGGCTTACGCGGACCTTTACGGGTACGCGCGTTAGTCTTGGTACGCTGACCGCGTACTGGAAGACCACGACGATGACGCAGACCGCGATAGCAACCGAGGTCCATCAAACGCTTGATTTTCATGTTGATTTCGCGACGCAGGTCACCTTCAGTGGTGAACTTCGCCACTTCGCCACGCAGCTGTTCAATCTGCTCGTCGCTCAGATCCTTGATCTTAGCGGCTGGGTTTACCCCAGCAACTGCGCAAATTTTCTGCGCAGTAGTGCGACCAACACCATAGATGTAGGTCAGCGAGATAACAGTGTGCTTGTTATCTGGAATGTTAACGCCTGCAATACGGGCCATTCAGTGGGACTCCAATTGACAGCTACCTACGCCCCGGAAGCCAAGAAATAGGGCGCGAGATAATATCGCTGTAATAACAAATAATCAACCCGGCAGCGCACTAGCTGCCGGGCTTCAAGCGGATCACACTCAGCCTTGGCGCTGTTTGTGACGCGGTTCCGCGCTGCAAATTACTCGAACAACACCTTCGCGGCGAATAATCTTGCAGTTACGGCACAGCTTTTTCACCGATGCACGAACTTTCATCACCAACTCCTCGAACCTTATGGGGTACTCAGCGCAACATGCCGCTGCCGTAGCCCTTCAGGTTGGCTTTCTTCATCAGGGATTCGTACTGGTGCGAAACGAGGTGCGATTGTACTTGGGACATGAAGTCCATCACAACCACGACCACGATCAGCAACGAGGTCCCGCCAAGGTAGAACGGAACGTTTGCTGCAACCACCAGGAACTGGGGCAACAGGCACACGGCCGTCATATATAGAGCACCGAACAGGGTCAAACGGGTCAGAACGCCATCAATGTAGCGTGCGGACTGCTCACCTGGACGGATGCCCGGAATAAAGGCACCGGACTTCTTCAGGTTTTCCGCTACGTCTTTCGGATTGAACATCAACGCCGTATAGAAGAAGCAGAAGAAAATAATCCCTGCACTAAACAGCAGAATATTCAACGGCTGACCAGGAGCGATCGACTGAGAGAGGTCCTGCAGCCAGCCCATATTTTCAGACTGACCAAACCAGGTACCCAACGAAGCCGGAAACAGCAAAATGCTGCTCGCGAAAATTGCCGGAATAACGCCGGCCATATTCACTTTCAGCGGCAAGTGGCTGGTCTGCGCAGCAAAAACCTTACGGCCCTGCTGACGCTTGGCGTAATGAACAGCAATACGACGCTGGCCACGCTCAATGAACACCACAAAACCGATAATCGCTACTGCCAGCAAACCGATGGCAACCAGGGCGAAAATGTTGATATCACCCTGACGTGCAGACTCGAAAGACTGCCCGATTGCTCTCGGTAGACCGGCGACGATACCTGCGAAAATCAACATCGAGATACCGTTACCAACACCACGCTCAGTAATCTGCTCACCCAGCCACATCATGAACATCGCACCAGCCACAAATGTGGATACCGCGACGAAATGGAAGCCAAAGTCACCAGTGAACGCAACGCCCTGCCCGGCCAGGCCAACGGACATGCCGATAGCTTGAACCAGGGCGAGGACGACAGTGCCGTAGCGGGTGTACTGGCTAATCTTGCGACGACCAGCTTCACCTTCCTTCTTCAACTGCTCCAGCTGCGGGCTGACGGCGGTCATCAGTTGCATGATGATCGATGCCGAGATGTACGGCATGATCCCCAGTGCAAAAATGCTCATCCGCTCCAGCGCACCGCCGGAAAACATGTTGAACAAGCTAAGAATGGTCCCCTCATTCTGTCGAAACAGGTCTGCGAGTCGGTCCGGGTTGATACCTGGAACCGGGATGTGTGCGCCTATTCGGTAGACGATAATCGCCAGGAACAGAAAACGCAGACGAGCCCAAAGTTCAGACATACCGCCTTTGCCGAGCGCTGAGAGAGCACCTTGCTTAGCCATTTATTCCTCGAACTTGCCGCCAGCTGCTTCGATAGCCGAACGCGCACCTTTGGTGGCGCCGATTCCCTTGCCGATAGTGACAGCGCGAGTCACTTCACCGGACAGCATGATTTTCACACGCTGCACGTTGACGTTGATCACGTTGGCATCTTTCAGGGTCTGCAGAGTAACGATGTCGCCTTCCACTTTAGCCAGCTCGGACAGACGCACTTCTGCGCGATCCATGGCTTTCAGGGAGACGAAACCGAACTTAGGCAGGCGACGATGCAGCGGCTGCTGACCGCCTTCAAAGCCTGGAGCGATGGTGCCACCGGAGCGGGAGGTTTGACCTTTGTGGCCACGGCCACCAGTCTTACCCAAACCGCTACCGATACCACGGCCCGGACGATGCTTTTCGCGACGGGAACCCGGCGCTGGACTCAGATCATTGAGTTTCATCGATTAACCCTCTACACGCAGCATGTAGTAAGCCTTGTTGATCATCCCGCGATTCTCGGGAGTATCCTGGACTTCTACAGTGTGACCGATGCGACGCAGACCCAGACCTTTAACACACAGTTTGTGGTTAGGGATGCGGCCGGTCATGCTTTTGATCAGCGTTACTTTAACGGTAGCCATGATCAGAAGATCTCCTTGACAGTCAGGCCACGCTTGGCAGCGATGGACTCAGGAGATTGCATAGCTTTCAAACCTTTGAAAGTGGCGTGAACCACGTTTACCGGGTTAGTCGAGCCATAGCACTTGGCCAGAACGTTCTGAACGCCAGCAACTTCGAGGACAGCACGCATAGCGCCGCCAGCGATGATACCGGTACCCTCAGAAGCAGGCTGCATGTACACCTTCGAAGCGCCATGGGCGGACTTCATTGCGTACTGCAGAGTGGTGCCGTTCAGATCAACTTGGATCATGTTGCGACGAGCAGCTTCCATTGCCTTCTGGATCGCAGCAGGCACTTCACGTGACTTGCCACGGCCGAAGCCAACGCGCCCTTTACCATCACCTACCACGGTCAACGCGGTGAACGTGAAGATACGGCCGCCTTTAACGGTTTTGGCTACGCGGTTAACTTGAACCAGCTTCTCAATGTAGCCTTCGTCGCGCTTTTGGTCGTTATTTGACATAACTTAGAACTCCAGCCCAGCTTCACGAGCAGCATCAGCCAGCGCTTTCACGCGACCGTGGTACTTGAAGCCAGAGCGGTCGAAAGCCACTTGCGAGACGCCAGCGGCCTTAGCACGCGTAGCGACCAGCTGGCCAACCTTTGTGGCCGCGTCGATGTTGCCGGTGGCACCATCACGCAGTTCTTTATCCAAAGTCGAGGCGCTTGCCAGGACTTTGTTGCCGTCGGCCGAGATGACCTGGGCGTAGATGTGCTGCGACGAGCGGAACACGCAGAGACGCACGACTTCGAGTTCGTGCATTTTCAGGCGTGCTTTGCGAGCGCGACGCAGTCGAGTAACTTTTTTGTCGGTCATTTGCTATGCCCTACTTCTTCTTGGCTTCTTTACGACGGACGACTTCGTCCGCGTAGCGCACACCTTTGCCTTTGTACGGCTCTGGTGGACGGAAGTCGCGGATCTCAGCGGCCACTTGACCTACCAGCTGCTTGTCGATGCCCTTGATCAGGATATCGGTCTGGCTAGGGGTCTCAGCAGTGATGCCCGCTGGCAGTTCGTAATCCACAGGGTGCGAGAAGCCAAGGGCCAGGTTCAAAACCGTGCCTTTTGCTTGCGCTTTGTAACCAACACCGACCAGCTGGAGCTTACGCTCGAAGCCTTGGCTTACGCCTTGGACCATGTTGTTTACCAACGCACGCGTGGTACCGGCCATTGCGCGAGTTTGTTGATCGCCATTGCGAGCAGCGAAACGCAGCTCACCAGCTTCTTCAACGATCTCAACGGACGAATGGATGTTCAGTTCAAGAGTACCCTTGGCACCCTTCACCGAAAGCTGTTGGCCTGCGAATTTGACTTCGACACCGGCTGGCAGCTTAACGGGGTTCTTAGCGACGCGAGACATGCTTATCCCCCCTTAGAACACAGTGCAAAGAACTTCGCCGCCGACACCGGCAGCGCGCGCAGCACGATCCGTCATCACACCTTTGTTGGTGGAGACGATAGACACGCCCAGACCGCCACGAACTTTCGGCAGATCTTCAGCGGACTTGTACTGACGCAGGCCTGGACGGCTAACGCGCTTCACTTCCTCGATGACCGAACGGCCTTCGAAGTACTTCAGCTCGATGGACAGCAGTGCTTTTACATCGCTGCTGATCTGATAACCCGCAATGTAGCCTTCGTCTTTCAGGACTTTGGCAACAGCAACCTTCAACTTGGAAGATGGCATGCTTACGACGGACTTTTCAGCCATCTGGGCATTACGGATACGAGTTAGCATGTCCGCTAACGGGTCCTGCATACTCATGGGCTAGACGCTCCTAATACAAAAAAATTAGCCTTGCGGCTACATATGTCGCCGAGAATCTCCGGGCAAAAAAACACGGGCTCAGGCGAGCCGCGTATTTTAGACACACTCCAGAAATGAAACAAGCCCCAAAAGGGGCTTGTTCCAGATTCAGGGTCACCGGCGGTCAGTATCTTGCGACATTGACCACCTGGACGCTGAAAGTACTTACCAGCTGGCTTTAACCAGACCTGGTACGTCACCACGCATTGCCGCTTCACGCAGCTTGTTACGGCCGAGGCCGAACTTGCGGTAAACGCCGTGTGGACGACCGGTCAGGCGGCAGCGGTTACGCATGCGCGAAGCGCTTGCATCACGTGGCTGCTTCTGCAGGGCAACTGTAGCTTCCCAACGTGCTTCTGGACTTGCGTTCAGATCAACGATGATTGCTTTCAGTGCTGCACGCTTCTTGGCGTACTTGGCAACCGTGAGCTGACGCTTCAGCTCGCGGTTTTTCATGCTCATCTTGGCCATGGTCCTACTCCAATCAGTTGCGGAACGGGAATTTGAAAGCACGCAACAGGGCGCGACCTTCATCATCGTTCTTGGCAGTGGTGGTCAGGGTGATGTCCAGACCGCGGAGAGCATCGATCTTGTCGTAGTCGATTTCCGGGAAGATGATCTGCTCTTTCACGCCCATGCTGTAGTTACCACGACCATCGAAGGACTTGGCATTCAGACCGCGGAAGTCGCGGACCCGAGGCAGGGAGATCGACAGCAGACGATCCAGGAATTCGTACATACGCTCACGGCGCAGGGTCACTTTGACGCCGATCGGCCAACCTTCACGGACTTTAAAGCCAGCGATGGATTTCCGAGCGTAGGTCACAACGACTTTCTGGCCGGTGATCTTTTCCAGGTCAGCAACAGCATGCTCGATGACTTTTTTGTCGCCGATCGCTTCGCCCAGACCCATATTCAGGGTGATTTTGGTAACGCGCGGAACTTCCATCACGTTCCCAAGCTTAAGTTCTTCCTTAAGCTTAGGGGCGATTTCCTTCCGGTAAATCTCTTGTAGTCGTGCCATGGTCTAATCTACCTAGCAGTGTTCAAGCATCAACCGCTTTTTGGGTCGACTTGAAGACACGAATTTTCTTACCGTCTTCTACTTTGAAACCAACGCGGTCAGCCTTGTTGGTTTCGCCGTTGAAGATGGCGACGTTAGAAGCATCCAGCGGAGCTTCTTTCTCGACGATACCGCCCTGCACGCCCGACATCGGGTTAGGCTTGGTATGACGCTTGACCAGGTTCAGACCGCCGATAACCAGACGGTTATTGGCGAGAACCTTAAGCACCTTACCGCGCTTACCTTTGTCTTTGCCGGCGATCACGATGATCTCGTCGTCACGACGAATCTTTTGCATGTCGGATCTCCTTACAGCACTTCTGGGGCGAGCGAGACGATCTTCATGAACTTCTCAGTACGAAGTTCACGGGTCACTGGCCCAAAGATACGGGTGCCGATCGGCTCTTGCTTGTTGTTCAGAAGAACAGCAGCGTTGCCATCAAAGCGGATAATGGAGCCATCAGCACGACGTACGCCGTGACGAGTGCGGACTACAACTGCAGTCATCACTTGGCCTTTTTTCACTTTACCGCGAGGAATTGCTTCCTTGACGGTAACTTTGATGATGTCACCGATACCAGCGTAACGACGATGGGAGCCACCCAGCACCTTGATGCACATAACACGGCGAGCGCCGCTGTTATCGGCCACATCGAGCATGGATTGAGTCTGAATCATATAATTTCTCCGACCCCTAGTCCTTAGACTTCCACAGCGCGTTCGAGAACATCAACCAGTGCCCAAGACTTGGTCTTGGCCAGCGGACGAGTTTCACGAATAGTGACTTTGTCGCCGATGTGGCACTGATTGGTTTCGTCGTGCGCGTGCAGCTTAGTCGAACGCTTAACATATTTACCGTAGATCGGGTGCTTAACGCGACGCTCGATCAGAACGGTGATGGTTTTGTCCATCTTGTCGCTGACAACACGGCCAGTCAGCGTACGGACAGTCTTTTCGGCTTCAGCCATGATCACTTACCTGCCTGCTGGTTGAGCACAGTCTTCACGCGAGCGATGTCACGCTTAACTTGCGAGAGCAGATGAGACTGCCCCAACTGGCCAGTTGCTTTCTGCATACGCAGATTGAACTGGTCGCGCAGCAGGCCGAGCAGTTGCTCGTTCAGCTGCTGTGCGGATTTTTCACGAAGTTCATTCGCTTTCATCACATCACCGTCCGTTTAACAAAGGAGGTGGCGAGCGGCAGCTTTGCAGCAGCCAGGGCGAAAGCCTCACGCGCCAGCTCTTCAGAAACACCCTCGATTTCATACAGGACTTTGCCTGGCTGAATCTGGGCTACCCAGTATTCCACGTTACCCTTACCTTTACCCATCCGAACCTCGAGAGGTTTTTTGGAGATCGGCTTGTCCGGGAATACACGGATCCAGATCTTGCCGCCACGTTTTACGTGACGGGTCAGAGCACGACGCGCTGACTCGATCTGACGAGCGGTGAGACGACCACGAGCTACAGACTTCAGCGCGAACTCGCCGAAGCTGACTTTGCTACCGCGCTGAGCCAGACCACGGTTGTGGCCTGTCATCTGCTTGCGGAACTTCGTACGCTTAGGTTGCAACATTTGGCGTACCCCTTACTTAGCAGCTTTTTTACGAGGCGCTGGTGCTTGTGGTTTCAGTTCTTCTTGGCGACCACCAATTACTTCGCCTTTGAAGATCCAAACCTTTACACCGATCACACCGTAAGTGGTGTGAGCTTCGTAGTTGGCATAGTCGATGTCGGCACGCAGGGTGTGCAGTGGCACACGACCTTCGCGATACCATTCAGTACGTGCGATTTCAGCACCGCCGAGACGACCGCTCACTTGGATTTTGATGCCTTTGGCACCAATGCGCATGGCGTTCTGTACAGCGCGCTTCATAGCGCGACGGAACATTACGCGACGCTCCAGCTGCTGAGCTACGCTCTGCGCAACCAGCATACCGTCGAGTTCCGGCTTGCGGATCTCTTCGATATTGATGTGCACAGGCACACCCATTTGCTTGGTCAGGTCCTGACGCAGTTTCTCAACATCTTCACCTTTCTTCCCGATAACGATACCTGGACGAGCGGTGTGGATGGTGATACGTGCAGTTTGGGCCGGACGATGGATATCGATACGGCTTACGGACGCGCTTTTTAGTTTGTCTTGGAGATACTCACGCACCTTCAGATCAGCGAACAAATAGTCCGCATAAGTCCGACCGTCTGCGTACCAGACGGAGGTGTGCTCCTTGACGATTCCCAGGCGAATGCCAATGGGATGTACTTTCTGACCCATCTCTTCGACTCCGTTACTTGTCAGCAACCTTGACAGTGATATGGCAAGACCGCTTGACGATGCGATCAGCACGGCCTTTGGCACGTGGCATGATGCGCTTCAGCGAACGCCCTTCGTTGACGAAAACGGTGCTGACCTTCAGGTCATCAACGTCTGCGCCTTCGTTATGCTCGGCGTTGGCTACGGCCGACTCCAGCACTTTCTTCATGATCTCGGCGGCTTTCTTACTGCTGAAAGCCAACAGGTTGAGCGCTTCGCCCACCTTCTTCCCGCGGATCTGGTCGGCGACCAAGCGGGCTTTCTGGGCGGAGATTCGAGCGCCCGACAACTTAGCGGCTACTTCCATTTCCTTACCCCTTAACGCTTGGCTTTCTTGTCTGCCACGTGCCCACGATAAGTGCGGGTACCGGCAAACTCGCCTAGTTTGTGGCCGACCATGTCTTCGTTCACGAGAACTGGGACGTGCAAGCGACCGTTGTGTACAGCGATGGTCAGACCGACCATTTGTGGCAGGATCATCGAACGACGCGACCAGGTCTTAACTGGTTTGCGATCATTCTTTTCCGCCGCCACTTCGATCTTCTTCAGTAGGTGAAGATCAATAAAAGGACCTTTTTTCAGAGAACGTGGCACTGTCGTATCCCTCTATTTACTTGCGACGACGGACGATCATTTTGTCGGTACGCTTATTACCACGAGTCTTCGCGCCCTTAGTCGGGAAGCCCCATGGCGATACCGGATGACGACCACCAGAGGTACGACCTTCACCACCACCGTGTGGGTGGTCAACCGGGTTCATGGCAACACCACGAACGGTTGGGCGAACGCCACGCCAGCGTTTGGCACCAGCTTTACCCAGCGAACGCAGGCTGTGCTCGGAGTTCGAGACTTCGCCCAGGGTCGCGCGGCATTCAGCCAGCACTTTACGCATCTCACCAGAACGCAGACGCAGGGTCACGTAGACACCTTCACGAGCGATCAGCTGAGCCGAAGCACCAGCGGAACGAGCGATTTGCGCGCCTTTACCTGGCTTCAATTCGATGCCGTGTACGGTGCTACCAACTGGAATGTTGCGCAGTTGCAGAGCGTTGCCCGGCTTGATCGGTGCCAAAGCACCTGCGATCAGCTGGTCGCCAGCGCTCACGCCTTTAGGGGCGATGATGTAGCGACGCTCGCCATCTGCGTACAGCAGCAGAGCGATGTGAGCAGTACGGTTTGGATCGTATTCGATACGCTCGACAGTGGCAGCGATGCCATCTTTGTCGTTGCGACGGAAATCGACCAGACGATAATGCTGCTTATGGCCACCACCGATGTGACGAGTGGTAATACGACCATTGTTGTTACGACCACCAGACTTCGATTTTTTCTCGAGCAGCGGTGCGTGAGGAGCGCCTTTATGCAGCTCCTGGTTGACCACCTTGACCACAAAACGGCGGCCAGGGGAAGTCGGTTTGCATTTAACGATTGCCATGATGCACCCCTTCCTTACTCAGCACTGCTGCTGAAATCGAGATCTTGGCCTGGCTGAAGGGAGATAACTGCCTTCTTCCAGTCATTACGCTTGCCCAGACCGCGAGCAGTGCGCTTGCTCTTACCCAGAACATTCAGGGTAGTAACACGCTCTACTTTCACGCTGAACAGGCTTTCGACGGCCTTCTTGATTTCCAGCTTGGTTGCGTCAGTTGCAACCTTGAAAACGAACTGGCCTTTCTTGTCAGCCAGAACCGTAGCCTTTTCGGAAACGTGCGGGCCAAGCAGAACTTTAAATACGCGTTCCTGGTTCATCCCAGCAGCTCCTCGAATTTCTTCACGGCCGACACGGTGATCAACACCTTGTCGTATGCGATCAGACTAACTGGATCGGAACCTTGCACGTCACGTACATCAACGTGTGGCAGGTTGCGAGCAGCCAGGTACAGGTTCTGATCAACAGCTTCAGACACGATCAAAACATCGGTCAGGCTCATGTTGTTCAGTTTGCCCAGCAGATCTTTGGTTTTCGGGCTTTCAACAGCGAAGTCCTGAACCACGACCAGACGGTCAGTACGCACGAGTTCAGCAAGGATGGAGCGCAGAGCTGCGCGGTACATCTTCTTGTTGAGCTTCTGCGAGTGATCCTGTGGACGAGCTGCGAAAGTGGTACCACCGCCACGCCAGATTGGGCTACGGATAGTACCGGCACGAGCACGGCCAGTACCTTTCTGACGCCAAGGGCGCTTACCGCCACCGCGTACGTCGGAACGGGTCTTTTGCTGCTTGCTACCTTGACGGCCGCCGGCCATGTAGGCCACGACTGCTTGGTGAACCAGCGTCTCGTTGAATTCGCCGCCAAATGTCAGTTCGGAAACTTCGATCGCTTGAGCGTCATTTACATTTAATTGCATGTCAGCTTCCCCTTAACCGCGAGCCTTGGCCGCTGGACGTACAACCAGGTTGCCGCCAGTAGCGCCAGGAACAGCACCCTTGACCAACAACAGATTGCGTTCAGCGTCGACGCGCACTACTTCGAGGGACTGCACGGTCACGCGCTCAGCGCCCATATGACCGGACATTTTCTTGCCCTTGAATACACGACCAGGAGTCTGGCACTGGCCGATAGAGCCCGGGACGCGGTGGGAGACGGAGTTACCGTGAGTGTTGTCTTGGCCACGGAAATTCCAACGCTTGATCGTACCCTGGAAGCCTTTACCTTTGGACTGACCGGTTACATCAACCAGTTGACCAGCAGCGAAGATTTCAGCGTTGATCAGATCGCCAGCCTGGTAGTCGCCGTCTTCGAGACGGAACTCCATGACAGTACGACCAGCTGCAACGTTTGCTTTTGCGAAGTGGCCTGCTTGAGCAGCAGTCACACGCGAAGCACGACGCTCGCCGACAGTGACTTGCACTGCACGATAGCCATCGGTTTCTTCAGTTTTGAACTGGGTGACGCGATTCGGCTCGATCTCAATGACCGTGACCGGAATGGAGACACCTTCTTCGGTGAAAATACGGGTCATACCGCATTTACGACCGACTACACCAATAGTCATGTTGTAAACCTCATGAGTGTACGGGGCTTTCACCCGCTATGGCCGCCCATTTCAGAGCGTTACACGACTAAGACCCGAGTCTTAGCCGAGGCTGATCTGTACTTCCACACCGGCCGCCAGATCGAGCTTCATAAGAGCATCAACGGTTTTATCCGTTGGCTGGACGATGTCCAGTACGCGCTTATGAGTACGGATCTCGTACTGGTCACGCGCGTCTTTGTTGACGTGCGGGGAGACCAGAACGGTGAACCGCTCTTTACGGGTAGGCAGTGGAATTGGACCACGCACTTGAGCACCAGTACGTTTCGCGGTTTCCACGATTTCCTGGGTGGATTGGTCGATCAGGCGATGGTCAAAAGCCTTCAACCTGATACGGATTTGCTGATTTTGCATTGGATTTCAGACTCCGGCTGCTATTCCCACCGGGCGCAATGCGCCCGTTAAAAGGAGGCGCAATTCTATAGACGCCCCCGATAGGTGTCAACCCAATAAAAAAGGCCCCCGCTAAGCGGGGGCCTTCTCAAAAAACCGAGTTATCTCAGAAGAGATAATTACTCGATGATTTTAGCTACAACGCCAGCACCAACGGTACGGCCGCCTTCGCGAATAGCGAAACGCAGACCGTCTTCCATTGCGATGGTTTTGATCAGGGTAACAGTCATTTGAATGTTATCGCCTGGCATTACCATTTCAACGCCTTCTGGCAGTTCGCAGTTACCGGTCACGTCAGTAGTACGGAAGTAGAACTGTGGACGGTAGCCTTTGAAGAACGGAGTGTGACGACCGCCTTCTTCCTTGCTCAGAACGTAAACTTCTGCGGTGAACTTGGTGTGCGGCTTGACCGAACCTGGCTTAACCAGAACCTGGCCACGCTCAACGTCGTCACGCTTGGTACCACGCAGCAGAACGCCGCAGTTCTCGCCAGCACGACCTTCGTCAAGCAGCTTACGGAACATTTCAACACCGGTGCAGGTGGTGACGGTAGTATCACGCAGACCAACGATTTCCAGTGGATCTTGAACGCGAACGATACCGCGCTCGATACGACCAGTCACAACAGTACCGCGACCGGAGATCGAGAATACGTCTTCGATTGGCATCAGGAACGGCTTGTCGGTCAGACGAACTGGCTCTGGGATGTAGCTGTCCAGAGTTTCAACCAGTTTACGAACGGCAGTAGTGCCCATTTCGTTGTCGTCTTTGCCTTCCAGAGCCATACGAGCAGAACCGATGATGATCGGAGTGTCGTCACCTGGGAAGTCGTAAGTGCTCAGCAGATCGCGCACTTCCATCTCAACCAGTTCCAGCAGCTCAGCGTCGTCTACCAGGTCAGCCTTGTTCAGGAAAACCACGATGTACGGAACGCCTACCTGACGGGACAGCAGGATGTGCTCACGGGTTTGTGGCATCGGACCATCAGCGGCCGAGCAAACCAGGATCGCGCCGTCCATCTGGGCAGCACCAGTGATCATGTTCTTCACGTAGTCAGCGTGACCTGGGCAGTCAACGTGAGCGTAGTGACGAATAGTCGAGTTGTACTCAACGTGAGCGGTGTTGATGGTGATACCACGAGCTTTTTCTTCTGGTGCGCTGTCGATCTTGTCGAAGTCAACACGAGCCGAACCGAAAACTTCGGAGCAGACGCGAGTCAGAGCAGCGGTCAGAGTGGTTTTACCGTGGTCAACGTGGCCGATGGTGCCAACGTTTACGTGCGGTAGGGAACGATCAAATTTTTCTTTAGCCACGACAATTAACTCCTTGCCTAAAGGACTGAATCAGCCTTGTTTTTTGGATACAGTTTCAGCGATGTGCGCCGGAGCTGTGTTGTATTTTTTGAATTCCATAGAGTAGCTTGCGCGACCCTGGGACATGGAGCGAACGTCGGTCGCATAACCGAACATCTCACCCAACGGAACCTCGGCGCGAATCACTTTGCCGGAAACCGTGTCTTCCATACCCAAGATCATGCCGCGACGACGGTTAAGGTCGCCCATGACATCACCCATATAGTCTTCAGGTGTAACAACTTCTACCGCCATGATTGGCTCAAGCAACTCACCACCGCCCTTCTGGGCCAGTTGCTTGGTTGCCATGGAAGCAGCCACCTTAAACGCCATCTCGTTGGAGTCGACGTCGTGGTAAGAACCGTCAAAAACGGTTGCTTTCAGGCCGATCAGCGGATAGCCGGCAACAACACCGTTCTTCATCTGCTCTTCGATACCCTTCTGGATAGCCGGGATGTATTCCTTAGGAACAACACCACCAACTACTTCGTTCACGAATTGCAGACCTTCCTGACCTTCGTCAGCAGGAGCAAAACGGATCCAGCAGTGACCGAACTGACCACGACCGCCGGATTGACGAACGAACTTGCCTTCGATTTCACAGTTCTTCGTGATGCGCTCACGATAGGAAACCTGAGGCTTACCGATGTTGGCTTCGACGTTGAACTCACGGCGCATCCGGTCAACCAGGATGTCCAGGTGCAGCTCGCCCATGCCGGAGATGATCGTTTGACCAGTCTCTTCATCAGTCTTGACGCGGAAAGATGGATCTTCCTGAGCAAGTTTGCCCAGAGCGATACCCATTTTTTCCTGGTCATCCTTGGTCTTAGGCTCTACGGCAACCGAAATAACCGGCTCCGGGAAGTCCATGCGAACCAGGATGATTGGCTTGGCAGCGTCGCACAAAGTCTCACCCGTGGTGACGTCCTTCATGCCGATCAGGGCCGCGATGTCACCAGCGCGCACTTCCTTGATCTCTTCACGGGCGTTTGCGTGCATTTGCACCATACGACCCACGCGCTCTTTCTTGCCTTTAACCGAGTTGATCACGCCGTCGCCGGAGGCCAACACGCCCGAGTAAACGCGGACGAAGGTCAAAGTACCCACGAATGGGTCGGTTGCGATCTTGAACGCCAGAGCCGAGAACGGCTCGCTGTCATCGGCGTGACGCTCCATCTCTTCTTCCTCGTTATCAGGGTTGGTGCCCTTGATAGCAGGAATATCGGTTGGAGCCGGCAGGTAGTCGATAACGGCGTCGAGAACCAGGGGAACACCCTTGTTCTTGAAAGAAGAACCGCAAACAGCCAAGACGATCTCGCCAGCGATAGTACGCTGACGCAGAGCAGCCTTGATTTCCACGTTGGTGAGCTCTTCACCTTCGAGGTACTTGTTCATCAGCTCTTCGCTGGCTTCGGCGGCAGCCTCAACCATGTTGTTGCGCCACTCGTCAGCCAGCTCCTGCAGTTCTGCAGGAATAGGCTTACGAACAGGCACCATGCCTTTGTCGGAATCATTCCAGTAAACAGCTTCCATGTTGATCAGATCGATCTGACCCTGGAAGTTGTCTTCGGAACCGATAGCCAATTGGATTGGCACCGGAGTGTGACCCAGACGCTGCTTGATCTGACCGATCACGCGCAGGAAGTTGGCACCAGCACGGTCCATCTTGTTTACGTAAACAAGACGTGGAACGCCGTACTTGTTGGCTTGACGCCATACGGTTTCCGACTGAGGTTCAACACCCGAGGTACCACAGAACACAACGACAGCGCCGTCGAGTACACGCAGGGAACGCTCAACTTCAATGGTGAAGTCCACGTGGCCCGGGGTATCGATTACGTTGAAACGGTGCTCGTCTTTGTACTGCTTCTCGGAACCTTTCCAGAAGGCGGTAATAGCAGCAGAAGTAATGGTAATACCACGCTCCTGCTCCTGAACCATCCAGTCTGTGGTCGCGGCGCCATCATGCACCTCGCCCATTTTGTGACTTTTGCCGGTGTAAAACAGTACGCGCTCGGTGGTGGTGGTTTTACCAGCATCCACGTGAGCAACGATACCGATGTTACGGTAGCGGCTAATCGGAGTAGTACGAGCCATAAAGCCCTCGCAAAATTAGTGAAGCTAAGATTAGAAGCGGTAGTGCGAGAAAGCTTTGTTAGCTTCAGCCATACGGTGCACGTCTTCACGCTTCTTAACAGCAGCACCTTTACCTTCAGCAGCGTCCAACAGCTCGCCGGCCAAACGCAGAGCCATAGACTTCTCGCCGCGCTTACGGGCGAAGTCTACCAACCAGCGCATTGCCAGAGCGTTACGACGGGACGGGCGAACTTCGACCGGAACCTGGTAAGTAGCACCGCCTACACGGCGCGACTTCACTTCGACCAGCGGAGCGATGGCGTCGAGAGCTTTCTCGAAGATTTCCAGGGGATCGCTGTTCTTGCGTTCTTTAACCTTTTCCAGCGCGCCATAAACGATACGCTCGGCAACGGCTTTTTTGCCGCTTTCCATCACGTGGTTCATGAACTTGGCCAGGATTTGGCTTCCGTATTTTGGATCGTCAAGCACTTCGCGCTTGGCTGCTACGCGTCTTCTTGGCATGGATAAGCCCTCAAACGGTCTTCAGGTTCGCTCGGAATCGGTGCCCTTGCGGGACGCCTCCGACCTTACTCTTATCGACTCAGAAAATAAGATGATTCAGGTTTACAAAAAGCCGCTACTACTTAGGCTTCTTGGTACCGTACTTCGAACGACCCTGGTTACGACCTTTAACGCCGGAAGTATCCAAGGAGCCGCGTACGGTGTGATAACGAACACCTGGCAAGTCTTTTACACGACCGCCGCGGATCAGTACCACGCTGTGCTCTTGCAGGTTGTGACCTTCACCACCGATGTACGAGGAAACCTCGAAACCGTTGGTCAGGCGCACACGGCATACTTTACGCAGTGCCGAGTTAGGTTTTTTCGGCGTAGTGGTATACACGCGAGTGCATACGCCACGACGTTGCGGGCAGTTCTGCAGCGCAGGTACGTCGGATTTCTCGACGATACGCTTACGCGGCTGACGTACCAGCTGGTTGATAGTTGCCATCTACTAGCTCCACTGTTGTCTTGCGACGCTATTGTCTTGCAAGAAAAGCAAAATGGCAGGAACGAATTCCCGCCAAATTTAGGGGTACAAGAGTCTAAAGAGGATCTTGTCCCCAGTCAAGGCAAGGCCCCGACATCCCCACTCATCGAACCGGGACAAAAATGCCTTGATCCGACGAGCGGGGCCGCCGGGGCCCAGACTTTCTAGTGCAGAACTCAGTTACCGCTAGAGTTCAGTGCTTCGGTCAGTGCCGCTTCCACTTCACTGGCGCTTACGCGCAACGGCTTGTCAGCATCACGGCGACGCTTGCGCTCGCTGTGGTAAGCCAAACCGGTACCGGCCGGGATCAGACGACCCACAACCACGTTTTCTTTCAGGCCGCGCAGGTAATCGCGCTTGCCGGTTACCGCTGCTTCGGTCAGTACGCGAGTGGTCTCCTGGAAGGAGGCCGCCGAGATGAACGACTCAGTGGACAACGACGCCTTGGTGATACCCAGCAGCACGCGAGTGAACTTGGACACGAACTTGTCCTCGGTCGCCAAGCGCTCGTTTTCCACCAGTACGTGAGTCAGTTCCATCTGGTCGCCCTTGATGAAACTCGAATCGCCGGATTCAGCGATTTCAACTTTACGCAGCATCTGACGCAGGATGGTCTCGATGTGCTTGTCGTTGATCTTCACGCCTTGCAGACGGTAAACGTCCTGGATCTCGTTAACGATGTACTTGGCCAGCGCACTCACACCCAGCAGACGCAGGATGTCGTGTGGATCGCTCGGGCCGTCGGAGATAACTTCGCCGCGGTTTACCTGTTCGCCTTCGAAGACGTTCAGGTGACGCCACTTCGGAATCAGCTCTTCGTACGGATCGCTACCGTCGTTCGGGGTAATGACCAGACGGCGCTTGCCCTTGGTCTCTTTACCGAACGCGATGGTACCGCTGACTTCAGCCAGAATCGACGCTTCTTTCGGACGACGAGCTTCGAACAAGTCGGCAACACGCGGCAGACCACCGGTGATGTCACGGGTCTTCGAAGTTTCTTGCGGGATACGCGCGATAACATCACCGATCGCGATCTTCGCACCATCCGCTACACCGACCAGGGCGTTGGCTGGCAGGAAGTACTGAGCGATAACGTCAGTGCCTGGCAGCAGCAAGTCCTTGCCGTTGTCATCGACCATCTTCACGGCAGGACGGATGTCTTTACCGGCAGCTGGACGATCTTTAGCGTCGAGTACTTCAATGTTGGTCATACCGGTCAATTCGTCAGTCTGACGCTTGATCGTGATGCCTTCTTCCATGCCCACGTAGGTCACGGTACCTTTCATTTCGGTAACGATTGGGTGAGTGTGCGGATCCCACTTGGCCACGATTGCGCCAGCGTCGACCTTGTCACCTTCTTTAACCGAAATCACAGCACCGTACGGCAGCTTGTAACGCTCGCGCTCACGACCGTAGTCATCAGCGATTGCCAGCTCACCGGAACGGGACACAGCAACCAGGTGTCCATCCACTCGCTCGACGTGTTTCAGGTTGTGCAGACGGACTGTACCGCCATTCTTCACCTGAACGCTGTCAGCTGCGGAGGTCCGGCTTGCCGCACCACCGATGTGGAACGTACGCATGGTCAGCTGGGTACCCGGCTCACCGATGGACTGGGCAGCGATAACGCCGACCGCTTCACCGATGTTCACCTGGTGACCACGAGCCAAGTCACGGCCGTAGCACTTGGCGCAGATACCGTAGCGGGTTTCGCAGCTGATCGGCGAGCGAACGATCACTTCGTCGATGCTGTTGAGTTCAATGAACTCGACCCACTTCTCATCAACCAGAGTGCCGGCAGGAACGATAACTTCCTCGGTACCCGGCTTGAATACGTCACGGGCAATAACACGACCCAATACGCGCTCACCCAGCGGCTCTACAACGTCACCGCCTTCAATGTGCGGAGTCATCAACAGACCGTGCTCGGTACCGCAATCGATCTCGGTTACAACCAGATCTTGTGCAACGTCTACCAGACGACGCGTCAGGTAACCGGAGTTAGCGGTTTTCAACGCGGTATCCGCAAGACCCTTACGAGCACCGTGAGTGGAGATGAAGTACTGAAGTACGCTCAAACCTTCACGGAAGTTCGCAGTAATCGGCGTTTCGATGATGGAACCGTCCGGCTTGGCCATCAGGCCACGCATACCGGCGAGCTGACGGATCTGTGCAGCAGAACCCCGTGCGCCCGAGTCGGCCATCATGTACATCGAGTTGAAGGACTCCTGGTCAACTTCGTCGCCGTGACGGTCGATGACTTTCTCTTTCGAGAGGTTGGCCATCATCGCCTTGGAAACTTCGTCGTTCGCCTTCGACCAAAGGTCGATTACCTTGTTGTACTTCTCGCCCTGGGTTACCAGGCCGGACGCGTACTGGCTTTCGATCTCTTTCACTTCGTCGGTGGCAGCACCGATGATGCGGGCTTTTTCATCCGGGATAACAAAGTCGTTAACACCGATGGAAACGCCGGAAATAGTCGAATAGGCAAAACCGGTGTACATCAACTGGTCAGCGAAGATCACGGTCTCTTTCAAACCAACCACGCGGTAGCACTGGTTGATCAGCTTGGAGATCGCCTTTTTCTTCATTGGCAGGTTGACGACGTCGTACGACAGACCTTTTGGCACAACTTGATACAACAGCGCACGGCCGACGGTAGTGTCGACGATACGGGTGTTGGTCACGCTGCCGCCATCACGGTCGTTGACGGTTTCGTTGATCCGCACTTTGACCTTGGCGTGCAGTGCGGCTTCGCCGGCACGGAACACACGGTCAACTTCTTGCAGGTCAGCGAACACACGACCTTCGCCCTTGGCGTTGATCGCTTCACGGGTCATGTAGTACAGACCCAATACAACGTCCTGCGACGGAACGATGATTGGCTCACCGTTGGCTGGCGAAAGAATGTTGTTGGTCGACATCATCAACGCACGCGCTTCCAACTGGGCTTCCAGTGTCAGCGGTACGTGCACGGCCATTTGGTCGCCGTCGAAGTCGGCGTTATACGCAGCACAGACCAGAGGGTGCAGCTGGATAGCCTTACCTTCGATCAGTACTGGTTCAAACGCCTGGATACCCAGACGGTGAAGGGTCGGTGCACGGTTGAGGAGAACCGGGTGTTCGCGGATCACTTCAGCGAGAACGTCCCAAACCTCTGGCAGTTCGCGCTCGACCATTTTCTTGGCCGCTTTGATGGTGGTCGCGAGACCGCGCATTTCCAGCTTGCCGAAGATGAATGGCTTGAACAGCTCGAGCGCCATCTTTTTAGGCAGACCGCACTGGTGCAGACGCAGGGTCGGGCCGACGGTAATTACCGAACGACCGGAGTAGTCAACACGCTTACCGAGCAAGTTCTGACGGAAACGACCTTGCTTACCCTTGATCATGTCAGCCAGGGATTTCAGAGGACGCTTGTTCGAACCGGTGATAGCGCGGCCACGACGACCGTTGTCGAGCAGTGCATCGACCGCTTCTTGCAACATACGCTTTTCGTTGCGCACGATGATGTCCGGAGCGGACAGATCGAGAAGGCGCTTCAAGCGGTTGTTACGGTTGATCACGCGGCGGTACAGGTCGTTGAGGTCGGACGTCGCGAAACGACCGCCATCCAACGGAACCAGCGGACGCAGGTCTGGCGGTAGAACCGGCAGAACGGTCAGCACCATCCACTCTGGCAAGTTGCCGGAACCCTGGAAGGCTTCCATCAACTTCAGACGCTTGGACAGCTTCTTGATCTTGGTTTCGGAGTTGGTTTGCGGAATTTCTTCACGCAGGCGGCCAATCTCGTGTTCCAGGTCAATAGCGTGCAGCAGTTCGCGGACAGCTTCGGCACCCATGCGGGCGTCAAAATCGTCACCGAACTCTTCCAGCGCTTCAAAGTACTGCTCGTCGTTCAGCAACTGACCTTTTTCAAGGGTGGTCATGCCTGGATCGATAACGACATAGCTCTCGAAGTAGAGAACGCGTTCGATATCACGCAGCGTCATGTCCATCAGCAAGCCGATACGGGACGGCAGCGATTTCAGGAACCAGATGTGGGCAACCGGCGAAGCCAGTTCGATGTGCGCCATGCGCTCACGACGAACCTTGGCCAGCGCAACTTCAACGCCGCACTTCTCGCAGATCACACCACGGTGCTTCAAGCGCTTGTACTTACCGCACAGGCACTCGTAATCCTTTACCGGGCCAAAGATCTTGGCGCAGAACAGGCCGTCACGCTCTGGTTTGAACGTACGGTAGTTGATGGTTTCCGGCTTTTTAACTTCACCGAACGACCACGAACGGATCATCTCAGGCGATGCCAACCCAATACGGATGGCGTCGAACTCTTCGACTTGACCCTGGTTTTTCAGCAAATTCAGTAGGTCTTTCAAGGCCTTTCCTCCTGGCGGAGCAGAGAGCGGGCTAAACAGCCCCGCTCTCGATTCGCGTCACGTGTTATTCGGTTTCCAGATCGATATCGATGCCGAGGGAACGAATTTCTTTGATCAACACGTTGAAGGACTCGGGCATGCCCGGCTCCATACGGTGATCGCCGTCCACGATGTTTTTGTACATCTTGGTACGACCGTTCACATCGTCCGACTTCACTGTGAGCATTTCTTGCAGAGTGTAAGCAGCACCGTATGCTTCCAGTGCCCAGACCTCCATCTCCCCGAAACGCTGACCACCGAACTGAGCCTTACCACCCAGCGGCTGCTGGGTAACGAGGCTGTACGAACCGGTAGAACGAGCGTGCATCTTGTCGTCTACCAAGTGGTTCAGCTTCAGCATGTACATGTAGCCAACAGTAACCGGGCGCTCGAACTTGTTGCCGGTACGGCCGTCGAACAGCTGCATCTGGCCGCTTTCTGGCAGGTCTGCCAGTTTCAGCATGGCCTTGATTTCGCTTTCCTTGGCACCGTCGAACACCGGAGTAGCCATTGGAACGCCGCCACGCAGGTTCTTCGCCAGGTCCAGGATTTCCTGGTCGGAGAAGGTATCCAGCTCTTCGTTGCGACCGCCGATCTCGTTGTAGATCTCGTGCAGGAACTTGCGCAGGTCTGCGACCTTGCGCTGCTCTTCGATCATACGGTTGATCTTCTCGCCCAGACCTTTGGCCGCGAGGCCCAGGTGGGTTTCAAGGATCTGACCAACGTTCATACGCGAAGGTACGCCCAACGGGTTGAGGACGACGTCGACCGGGGTGCCATTGGCATCGTGCGGCATGTCTTCAACCGGCATGATCACGGAGACCACACCTTTGTTACCGTGACGACCGGCCATCTTGTCGCCCGGCTGGATGCGACGACGGATTGCCAGGTAAACCTTGACGATTTTCAGCACGCCTGGAGCCAGGTCATCGCCCTGCTGCAGTTTGCGCTTCTTGTCTTCGAACTTGTCGTCCAGCAGACGGCGACGATCAACGATGTAGGCCTGAGCCTTCTCGAGCTGCTCGTTCAGAGCGTCTTCAGCCATGCGCAGTTTGAACCACTGGCCGTGCTCAAGACCATCGAGGATTTCGTCGGTGATGTCCTGACCTTTCTTCAGACCTGCGCCGCCTTCAGCCTTGTGGCCTACCAGGGCGGAGCGCAGACGTTCGAAGGTCGCACCTTCAACGATACGGAACTCCTCGTTCAGATCCTTGCGGATCTCGTCGAGCTGGGTCTTCTCGATGGACAATGCACGAGCATCACGCTCAACGCCGTCACGAGTGAAGACCTGTACGTCGATGACAGTACCTTTGGTACCGGTAGGCACACGCAGGGAAGTGTCTTTAACGTCGCTGGCTTTTTCACCGAAGATGGCACGCAACAGCTTCTCTTCCGGCGTCAGTTGGGTCTCGCCTTTCGGAGTGACCTTACCGACCAGGATGTCGCCTGCGCCTACTTCAGCACCTACGTAAACGATACCGGCTTCGTCCAGTTTGTTCAGTGCAGCTTCACCCACGTTCGGGATGTCTGCAGTGATTTCCTCAGGCCCAAGCTTGGTGTCACGTGCCACACAGGTCAGTTCCTGAATGTGGATCGTGGTGAAACGGTCTTCCTGAACAACACGCTCGGACAGGCAGATGGAGTCTTCGAAGTTGAAGCCGTTCCATGCCATGAACGCGATGCGCATGTTCTGACCCAGTGCCAGTTCACCCATGTCGGTGGACGGGCCGTCGGCCATGATGTCGCTACGCTGAACGCGATCACCTTTGCTCACCAGCGGACGCTGGTTGATGCAGGTGTTCTGGTTCGAGCGGGTGTATTTGGTCAGGTTGTAGATGTCGACACCGGCTTCGCCAGTTTCCACTTCGTCATCGGCAACACGAACCACGATACGGCTGGCATCAACGGAGTCGATCACGCCGCCACGACGAGCCACGACGCAAACGCCGGAGTCACGGGCTACGTTACGCTCCATGCCGGTACCTACCAGCGGCTTATCGGCGCGCAGGGTCGGTACAGCCTGACGCTGCATGTTGGAACCCATCAACGCACGGTTGGCGTCATCGTGCTCCAGGAACGGGATCAGCGACGCCGCAACCGAAACTACCTGCTTCGGCGATACGTCCATCAGGGTGACGTCTTCCGGCGCCTTGACGGTGAACTCGTTCAAGTGACGAACAGCTACCAGTTCGTCGATCAGGACTTTCTTGTCGTTCATCGTGGCCGAAGCCTGGGCGATCACGTGATCAGCTTCTTCGATGGCGGACAGGAACACGATCTCGTCGGTGACCAGGGCGTCTTTCACCACACGGTACGGGCTCTCAAGGAAACCGTACTGGTTGGTGCGCGCATAGGCGGCCAGGGAGTTGATCAGACCGATGTTCGGACCTTCCGGCGTTTCGATCGGGCAAACACGACCGTAGTGCGTCGGGTGTACGTCACGGACTTCAAAGCCAGCACGCTCACGGGTCAGACCGCCCGGGCCCAGTGCGGAAACACGGCGCTTGTGAGTGATCTCGGAGAGCGGGTTGTTCTGGTCCATGAACTGGGAAAGCTGGCTGGAACCGAAGAACTCTTTCACCGCCGCAGCCACTGGCTTGGCGTTGATCAGGTCTTGCGGCATCAGGCCTTCGCTTTCAGCCATCGACAGACGCTCTTTGACCGCACGCTCAACCCGCACCAGGCCTACGCGGAACTGGTTCTCGGCCATTTCGCCTACGCAGCGAACACGACGGTTACCCAGGTGGTCGATGTCATCGACGATGCCTTTACCGTTACGGATGTCGACCAGGGTCTTCAGTACCGCGACGATGTCTTCCTTGCACAGCACGCCCGAACCTTCGATCTCGGTACGACCGATACGACGGTTGAACTTCATCCGGCCGACCGCAGACAGGTCATAGCGCTCAGGGCTGAAGAACAGGTTGTTGAACAGGGTTTCGGCGGCGTCTTTGGTTGGTGGCTCACCAGGACGCATCATGCGATAGATCTCGACCAGCGCTTCCAATTGGTTGCTGGTGGAGTCGATCTTAAGAGTGTCGGAGATGAACGGACCGCAGTCGATGTCGTTGGTGTACAGGGTCTCGATGCGAACGACCTGAGCCTTGGCGATCTTGGCCAGGATCTCGGTGTTCAGCTCGGTGTTGCACTCAGCCAGGATTTCGCCTGTAGCCGGGTGAACGATGACCTTGGCGGTAGTGCGGCCCAGGACGTAGTCCAGAGGCACTTCCAGCTCTTTGATACCGGCTTTTTCGATCTGGTTGATGTGGCGCGCAGTGATACGACGGCCAGCTTCAACAATGACCTTGCCCTTTTCATCCTGGATATCCAGGACGGCAATTTCACCACGCAGACGCGAAGCGATCAGTTCCAGCTTGAGGGTTTCATCCTTCAGGCTGAATACGTTGGTGGTATAGAAGGCGTCCAGCACTTGCTCAGTGGTATAGCCGAGTGCGCGCAGCAGTACCGATGCCGGCAGCTTGCGACGACGGTCGATACGCACGAACACGCAGTCTTTCGGGTCGAACTCGAAGTCCAACCACGAACCGCGGTACGGAATGATCCGCGCGGAGTACAGGAGCTTGCCGGAGCTGTGCGTCTTGCCGCGGTCGTGGTCGAAGAACACGCCCGGGGAACGGTGCAGCTGGGAAACGATCACACGTTCGGTACCGTTGATAACGAAGGTACCGTTCTCAGTCATCAATGGGATTTCGCCCATGTAGACTTCTTGCTCTTTGATGTCCTTGATCGCTTTGTTCGACGATTCTTTGTCGAAAATGATCAGGCGCACTTTTACCCGCAAAGGTACGGCGTAAGTAACACCGCGCAACACGCATTCTTTGACATCAAATGCCGGTTCGCCCAGGCGATAACCGACGTACTCCAGCGCAGCATTGCCGGAGTAGCTGATGATCGGGAAAACGGATTTGAAGGCCGCATGCAGGCCCACGTCGCGGAACTGATCTTTGGTCGCTCCCGCCTGCAAGAATTCACGATACGAATCCAGCTGGATAGCCAGAAGGTACGGGACATCCATGACGTCCGGCAACTTGCTAAAGTCCTTGCGGATACGTTTTTTCTCAGTATATGAGTAAGCCATCAGCGTTCCCCAGCTTGGTCACCTGCTTGTTTGGCCCCCCCGACGGGAGCAGCCAGAAAATCTCGCAAACCCCATGGTTTGCACCACCGCATCGGGTGGCTACAGCGCGTTAATGGCGGCGACCGAGTCGACAGCCAAGAACGGAAAAAGGCCGGTGGCAAGAGCCACCAGCCATCAGCCTTCAGCTTAATGCTTGGGCTGGAGACGCAAGGTCGATGCTTACTTCAGCTCGACTTTAGCGCCTGCTTCTTCCAGTACTGCTTTGGCTTTGTCAGCTGCGTCTTTGGCCACAGCTTCCAGAACCTGGGCAGGAGCGCCGTCAACTACAGCCTTGGCTTCTTTCAGGCCCAGACCGGTCAGTTCACGTACTGCCTTGATCACGTTTACTTTCTTATCGCCAGCTTCCAGCAGCATGACGTTGAATTCGGTTTGCTCTTCAGCAGCGACAGCAGCAACAGCTGGGCCAGCGGAAGCAGCAGCAGCGGAAACGCCGAATTTTTCTTCGAAAGCTTTGATCAGCTCAACAACCTGCAGAACCGACATTTCAGCTACGGCGTTGAGGATATCGTCTTGGGAGATAGACATTGCTGTATTTCCTGAATTGGGGGACGGCCTATTCGGCCATCGAAATAAACAAAAATACGCGAGAGAAGTCGCTCAGCCTTAGGCTGCGGCGGCTTCTTTTTGCTCGCGAACTGCGGCCAGAGTACGAGCCAGCTTGCTGGTAGCGCCTTGAATCACGCTCATCAGCTGCGAAATGGCTTCGTCGCGGGTCGGCAGTGTTGCCAGTACGTCGATTTGGTTAGCTGCGAGGAACTTGCCCTCGAACGCAGCTGCCTTGATCTCGAACTTTTCCTGACTCTTGGCGAATTCCTTGAACAAACGGGCAGCAGCGCCTGGATGTTCTTTGGAGAACGCGATCAGAGTCGGGCCGGTGAACACGTCGTTGAGGACACTGTATTCAGTGTCAGCAACAGCGCGCTTGAGCAGAGTGTTACGTACAACACGTACGTATACGCCAGCTTCACGAGCCTCTTTACGGAGTCCGGTCATAGCGCCTACTGTCACACCACGGGCATCAGCCACGACAGCGGACAGAGCAGCTTTGGCAGCCTCGTTGACTTCAGCGACGATGGCCTTCTTGTCTTCGAGATTAATTGCCACGGGTTTAACTCCTGCTTGTTACCGTTTCATCTGGCCGGAGCCGGATGTCGTTTTGGTGTCTGATTCGGTAAGGAACCGGGAGCACCATCTGCGTAGGCTTGTGGTTTAAGACTTGCGTCGCCTACGGTCTTGGATAGCCCCCGCCAGGCAGGGACCCCAATTTTTTTATTGGCGTGATCACTCACGCCAATCTGTGTCTTATACGTCCAGTGAACCTTGGTCGATGACCAGACCTGGGCCCATAGTGGTGCTCAGGGTAACGCGCTTGACGTAGATACCTTTCGAGGAAGCTGGCTTGATACGCTTCAGATCAGCGATCAGGGCTTCAACGTTTTCCTTCAGCTTGACGGCATCGAAGCCGACTTTGCCAACGGAGGTGTGAATGATGCCGTTTTTGTCAGTGCGATAACGAACCTGACCAGCCTTGGCGTTTTTAACCGCGGTGGCTACGTCTGGGGTTACGGTGCCGACTTTCGGGTTAGGCATCAGACCACGTGGACCCAGGATCTGACCCAACTGACCTACAACGCGCATTGCATCCGGGGAAGCAATAACTACGTCATAGTTCAGGTCGCCGCCTTTCATTTCGGCAGCCAGGTCGTCCATGCCAACGCGGTCGGCACCGGCGGCCAGAGCAGCTTCAGCTGCCGGGCCTTGGGTGAAGACAGCTACACGTACAGTCTTGCCAGTACCGTGTGGCAGCACAGTTGCGCTACGAACGACCTGGTCGGATTTACGTGGGTCAACACCCAGGTTTACAGCAACGTCAACGGACTCGCTGAACTTGACAGTCGACAGCTCGGTCAGCAGGGCAGCGGCGTCTACAAAGTTGTAGGCCTTGCCTGCTTCGATTTTGCCGGCGATAGCCTTTTGGCGCTTGGTCAGCTTAGCCATTACACACCCTCCACGTTAAGGCCCATGCTACGAGCAGAACCGGCGATGGTACGCACGGCTGCATCCATATCAGCTGCAGTCAGATCCGCGTTTTTGGTTTTCGCGATTTCTTCCAGCTGAGCACGAGTTACGGTGCCAACCTTAACGGTGTTCGGACGAGCGGAACCGCTAGTCAGACCAGCAGCTTTCTTCAACAGAACCGAAGCCGGGGTCGACTTGGTTTCGAAAGTGAAGCTACGGTCGCTGTATACAGTGATGATCACTGGAGTCGGCAGACCCGGCTCAAGACCCTGAGTACGGGCGTTGAAGGCCTTGCAGAATTCCATGATGTTCACGCCGTGCTGACCCAGAGCTGGACCGACGGGTGGGCTAGGGTTGGCCTGAGCGGCCTTCACTTGCAGCTTGATGTAAGCGGTAATCTTCTTGGCCATGAGGCACTCCAATTACGGGTTCAAACGCCTCGAAAGGCTCCCCGGTTACTTGCGCGTTTATCCCAGTGACGACAAAACCCCACAGCCTAAGGCTGCGGGGTTGGGATGCTTGATCAGCTAGACCTTCTCGACCTGGCTGAACTCCAACTCTACCGGAGTAGAGCGACCGAAAATGAGCACTGCCACTTGGATTCGGCTCTTTTCGTAGTTAACTTCTTCGACAGTGCCGTTAAAATCAGCAAACGGACCATCTGTGACGCGAACAACCTCACCCGGCTCGAACAACGTCTTCGGCTTAGGCTTGTCGCTGCCATCAGCAACGCGGCGCAGAATCGCTTCTGCTTCTTTGTCAGTGATAGGAGCAGGCTTATCAGCAGTACCGCCAATGAAACCCATGACACGAGGAGTATCCTTGACCAAGTGCCAAGTACCCTCATTCATATCCATCTGAACCAGCACATAGCCAGGGAAGAACTTGCGTTCGCTTTTGCGCTTCTGGCCATTCCGCATTTCAACCACTTCTTCAGTGGGAACCAGAATTTCGCCGAAGCCATCTTCCATGCCTGCCAGCTTTACGCGCTCCAGCAAAGAGCGCATAACATGCTTCTCGTAACCCGAGTAAGCATGCACAACGTACCAACGCTTAGCCACGGGACACCCTTAGCCAACAATCAAGGAAACAAGCCAGCCGAGCAGGGAATCAAGCCCCCACAACAGCAACGCCATAACCAGAACAACAGCCACAACTATCAACGTGGTCTGCGTGGTTTCTTGGCGAGTCGGCCAAACGACTTTACGTATTTCGGTGCGAGCTTCCTTTACCAGGACTGCGAACGACTTGCCTTTAGCAGTCTGCAGGCCTACAAAGGCAGCTACAGCAGCAAGAGCAAGCAAAGCGAGCACGCGGTACAGGATCGGCGAAGCAGAATAGTACTGATTGCCAACAACGCCTACGACCACCAAGGCAACCACAGCGAGCCACTTGACCAGATCGAAACGAGAGCTTTGAGCTTCAGCCTTAGGAGTCATCTATGAAGATCCTGTGAAAAGAAAGCCAGATACACCACGTGAATCTGGCAGGTCAGGAGGGAATCGAACCCCCAACCTACGGTTTTGGAGACCGTCGCTCTGCCAATTGAGCTACTGACCTAAAACAAAATCAGGCCGACCATTATGCAGGCCCGAAAAAGACTTTACAACAACCAACCTCACCAGACCTGAAATCACCTGACTACAAAGCCAGATACAACACCAACAAGCCGAGGCAGCTGTTAAAACAAAGGCAGATATTTTCATATCTGCCTTGTTATATGGAGCTCTTGAGCGGATTTGAACCGCTGACCTCACCCTTACCAAGGGTGTGCTCTACCAACTGAGCTACAAGAGCGAAACACCCTGCACAACCTGCAAACTTGGAGCGGGTAGCGGGAATCGAACCCGCATCATCAGCTTGGAAGGCTGAGGTTCTACCACTAAACTATACCCGCGGAGCTTGCAGCTCACGCTAAAAATGGTGGAGGGGGAAGGATTCGAACCTTCGAAGTCGTAGACGTCAGATTTACAGTCTGATCCCTTTGGCCGCTCGGGAACCCCTCCTAAGCGAGCCGGCATTCTACATCACGCCGACCTTCTGTCAAGCATTTTCTCATTAAAAATATGAGGTTAGCTGCGTTGACCTTTGCTCCGTACTGTAGACCTTAAAGGTCTTCACTGCGAAGCGGGCGCCATTCTATGCAAACTATTCGAGAGTTGCAACGCCTTCGCACAACATTATTTTATGTTTTAACTCATTGAATTCCTTAGCAAGGTTTTCAAAGGGCAGATCTTCAGCCAGGCGTCGGCTTTCAGGGGCTACGCGCAGCCAATAGCCGGAAGCTTCAGCAGTATTGAGCAATTGAACCTTGACCTTTATATCCAGGCTTGTGAGACGCTGCTCAACGAGCTGAGCCTGGCGTTGATCCGCAAAGCCACCGACATACAGGCAAGTATTTTGCGCCTCGGGCGCTCTCGCCCGCTCTCTCCGTGCCACGGCACCAGAGGACTCACTGAGCAAGCGGATGTCCTGTTGCGAGCCCTTATATAGACTCAGAGGCGTAACATCTTTGGCACGCAATGGTGCTTCTTGCTGGTGCCAAATGTAATAGAAGGCGTTGAGAACAAGTAAAAGCAAAAATAACCAACGCATAATCACCTCAGGACAAAGGACAAGCCATCGCCAAACCAACAAAAACCAGATCTGGAACGAGTCGGGCCTGCGGCGCTGCATCTGCCACCAAATCGGCGTCTCCTCCGGTGAGGAATACAGTGAAATCATTCCCCCAGTAGCTTCGTGCCAACTCCAACTGAGTCAGTACAAACCCTCTGAGCATAAGCATACAACCTCGCTCCACCGCCTCTACGGTCGTACGACCTGGAGAGAGGCGCTCCAGCGCCCTTTCAGCCGCCGCATCGTCGTAACGTATCTTGCGTGTATGAGTTCGCAGCTGATTGCGCATGAGGGGCATACCTGGGCAAATGAAACCACCAAGGTGCTCACCATCGGCCGCGATAAAATCGGCTGTCGCTGCCGTACCGAAATCAAGTACCAGGCACGCGCCGCGCGCCAGCTTGAATCCACCCAGCATAGCCAACCAGCGATCAAGACCCAGACGCTCAAAATCTTCGTAGCCATTGCGCACGCCGGCCATCTCACGCGCGGGAGTAGCGCAGGAAACGGCAACGCCGAAAGCTTCATGCAGGGCCGCGACCAGCTTGCTTGTTTCTTCCAGGGCACGAACGCTCACCAGTCGGCAGCGCGTCAGCAACAATCCAGGAAGCGCTACGAGACTCTCAATCAACGCCAGGTCCGAACCAACAACCCCTTCTGACGAGGCGTTCGCGCTATTGTCATCAAGCACACGCCATTTGATGAAGCTATTCCCACAGTCGAGCTCAAGAATCATCACGCAACCTCAGGCTTAACTCACCACCACTGTATATTTTCTCAACACCTTCAACGCTCAAGCGCAGTGCCCCCTGGCGGTCTACACCCAGTACAACTCCATCGATTTGGCTGACACCCGCGATAAGGGACACCGGCCGCCCCTGCCAAGCGTGATTCTGCTCCCACTCATCTTTGAGTGCGACAAAACCACCCGCCCGGTGCCGCTCGAGGTAGCTTTGCAGCTGCAACCCCAATTGCGCCACCAGGGTGTTGCGATTCACCGGAGAACCCGTCTGTAGCTGCACCGAAGTCCATTGCTGGTCCACTTCGTCAGCCTTTTGCATATTCACGTTAATGCCTATGCCGAGGACAACGTGGCAGATATCAGCGGGGTCTCCTACCAACTCCAGCAAAATCCCGGCAATTTTCTTCTGCTCAACCAGTACGTCGTTTGGCCATTTCAACGCCGCCCCCTGCACACCTGACTCTCGCAAGGCCTGCATGACTGCTAAGCCCACAACAAGACTTAACCCCTCCAACTGCCGCAGACCCGACTCAATACGCAACACAAGACTGTAATAAACGTTTTGTGCAAATGGACTGATCCACTTTCGCCCTCTCCTGCCTCTTCCCGCCGTCTGTTGCTCAGCAAGTACCAGAAACGGTGCCGCGCATCCGGCATCCACCAGCCGCAAAGCCTCGGCATTCGTAGAGTCAATGGAGTCAGAGATATGAACGGGCCAAGCCAACGATGGCGCATTCAGCGCAATATTTTCAGCACTTAAGAACACCAGCGGTGATGCTAGCTGATACCCCTTACCTCGAACCTTATGTATGGGCAG
Organism: Pseudomonas sp. HN11; assembly: GCF_021390155.1. NCBI lineage: Bacteria > Pseudomonadati > Pseudomonadota > Gammaproteobacteria > Pseudomonadales > Pseudomonadaceae > Pseudomonas > Pseudomonas sp. HN11. The sequence goes on from NZ_CP089985.1 coordinate 5,617,818, forward strand.
ATTCAATTCCGCCTCTAGGTGCTTGAGTTGCTTCCAGACAGCACTGCGACTGACGCCTAGGGCAGCCCCAAGTGCTTCTCCCGAGTGGAATCGACCGTCTTTCAGAAGTTTTAACAGCGTCAGCATGCAAATATCGCCTCACAATGAGGCACGCATGATAGCTATGCGCAGGGTCATTGCATAGAAACGCAGGACTTTAGCACTGAGGGTCGTCGAAAGTACGCTCTTGTGTTTTTCGCCCGCCCAAAACAAAACCCCATCTGCTTTCGCAAATGGGGTTTCGGAATTTAATCTTGACGATGACCTACTCTCACATGGGGAAACCCCACACTACCATCGGCGATGCATCGTTTCACTGCTGAGTTCGGGATGGGATCAGGTGGTTCCAATGCTCTATGGTCGTCAAGAAATTCGGGTACTGAGTCGTGACCTGTTGGCCTCGCTTCAGCAAATTGGGTATGTGACAGCATTCGGTGTTTTGTGAGATTCGAACTTTCGGTTCATTTCGTCTTCACACACCGCAATCTGATGCTCGTTAGAGTAATCAAATTGCTTGGGTGTTATATGGTCAAGCCTCACGGGCAATTAGTATTGGTTAGCTCAACGCCTCACAGCGCTTACACACCCAACCTATCAACGTCGTAGTCTTCGACGGCCCTTCAGGGAACTCAAGGTTCCAGTGAGATCTCATCTTGAGGCTAGTTTCCCGCTTAGATGCTTTCAGCGGTTATCTATTCCGAACATAGCTACCCGGCAATGCCACTGGCGTGACAACCGGAACACCAGAGGTTCGTCCACTCCGGTCCTCTCGTACTAGGAGCAGCCCCTCTCAAATCTCAAACGTCCACGGCAGATAGGGACCGAACTGTCTCACGACGTTCTAAACCCAGCTCGCGTACCACTTTAAATGGCGAACAGCCATACCCTTGGGACCGGCTTCAGCCCCAGGATGTGATGAGCCGACATCGAGGTGCCAAACACCGCCGTCGATATGAACTCTTGGGCGGTATCAGCCTGTTATCCCCGGAGTACCTTTTATCCGTTGAGCGATGGCCCTTCCATACAGAACCACCGGATCACTAAGACCTACTTTCGTACCTGCTCGACGTGTCTGTCTCGCAGTCAAGCGCGCTTTTGCCTTTATACTCTACGACCGATTTCCGACCGGTCTGAGCGCACCTTCGTACTCCTCCGTTACTCTTTAGGAGGAGACCGCCCCAGTCAAACTACCCACCATACACTGTCCTCGATCCGGATAACGGACCTGAGTTAGAACCTCAAAGTTGCCAGGGTGGTATTTCAAGGATGGCTCCACGCAGACTGGCGTCCACGCTTCAAAGCCTCCCACCTATCCTACACAAGCAAATTCAAAGTCCAGTGCAAAGCTATAGTAAAGGTTCACGGGGTCTTTCCGTCTAGCCGCGGATACACTGCATCTTCACAGCGATTTCAATTTCACTGAGTCTCGGGTGGAGACAGCGCCGCCATCGTTACGCCATTCGTGCAGGTCGGAACTTACCCGACAAGGAATTTCGCTACCTTAGGACCGTTATAGTTACGGCCGCCGTTTACCGGGGCTTCGATCAAGAGCTTCGCGTTAGCTAACCCCATCAATTAACCTTCCGGCACCGGGCAGGCGTCACACCCTATACGTCCACTTTCGTGTTTGCAGAGTGCTGTGTTTTTAATAAACAGTCGCAGCGGCCTGGTATCTTCGACCGGCATGAGCTTACGGAGCAAGTCCTTCACCCTCACCGGCGCACCTTCTCCCGAAGTTACGGTGCCATTTTGCCTAGTTCCTTCACCCGAGTTCTCTCAAGCGCCTTGGTATTCTCTACCCAACCACCTGTGTCGGTTTGGGGTACGGTTCCTGGTTACCTGAAGCTTAGAAGCTTTTCTTGGAAGCATGGCATCAACCACTTCGTTAACTAAAAGTTAACTCGTCATCAGCTCTCGGCCTTAAGATCCCGGATTTACCTAAGATCTCAGCCTACCACCTTAAACTTGGACAACCAACGCCAAGCTGGCCTAGCCTTCTCCGTCCCTCCATCGCAATAACCAGAAGTACAGGAATATTAACCTGTTTTCCATCGACTACGCTTTTCAGCCTCGCCTTAGGGACCGACTAACCCTGCGTCGATTAACGTTGCGCAGGAAACCTTGGTCTTTCGGCGTGGGTGTTTTTCACACCCATTGTCGTTACTCATGTCAGCATTCGCACTTCTGATACCTCCAGCAAGCTTCTCAACTCACCTTCACAGGCTTACAGAACGCTCCTCTACCGCATCACTTACGTGATACCCGTAGCTTCGGTGTATGGTTTGAGCCCCGTTACATCTTCCGCGCAGGCCGACTCGACTAGTGAGCTATTACGCTTTCTTTAAAGGGTGGCTGCTTCTAAGCCAACCTCCTAGCTGTCTAAGCCTTCCCACATCGTTTCCCACTTAACCATAACTTTGGGACCTTAGCTGACGGTCTGGGTTGTTTCCCTTTTCACGACGGACGTTAGCACCCGCCGTGTGTCTCCCATGCTCGGCACTTGTAGGTATTCGGAGTTTGCATCGGTTTGGTAAGTCGGGATGACCCCCTAGCCGAAACAGTGCTCTACCCCCTACAGTGATACATGAGGCGCTACCTAAATAGCTTTCGAGGAGAACCAGCTATCTCCGAGCTTGATTAGCCTTTCACTCCGATCCACAGGTCATCCGCTAACTTTTCAACGGTAGTCGGTTCGGTCCTCCAGTTAGTGTTACCCAACCTTCAACCTGCCCATGGATAGATCGCCCGGTTTCGGGTCTATTCCCAGCGACTAGACGCCCTATTAAGACTCGCTTTCGCTACGCCTCCCCTATTCGGTTAAGCTCGCCACTGAAAATAAGTCGCTGACCCATTATACAAAAGGTACGCAGTCACCCAACAAAGTGGGCTCCCACTGCTTGTACGCATACGGTTTCAGGATCTATTTCACTCCCCTCTCCGGGGTTCTTTTCGCCTTTCCCTCACGGTACTAGTTCACTATCGGTCAGTCAGTAGTATTTAGCCTTGGAGGATGGTCCCCCCATATTCAGACAAAGTTTCTCGTGCTCCGTCCTACTCGATTTCATGACTAAGAGATTTTCGCGTACAGGGCTATCACCCACTATGGCCGCACTTTCCAGAGCGTTCCGCTAATCTCAAAGCCACTTAAGGGCTAGTCCCCGTTCGCTCGCCACTACTAAGGGAATCTCGGTTGATTTCTTTTCCTCAGGGTACTTAGATGTTTCAGTTCCCCTGGTTCGCCTCTTGCACCTATGTATTCAGTACAAGATAACCATCTTATGATGGCTGGGTTCCCCCATTCAGACATCTCCGGATCAAAGTCTGTTTGCCGACTCCCCGAAGCTTTTCGCAGGCTACCACGTCTTTCATCGCCTCTGACTGCCAAGGCATCCACCGTATGCGCTTCTTCACTTGACCATATAACCCCAAGCAATCTGGTTATACTGTGAAGACGACATTCGCCGAAAATTCGATAATACTCAAAACTGAGTAACTCACAAATTTTACCTTAGCCTGATCCGTTACCAGTGAAAGTAACGTTCAGTCTATCTTTCTATCACATACCCAAATTTTTAAAGAACGATCTAGTCAAAGACTAGAAATCAATATTCTCAACGGAATACTCATTTCTAAGCTTTCAAACCTTCAGAAGCAGTTATATGGTGGAGCCAAGCGGGATCGAACCGCTGACCTCCTGCGTGCAAGGCAGGCGCTCTCCCAGCTGAGCTATGGCCCCATAACAAAATTGGTGGGTCTGGGCAGATTCGAACTGCCGACCTCACCCTTATCAGGGGTGCGCTCTAACCAACTGAGCTACAGACCCAATTTCGAGCGCGCAACTGTTAGCTTGGAGCTATCAGCTTGGAGCTTAAAGCTGCTTCTATCGTCTTCTTCAATGAATCAAGCAATTCGTGTGGGAGCTTATGGAGCAGCTGATGTCGTCGATTAAGGAGGTGATCCAGCCGCAGGTTCCCCTACGGCTACCTTGTTACGACTTCACCCCAGTCATGAATCACACCGTGGTAACCGTCCTCCCGAAGGTTAGACTAGCTACTTCTGGTGCAACCCACTCCCATGGTGTGACGGGCGGTGTGTACAAGGCCCGGGAACGTATTCACCGCGACATTCTGATTCGCGATTACTAGCGATTCCGACTTCACGCAGTCGAGTTGCAGACTGCGATCCGGACTACGATCGGTTTTATGGGATTAGCTCCACCTCGCGGCTTGGCAACCCTCTGTACCGACCATTGTAGCACGTGTGTAGCCCAGGCCGTAAGGGCCATGATGACTTGACGTCATCCCCACCTTCCTCCGGTTTGTCACCGGCAGTCTCCTTAGAGTGCCCACCATCACGTGCTGGTAACTAAGGACAAGGGTTGCGCTCGTTACGGGACTTAACCCAACATCTCACGACACGAGCTGACGACAGCCATGCAGCACCTGTCTCAATGTTCCCGAAGGCACCAATCTATCTCTAGAAAGTTCATTGGATGTCAAGGCCTGGTAAGGTTCTTCGCGTTGCTTCGAATTAAACCACATGCTCCACCGCTTGTGCGGGCCCCCGTCAATTCATTTGAGTTTTAACCTTGCGGCCGTACTCCCCAGGCGGTCAACTTAATGCGTTAGCTGCGCCACTAAAAGCTCAAGGCTTCCAACGGCTAGTTGACATCGTTTACGGCGTGGACTACCAGGGTATCTAATCCTGTTTGCTCCCCACGCTTTCGCACCTCAGTGTCAGTATCAGTCCAGGTGGTCGCCTTCGCCACTGGTGTTCCTTCCTATATCTACGCATTTCACCGCTACACAGGAAATTCCACCACCCTCTACCATACTCTAGTCAGTCAGTTTTGAATGCAGTTCCCAGGTTGAGCCCGGGGATTTCACATCCAACTTAACAAACCACCTACGCGCGCTTTACGCCCAGTAATTCCGATTAACGCTTGCACCCTCTGTATTACCGCGGCTGCTGGCACAGAGTTAGCCGGTGCTTATTCTGTCGGTAACGTCAAAATTGCAGAGTATTAATCTACAACCCTTCCTCCCAACTTAAAGTGCTTTACAATCCGAAGACCTTCTTCACACACGCGGCATGGCTGGATCAGGCTTTCGCCCATTGTCCAATATTCCCCACTGCTGCCTCCCGTAGGAGTCTGGACCGTGTCTCAGTTCCAGTGTGACTGATCATCCTCTCAGACCAGTTACGGATCGTCGCCTTGGTGAGCCATTACCTCACCAACTAGCTAATCCGACCTAGGCTCATCTGATAGCGCAAGGCCCGAAGGTCCCCTGCTTTCTCCCGTAGGACGTATGCGGTATTAGCGTCCGTTTCCGAACGTTATCCCCCACTACCAGGCAGATTCCTAGGCATTACTCACCCGTCCGCCGCTCTCAAGAGAAGCAAGCTTCTCTCTACCGCTCGACTTGCATGTGTTAGGCCTGCCGCCAGCGTTCAATCTGAGCCATGATCAAACTCTTCAGTTCAAACATCTTTGGGTTTTTAAGAAACCCTAAACTTGGCTCAGCAATCGTTGGTTACATCTTTGATTTCTCGCGGAGTAACTTGTGATGCTGATAATCTTGTTGACTATCAGTCTGACCCCACAAGCACCCACACGAATTGCTTGATTCAGTTGTTAAAGAGCGGTTGGTTAAGATCTTTCGTCTCAACCGAGGCGCGCATTCTACAGCAGCCTCATTTGCTGTCAAGTGATTATTTTCAGAAGTTTTCGAAGATTTCGAAGATTTCTTCAACAACTTCAACCACTTGCGCTTGCGATCTCTCGTTAGCGGGAGGCGAATTCTACAGCGTTACACGCTGCTGTCAACACCTCTTTTTCAACTTCCTTTTGACTTCGATAACCTGAAGCAACTTACCGCCAAAACCTACATAACCCGTTGTTTACCAAGGAGTTTTCCGTTTCGACTGCGCCGGAAGTGGGGCGAATTATAGACAGATATAAATCGCCGTCAATACCCAACTACAGTTTTATTCGGATTTGAGCGTAATACGCGCAAATGCCTTCTTCCCAGCCTGACAAACGTGGGTAGCGCCCAGCTCGTATATAAAGGTGCGATCTACGACCTCACCATCTATACGCACGCCACCGGAACCCAGCAGATCACGGGCAACTGCCGAATTCTTGACCAGGCCTGCTTTATTAAGGACAGCAGCTATCGGCATCGCCTCACTAGCAGACAACTCGATCTCCGGCAGATCATCCGGCAGCTCGCCATCCTTCATGCGATTACCCGCAGCACGGTGAGCATTGGCCGCAGCCTCCTCACCATGGAAACGCGCAACAATCTCTTCTGCCAGCTTGATCTTCACGTCACGCGGGTTTGCACCCGCCTCTACGTCAGCACGCAGCGCATTGATCTCATCCATCGAGCGGAAGCTCAGCAGCTCAAAGTAACGCCACATCAGCGCATCAGGAATCGAGACGAGTTTGCCGTACATCACGCCCGGTGCTTCCTGGATACCGACATAGTTACCCAGGGACTTGGACATCTTCTTGACACCATCCAGGCCTTCCAGCAACGGCATGGTCAGAATGCACTGGGCTTCCTGCCCATACGCACGCTGCAGCTCACGCCCCATCAGCAGGTTGAACTTCTGGTCGGTGCCACCCAACTCAACATCCGCACGCAATGCGACCGAGTCATAGCCCTGAACCAACGGGTAGAGGAACTCGTGAATGGCAATCGGCTGATTGGTGGAGTAACGCTTGTCGAAGTCATCACGCTCAAGCATGCGCGCTACGGTGTACTGGGAGGTCAGGCGAATGAAGTCCGCCGGCCCCATCTGATCCATCCAAGTGGAGTTGAACGCCACCTCGGTCTTGGCGGGATCAAGGATCTTGAATACCTGCGTCTTGTAGGTCTCGGCGTTATCAAGAACCTGCTCACGCGTCAGCGGCGGGCGAGTGGTGCTCTTGCCGCTCGGATCACCGATCATCCCGGTGAAGTCACCTATAAGGAAGATGACCTGATGTCCCAGCTCCTGGAACTGACGCAACTTATTGATAAGCACGGTATGTCCCAGGTGCAGATCCGGCGCGGTCGGATCAAAGCCAGCCTTAATACGCAGGGGTTGGCCACGCTTGAGCTTTTCGATCAGCTCAGCTTCGACCAACAGTTCTTCCGCACCACGTTTTATCAGCGCTAGCTGCTCTTCAACCGACTTCATAACAGACCCGCAAGGCTCAGATTCAAAAGGGAACCAACCATACAAGATCAGGGACTAATTACAAGTTTTGCCCTGCGAACGGACACCGTTCAGCAAGCCCCGCGTTCGCGAGCTTGCGCCACAGATGATTTGGTTATATTTTATACAGTTATTTCATCTTCATCATGTCATTCATCTTTTCCATTTCATCTTCAAAGTCAAAATTACCTATGACCACTGAACCGTCTAAAGCGCCGCCGCTTTACCCGAAGACCCACCTGCTCGCCGCAAGTGGTATCGCCGCCCTTCTCAGCCTGGCGCTCCTGGTATTCCCTTCCAGTGACGTAGAAGCCAAACGAACATCTCTGAGCCTTGACCTGGAAAGTCCAGTTGAACAACTGACACAAGATCAAGACGCTTCCGACGCGCAACAAGCCACAAACGCACCTGCCGAATCGCCGTTCGCCCAAATAGAAAGCAGCCCCGAAGATACCCAGCAAGCAGTCCAGGACCAGCCTGCGCCTGTTGCCGAGGCCGCCAAGAACCCACAACACCGCGAAGTGATCGTGGCCAAGGGCGACACCTTGTCGACCCTGTTCGAAAAAGTCGGCCTCCCGGCTGCCACCGTCAATGAGGTACTCGGCAGCGACAAGCAGGCCAAGCAGTTCACCCAGCTCAAACACGGCCAGAAACTTGAGTTCGAACTGACGCCCGATGGCCAGTTGCACAACCTGCACAGTAATGTCAGCGATCTCGAAAGCATCACCTTGACCAAAGGTGCCAAGGGCTTTGCTTTCAACCGCATCACAACCAAACCGGTGATGCGCTCCGCTTATGTACACGGCGTCATCAACAGTTCTCTGTCACAGTCAGCTGCCCGCGCCGGCCTGTCCCACAGCATGACCATGGACATGGCCAGCGTGTTCGGCTACGACATCGACTTCGCCCAGGACATCCGTCAAGGCGACGAATTCGACGTGATCTACGAGCAAAAAGTCGCCAACGGCAAGGTCGTCGGCACCGGCAACATTCTCTCCGCTCGTTTTACCAACCGCGGCAAGACCTACACCGCCGTGCGTTACACCAACAAGCAAGGCAACAGCAGTTACTACACCGCCGACGGCAATAGCATGCGCAAGGCCTTCATACGCACGCCGGTGGACTTCGCTCGTATTAGCTCGCGCTTCTCGATGGGTCGCAAGCATCCAATTCTGAACAAAATCCGTGCCCACAAAGGCGTCGACTACGCCGCTCCACGTGGCACGCCGATCAAGGCAGCCGGGGACGGTAAAGTGCTATTGGCCGGTCGTCGTGGCGGTTACGGCAATACCGTGATCATTCAGCACGGCAACACTTACCGTACGCTGTATGGCCACATGCAGGGCTTCGCCAAAGGTGTGCAAACTGGCGGTACCGTGAAGCAAGGCCAAGTGATTGGTTATATCGGCACTACCGGCCTGTCCACCGGTCCGCACTTGCACTATGAGTTCCAGGTCAATGGCGTACACGTCGACCCACTGGGTCAGAAGCTGCCGATGGCCGATCCGATCGCCAAGGCCGAGCGTGCGCGCTTCATGCAACAGAGCCAGCCGCTGATGGCACGCATGGACCAGGAGCGCTCCACTCTCCTGGCTTCCGCGAAGCGCTGATGTATGCCGCTCTATATAGGCGTGATGTCCGGGACCAGTCTCGATGGACTGGACATTGCCTTGATCGAACAAGACTCGGCGGTCAAGCTGATCGCCACGCACTACATTCCTATGCCGGATTCCCTGCGCGCCGAGCTGCTCGCTCTGTGCGCCAGTGGCCCGGATGAGATCGCCCGCTCAGCCATTGCCCAACAGAACTGGGTGAACCTGGCTGCACAAGGCATTCGCGCTTTACTCGATCAACAAAACCTCAAGCCCCAGGACATTCGTGCGATTGGCAGCCATGGCCAGACAATCCGCCACGAGCCCGCCCGAGGCTTTACCGTACAAATCGGTAATCCAGCCTTGCTCACCGAGCTGACGGACATCACCGTGGTCAGCGATTTCCGCAGCCGCGATGTGGCCGCCGGCGGCCAGGGCGCTCCGTTGGTCCCTGCATTCCATGAAGCACTGTTTGGTGAGCACACCGGTAACCGTGCCGTATTGAATGTGGGAGGTTTCAGTAACCTCAGCCTGATCGAAACCGGCAAGCCTGTGGCCGGCTTCGACTGCGGCCCGGGCAATGTTCTACTGGATGCGTGGATTCACCAACAACGCGGCGAACACTTTGACCGCGATGGCCAATGGGCCGCCAGCGGCAAAGCCAAACCCCAGCTGCTGAACGCCCTGCTCAGCGACCCCTTCTTCGTGACCAAAGGCCCCAAGAGCACTGGGCGCGAAGTGTTCAACCTGGCATGGCTGCGCCAACACCTTGACCGCCTGCCTGCGTTCGAACCTGAGGATGTGCAGGCCACGCTGCTGGAGCTGACCGCGCTGACCATCGTCGAGTCTCTGAAGTCCGCCCAAGCCCAGACAGAAACACTGCTGGTGTGTGGTGGCGGCGCTCACAATGCAACACTGATGAATCGTCTGGCGGCTCTTTTACCGTTAACCCAAGTCAGCAGTACCGCAACTTACGGCGTAGATCCTGACTGGGTCGAGGCTATGGCTTTTGCCTGGCTGGCCCATTGCTGCCTGGAAGGCATCGCCGCCAATCGCCCGAGCGTCACCGGCGCACAAGGGCTTCGGGTACTGGGCGCGATCTACCCTGCTTGACCCTCACGCATAGGCATAGTCAGCAGACAGCAAAACGCCGCTTGGCCCATTAAGGCCAAGCGGCGTTTTTGTATGTGCTACAGATCAGATCGAAAACGAAGACCCGCAACCACAAGTAGTGGTGGCATTCGGGTTTTTAATCACGAAACGCGACCCTTCCAGACCTTCCTGGTAATCCACCTCGGCACCCGCCAGGTATTGGAAGCTCATCGGATCGACGACCAGACTTACGCCCTCGCGCTCAACGATAGTGTCATCATCGGCCACATCTTCATCGAAGGTAAAACCGTACTGAAACCCTGAACAACCGCCACCCGTGACGAACACGCGCAGCTTCAAGCGATCATTACCCTCTTCATCGACCAGGCTCTTCACCTTGTGCGCAGCACCGTGGGTGAATTGCAAAGCCGTGGGGGTGAAGGACTCAACGCTCATGCTGATAATCTCCCGGCGTACCGCCGCCATATGCGTAATGGTGGCATTATCCGCTTCTCCTAGAAAAGCGGTCAACTATTAAGGGAGCAGCGACAGGCTTCAAGCTGTAAGCTTCAAGCTCGCCGCTGACAACTTGAAACTTGTGGCTGCTCCTCTAAGGCAACATGCCCGCGTGGGACAGACCGAGCTTCTCATCCAGACCAAGCAGGATGTTCATGTTCTGCACCGCCTGGCCCGACGCGCCCTTGACCAGGTTATCGATCACCGACAACACCACCACCAAGTCACCCTCCTGCGGACGGTGTACGGCAATCCGGCACACATTGGCTCCGCGCACGCTACGGGTTTCAGGGTGGCTGCCAGCTGGCATCACATCGACGAACGGTTCGTTGGCATAACGCTTCTCGAACAGCGCCTGCAGGTCTACCGAGCGATCGACCACGGTCGCGTACAGCGTGGAGTGAATACCGCGAATCATCGGGGTCAAGTGCGGCACAAAGGTCAAGCCAACATCCTTACCGGCCGCGCGACGCAGGCCCTGACGGATTTCCGGCAAGTGACGGTGACCTTTCACCGCATAGGCCTTCATGCTTTCCGACGTCTCGGAGTACAGTGAGCCAACCGCCGCACCACGACCCGCGCCGCTGACACCCGACTTGCAGTCCGCGATCAAACGCGAGGCGTCTGCCAGACCAGCTTCCAGCAACGGCAGGAAGCCCAACTGAGTTGCAGTCGGATAACAACCCGGCACCGCGATCAAGCGCGCGCGCTTAATCTGTTCACGATTGACTTCGGGCAGGCCGTACACCGCCTCTTCCAACAGTTCTGGCGCGCCGTGAGGCTGGCCGTACCACTTGGCCCACTCATCAGCGTCCTGCAGACGGAAGTCCGCAGACAGGTCGATTACCTTGGTGCCAGCGGCCAGCAATTCACCGGCCAACGCATGGGCAACACCATGAGGGGTGGCAAAGAACACCACGTCGCACGCGCCCAGGGTCTTGATGTCCGGAACACTGAATGCCAGGCCGTCGTAGTGGCCGCGCAGGTTCGGGTACATATCAGCCACGGCCAGCCCGGCCTCGGATCGGGAGGTGATAACCACCACCTCAGCTTGCGGATGCTGAGCCAACAGACGCAGCAATTCGACACCGGTATAACCCGTGCCGCCGACGATACCGACCTTGACCATAAACCTGCCCTCAACGAACCCACTGGAAAGCCGTCGATAATAGGGGCCGTATCGTCCTGCGACAACCGTCAACGTGACGTACGGGCTCATGAGCCACTACTATCTTCAGTTACCGTGAACCTGGGAATAATTAGAAATGCTCTATCTATGGATCAAAGCCTTCCACATCGTCAGCATTGTCTGCTGGTTTGCCGGGCTGTTCTACCTGCCGCGCCTATTCGTCTACCACGCCCAAAGCGAGGACAGCATCAGCAAAGAGCGTTTCAGCATCATGGAGCGCAAGCTGTACCGTGGCATCATGGGGCCGGCGATGCTTGCCACGCTGATTTTCGGCGGCTGGCTGATCTATCTGAACCCGAGCATCTTTCACTCGGGCGGCTGGATCCACGCCAAGCTGACCCTCGTCGTACTGCTCATCGGCTACCACCATATGTGCGGCGCCCAGGTAAAGCGTTTTGCCCGTGGCGAAAACACCCGCAGCCATGTCTTTTATCGCTGGTTCAATGAAGTGCCCGTTCTTATATTGCTGGCAATCGTAATTTTGGTCGTGGTCAAACCGTTCTAACTTCAATTATTCGGGGTACCTCCAATGTCACTGCCCGCTCTGCTTGAACAACGTCTGCGCCTGCCCGTCGTGGCGGCGCCGATGTTCCTGATCTCCAACCCGCAACTGGTCCTGGCGTGCTGCCGCAATGGAGTCGTCGGGAGCTTCCCGGCGCTCAACCAACGCGAAAGCAGTGGGTTCAAGGCTTGGCTGGAAGAGATCGAAGCGGGCCTGGCACAGTTGGATAACCCCGCACCCTATGCCGTCAACCTGATCGTGCACAACAGCAACCCTCGGCTGGAGGCGGACCTGGCGATCTGCGTAGAGCACAAAGTGCCAATCGTCATCACCAGCCTGGGCGCCGTGAAGGAATTGGTAGACGCCGTACACAGCTACGGCGGTCTGGTGTTCCACGATGTCACCACCCGACGCCATGCCGAGAAGGCTGCCGAAGCCGGCGTGGATGGCTTGATCGCCGTGGCCGCAGGCGCCGGTGGCCATGCCGGTACCTGGAGCCCTTTCTCACTGATTGCCGAGATTCGACAGTTCTTTGACAAAACCTTGCTGCTGGCCGGCTGCCTCAACCATGGACATGAGATTCTGGCGGCTCAACTACTCGGCGCAGACCTGGCCTATTTCGGCACACGCTTTATCGGCACCACCGAAAGTCATGCCCCGGATGCGTATAAAGAGATGCTGCTCACATCGCGAGCCGCCGACATCGTGCACACTCCCGCTGTCTCCGGCGTGCCCGCAAGCTTTATGCGCCAAAGCCTGGAAAACGCTGGTTTCGACCTCACCGCCCTGCAAGGCAAAGGCGAAGTCAACTTCGGCTCCAAGCTCAAGCCGTTGAGCGACGAGGCCAAGGCATGGAAAACTGTATGGTCCGCCGGCCAAGGTGTCGGTGAGATTGATGATTTGCCCAGCGTCGATGAACTGGTTGCTCGCCTGGATGCCGAATACCGCAAGGCACGCGAACAAGCAGCTCAGTTACGCTGGCCGCGCTGACCCAACCGCAAGGCCCGCCGATTGAGCCAGCCTTCATTACCTACCTGAACAAGTGACAAGGAAGCCGGCATGAGCGACAACCGTTTCAAGATTGTGTTTGATGGAGCCTTGCTCCCGGGTGTCGAGAGCACCACGGCCAAGTTGAACCTGGCCGAGCTGTTCAAGAGCGACGTCGAAGCCATCGAGAAGCTCTTCACCGGTCGTCCGGTCGCGCTCAAACGTGACCTGTCGCGCCCGGATGCGGAAACCTACCTCACCGCACTAAAAAACGCCGGGGTCGATGCGCGCATCGAAGCTGAACAGCCCGTCGCCTTCAGCCTGGCCGAGACCCACGAAACGGATTCCGACAGTTTCTCGCGCCCTGCGGCATCGCCTTATGCACCACCACGTTCCGCCGTGGGTGACGACCTGCCGGAATACGCCACCCTGAAGGTATTCACCATCCACGGGCGCATCGGTCGCTTGCGATACCTCGCCTGGACCCTGGTTTTGACCCTGGCGCTGTTGGTTGCCGGCGGCATCATCAGCACCGTCAGCTTTGCCGTCGCCACCGCTTCGCCGACCGCGGGCACTATCCTCGGCATATTGCTGGGCCTCGCGTTGTTTGTTGCGCTGGTCTGGGTCAGCGTACAAATCGGTGTGCAGCGCCTGCACGACCTGGGTTGGTCGGGCTGGCTGTACTTCCTCAACCTGGTTCCGCTGGTGAACAGCGTCTTCCCGATCCTGCTGCTGGTACTGCCGGGCAATGCAGGCGCCAACCAGTACGGCGCGCCACCACCACGCAACTCCACGGCGGTAAAAGTCCTGGCTACCCTGTGGCTGGCGTTTATCCCGGTCATGCTTGCCATCGTGGTGACCCTGGGTATGAACGGTTACCTGAATCAACTCGAGGCCAACATGGACAGCAGCTACGAAAGCAGCTCCATCACCTCCGATGAAGATGCCGACCAAGCCGCGACCGTCGAAGAAGACGAAGCGCAGAGTGCTGACGAAGCGGGCGAACCTGTAGACTCTCCAGAACAGTGAAGAAACGCCCCCGGCCTGTGATGCCTCTGTCACAGGCGCGGCGGCGTTGCGATGGAGAAAGGCATGACCCGTTACGCTCTGATCACCGGCGCCTCCAGCGGCATCGGCCTAGCCTTGGCCGAAGCGCTGGCCCGTCGTGGCCGCAGCTTGATTCTGGTGGCCCGCCAGCGTGATCAGTTGGAAAGCATTGCAATTGAATTGACCCAACGCTTTGGCGTCGAGGTGCTGTTCCGGGCCTGCGACCTGGGCGAGCCGTTGCGGTTGTCCGGGTTCCTGCTGGAGCTTGAAGAAGGCGAGCGGCAGATTGATCTGCTGGTCAATTGCGCCGGCATCGGCACCAGCGGGCCGTTCCTGGCCCAGGACTGGATGACTGAGCAAGACCTCATGGAGGTCAACATCCTTGCCCTGACCCGTATGTGCCACGCCCTTGGCAACAGCATGGCGCTGCACGGCGGTGGGCAGATTCTCAATGTGGCCTCCGTCGCCGCGTTCCAGCCTGGCCCGTGGATGAGCACCTATTACGCCAGTAAGGCCTATGTGCTGCATTTCTCCGAAGGCCTGCGCGAAGAATTGAAAACCTGCGGTATCAAGGTCTCAGTGCTCTGCCCCGGTCCGACACGTACCGCCTTCTTCGGCACCGCGCAGATGGACACCGCCAAGCTTGATCGCAGCCAGCAACTGATGAGCCCCGAGGAAGTGGCGCTCTACACCGTACGTGCTCTGGATAAAAACAAAGCCATCATCATTCCCGGTCGACGCAACCGCTGGATAGCCTTCAGCCCGCGCTTCAGCCCACGCTGGCTGACCCGCAGGATCGCTGGCGCCATCAATAAGGCCTATTGCCCGCGCTGACTGGCTGAGTACACTCACCCTGCACATTCATAATGGAGAAACAGCTGTGGATACTCTGTTCACCAAGATCATCAACAGGGAAATACCCGCGAAGATTATCTACGAGGATGACCAGGTCCTGGCCTTCCACGATATTGCACCGCAAGCACCTGTGCATTTCCTGGTCATTCCGAAGAAACCTATCCGCACGTTGAACGACCTGACTGAAGACGATAAAGCCCTCGCTGGCCATATCCTGTTCACCGCCCAGCGCCTGGCCGTTGAGCAAGGTTGCGAAAAAGGTTTTCGTGTGGTGATGAACTGCAATGAAGACGGAGGGCAGACCGTTTATCACATCCATATGCATGTGCTGGGTCAGCGCCAGATGAACTGGCCGCCGGGCTGAGTCTTGGGAGGAGTTTGCGACTGCTACGTAGTTTTACGGGAGCACGCGCCCTCACCACGGCAAGCTTCCTCGCCCAAGGGCAAATTGACTCAGCGCAAACGCTTCGCCCTCTCTTGCGGTAAACTGGCCGCCGAGATTCTTCCCGGAGGTCAGCATGACTACCCAACGTCACTACTCGCCGATTGACCGTCTGTTGCTGCAAGCCGACATGGCCATGCGCACACTGCTGCCGTTCAGTGGCCAGCCGTATCGGCCTTCGCCCGCGATTGTGCAGCCCGACGCCCAGATGAGCGAGACCGAGACCCGCCACGTCGCCGGCCTGATGCGCATCAACCATACCGGCGAAGTCTGTGCCCAGGCGCTGTATCAGGGCCAGGCACTGACCGCCAAGCTGCCGCAGGTACGCGCCGCGATGGAACATGCCGCAGAGGAAGAAATCGACCACCTGGCCTGGTGCGAGCAACGTATTCGCCAATTGGGCAGTCACCCGAGCGTGCTGAACCCACTGTTTTATGGCATGTCGTTTGGGATCGGCGCAGCTGCCGGCCTGATCAGCGACAAGGTCAGCCTGGGGTTTGTCGCGGCGACTGAGCATCAAGTGTGCAAACACCTGGATGAGCATCTGGAACAACTGCCGGCCGAAGACGAAAAATCCCGGGCGATTCTTGAGCAGATGCGCATCGATGAAGAACACCACGCGGAAAGTGCACTGGATGCGGGCGGTTTCCGCTTCCCCGCGCCAGTGCGATTCGGCATGAGTCTCTTGGCCAAAGTCATGACCAAAAGCACTTATAGAATCTAGATGCATCGAATCTGATGCAAAAAAGGGCGCTATCACAGCGCCCTTTCTTTTTGCCCGACGATTGAGCAATCAACCCAGTTCGATAATTTCGTAATCATGGGTGATGGCCACACCGGCCGCGCCGAGCATGATCGATGCCGAGCAATACTTCTCAGCCGACAGCTCGATGGCACGCTTGACCTGGGCTTCCTTCAACGCTCGGCCCTTCACCACAAAATGCATGTGGATCTTGGTGAATACCTTGGGGTCCTCAGTGGCGCGCTCGGCTTCCAGGAAGGCTTCGCAGCTTTCCACGGCCTGGCGGGATTTCTTCAGGATGCTGACTACGTCGAAATTGCTGCAACCGCCTACGCCCAGCAGGAGCATTTCCATCGGGCGTACGCCCAGGTTGCGGCCACCGGCTTCCGGGGGGCCGTCCATGACCACCACATGGCCACTGCCCGACTCACCGAGGAACATGGCTTCGCCCGCCCATTGGATGCGTGCCTTCATCGCCCAGACTCCACTGCTAAAAAAAGGGTCGCCAGCTTAGCACAGGGCCCGATTGCGTCAGCGTTTCCAACAAAAGCGATCAATAGCAGGGTTTGCGCGGAAAATTGGCTAATCGAGTCAGAATGTGTCTGTTAAGCTGACGCCAAATCGATGGCGTAATGCCACCCTTTATACGCCGTGTATCAGTGCCGATACCCGATGAATACAACAACTCAAACTATTTAGCGCAGTCTTTTCGGGATACAACCATGGTTGCCCTTACTCCCATACCCAAGATCAAGAATCTCGACAAACTGTTGATGCATTGCCAGCGCCGCCGCTACCCGGCCAAGCACAACATCATCTGCGCGGGCGAACGCTCCGAAACGCTGTTCTTCATTATCAAAGGCTCGGTAACGATCCTGATCGAGGATGAAGACGGTCGTGAAATGATCATCGCCTACCTGAACACCGGGGATTTTTTTGGGGAGTTGGGGCTGTTCGAACAAGCCGGTAAGGAACAAGAACGCAGCGCATGGGTGCGCGCCAAGGTCGAATGCGAAGTGGCCGAGATCAGCTATGCCAAGTTCCGCGAGCTGTCCCAGCACGATCCCGACATTCTTTACTCCCTGAGCGGCCAGATTGCTCAGCGTCTGCGCGACACCACGCGTAAGGTCGGCGACCTGGCATTCTTTGACGTCACCGGCCGGGTCGCGCGTTGCCTGCTGGACCTGTGCAAGCAGCCCGACGCCATGACGCACCCCGACGGCATGCAGATCAAGGTCACACGCCAGGAAATCGGGCGCATTGTCGGCTGTTCACGGGAGATGGTCGGTCGCGTGCTCAAGGACCTGGAAGAGCGCAACCTGGTTCACGTCAAGGGCAAGACGATGGTGGTGTTCGGGACCCGCTAAACCGGCAGGAAACTGACCAGCATTTGACGGTACAGGGTATCCAGCCGATTGATCGCATCCGGCGCGGGGAAGGCTTCGTGCAGGGCGATATGACTATCGGCCCTCACCCTTTGGTCAAGGCCGCAGGCTTGGTTGAAGCGGTTGACCGCAGCGATCAACTCTTCGCGGTCGTTTTCCAGCAACAGCGCACCATGCACCAAGCCCACCGGGCGGCCACCACTTTGTCGCCAACGCTGGGCGGTGCCGACCATTTTGCGGCCGTTGAGGTTGACGTTGTAGCGACCGTCGCAAAACGCGCCGTCGATTTCACCGACGGACGCGTCGCCACCCAACTCGATCAACAGATCGCAGATCGGTTGGCACAAACGCAGGTAACCGGTTTCAATACGATTCTGGTCGCCTTCACTGCGCGGCGGGGCGTAGACCAGGGCGATGTTGACGGTGGCACTCGACTGCGGCACCGGCTCGCCGCCGGTTTCACGCAGCAGCACCGGCCAACCGGCGTCGGCGCAGACTCGGCTGGCGGACTCGAAGGCCGGCAGGCGGCTCAACCGACGCGGCATGACCAAGGCCTGGTCGCTGGGTTGCCAGAACAACAACCCATACTCCTGCTCACCTGCGCAAACAGCAGCCAGCAGGTCTTGTTCGGCGGCAAGCCCTGCTTCGACGGTCATCGCAACCGGCTGCGTCATCATCAATCCAATGTCGAACCGCTGACCGCCACGCCCCGCTCCGGGAAGAACAGGCGCTGCAATTCAGCCCCTGGGTTCTCGGCGCGCATGAAGGTTTCGCCCACCAGGAACGAATACACCCCACTGATCTCCATCAGCTCCACATCGGCACGGTTGACGATGCCACTCTCGGTAATCACCAGACGGTCGCGCGGGATGCGCGGCAGAAGGTCGAGGGTATTTTCCAGGCTGACTTCGAAGGTATGCAGGTTACGGTTGTTGACTCCCACCAATGGTGTGTCGAGGGTTTTCAGGGCACGCTCCAGTTCATCGCCGTCGTGCACTTCCACCAGCACATCCAGGCCGACACTTTTGGCCACGGCCGCCAGCTCGGCCATTTTCACGTCATCCAAGGCAGAGACGATCAACAGCACACAGTCGGCCCCCAGGGCGCGGGCTTCGACGATCTGGTAAGGGTCGACCATGAAATCCTTGCGGATCACCGGCAACTTGCACGCGGCGCGGGCCTGCTGCAGGAAAAGGTCGGAGCCCTGGAAGTAGTCGATATCGGTCAGCACGGACAGGCAGGTCGCCCCGCCCTTCTCATAGCTTTTGGCGATCTCTTCGGGAATGAAGATTTCACGAATCACGCCCTTGCTAGGCGAAGCCTTCTTGATTTCAGCAATGACGGCGGGCTGCTTTTCCTTGGCCTGCTTGATCAGCGCATTGGCGAAGCCGCGCGGTGCATCGGCGGTTTTCGCTTGCGCTTCCAACTCGGCCAGGCTCACGCGGGCACGACGCTCAGCCACTTCTTCGGCCTTGCGAGCCAGGATCTTTTCCAGAACGGTCGGCACACTCATCCTTCATTCTCCATCTTGAATACTGCGGTGAATGCTCCCAGCTCTTCGAGCTTTTCGCGAGCCAGACCGGTATGCAGCGCGTCATGGGCCAAGGCGACACCCTCTTTAAGACTATAGGCGTGATCGGCTGCGTAAAGCGCCGCGCCCGCATTCAAAACAATCATCTCAGCGGCTTTTTGACCGTTCTCGGTCTTGCGACGCCCCAAGGCATCGCGAATCAACTCCAGTGAGGCCGCCGGGCTTTCCACCGCCAGGCCGTGCAGGCTCTGGCTCTTCATGCCCAGGTCTTCCGGCTCGACCCAATACTCGGTCACCTGGTCATTCTTCAGCTCCGCCACGAAGGTCGGTGCCGCCAGGCTGAATTCGTCCAGGCCGTCCTTGGAGTGCACCACCAGTACATGCTTGCTGCCCAG
Source organism: Pseudomonas sp. HN11 (assembly GCF_021390155.1). NCBI lineage: Bacteria > Pseudomonadati > Pseudomonadota > Gammaproteobacteria > Pseudomonadales > Pseudomonadaceae > Pseudomonas > Pseudomonas sp. HN11. The sequence continues at coordinate 5,637,338 of NZ_CP089985.1, forward strand.
GCGTTGCAGTACCTCGGCCAACGGCCGGCAAAGCGCCTGGCTGAACACACCCACCACCTGGTGCTTCACACCGGCCGGATTCGTAAGCGGGCCGAGCATGTTGAACAGGGTGCGCAGGCCGAGATCCTTGCGCGGGCCGGCGGCGTGCTTCATCGCACCATGGTGGGATTGGGCAAACATGAAACCGATGCCAACGCTGTCAATGCACCGCGCCACTTGTACCGGCGTCAGGTTCAGATAGATCCCGGCCGCTTCCAGCAAATCGGCGCTGCCGCTCTTGCCGGACACCGCACGGTTACCGTGCTTGGCCACGGTGCAACCCGCTGCCGCGACCACAAAAGAAGAAGCCGTCGATACGTTGAAAATATTCGCACCGTCACCGCCGGTGCCGACCACATCCACCACACCGTCGAGGGTCTTGAGCTCGACCTTGTCCGCCAACTCGCGCATCACCGACACGGCGCCAACGATCTCATCGATGCTCTCGCTCTTCATGCGCATCGCCATCATGAACGCGCCGATCTGCGCGTCGGTGCATTGACCGGTCATGATCTGGCGCATCACATCGTTCATTTCAGCGGTGCTCAGGTCCAGGTGGCCGACGATACGGCTCAGGGCAGTCTTGATATCCATGGAAAGTCCTTAGCGCGTGCCGCCGCTCTGCTTGAGAAAGTTGGCGAACAGCTCGTAACCCTGCTCGGTCAGGATCGATTCAGGGTGAAATTGCACCCCTTCGATATTCAGTGTCTTGTGGCGCAGGCCCATGATCTCGTCGACCGAGCCGTCTTCCAACTGGGTCCAGGCGGTCAGCTCCAGGCATTCCGGCAGGGTTTCGCGCTTGACCACCAACGAGTGGTAGCGGGTCACGGTCACCGGCAAGTTAAGCCCATGGAATACGCCCAGATCATGATGGAATACCGGGCTGGTCTTGCCGTGCATCACCTGGCGCGCCCGCACCACGTCACCGCCAAAGGCCTGGCCGATGGACTGGTGGCCCAGGCACACACCCAGGATAGGCAATTTGCCGGCGAAATACTTGATAGCCTCCAGGGAAATACCCGCTTCGGTCGGCGTGCACGGGCCTGGCGAAACCACGATGCGCTCGGGGTTCAGCGCGGCGATTTCAGCCACGGTCAATTCATCGTTGCGTACCACCTTGACCTCGGCACCCAGCTCGCCCAAGTACTGCACAACGTTGTAGGTAAAGGAGTCGTAGTTATCAATCATCAGCAACATGGGGGGAAACCTCAGGAATTGGGGGTCTGTTCAGCCAGCGCAACGGCGCGGAACATCGCGCGGCGCTTGTTCAGGGTTTCTTCCCATTCGAGGGCCGGCACCGAGTCGGCAACAATCCCGCCACCGGCCTGCACGTGCAGCTCCCCGTCCTTGATCACGGCCGTGCGGATCGCAATGGCCGTGTCCATGTTGCCGTTCCAGGCGAAATAACCCACGGCGCCACCGTAGACACCGCGCTTGACCGGCTCCAGCTCGTCGATGATTTCCATCGCGCGGATCTTCGGCGCGCCGGACAAGGTGCCCGCCGGCAGAATCGCGCGCAGTGCATCCATCGCCGTCAGGCCGGCTTTCAGCTCGCCGGTGACGTTGGAAACAATGTGCATCACATTCGAATAACGCTCGATCACCATCTTCTCGGTGAGCTTCACCGAACCGATTGCCGAAACACGCCCGGTGTCATTGCGACCCAAGTCGATGAGCATCAGGTGCTCGGCGATTTCCTTGTCGTCGCTCAGCAGGTCTTCTTCGAGCGCCAGGTCAGCCTCTTCGGTCGCGCCACGCGGGCGAGTACCGGCGATCGGGCGCACGGTGATCAGGTTGTCTTCGACACGCACGAGCACTTCCGGCGAACTGCCCACCACGTGGAAGTCGCCAAAATTGAAGAAGTACATGTACGGCGTCGGGTTGAAGCAACGCAGCGCACGGTACAGATCGATCGGCGCGGCCTTGAAGTCGATGGACATACGCTGCGACGGCACCACCTGCATGCAGTCACCGGCAAGGATGTATTCCTTGATGGTATCGACGGCTCGCTCGTAATCATCCTGGGTAAAGCTTGAACGAAAGACCGGATCGGCGGCCGGCGGACGGCTGAGGTCCAGGCCGCGACGCGGAGTGATCGGCTGACGCAGTTTTTCCAGCAGGGCTTCGAGGCTGGCGCGGCCTTGCTCGAACGCATCGGATTGGGAGGGGTCGGCCAGCACGATCGCGTGCATCTTGCCGGCGAGGTTGTCGAACACCACCACCGCATCGGAAACCATCAGCAGAATATCCGGCACGCCCAGCGGATCGGGGTTCGGGCATTTACCCAAGCGTTTTTCCACATAACGCACGCAGTCATAACCGAAGTAACCCACTAGACCGCCATTGAAACGCGGCAGGCCCGGGATGGTCGGTACGTTGTAACGCGCCTTGAACGACTCGACGAAGGCCAATGGGTCTTCTACGTCGTGGCTTTCGATCTCAACGCCATCATGGGTGATGCTGACATGGTGGTCGTGAACGCGCAGGACGGTGCGGCACGGCAAACCGATGATCGAGTAACGCCCCCACTTCTCGCCGCCCTGTACGGACTCCAGCAAGTAGGAATTGGGCTTGTCGGCCAGTTTCAAGTAGATCGACAGCGGCGTGTCGAAGTCGACCAGGGTTTCGCAGGCCAGGGGGATGCGGTTATAGCCGGCAGCGGCCAAACGCAGGAATTCTTCGCGGGTCATGATATGCCTCGTGGCTTGAGGATCTAACAGTCAGGTATGCAAACGCGCCGCAGAACGCGGCCAGGATCAGTCAGGCGCGCCAACGCCAGCGGGCCAGGGCCTTGATGACTTTCATCCAGAGTTTGCGAGTGACCACCACGATGGAGTTTCCAGAAGGGGACGGATCGGTATCGGGCAACGTTATCTCAGCGCCAGCTCCCAAGCAACCGGGGATTAACAGGCGCAGGTCATCAATCACCAGTGAAGGCGACTCTTCGGCGATCGGTCGACCATGGTTATAGCCGTAACTGAGGGCCACGCACTGCACGCCCGCGGCCTTTGCTGCCTGTACATCACTGCGCGAATCACCGACAAACAACGATTGCGAGGCCGGGATATTGGCCATTTTCATCACGAAAAACAGCGCAGCAGGGTCAGGTTTTTTCTGCGGCAAGGTATCGCCACCGATGATCCAGCGGAAATACCGGCCGATTTTCATCTGGTCCAGCAGCGGGGCGACGAAGCGCTCCGGCTTGTTGGTGATCAGGGCCATTTCCACGCCCTGCTTGCTCAGCCATTTGAGGGTGTCGCGCACGCCGGGGTAGACCACGGTCAGGTCATGGCCGTCTTCATAGGCGGCATTGAACAGCTCCAGGGCGTGCTCAGCCTCGACTTCATCGACACCTTCGGCATCGATGTTGTTGGCCAATGCCCGGCGCACCAGCATCTGTACGCCATTACCCACCCACTCGCGCACCGACTCGATCCCGGCCGGCTTGCGCCCCAGCTTGAGCAGCATGTCGTCCACCGCCGCCGCCAGGTCAGGCACCGAGTCGATCAACGTACCGTCCAGATCGAACATCACCAGCCGTGGCAGTTTGCCGGGGAACAGCTGCTCAAAGCCGCTCATGGACGCGCCAGCGCCAATTCGGCGCGCATCTTGTCGATGACGGCCTGGTAGTCCGGCGCATTGAAGATCGCCGAGCCGGCCACGAAGGTGTCGGCGCCAGCGGCGGCGATTTCACGGATATTGCTGACGTTGACCCCACCGTCGATTTCCAGGCGGATATCGCGGCCGGACGCGTCGATCAGCGCACGGGCTTCGCGCAGCTTGTTCAGCGTGCCGGGGATGAACTTCTGCCCACCGAAACCTGGGTTGACGCTCATCAGCAGGATCATGTCGACCTTGTCCATCACGTACTCAAGCACGCTCAGCGGTGTGGCCGGGTTGAATACCAGGCCCGCCTTGCAGCCGCCTTCGTGGATCAACTGCAGGGTGCGGTCGACGTGCAGCGAGGCTTCCGGGTGGAAGCTGATATAAGTGGCGCCGGCGTCGACGAAGTCGCCGATGATGCGATCCACCGGGCTGACCATCAGGTGCGCATCGATCGGCGCAGTGATGCCGTACTTGCGCAGCGCGGCGCAGACCATCGGCCCGATGGTCAGGTTGGGTACGTAGTGGTTGTCCATGACATCGAAGTGCACGAAGTCGGCACCAGCGGCCAATACCTTGTCCACTTCCTCACCCAGGCGGGCGAAATCGGCGGAGAGAATCGATGGAGCAATAACGAAGGGCTGCATGACGCACCTTTTTTGAGCTAAATCACGATGGCGCGCATTGTATACCTCATGCTTTGCCGCGCGCACCGTGACCTAACTCAATGGTTAGTAAGCGGCCCGGTAGATTTTCTCGATATCGGCCGCGCTGAGCGCGCGCGGATTGTTGCGCATCAGCCGCTCGATGCCCGCCGCCTCAACGGCCATGGCCGGGATGGCATCCTCGGGCACTCCGAAACTGTGCAGTCCCTTCGGAATCTCGACGGCGGCACACAGCCGCGTCATCGCCTCCACGGCCTGGTCAGCGGCGTCGTTGACGCTCAAGCCGGCGACGTTGACGCCCATGGCCTGGGCAATCTCCTGCATGCGCTCCACGCAGGCGAGCTTGTTCCAGTGCATCACATACGGCAGCAACAGCGCGTTGCTCACGCCATGGGCGATATTGAAGCGCCCACCCAGTGGGTACGCCAACGCATGCACCGCGCCGACCCCAGCATTGCCGAACGCCATACCGGCCATCAGGCTGGCAGTGGCCATGTCGTCACGGGCCCGCAGGTTGGCTGGGTTGGCGTAGGCCTTGGGCAAGGCATTGGCGATCAGCTTGATGGCGCCGATGGCCAACGCATCGGTGATCGGCGAGGCGTTCAGCGACAGGTAGGATTCGATGGCATGCACCAACGCGTCCACGCCACTGGCGGCGGTGACGCTGCGCGGGCAGGTCAGGGTCATCGGTGGGCTGATCAGCGCGACGTCCGGCAGCAGGTAGTCGCTGACGATGCCTTTTTTCAGCTGCGCGGCCTTGTCGGAGAGAATCGCCACATTGGTCACTTCCGAGCCGGTGCCGGCGGTGGTGGGGATCGCGATCAGCGGCGGGCCCTTGCGCGGCACCTGGTCGACGCCGAACAGATCCGCCAGCGCACCGTGATAGCCGGCATAGGCGGCAACGCTTTTGGCGATATCGATGGCGCTGCCGCCACCCACGCCAATCAGCCCGTCATGCCCACCTTCGCGGTAGACGCGCATGCAGTCTTCGACGATGGCGATTTCCGGGTCGGGCAGCACGCGGTCAAAAATTTCATAAGTGCGTTCGCCCAGGTGTTCGAGGGCCAGCGCCACTGTGCCGGATTTGACCAATGCGGCGTCAGTGACGATCAGTGGGTTATCCACATCCAGGCGGGTGAGTTCAAAGGCCAGTTGCTCGATGGCGCCAGCGCCGGTGAGCAGTTTGTGGGCGATCTTGAATGAGGAGGTACTCATGTGCGCGGCCTCTTATTAAGTGATGGGTTGGCACAAGAGTAGCTGAGTCAAAGGCGTTGTCTGCCATTCAGCGGCTGAATGGCTATCTTATGAATGAACACAAGCCGCTCCCACATTTTGATCGCCAACGGGCTCTAAACCTGGACGGTGCGCAGCTTTTCGCTACGGCCACGCAGCCATTCCAGGGTCAGCAACAGCAGCACCGAGAACGCAATCAACAGAGTCGCCGCCGCCGCAATCGTCGGGCTGAGGTTTTCGCGGATGCCGCTGAACATCTGACGCGGCAGCGTGGCTTGCTCGGGGCCGGCAAGAAACAGTGTCACCACCACTTCATCGAACGAGGTGGCGAAGGCAAACAGCGCCCCGGAAATCACCCCTGGCGCAATCAACGGCAAAGTCACCCGACGGAATGCGGTCAATGGCGAAGCCCCCAGGCTGGCCGCCGCACGCACCAGATTGTGGTTGAAACCCTGCAACGTCGCCGACACGGTGATGATCACAAACGGCACACCCAGCACCGCATGCACCACGATCAGCGAGAAGAAGCTGTTGCCCAGGCCCAGCGGTGCAAAGAACAGGTAACTGGCCACGCCAATGATCACCACCGGCACCACCATCGGCGAAATCACCAGCGCCATGACCAGCGCCTTGCCGGGGAAGTTGCCGCGAGTCAGGCCAATCGCCGCCAGGGTGCCGAATATCATGGCGAGCAGCGTGGCCGCCGGAGCGACGATGATGCTGTTCTTCAACGCACGCATCCACTCGGCCGAGGCGAAGAAGTCCTGGTACCAGTGCAGCGAAAACCCCTGCAACGGGTACACCAGGAAACTACCGCTATTGAATGACAGCGGGATGATCACCAGCACCGGCAAGATCAAAAACAACAGGATCAAGCCGCAGAGGATCCGCAAGCTGTAGAACCACACCCGTTCGACGGGCGACATATAAGGGCTCGGCATCGCAAGGTCTCCTCAGCTCAGGCGCAGGCGGCTGGCGCCCACCAGCCGGTTGTAGATCAGGTACAACACCACGGTGGCCAGCAGCAGCAAGCCGCCCAACGCCGTGGCCATGCCCCAGTTGATGCTGGTGTTGGTGTAGAACGCCACGAAGTAGCTGACCATCTGGTCGTTCGGGCTGCCCAGCAACGCCGGGGTGATGTAGTAACCAATCGCCAAGATGAACACCAGTAGGCACCCGGCGCCGACACCGGCATAGGTCTGCGGGAAGTACACGCGCCAGAAGCTGGTGAATGGATGGCAGCCCAGGGAAATCGCCGCGCGCATGTAGGTGGGCGAGATGCCCTTCATCACGCTGTAGATCGGCAGAATCATGAACGGCAACAAAATGTGCACCATGGAGATGTAGACCCCAGTGCGGTTGAACACCAGCTCCAGCGGCTTATCGATCAGGCCCATGCCCATCAGAGCGCTGTTGATCAAGCCGCCGGACTGCAGCAACACAATCCACGCGGCGACTCGCACCAGGATCGAGGTCCAGAATGGCAGCAACACCAGGATCATCAGCAGGTTGCTTTTGCGTGCTGGCAGGTTGGCCAGCAGGTACGCCAGCGGATAGGCCAACAGCAGGCAGACCGCCGTGATCACCAGGCCCATCCAGAAGGTCCGGGCGAAAATATCCAGGTAGATCGCCTGGTCCGGCGTGGCGGGGGCCACTTCGCCGAGGTCGTCGATGCGGTGATCGACGGCCGCCAGCAGATAGAACGGGGTCAGGCTGCTGGTATTGCGCCGGATCGCCTGCCAGTACGCCGGGTCGCCCCAGCGTTCATCGAGGTTTTCCAGCGCTTCTTTATAAGAGGCAGGCGCTTCGCTGAACGGCAGCGCCCGCGCGGTTTTGGTCAACAGGCTGCGGTAGCCGGCCAACTCCATGTTCAAGCGCTTGGACAGATCGCCCAACGTCTGGTTTTGGCGGGCTTCGCCCAAGTCCTCACTGAGGGCCTGGTACACCGGCTCACCCGGCAGGCCTCGACCATCCCAGGCCGTCACCGCCACCACGGTACGCGGCAAGCCGCCGACCACTTCCGGGTTACCGACGCTTTTGAATAGCAGCGCAACGATCGGCACCAGGAACACCAGCAGCAAGAACAGCACCAGCGGCGCGATCAAGGCCTGGGCTTTCCAGCGATTGAGCCGCTCGGCACGCGCCAGGCGCTGCTTGAGGGTGGGGCCAGGAATGGCGATAGCCATGGCAAACTCCGATTGTGAAAATGAATGCAATCTGCCCGACACAGCAGATCCCATGTGGAGCGGGCTTGTGTGTTAGCGGGCTTGCTCGCGAAGGCGGTGGATCAGCCTCCTCATGTGTTGACTGTCACACTGCATTCGCGAGCAAGCCCGCTCCCACACTTACCGGTTCCCACGCGGATTTAGCGGTGTGGCTGGTTACTTGGCAGCCCAGGAGTTGAAACGCTGCTCCAATTGCTCACCGTTATCCGCCCAGAAGCTCACATCGATCTGCACCTGGTTGGCGATGTTTTCCGGGGTGGTCGGCATGTCCTTCAGCAAGTCCTTGGCCAGCAACGGCACGGCTTGGGTGTTGGCCGGCCCGTAGGCGATGTTTTCCGAGTAAGTCTTCTGCTGCTGCGGCTGTACCGAGAAGGCGATGAATTTCTTCGCCGCTTCGGCACGGTCTTTCGCCAGGCCTTTAGGAATCGCCCACGCGTCGAAGTCGTAGATACCGCCGTTCCACACCACTTTCAGGTTGCTTTCTTTCTGCACGGCGGCGATGCGGCCGTTGTAGGCCGAACTCATCACCACGTCACCCGAAGCCAGGTACTGCGGCGGCTGTGCGCCGGCTTCCCACCATTGGATCGATGGCTTGAGTTCGTCGAGCTTCTTGAACGCACGGTCCTGGCCATCTTTACCGGCCAGCACTTTGTACACGTCCTTCGGCGCGACGCCGTCGGCCATCAGTGCGAATTCCAGGGTGTACTTGGCGCCTTTACGCAGGCCGCGCTTGCCGGGGAATTTCTTGGTGTCCCAGAAATCCGCCCAGCTGGTTGGCGCGGAAGCCAACTTGTCGGCGTTATAGGCCAGCACGGTCGACCACACGAAGAAGCCCACGCCACACGGCTGGATCGCCCCCTTCACATAGTCGGCCGTGTTACCGAACAGTTTCGGGTCCAGTGGCTCGAACATGTCTTCGTCGCAGCCACGGGACAGCTCCGGCGACTCCACTTCCACCAGGTCCCAGGACACGCTCTTGGTGTCGACCATGGCTTTCACCTTAGCCATTTCACCGTTGTACTCGCCGGCGACGATCTTGCCGTTGCCCGCGCTTTCCCACGGTGCATAGAAGGCCTTGACCTGGGCCGCCTTATTCGCGCCGCCAAAGGACACGACCGTCAGGTCCGGGCCTGCCATGGCCTGTGTCGTGCCCATCAAGCCCAAAGCCAGGGCGGAATACTTAAGGGATCTCAACATTGTTGTTCTCTCCACGTGCAGGGTTGGTGAAGCCAGGGGGCGATCAATTCGCCTCTAGAAGTGGGTCGAGTGCGCGAACGTGCTCGACTTGCCAGCCAATCGGTACCACGTCGCCGACCGCCAAGGCTGGGTCCAGCTCGGCAATCGGTTGTTTCACAAAAAAATCGGCCTTGCCGCAGACTTCCAGGCGCACGCGCACGTGGTCGCCCAGGTAGATGAATTCGGCCACACGCCCGGAGAAACGGTTGACACAGCTTTCGCTGGAGCCATTGAGGCTGACGCGTTCCGGGCGCACCGACAGGGTCACCGGGCCGCCGATCTGGCCGACATTCACGGCCAACGCCTCGACCTTTTCACCCCGTGCCAACTCCACCACACAGCGTTCGCCGGTGTGGCTGTGCAAACGGCCATTGAGGCGGTTGTTCTCGCCGATGAAGTTGGCGACGAAGGTGTTTTTCGGTTCTTCATAGAGGGTGCGCGGTGCGGCAATCTGCTGGATCTCGCCCTGATGGAACACCGCCACGCGGTCAGACATGGTCAGTGCTTCGCCCTGATCGTGGGTCACGTACACCACGGTCACGCCAAGGCGCTGGTGCAGGTGCTTGATCTCCATCTGCATGTGTTCACGCAGTTGCTTGTCGAGAGCGCCGAGGGGTTCGTCCATCAGCACCAGCTGCGGTTCGAACACCAGCGCACGGGCCAAGGCCACACGCTGTTGCTGGCCGCCGGAGAGCTGCGCAGGGTAGCGTTGAGCGAAGGCGTCAAGCTGGACCATGCTCAGCACGCGTTTGACCCGTTCGCTGATATCGGTCTTGCTCAAGCCGCGCACCGACAGCGGGAACGCCAGGTTTTCGGCCACGGTCATGTGCGGGAACAGCGCGTAGTTCTGGAACACCATGCCGATATCGCGTTTGTGCGGCGGCACATTGTTGATGGAACGCCCGGCCAGCTGGATTTCGCCGGCGGTCGGCGTTTCAAAACCGGCGAGCATCATCAGGCTGGTGGTCTTGCCGGACCCGGAAGGGCCGAGCAGGGTGAGGAACTCGCCCTTGCGAATCTCCAGGTTGAGGTCTTTGACGATCAGGTTCTCGCCGTCGTAACTCTTCTGCACGCCACGAAAGCTGACCAGCACATCATTTGAATCCACCTCGCTCATACCCGCACCTTTTTGTTTTGGACTGCTGTGAAATAAGCGTAGTCCAGGCGCGAGCCCCCGGAAATCGGGGCCCAGGAGAGAATGGCATCAGCCGGATGGAAGGTTTGGGGTAGGGATCGCCCTACACGGATGGCGCGCACGAGACGGTGCAGCGATCAGTGGCGAGCTGCAAGCGGCAAGAATGGGCTCGGCGTGGTTTTCGCGGTGTCGTTATCAGGTATGTGGTCAGAGCAGCTTGTGTTCCATGGCGTACTTCACCAACTCCGCCAGGGACGTGATATTGAGCTTTTGCATCAGTCGCGCCTTGTGGGTGCTGATGGTCTTGCTGCTCAGCGCCAGTTGCTGGGCGATGTCGTTGACGTTGGCGCCCTGGGCCAGGCGCTCGAACACCGAGAACTCACGCTCCGACAGTAATGAATGCAACGGGCGCGCATCGGTGAGGCCAACTTCGAAGACCATCCGGTCGGCCAGGTCCGGGTCGATGTAACGTCCACCCGCCGCCACCTTGCGAATCGCCGTGAGCAACAGCGCGGGGTCGCTGTCCTTGGTGGCGTAACCGGCGGCGCCGACCTTCAAGGCGCGGGCGGCCATTTGCGCTTCGTCATGCATCGACAGCACCAGGATCGCCGGCGGATTGTTCAGCGCACGGATCCGCGCAATCGCTTCCAGGCCGTTGACGCCGGGCATCGAAATGTCCAGCAACACTACCTCACAAGCCACGTATCGCAGGGTCTCCAGCAATTGCTCACCATTGCTGGCCTCCCCCACCACCAACAGGTCTTTGGCCAGGCCGATCAATTGCTTGATGCCTTCACGAACGATGGTGTGGTCTTCGGCTACCAGTACGCGGATCACAGGGACTTCCTCTTGGTGTTATGCATCCAACGGCACCGTGACACTCAGGGTGGTGCCCTCCCCCAACTCGCTGTCCAGGCTCAATTGCCCGCCCATGCTCAGCACGCGCTCGCGCATGCCCACCAGGCCGAACGACACCGGGCGGCCCTGGGCCTGGACGAAACCAACGCCATCATCGCTGATGGTCAACCGCAAATCCGTGCCCTCCAGAGCAAGGGTCAATTCGACAGTATGCGCCTGGGCATGACGCATCACATTGGTCAGCGCCTCCTGCAGGATCCGGAAAAGGCCGATGGCTTTGGCATCGCTCAGGGTCGGCAGGTTATCCGGGACCTGCACCAGACAGGGAATTTGCGTACGCGCTTCAAAGCGTCGCGCCTGCCATTCGATGGCCGAGGCGATGCCGGCATCCAGAATCGGCGGGCGCAACGCCGTCGCTACGTCCCGCACCAGTTGGAACAGTTGGGCGATCAGACGCTTCATGCTGTTCAAGCGCTCGTGCAAGCCGGGGTCAAGTTGCGCGTAGGCCAGCTCGCACATGGATGTTTCGAGCTTGAGCACCGTGAGCATTTGCCCGAGTTCATCATGCACCTCGCGGGCGATACGGGCTTTTTCTTCTTCGCGTACTGACTCCAGGTGGGCGGACAGTTCACGCAGTTGCGCCTCACTTTGCAGCAACGCGGCCAACGTCCGCCTCAGCTCGCTGACGTCATTGAGGTAGACCACCAGGTATTCGGCCTCGGCAAACCGCAAGAAGCTCAAGGACACATTGGTCGGCAGGATGCTGCCATCGGCGCGCAGGCAATCGGTGGCAAAGTTCTGCGGCCCTTCTTCGCTGGCCCGTGCGCGCTTCCACAGGTTGAGCCAACGGTCCATGTCCAGGCTCGGATCAAGGTCCGCCAGCGGCCGCTCGATCAGCGCGCCGGGGCCGTAGCCGAGCATGCTTTCGGCGGCACGATTGGCATAGCGCACGTGGCTGTCCCAGTTGACCCAGAGGATGCCGACGGTGCTTTGATCAATGGAAAATTGCGTCAACCGCAAGGCTTCGGCACCGGCGGCGCGGGCGGCGCTTTCTTCACGCGCGGCCAGCAGGCCGTGTTCCAGCACCCGTTGCTGACGGCGCAGCCAGAACACGACGGCCAGGCTGGCGAGCAGAAGCAGGCCCAGCAACAGGCTGAGGTTTTGCCACAGGCCCGGGGACTCTGTCGGTCGTGGGTATTTAGGTTGCAGCCAGCGGTTGTGCAGTTGGTCCAGATCGCGAGCGGGGACGGCGCGCAAGGCACTTTCCATGATGCCCGCCAGTTCCGGCCATTCCCGCCGCGTGGCCACCCGCAGCAATTGCGGCAGGCCGATATCGCCGACCACCGCCAACCCGGCGAACTCTGCCTCGCCGGACAACCGGCTCAATTGCGCTTCATCCACCACCGCATAACGCGCCTGCTGGCTCACCAATAATTGCAGGGCCTGGCGCTCCATCGGCACGCCTTGCAGGTTGAGGCCGGGATAGGTACTGCGCAGGTAATCGGCCACGGCGCTAGGCATGCGCACGGCGACCCGGGACTGCTCATCGAGTTTTTCCAACTCCACGGCGCCGCCGCCATCGCGGATACCAACAATGTGTTGCGGCACGCGCATATAAGGGTCGGTGAACAGCCAAAGGCGCAAACCGGCCGGGGTTTGCTGCAGGCCGGGGGCGATGTCCACTTCGCCCTCACGCACGGCGGCTTCCAGCTGTTCCTGATTGGGGAAGTTACGCCAGGTCAGCTCGATATTCAGAGCCTTGGCCAGCCATTGCATCAACTCGACATTCGCCCCGGATAGCCGCTGCAGTCGCCGATCGTATTGCGCATAGGGCGCTTGCAATACCAGTCCGACCCGCAGCTCCGGGTGCTGAGCCAGCCATTCGCGTTGCTGCGCATTGAGCTGCGCCTGAGGCGCGCCGGACGCAGGGGCGGCATTTGCCATCAAGGCAAGGCACACACAGCCGATAACCAGCAGACAGCGAAAACCCATGATCCACGTCTCACATCACTGACAAATACCGACCAACCCATTAGGCTGCTGGAATCACTTCTGGCCGGGAATTAACGATGTCCTTTTTCCACCGTTCGGCACTGCCAGCATTGTGCCTGTCGCTGCTTTTTACCAGTGCCTTTTCTGTACAGGCCGCTGACGCGCCCGCACCTGCCGCCGAAAAACCCGTCGAGCGCCACCCCTTGCCCGAGCGCAGTCAGGAAGAAGCCAGTGCCCTGGAACGCAAAATCCCGCAACAGGAACAGCAACAATTACAGGCCGGCAGCGATTCATTCCTCGCCCTGTGGAAACCGGCCAACAGCGCCGAGCCCGAAGGTGTGGTGATTATCGTCCCTGGCGCCGGCGAGAATGCTGACTGGCCGCAAGCAATCAGCCCATTGCGGCACAAATTCCCGGATGCCAATTGGGGCAGCCTCAGCCTGTCGTTGCCGGATGTGAGCGTGGATACGCTGCCACCGCGCGTGATGGAAGCGCCCAAGGCGACGGTCGACACCAGCAGCAAGGAAGCCAGTACGGCCGACAAACCCATCGAGCAAGCCGCCAGCGCCGAAGCTGAAGGCACCGACCCGGCAGTGGTGCCCGGTGCCGATGAGCAGGACAAGACCGACGCCTCGCGCATCTTCGACCGCATCGACGCCGCCGTGGCGTTCGCCCAAACGCAAAACGCACGCAGCGTGGTGCTGCTCGGCCATGGCACCGGTGCCTGGTGGGCCGCCCGGTATTTGAGCGAGAAGCAACCGTCCCAGGTGCAGAAATTCGTGATGGTCGCGGCGCAGACGCCCAATGGACGGCATCCGGATGTGCAGCAACTGGCCCCTGGCCTGAAACTGCCGACCGCTGATGTCTTCTATCAGGACAACGCCCAATCACGCAAAAACGCCCTGGCCCGAGCCCAGGCTGCTAAGCGCTTGAAGAATGATGGCTACAAGCAAGTGTCGTTGAAAGCCTTGCCCGGCAACAGTGATGCCGGCCAGGAGCAGTTGTATCGGCGCATTCGCGGTTGGTTGAGCCCACAAGCAAGCGCCGATTGAGGGAACACCGCAGCTCCCCTGTGGGAGCGGGTTATCAACGTGAAGAAGTGAAAGCTACCGGAAGTCCCGGCGCTCGCGAATCAATGCATAGGCACTGTGCAACTCGCGAGTACGTTCGGTGGCTTCATGCACTTGCGCAGGAGTCGCACCAGAGCCGGCGATCTTGTCCGGGTGGTGGCGGCTGAGCAAGCGGCGATAAGCCCGTTTGATCACTGACGGCTCAGTGGTGGCCGTCACGCCCAGCAAGCGCAACGCATCCTGATAAGTGGGGCCCCGACTGACCAGCGGCTTTCGCTCCGGTGTGTAGTCGGCGGCCAATGCCTGCAGCTGTTGTGGCGTCCACCCCAGCCATTTGCCCCACAGGTCGATCAGGTCACGCTCGGCGTCATCCGCCCGGCCGTCCGCCCAGACCATGCGCCAACAGGCGCGCAATACGCCTTCCGCCGCATGGGGTTGAGCCTTGAGCACACGCAGATAACTGCGCACCCGGTCGGAGCCGGATTTGCCGCGGTTAAAGGCGGCAATCGCACGGCGTTGGGCTGAGTCGGTCATGTCCAACGAGCGCATTTCCTGGCGGGCCTGCTGGATGTGCCCATCCACCACCCGCCCATTGCTTTTGGCCAAACGCCCCAGCAATACAAATAACAGCTCGTCATTGCGCAACGCCGGGCGACCACCCAAGCGCTCGCGCAACTGCGCCCAACTCTGCAGTTGCAGACGACGGTCCAGCGCCTGCCCCAACAGTGCGCCCAACATGGCCCCCGGAATACTGGCAATGGCATAGCCAACCCCGGCGCCGATCAGCGTCCCTGGCCACAACATGTTACTGCCCCGCTGTCAGCAGGGTTTCGACTTGCGCCAAGCGCTCCAGCGTGCCGACATCAATCCAGCGTCCCGCCATGTGTTCCCCCGTTACCAGACCTTTGGCCATGGCTGCCCGCAGCAGCGGCGCCAGCTTGAAGGCACCCGCACTGCAACCCGCGAACAACTTGGGGTCGAGCACTGAAATGCCACTGAAGGTCAGGTTATCGGCACCGGCCGCAGCATCATGAAGCAAACCTTGATCAAGGTAGAAATCCCCGCCCGAGGGGTGATGGGCCGGGTTGTCGACCATCACCAGATGGGCCAGGCCCTTGAGCGGCTGCCTGAGTCGGGTGAAGTCGTAGTCGGTCCAGATATCGCCATTGACCACCAGGAAGGGTTCATCCCCCAGCAGCGGTAATGCCTTGAAAATGCCACCGCCGGTTTCCAGCGGTTCGCCTTCGGGCGAGTAACGGATGCGCAAACCGAACTGCGCGCCGTCACCCAAATAGCTTTCGATCTGCTGGCCGAGCCAGGCATGGTTGATCACGATATCGGTGAAACCCGCCTTGGCCAGGGCCTCCAGGTGATACTCGATCAGGCGCTTGCCGCCGGCCTGCACCAGCGGCTTGGGCGTGTGCAAGGTGAGCGGACGCATCCGCTCGCCCTTGCCGGCGGCCAGGATCATGGCCTTCATACGCTCGCCTCGGCGGGTTGGCGCAGGCTGGCCAGCAGATCACCCAGCTCACTCAACGCCGGGCGGTCCGCCAAAACCTCTTCTATATAAGCAAAGAAGCGCGGCACGTCAGCCAGGTAGCGCGGTTTGCCGTCGCGATGGCAGATACGCGCAAAAATACCAATGACCTTGAGGTGACGCTGTACACCCATCAGGTCGCTGGCGCGTAGGAAGTCTTCGAAATCCGCCTGCACCGGGATGCCCAGTTTCCCGGCACGCTCCCAATAGCCGCGCTGCCACTCCCGCACACGGGCCTTGGGCCAACTGAGGAAGGCGTCCTTGAACAGACAAGTAATGTCATAGGTGACCGGCCCGTAGACCGCATCCTGGAAATCCAGCACGCCAGGGTTGGGCTCGCTGATCATCAGGTTGCGCGGCATATAGTCGCGATGCACCAACACTTTCGGCTGCGCCAGGGCGCTGTCGATGAGGTGGTCACTGACGCGCTGCCACAGCGCTTGCTGCTGCGTATCGAATTCGATACCCAGGTGCCGACGCACGTACCACTCCGGAAACAATTCCAGTTCGCGACGCAACAAGGCGACGTCATAGCTGGGCAGTGGCGCGTCCATTGGCAATTGCTGGAAAGCCAGCAAGGCGTCAATGGCCTCGGCAAACAATGGATCGGCGTTTTTGTCGTCAATCACGTCCAGATAGGTTTTTCTGCCCAGGTCATTGAGCAAAAGAAAGCCTCGCGGCAAATCTTCTGCGTAAATTTTTGGAACATTTATTCCCGACTTCGCCAGCAAATGCGCGATATCGACGAAAGGTTTGCAGTTTTCCTGGGGGGGTGGCGCATCCATGACCACGAAGGTCCGGCCACCACCCTCCCAACGGAAATAGCGCCTGAAACTCGCGTCGCTGCTGGCCGCGGTCAATGTGGCCGGGGGTACGGCACCCCAGCCTTGAGCGTTGAAAAGGATCGGCAACTGCTCATCCAGCCAGACTTCCAGCTGTTGTAAACGTAGATCTTGCTCGGGCATTACAAGGGTCTCCGACGGCGCTAGCCGTCAAGCGGGGCATGCTTTATTATCACGCATCTTTTTCAGACCATCGAGAGGCGTGCGGCCCAAACCGCGGGCAGATGGCACGCAGGAAGCCCGGACTAATAAGATGGCATTGAAATCCCCCGCGTTTCGTAGAAAATTTCCGTTGCTGGTAACCGGCAGTCTGCTGGTCTTGCAACCCTTCGCCACTTCATTCGTGGTCGCCGCGGAACAGTATGACTGCTCAGTCTCTGCTTCGGGTGCCTGGGATTGCGCGCCGAAAACCGCCGCAGCCCCGTTGCCACCTCGTCCGGTGCATGACGGCGCAGCCATCAGCTCCGCCAACAGCACGGCGCAAGCCGATGCTGGCGGCAACGCCGAGGCCGAGCCCAAGACCGCACTGGTCACAGAGTCCAAGGGCCGTGGCCTGCGTTCGCGCAGCGCCGACTACAGCCACCTGGACTGGGTACCGCGCGAGAAGCTGACCGCGGCGCAGTTGGCCGAAACCGGCCCTTACTGTGGCGGTGCGTACATCGAGCCGTCTCGTCCTGGCATGAACGACAAGACGAGCAAGAGCGACGCGCCCACCTTCATCGGCGCCAAAGCCTCTCGTTACGAGCAGGAGCAACAAGTCGCGACCCTGGCCGGTGACGTCGTCATGCGCCAGGGCAGCATGCAGCTTGAATCCCAGGAAGCCAGCCTGTACCAGGCCGAGAACCGTGGCGAGCTGAACGGCAACGTTCGTCTGCGCGACAACGGCGCACTGATCGTGGGCGACCATGCCGAAGTGCAACTCGATACCGGCGCGGCCCAGATCGACAACGCCGAATACGTGCTGCACAAGTCGCGTATCCGCGGTAACGCGCTGTACGCCAAACGTGCCGAAAACGCGATCATCCGTCTCAAGGACGGTACGTACACAACCTGCGAGCCAGACAGCAACGCCTGGCAGCTCAAGGGCAACAACATCACGTTGAACCCGGCCACCGGTTTCGGTACGGCCACCAACGCGACGTTGCGGATCAAGAACATTCCGATCCTCTATACCCCGTACATCTATTTCCCGATCGACGACCGTCGTCAATCCGGCTTCCTGCCGCCAAGCTTCAGCACCGGCAGCGAAACGGGCTTCACCCTGGTGACGCCGTACTACTTCAACCTGGCGCCCAACTACGACGCCACGTTGTACCCGCAATACATGACCAAGCGCGGTTTGTTGATGGAAGGCGAATTCCGCTACCTCACCAAATCCAGCGAAGGGCAGTTCGGCGGCGCGTACCTGAACGATGACAGCGACGAACGCAAGAAGCAGACCGATTACGAAAAAACGCGGTACATGCTCAATTGGCAGCATAAGGGCGGGTTGGATTCTCGTGTAGCGACCCAGGTGGACTACACCCGGATCAGCGATCCTTACTACTTCCAGGATCTGAAGTCGTTCCAGGAAGGCGTTGAAAGCCGGGATGCCCTCAATCAACAGGGTTCCGTGACCTACCGGGGCGACTCTTATCAGGCGCGCCTGAACCTCCAGGCTTACCAGCTGGCGACGATTTCCCAGATCACGCCGTATGACCGGTTGCCGCAAATCACCTTCAATGGTGCGCTGCCGTACCATCCGGGTGGGCTGAACTTTACCTATGAGACGGAAGCTGTTCGCTTTGAACGCAGCCTTGAAAAAGGCACGTTTACCGATCAGGACGGACTTGTGTCGCCTCGCCTGGACACCTACGTCCGCGGCCTGACCCGTGCCAACGGTACGCGCTTGAACGTAGCGCCAGCCGTCGAATACCCGATGAACTGGACCTACGGCTTCATCACGCCGAAGCTCAAGTACGTGTACACCAAGTACGACCTGGACCTGGACAACATCGGCAAGAACCAGATCATTGCTGATCAAGCTGCGTCAGTAGCAAACGGGACCCAATACGCCGGCGGCACATTCAAAAGCTCTCAGGACCGTGCAGTTCCAGTGGCCAGCATCGACAGCGGCCTGTACTTCGATCGCAACACCAACTGGTTCGGCAAAGATTATCGCCAGACCCTTGAGCCGCGTGCGTTCTACCTCTACGTACCGAACAAGGACCAGGCTGATATCCCGGTCTTCGACACCAGCGAATACTCGTTCAGCTACGCGTCGCTGTTCCGCGATAACCGTTTCAGTGGGTCTGATCGGATCGGTGACGAGAACAAGCTCTCCCTGGGCTTGACCAGCCGCTGGATCGAAGACAACGGCTTTGAGCGTCAGCGTGTGTCCGTAGGCCAAGCGGTTTACTTCAAGGATCGTGAGGTTCAACTGCCGGGCATCCTGGCGGCTGACCGAGCCGACGCACAGTCGGATGTTTCTCCGATTGCCCTGGACTACGAGTTCCGCTTCAACCGCGACTGGCGCGCCACTGCCGACTACAACTGGGACACCGAGGAACACAGCCCTCGTTCCGGCAGCGCGATGCTTCACTACCAGCCGGAAGACAACCCGAACAAGATCATCAACGTTGGTTATCGCTATCGTAATGACCAGGTCGTCTACAACCAGCTGACCGGCAAATGGCAGTTCGGTGGCGACTACGGTCAGCCAGGCGATCCGAATTTCGTGAAGGATTACTACAAAATCCAGCAGCACGACTTCTCGATGATGTGGCCGATCATTCCCCAGTGGAACCTGATCACCCGCTGGCAATATGACTACGCTCGCAACCGTACCCTGGAAGCCTTCGGTGGTTTCGAGTACGACAACTGCTGCTGGAAACTGCGCGTCATCAACCGTTACTGGGTTTCCAACGACGAATACAGCCAGATCGCCCCGCTTAACGAAAAGGGTGACCACGGGCTCTTCTTCCAGATCGTCCTCAAAGGACTCGGCGGCCTGACCGGCGCCAAGGTAGAGAGCTTCCTCGACAAAGGCATTGAAGGTTATCGTGAACGTGAAGACCAAGCTTTCTGATTGTCTGCGCCCGCTAGTGCTGGGCGCACTGTTCCTGGGTACCGCATCGGCGCACGCTGCGGTTCAAGAACTGGATAAGGTAGTGGCCATCGTCGATAACGACGTGATCATGCAAAGCCAACTGGACCAGCGCGTCAAGGAAGTCCAGCAAACCATCGCCAAGCGTGGCGGTGGCGTGCCACCGACCAGCGTTCTGGACCAGCAGGTACTCGAGCGTTTGATCGTCGAGAACCTGCAACTACAGATCGGCGATCGTTCCGGCATCCGTATTTCGGACGAAGAACTGAACCAGGCCGTGGGCACCATTGCCCAGCGCAACAACATGAGCATCGACCAGTTCCGTGCAGCCTTGGCCCACGATGGTTTGTCCTATGAGGACGCCCGTGACCAGATCCGCCGTGAAATGATCATCAGCCGTGTACGTCAGCGCCGCGTGGCCGAGCGGGTTCAGGTATCCGAGCAGGAAGTGAAGAACTTCCTGGCATCGGACCTGGGCAAGATGCAGCTTTCCGAAGAACTGCACCTGGCCAACATCCTGATCCCGACACCGGACAGCGCCAACTCCGAGCAGCTCAATGCAGCCGCCGCCAAGACCCAGGCTATCTATGATCGCTTGAAGGCGGGTGCCGACTTCGCCCAAATGGCGATCGCCCAGTCCGGCAGCGACAACGCCCTGGAAGGCGGCGACATGGGCTGGCGTAAAGCGGCTCAATTGCCTCCTCCGTTCGACCGTGAGCTGAGCGCAATGGAAGTCGGTGGCATCACCCAACCCGCTCGTACACCGGGTGGCTTCATCATCCTGAAGCTCCTGGAAAAACGCGGCGGCGAAACATCGCTCAAGGATGAGGTGCACGTTCGCCACATCCTGGTCAAACCAAGCGAAATCCGTACCGAAGCCCAAACCAAGGAACTGGCCCAGAAGATCTATGACCGCATCGAAAGCGGTGAAGACTTCGCCACCTTGGCCAAAAGCTTCTCGGAAGACCCGGGTTCTGCCCTCAACGGCGGCGACCTGAACTGGATCGACCCGAAAGCCCTGGTGCCGGAGTTCCAGCAAGTGATGGCCGACACTCCGCAAGGCGTATTGTCCAAGCCGTTCAAGACCCAATATGGCTGGCATGTGCTGGAAGTCCTTGGCCGTCGCGCCACTGACAACACCAACCAAGCCCGCGAGCAACAAGCGCTGAACGTACTGCGTAACCGCAAATACGACGAAGAGCTGCAGACCTGGCTGCGTCAGATCCGCGACGAAGCCTACGTTGAGAACAAGCTGCCAGGCGCCCAGACAGGCACCGACCAGGCAGTTCAGTGAAACCCCAGCGTTTCGCGGTGACACCCGGCGAGCCGGCCGGCATTGGTCCAGACCTGTGCCTGCTGCTCGCCTCGCAACCCCAGCCACACCCCCTGATTGCCATTACCAGCCACGACCTGCTCCTTGAGCGGGCCGCGCAGCTGGGTGTGGCTGTCACTTTATTGGACGTGGCCCCGGGCAGTTGGCCTGACCTACCTGCCCCCGCCGGCAGCCTGTATGTGTGGGACACCCCACTGCAGGCCAAGGTGGTCGCCGGGCAACTGAACAAGGCCAACGCGGCATTCGTGCTGGAAACCCTGACACGTGCCGGACAAGGCTGCATCGACGGCGACTTCGCCGGCATGATCACCGCCCCGGTGCACAAAGGTGTGATCAACGAATCCGGCATCGCCTTTTCCGGCCACACCGAATTCCTCGCCGAGCTGACCCACACCGAGCAAGTCGTAATGATGTTGGCTACGCGCGGCCTGCGGGTCGCCCTGGTGACCACGCACCTGCCGCTGCGCGAGATTGCCGATGCCATCACCGTCGAGCGGCTGGAACGTGTGACGCGCATCCTGCACGCCGACCTGCAACACAAATTCGGCATCGCCCAACCACGCATCCTGGTCTGTGGGCTCAACCCCCACGCCGGCGAAGGCGGCCATTTGGGCCATGAAGAAATCGACATCATCGAACCCACCCTGGAGCGTCTACGCGTAGAAGGCATGGACCTGCGCGGCCCGCTGCCTGCGGACACTCTGTTTACCCCCAAATATCTGGAGCACTGCGACGCAGTGCTGGCGATGTACCACGACCAGGGGCTGCCGGTGCTTAAATACAAAGGCTTCGGCGCCGCAGTCAACGTGACACTGGGCCTGCCGATCATCCGCACCTCCGTCGACCATGGCACTGCCCTGGACCTGGCGGGCAGCGGCAAGATCGATACCGGCAGCCTGCACGTGGCCCTGGAAACCGCCTATCAGATGGCCGAGACCCGTATATGACTGAGCATTACCAACACCGGGCGCGCAAGCGCTTCGGGCAAAACTTCCTGCACGACGCTGGCGTGATCGATCGCATCCTGCGCTCCATCCATGCCAAGCCTGAAGACCGTCTGCTGGAAATCGGCCCGGGCCAGGGCGCGCTGACTCAGGGCCTGCTGGCCAGTGGCGGCCAACTGGACGTAGTGGAGTTGGACAAGGACCTGATCCCGATCCTCAACCAGCAGTTCGCCGGCAGGCCCAACTTCAACCTGCATCAGGGTGATGCGCTGAAGTTTGACTTCAACACCCTCAACGCCGCGCCCAACAGCCTGCGCGTGGTGGGTAACCTGCCGTACAACATTTCCACGCCGCTGATTTTCCACCTGCTGAATAACGCCGGGATCATCCGCGACATGCACTTCATGCTGCAAAAGGAAGTGGTGGAACGTTTGGCCGCCGGCCCAGGTGGTGGCGATTGGGGCCGTCTGTCGATAATGGTTCAGTACCACTGCCGCGTAGAGCATCTGTTCAACGTCGGCCCTGGTGCGTTCAATCCGCCGCCCAAGGTTGACTCGGCCATCGTTCGCCTCGTGCCCCACGCCGTCCTGCCACACCCCGCCAAGGACCATAAGCTGCTGGAGCGGGTCGTTCGGGAGGCGTTCAACCAACGCCGCAAGACCCTGCGCAATACACTCAAGGCCCTGCTGAGCACTGCCGAGATCGAAGCCGCTGGCGTCGACGGCAGCCTGCGCCCCGAGCAACTGGACCTGGCCGCATTCGTGCGCCTGGCCGACCAATTGGCCATCCAGCCAGCGCCAACCGCGGACTGATAGCACCGAGCAAGGCCAGACACATGTCTGGCCTAGTGCCCTCCTCTTGGCCTAGACTGACCCGCATCTGCTGTCCTCCGCTTTTAAGGCCTCTTGCATGTCTGATCCTCGCTACCAGATCGACGTCAGCGTCGTCACCCGCTTCCTGGCGGACCAATCGCAACCTGAACAGAACCGCTTCGCCTTTGCCTACACCATCACGCTGAAAAACAACGGGCTGATACCGGCCAAGCTGCTATCACGCCATTGGGTCATCACTGACGGCGACGGCCAGGTCGAAGAAGTGCGTGGTTCCGGCGTGGTTGGTCAGCAGCCGTTGATCGACAGCGGTGCCAGCCATACCTACAGCAGCGGCACGGTGATGACTTCCAAAGTTGGCACCATGCAAGGCTCGTATCAGATGAAAGCCACCGACGGCCAACTGTTCGACGCCATCATCGCGCCCTTCCGTCTCGCGGTGCCGGGAGCCCTGCACTGATGGCAACCTACGCGGTCGGTGATCTGCAAGGCTGTCTGGAACCCCTCAAGTGCCTCCTTGAACGCGTGGCCTTCGACCCGGCAAAAGATCGCCTGTGGCTGGTCGGTGATCTGGTCAATCGCGGCCCTGAGTCCTTGGATACCCTGCGCTACCTATATAGCCTGCGCGAATCCCTGGTGTGCGTACTGGGCAACCATGACCTGCACTTGCTGGCCGCCGGCAATAACATCGAGCGCTTGAAAAAGGGCGACACCCTGCGGGAAATCCTCGAAGCGCCAGACCGCGCCGAATTGCTCGACTGGCTGCGCCGGCAAAAAATCATGCATTACGACGAAGGCCGCAACATGGCGCTGGTCCACGCGGGCATCCCGCCCCAGTGGACACTGAAGAAAGCCCTCAAGTGCGCCGCCGAAGTCGAAAGCGCCCTGGCCGATGACAACCTGTACACCGCCTACCTTGATGGCATGTACGGCAACGAACCGGTGAAATGGGACAACGACCTGACGGGTGTCGCGCGCCTGCGGGTAATCACCAATTATTTCACGCGCATGCGCTTCTGCACCGCCGAGGGCAAGTTGGACCTCAAGAGCAAGGAAGGTGCCGACACCGCGCTGCCCGGCTACAAACCGTGGTTTGCTCACAAAGAGCGCAAGACCCGTGACACCAAAATCGTTTTCGGTCACTGGGCGGCCCTCGAAGGCAAGTGCGATGAGCCCGGCGTGTTCGCACTCGACACTGGTTGCGTGTGGGGTGGTGCCATGACCTTGATGAACATCGACACGGGCGAGCGTTACAACTGCCAGTGCAAATCCCCCCTTCCCGTTACACTGCCGGCTACTGCCAAGACATAGGAGTCCGCCATGAGCGAATTCAAACGCATCCCCCCTGAACAAGCCCAGGCACTGCGCGAGCAAGGTGCCGTGGTGGTCGATATCCGTGACCAGCCGACGTATGCGGCTGGCCACATCAGCGGTGCCCAGCACCTGGACAACGTCAACATTGCCGATTTCATCCGCGCCGCCGACCTCGACGCACCGGTGATCGTGGCTTGTTACCACGGCAACTCCAGCCAGAGCGCAGCCGCCTATCTGATCAGCCAGGGCTTCTCCGACGTCTATAGCCTGGATGGCGGCTTTGAACTGTGGCGTACGACCTATCCTGCAGAAATTTCTTCCGGCAATTCGCAATAATTTTTTTCAAACCCCGCTACCCCGCGTGACGCTTGGGCTCGCGCCGTTTCTGACGAACGGCGCATCCAAACTAATTACGCATCGCGCCTTGACCTCTCCGATTCCGAACTATCCTTAAGCGCAGGCCATCCGAATCAGGGGAGAGCCGGTACACCGGCGTGCGGGTCATCGGTAACGTTTCAGGGTGTTCTGGGGGGAAAACGGTCATTGGCGTCAGCCAATGTCTGCCAGCATCGACTGATTGATCCGGCGTCGGCTCCACGTATCGAGCGAGGTGACGACGTCATGAGTATTTTTAGCCACTTCCAACAACGCTTCGCATCCACACAGCAGGAAGAACTCACGCTGCAAGAGTATCTTGAGCTGTGCAAACAGGATCGCAGCACCTATGCGTCTGCCGCAGAGCGCCTGCTATTGGCGATTGGCGAGCCGGAACTGGTGGAAACCGCCAACAACTCCCGGCTGTCGCGAATATTCTCCAATAAGGTGATCCGGCGCTATCCGGCCTTTGAAGACTTCCATGGCATGGAAGAATGCATTGACCAGATCGTGTCCTACTTCCGGCATGCCGCCCAAGGCCTGGAAGAGAAGAAACAGATCCTCTACCTGCTCGGCCCCGTCGGCGGCGGTAAATCGTCCCTGGCTGAAAAGCTCAAACAACTGATCGAGAAGGTGCCCTTCTACGCCATCAAGGGTTCACCGGTGTTCGAGTCGCCCCTGGGCCTGTTCAACGCCACGGAAGATGGCGCAATCCTCGAAGAAGACTTCAGCATCCCGCGTCGCTACCTCAACACCATCATGTCGCCTTGGGCCACCAAACGCCTGGCCGAGTTCGGCGGTGACATCAGCCAGTTCCGCGTTGTGAAGCTTTACCCGTCCATCCTCAACCAGATCGGCGTGGCCAAGACCGAACCGGGCGACGAGAACAACCAGGACATCTCGGCGCTGGTGGGCAAGGTCGATATCCGCAAGCTCGAAGAATTCCCACAGAACGACGCCGACGCCTACAGCTATTCGGGTGCGCTGTGCCGTGCCAACCAGGGCCTGATGGAGTTCGTGGAGATGTTCAAGGCGCCGATCAAGGTGCTGCACCCACTGCTCACCGCGACCCAGGAAGGCAACTACAACAGCACCGAAGGCCTGGGGGCGATCCCGTTCACCGGGATCCTGCTGGCCCACTCCAACGAATCGGAGTGGCACACCTTCCGCAACAACAAAAACAACGAAGCCTTCATTGACCGGATCTACATCGTCAAGGTGCCGTACTGCCTGCGGGTCAGCGACGAAATCAAGATCTACGACAAGTTGCTGTTCAACAGTTCCCTGGCCAAGGCCCATTGCGCACCCGACACCCTCAAGATGCTCGCCCAGTTCACCGTGCTGTCTCGCCTCAAGGAGCCGGAGAACTCGAACATTTATTCGAAGATGCGCGTGTACGACGGTGAAAACCTCAAGGACACAGATCCCAAGGCCAAGTCGATCCAGGAGTACCGCGACACCGCCGGTGTGGATGAAGGGATGAATGGCCTGTCGACGCGCTTCGCGTTCAAGATCCTGTCCAAGGTCTTCAACTTCGACCCTCACGAAATTGCGGCCAACCCGGTGCACCTGCTCTACGTGCTGGAACAGCAGATCGAACAGGAGCAGTTCCAGGCGGAAACCCGCGAACGCTACCTGCGCTTCCTCAAGGAGTACCTGGCGCCACGCTACATCGAGTTCATCGGCAAGGAAATCCAGACCGCGTACCTGGAGTCCTACAGCGAATACGGCCAGAACATCTTCGACCGCTATGTGCTGTACGCCGACTTCTGGATCCAGGACCAGGAATACCGCGACCCGGAAACCGGCGAGATCCTCAACCGCGTGGCCCTCAACGAGGAACTGGAAAAAATCGAGAAGCCGGCTGGCATCAGCAATCCGAAGGATTTCCGCAACGAAATCGTCAACTTCGTGCTGCGCGCCCGCGCCAACAACAATGGCAAGAACCCGACCTGGCTCAGCTACGAGAAGCTGCGGGTGGTCATCGAGAAGAAAATGTTCTCCAACACCGAGGATCTGCTGCCGGTCATCAGCTTCAATGCCAAGGCCAGCAAGGAGGATCAGCAAAAACACAACGACTTCGTCACACGCATGGTCGAGCGCGGCTACACCGACAAACAGGTACGACTTCTTTCGGAATGGTACCTACGGGTCCGGAAATCGCAGTAAGAGAGCAGCTGCAAGCTTCTAGCTACAAGCTGCAAGTAAAAGCCTTCCCGCTCTTGCTTGCAGCTTGATGCTTACGACTTGAAGCTCCCCGGAGGGGCCCATGAGCTATGTGATCGACCGACGCCTCAATGGCAAGAACAAGAGCACGGTAAACCGCCAGCGTTTCCTGCGGCGTTACCGTGACCACATCAAAAAGGCCGTCGAAGAGGCCGTCAGCCGCCGCTCCATTACAGACATGGAGCATGGCGAGCAAATCAGCATTCCCGGACGGGACATTGACGAACCGGTGCTGCACCACGGGCGGGGCGGCAAACAAACTGTCGTTCACCCTGGTAACAAGGAATTCACTACTGGCGAACATATCCAGCGCCCCCAAGGGGGGGGCGGCGGCAAAGGACCGGGCAAGGCGGGCAATTCCGGCGAAGGCATGGATGAGTTCGTGTTCCAGATCACCCAAGAAGAATTCCTCGAGTTCATGTTCGAAGATCTGGAGTTGCCTAACCTGGTCAAACGCAACCTGACCGGCACCGACACCTTCAAGACCGTGCGCGCCGGGATCAGCAACGAAGGCAACCCGTCACGCATTAACATCATTCGCACCCTGCGCTCGGCCCACGCCCGGCGTATTGCCCTGTCGGGCAGCAGTCGCGCCAAGCTGAAGGAGGCCAAGGAAGAGTTGGCACGCTTGAAGCGCGAGGAACCGGACAATTTCGGCGATATCCAGGAAATCGAGGCGGAAATCGAGAAGCTCAGCGCGCGCATTCATCGCGTGCCCTTCCTCGACACCTTCGACCTGAAATACAACCTGCTGGTCAAGCAACCCAACCCCAGCTCCAAGGCGGTGATGTTCTGCCTGATGGACGTATCCGGCTCCATGACCCAGGCCACCAAGGACATCGCCAAACGCTTCTTCATCCTGCTGTACCTGTTCCTGAAGCGGAACTACGACAAGATCGACGTAGTGTTCATCCGCCATCACACCAGTGCCCGGGAAGTGGATGAAGAAGAGTTCTTTTACTCGCGGGAAACCGGCGGCACCATTGTTTCCAGCGCGTTGAAGCTGATGCAGGAGATCATGGCCGAACGCTACCCGGCCAATGAGTGGAACATCTACGCCGCCCAGGCCTCGGACGGTGACAACTGGAACGACGACTCCCCAATCTGCCGCGACATCCTGGTCAACCAGATCATGCCGTTCGTGCAGTACTACACTTATGTTGAAATCACCCCCCGTGAGCACCAGGCCCTGTGGTTCGAATACGAGCGCATCGGCGAAGCCTTTGCCGACACGTTCGCCCAGCAGCAACTGGTCTCGGCCGGCGATATCTACCCGGTCTTCCGTGAACTCTTCCAGCGCAGGTTAGTGACATGACCGCCAAAAAAGAGCAAAAACGCCAACCCATATCCACGGGGTCTGAGTGGACCTTTGAACTGATCCAGGCCTATGACCGGGAAATCAGCCGTATTGCGGCGGGCTATGCCCTGGATACCTATCCCAACCAGATCGAGGTGATCACCGCCGAACAGATGATGGATGCCTATGCGTCGGTGGGCATGCCACTGGGTTATCACCATTGGTCCTACGGTAAACACTTTCTCAGCACCGAGAAGTCCTATACCCGTGGCCAGATGGGCCTGGCCTACGAGATCGTGATCAACTCCGACCCGTGCATCGCCTACCTGATGGAGGAGAACACCATCTGCATGCAGGCGTTGGTGGTGGCGCATGCCTGCTACGGGCATAACAGCTTCTTCAAGGGCAATTACCTGTTCCGCACCTGGACCGACGCCAGTTCGATCATCGATTACCTGGTGTTCGCCAAGCAGTACATCATGCAATGCGAGGAGCGCCACGGCATCGATGCGGTCGAGGATCTGCTTGATTCCTGCCATGCGCTGATGAACTACGGGGTGGACCGTTACAAACGACCGTATCCGATCTCCGCCGAGGAGGAACGCCTGCGCCAGAAGGAGCGCGAGGAGCACCTGCAGAAACAGATCAACGACCTGTGGCGCACCATTCCGAAAAAAGTCGGAAAGAACAGCGACAAGGACGATGCGCGCTTCCCCGCCGAACCTCAAGAGAACATCCTCTATTTCCTGGAAAAGCACGCGCCGTTACTGGAACCCTGGCAACGGGAAATCGTGCGTATCGTGCGCAAGATTGCCCAATACTTTTATCCACAACGCCAGACCCAGGTAATGAACGAAGGTTGGGCAACGTTCTGGCATTACACGCTGATGAACGATTTGTATGACGAAGGCCTGGTCACTGACGGCTTCATGATGGAGTTCCTTACGTCCCACACCAGCGTAGTGTTCCAGCCTGGGTTCGATAGCCCGTATTACAGCGGCATCAACCCCTATGCGTTGGGCTTCGCCATGTACCGTGATATCCGGCGCATGTGCGAGCACCCTACAGAGGAGGACCGCCGCTGGTTCCCGGAAATCGCCGGGAGCGATTGGCTGTCCACGATCAAGTTCGCCATGAGCAGCTTCAAGGATGAGAGCTTCATCCTGCAGTACCTGTCGCCTCAGGTAATCCGCGACCTCAAGCTGTTCAGCATTCTCGATGACGACCTCAAGGATGATCTGTTGGTTCCGGCCATCCACGATGAATCCGGCTACCGCACCATCCGCGAAACCCTGGCCGCGCAGTACAACCTGGGCAACCGGGAGCCCAACGTGCAGATCTACAGCATTGATGTGCGTGGCGACCGCTCGCTGACCTTGCGTCACCAGCAGCACGATCGCAAACCCCTGGGCGAATCCACCGAAGAAGTGCTCAAACACCTGCACCGGTTGTGGGGCTTCGATATTCACCTGGAAACCTTACAGGGCGACCAGGTGATGAAAACCCACCACGTGCCACCTCGCACCGATCACAGCGATAACGACTACGGCCGCCTGGACCTGGCCGTCGTTCATCTCTGAAACAGCAAAGCCTCCATTGGCCTGGCACAGACGGTATCCTGTGGCGCTAATGGAGGCTTTTTCATGAAAATCTACAAAGTCGGCGGCGCAGTACGGGATCGCCTCTTGGGTATTGCGGTCACCGATATCGACCGCGTTGTCGTGGGCGCAACTGCTGAAGAGATGCTTGCCAGGGGCTACAAGCCCGTGGGCGCTGACTTCCCGGTGTTCCTGGACCCAAAGAACGGTGACGAGTACGCGCTGGCCCGTACCGAACGCAAAAGCGGCCGGGGTTATGGCGGCTTTGTGTTTCATGCCAGCCCCGAGGTGACGCTGGAAGAAGATCTGATCCGTCGCGACCTGACCATCAACGCCATGGCGGAAGACGATCACGGCAACTTGATCGACCCTTATCACGGCCAGCGTGATCTTGAAGAGCGCATTCTTCGCCATGTTTCTCCGGCGTTCGCCGAAGATCCCCTGCGTGTGTTGCGTGTTGCGCGCTTCGCCGCACGCTATGCATCACTGGGTTTTACCGTCGCGCCAGAAACACTTGAACTGATGCGCCAGCTCAGCGAATCCGGCGAACTGGAAGCGCTGACGCCGGAGCGCAGCTGGAAAGAAATCTCCCGAGCGCTGATGGAAAACCAACCCCAAGTGTTTATCCAGGTACTGCGCGACTGCGACGCGCTGAAAACCTTGATGCCAGAGGTGAATGCGCTGTTCGGCGTTCCGCAACCTGAAACCCATCACCCCGAAATCGACACCGGCGTACACACATTAAGCGTGTTGGAACAAGCCGCCTTGCACCAGCAACCACTGACGGTGCGCTGGGCCTGTCTACTGCACGACCTGGGCAAAGGCACGACGCCTGTGGATAAGCTGCCGCAACACATCGCTCATGAACACCGGGGCTTGAAGCTGATCAAGACCGTCAATGACCGCTTCAAGGTACCAAGGGATTGCCAGGAACTGGCGTTACTGGTGGGCCAGTATCACACCCACGGTCATCGTGCGCTGGAACTGAAAGCCTCGACATTGCTGGAACTGCTGCAAAGTTTCGACGTTTACCGTCGGCCGCAGCGCTTTGAGGAGTTCGTGGTCGCGTGCGAGATGGATGCGCGTGGCCGCAAAGGCTTGGAACAGAGAAGTTATCCACAAGCGGATTACTTGCGTGGGGCGGCAAAGGCGGCTCGCGAAGTGGCCGTTGCGCCCTTATTGGAGAAAGGTTTCAAAGGCCCGGAGCTGGGCGAGGCACTCAAGCGCGAACGGCTCAGGGCCCTGAAGGCCTACAAGGAACAGCACTCCCTATAGGAGCGTGCCCGGTGTCAGCTGCCGGCCCTGCCACTCAAACCCGACAGGCGCCAACACCTGGTCGATCTGCGCCTCGCGCCACAACTCGGCCAGGGTCTTGCCCACCTCAGGATGCACACGCTCCGGCGCCATCAGCGACAGCGGCCACAGCACAAAGGCGTTCTTGAGGATTTCCGCACGCGGCAGGATCAAACCATCGAAGTTGCCCACCAGATCACCATACAACAGCACATCGATATCCAGCGGCAGGCCCTTGCGATCCGGTGCATAACGACCATTGTCGGCCTCGATGAATTTCAACCGACGGTCCAGCTCCATCAACGGCAAGTCGGTGTAGGCCGATACCACCAGATTGAAGAACGGGCCGCTTTTGATGCCCACCGGCTGACTTTCGAAAACCGCCGAACAGCGCAGATCGATCAAGAAGCTCGCCAGCGCATCCAGACCGGCGCAAAGATGAGACTCACGCTCGGTATTGCTGCCTAGACCAAGGTAAACCTGAGTTAGCGACATCCGCGCTCAATCTCCACGCCCACGCCCCTGGCAGCCGGCACGGCGCCTGGCTTGGTCAATTTGAGGTGCAGCCAGGGAATCTGGAATTCACTCATCAACACTTCGGCCAAGCGCTCGGCAAAGGTTTCCACCAATTGGTACTGGGATTGCTCGGCAAAGAGCTGGATACGCGCGGACACACTGGCGTAATCCAGCGCCAACGTCAGATCATCACCGGCCGCAGCCGGGCGATTATCCCAGGCGAAGCTCAGGTCCAGGCGCAGGCATTGGCGGATTCCGCGCTCCCAGTCGTAGGCCCCGATAACGGTGTCGACTTCCAGGCCTTCGATAAACACTCTGTCCAAGCACTTTTCTCCGCAGCACGACAAGGGCGCGATGCCCCGTTAGAATCAGGGCATCCTCGCCCGGAATAGTTAGCATGTTTTGGTCACTGGCGATTTTCGCCTACCTGCTCGGCTCGCTGTCCTTCGCCATTTTGCTCAGCCGCCTGACGGGAAATCCCGACCCGCGAATGAGTGGCTCAGGCAATGCCGGCGCCACCAATATGTTGCGCCTGGCCGGCAAGAAACTCGCCGTACTCACGCTGCTGGGCGACCTGTGCAAGGGCCTGTTGCCCGTGCTGATCGCCAGCCTCGTCGGCCTGCCCCTGCAACAGCAGGCCTGGATCGGCGTATGCGCCGTCCTCGGCCATCTGTTTCCCCTGTACTTCCGCTTTCGCGGTGGCAAGGGCGTCGCCACGGCAGCCGGCATGTTGCTGGGGATCTACCCTCCGGCCGCCTTGCTGGCCGTACTCGCCTGGCTGCTGACGTTCTACCTGACCCGCACCAGCTCACTCGCCGCGCTGATCGCCACCCCACTCACCCTGCCGCTACTGGCCTGGCAAGAACCGGCGGCACTGCTGCCGATGAGCGCGCTGACACTGCTGATCGTCTGGCGTCACCGGGGCAATTTACGCGACCTGTTTGCCGGGCGCGAACGGCATTTTTAAATACCGTCGATGGCCCCGGCCCATCTTGCGGCCTTACAACGGCGACAACTGCTCCATCGGCCAGCGCGCCTGTACGCTGATCGCCAGGCTTTCGTGCTGCCCAGCCTGCAAGCGCTGGCAACCGGCATAGGCGATCATCGCGCCATTGTCGGTACAGAACTCCGGTCGAGCGTAGAACACATCGCCCTTCATATCGCCGAGCATTTTTTCCAGCGAAGCGCGCAAGGCCTTGTTGGCACTGACGCCACCTGCGATCACCAGGCGCTTCATGCCCGCCTGCTTAAGGGCGCGCTTGCACTTGATGGTCAAAGTTTCCACCACAGCCTGCTGGAACGCCAGCGCGATGTCGCAACGGGCTTGCTCGCTGTCGTCTCCGGCGCTGACGCTCTGCTGCCAAGTATTCAACGCAGAGGTTTTCAAACCACTGAAGCTGAACATCAGGCCCGGGCGATCGCACATCGGGCGCGGGAAGGTATAGCGGCCAGCAACGCCTTTTTCGGCGAGACGGGCGATTTCCGGGCCACCAGGGTAGTTGAGGCCCATCATCTTCGCGGTCTTGTCGAAAGCTTCACCGGCAGCATCATCCAGGGATTCACCCAAAAGGGTGTATTGGCCGATGCCATCCACCTGAACCAACTGCGTATGCCCCCCCGAAACCAACAAAGCGACGAACGGAAACTCTGGTGGTGTTTTTTCCAGCATCGGCGCCAGTAAATGGCCTTCCATATGGTGCACGCCAAGGGCCGGAATGCCCCACGCAAAGGCCAGGGCCTGGGCGCAAGAGGCCCCAACCAACAGGGCTCCGACCAATCCGGGGCCAG
Organism: Pseudomonas sp. HN11; assembly: GCF_021390155.1. Taxonomy (NCBI): domain Bacteria; kingdom Pseudomonadati; phylum Pseudomonadota; class Gammaproteobacteria; order Pseudomonadales; family Pseudomonadaceae; genus Pseudomonas; species Pseudomonas sp. HN11. Next base: position 5,670,372 of record NZ_CP089985.1, read on the forward strand.
CGGTGTAAGCGATGGCGTCAATCTCGGTCGGCACGCAGCCGGCCTCATCCAGCACCTGACGGATCAGGGGCAGCATGCGTTTGACGTGATCACGGCTGGCCAGCTCCGGCACCACGCCACCATAGGCACGGTGCAGGTCGATCTGACTGAACAGCGCATCGGACAAGAGCCCGCGTTCACTGTCGTAAAGTGCGACACCGGTTTCGTCGCAGGAGGTTTCAAGTCCCAGTACTAGCATGGGTTTGCGCCTTGTAGAGGCTGAATTCGAAGGCGCGCATAATAGTCGCCACTCCCCCTCCCGACTAGCGGTTTTCGATCAGAGGCTTTGCATTCCGGGCAATGAGGGGTTAACATCCGCAACCCTTAAAAACCGACGACCTCAGCCGCGAATTTTTTGCGACGAGAACGTTGATCCCGGTAATGAAAGAAGGTAGCTCTGGATGCCAGCCGTCAAAGTTAAAGAGAACGAACCCTTCGACGTAGCTCTGCGTCGTTTCAAGCGCTCCTGCGAAAAAGCCGGTGTACTGGCTGAAGTTCGTAGCCGCGAATTTTACGAGAAGCCAACTTCTGAGCGTAAGCGCAAAGCAGCAGCCGCTGTTAAGCGTCACGCCAAGAAAGTTCAGCGCGAACAGCGCCGCGCCGTTCGTCTGTACTAATACACAGACGTCTGTAGCAAGCTTCTGCCAAGCCCGGCCCTCAGCCGGGCTAATGGCATTTGCGGATATCGCTTGATGCTTCACTGTTGACGCCGCACATGCGACCGAAACAACTGCTTCACACGTCAGGACTGGCTCTTCTGCCAGCGGTGCACGTCTCTTCTGACGAGCCTAACAAGGCTACTGACGAGCACACTTATTCTTCAATCAGGCGATCAACTGTATCGACTGCGCCCAACCATAAGCTTCCGAGGCCTGCCATTGGCCAAGACCGGAGCCCGGGGCAACATTTCAATGCCGAAAACCTGATTGAAATTAACGTCAGTGAATGAACGGCAGATACACTTCCTGAAAGCCCAAGCAGATAATTGAGAATCGAGCCGCGGACTCCTGCGCTTGAGCACTTGATGGGCCCTCATTTACACGCAGTGATGACGAGAACGCCATGGCCGGGCTGATTCCCCAGAGCTTTATTGACGACCTTCTGAACCGCACCGACATCGTCGATGTTGTCAGCTCGCGCGTGCAATTGAAAAAAGCCGGCAAGAACTACACCGCCTGCTGCCCGTTCCATAAAGAGAAGACCCCCTCGTTCAGCGTCAGCCCCGACAAGCAGTTTTACTACTGCTTTGGTTGCGGCGCAGGTGGTAATGCCCTGGGCTTTCTCATGGACCACGACAACCTGGATTTCCCCCAGGCTATCGAGGACCTGGCAAAAGCCGCCGGCATGGAAGTCCCCCGCGAAGAAAGTGGCCGTCCGCACAAACCGCGCCAACCCACCGATTCGCCGCTGTACCCGCTGTTGACGGCTGCGGCCGAGTTTTACCGTCAGGCGCTTAAAAGCCATCCGCAGCGTAAAGCCGCCGTCGACTACCTGAAAGGTCGCGGCCTTACCGGTGAAATCGCCCGCGACTTCGGCCTCGGTTTCGCCCCGCCCGGCTGGGACAACCTGTACAAACACCTGAGCAGCGACGCCCTCCAGCAAAAAGCCATGATCGATGCCGGCCTGCTGGTGGAAAACGCCGAAACCGGCAAGCGCTACGACCGCTTCCGCGACCGCGTGATGTTCCCAATCCGCGACAGCCGAGGCCGCATCATCGCCTTTGGTGGCCGCGTGCTGGGGGACGACAAGCCCAAGTACCTGAACTCCCCGGAAACTCCGGTGTTCCACAAAGGCCAGGAACTCTACGGCCTATTCGAGGCGCGCAAGAACAACCGCAACCTCGACGAAATCATCGTGGTTGAAGGCTATATGGACGTGATCGCGCTCGCCCAACAGGGCCTGCGCAACGCTGTTGCCACCCTGGGTACAGCCACCAGCGAAGAACACATGAAGCGCCTGTTTCGCGTGGTGCCCAGCGTGTTGTTCTGCTTCGACGGCGACCAGGCCGGCCGTAATGCTGCCTGGCGCGCACTTGAAGCCACGCTGTCGAGCCTGCAGGACGGGCGTCGCGCGCGCTTCCTGTTCCTGCCCGAAGGCGAAGACCCGGACACCCTGATCCGCTCCGAAGGCACCGACGCCTTCCGCGCGCGCATTAACCAGCATGCACAGCCGCTGGCCGACTACTTCTTCCAGCAGCTGACCGAAGAAGCCGACCCGCGCTCCCTCGAAGGCAAGGCCCACATGGCCACCCTCGCGGCGCCGCTGATCGACAAGGTTCCCGGCGCCAACCTGAAATCACTGATGCGCATGCGCCTGCAGGAAATCACCGGGTTAAGCGGCGAAGCCGTCAGCCAACTGGTGCACAACGCGCCGCAGGATGCGCCGCCACCGGCCTACGACCCAGGCATGGATTACGACGCCATGCCGGACTATTCCGACTTCCATCAACCGCAGGAGGCCTACGCGCCCCAGCAGGAGTGGATACCGAAAAAGTCTGGCAACGACGGCAAGAAATGGGAAAAGAAACCCTGGAGCAAGAACGGCAAGCGCGGCGATCGCGATGAGGCTTATGCCCCGCGCACGCCTGTCGCCGTGGAAGCACCAACGCTCATTGCCCTACGCACGCTCATCCACCATCCACAATTGGCGGAAAAGGTCGAGAGCGCCGATCACTTTGCCAACGCGAGCAATACTTACGCCCAGGTACTGATCGCCTTGATCGAGGCGGTACAGAAAAATCCTAAGCTAAACTCAATCCAGTTGATGGCGCGCTGGCATGGCACTGAACAAGGCCGCCTGTTGAAAGCCCTCGCGGAAAAGGAGTGGCTAATTGACGGCGATAACCTTGAACAACAGTTTTTAGACACCATTACTAGGTTATCCGCGGGTCAGCACACGCAAACCCTCGACGAGCTCATCAAGAGAGCAAAACAGCCGGGATTGTCGGCTGAAGAGCAGATTCAGATAGCAAAACAGATGCGCGACCTCTTAAAACAGAACGTTTGCACATCAAACCCGACCTCAGCTGGCGTGTGAGGTCATAGCTCGGGTATAATCCTCGGCTTGTTTTTTGCCCGCCAAGACCTTCAGTGGATAGGGTGTTATGTCCGGAAAAGCGCAACAGCAGTCTCGTATCAAAGAGTTGATCGTTCTCGGTCGTGAGCAGGGTTACCTGACTTACGCAGAGGTCAACGACCACCTGCCTGAGGATATTTCAGATCCAGAGCAGGTGGAAGACATCATCCGCATGATTAACGACATGGGGATCAACGTATTCGAAGCTGCGCCAGATAAGGATTCCCTTATGCTGGCGGACGCCGATACCGACGAGGCTGCCGCTGAAGAAGCTGCTGCCGCGCTGGCTGCTGTGGAGACCGATATCGGTCGTACCACCGACCCTGTGCGCATGTATATGCGTGAAATGGGTACCGTCGAGCTGCTGACACGCGAAGGCGAGATCGAAATCGCCAAGCGTATCGAAGAGGGTATTCGTGAAGTGATGGGCGCAATTGCGCACTTCCCTGGCACGGTTGACCATATTCTCTCCGAGTACACCCGCGTCACCACCGAAGGTGGCCGCCTGTCCGACGTGCTGAGCGGCTACATCGATCCGGACGACGGCATCGCGCCGCCTGCCGCCGAAGTGCCACCACCTGTCGACGCCAAGGCTGCGAAAGCCGACGACGACTCCGAAGACGACGACGCTGAAGCCAGCGGCGACGAAGAAGATGAAGTTGAAAGCGGCCCAGACCCGGTCGTTGCTGCCCAGCGTTTCGGCGCGGTTTCCGATCAAATGGAAATCACCCGTAAGGCCCTGAAAAAGCACGGTCGCTCCAACAAGCAGGCAATTGCCGAACTGTTGGCCCTGGCTGAGCTATTCATGCCGATCAAGCTGGTACCGAAGCAATTCGAAGGTCTGGTTGAGCGTGTTCGAAGTGCCCTTGAGCGTCTGCGTGCACAAGAGCGTGCGATCATGCAGCTCTGCGTCCGTGATGCGCGCATGCCGCGCGCCGACTTCCTGCGCCAGTTCCCAGGCAATGAAGTCGACGAAAGCTGGACCGACGCACTGGCCAAGGGCAAGGCGAAGTACGCCGAAGCCATTGGTCGCCTGCAGCCGGACATCATCCGTTGCCAGCAGAAGCTGCAAGCATTGGAGACCGAAACCGGTCTGACGATTGCCGAGATCAAGGACATCAACCGTCGCATGTCGATCGGTGAGGCCAAGGCCCGCCGCGCGAAGAAAGAGATGGTCGAAGCCAACTTGCGTCTGGTGATCTCCATCGCCAAGAAGTACACCAACCGTGGCCTGCAATTCCTCGATCTGATCCAGGAAGGCAACATCGGCTTGATGAAGGCTGTGGACAAGTTCGAATACCGTCGTGGTTACAAGTTCTCGACTTATGCCACCTGGTGGATCCGTCAGGCGATCACTCGCTCGATCGCCGACCAGGCCCGCACCATCCGTATTCCGGTGCACATGATCGAGACGATCAACAAGCTCAACCGTATTTCCCGGCAGATGTTGCAGGAAATGGGTCGCGAACCGACCCCGGAAGAGCTGGGCGAACGCATGGAAATGCCTGAGGATAAAATCCGCAAGGTATTGAAGATCGCTAAAGAGCCGATCTCCATGGAAACCCCGATTGGTGATGACGAAGACTCCCACCTGGGTGACTTCATCGAAGACTCGACCATGCAGTCGCCAATCGATGTCGCCACCGTTGAGAGCTTGAAAGAAGCGACTCGCGACGTACTGTCCGGCCTCACTGCCCGTGAAGCCAAGGTACTGCGCATGCGTTTCGGCATCGACATGAATACCGACCACACCCTTGAGGAAGTCGGTAAGCAGTTTGACGTGACCCGTGAACGGATCCGTCAGATCGAAGCCAAGGCACTGCGCAAGCTGCGCCACCCGACGCGAAGCGAGCATCTACGCTCCTTCCTCGACGAGTGACACCAAAACCCCCGGCCCAGGCCGGGGGTTTTGTTTTGTATCGATAAAACCTCGCGCAATCCCCCTCCCCTGCAATGCCCGTCTACACTCGAAACATTCCCCGTGCCATAACGAGACCGTTATGCCCAGATTGCCAGCTGTGTTTTTGCTGTGGCTGCTGACCTGGACCGCAACGGCTGGCGCGTTGACTCTTAGCGATGATGAGCGTGGCTGGCTGGCGGACCATCAGGAGTTGCGCTTGGGGGTGGACGCCTCATGGCCGCCCTTTGAATACCGTGACGAAGAGGGCCGCTACCAGGGGTTGGCGGCAGATTACGTGCGCCTGATCCAGGATCGCCTGGGCGTACGCGTCAAACAGATCGAGCCAGTGAACTGGAGCGCGGTGCTGGAGCAGGCCCGCAATAACCAGCTCGACCTGCTGCCCGGCATCATGTCCACGCCGGAACGCCAAAGCTACATAGCGTTCACCCGCCCCTACCTGGACTTTCCCATCGTCATCCTGGCCCACGAAGGCGGCGCCAAGCCGCGCACCCTGAAGGACCTTTATGGGTTGAAGATTGCCGTGGTGGAAAATTACGCTCCCCATGAGTTACTGCGTACGCACCATCCCGACCTCAACCTGGTTGCCATGCCGAATGTCAGCTCAACGCTGCAGGCCCTGGCCACCGATGAGGTGGATGCCGTGGTCGGCGACCTGGCCTCAAGCGTCTGGAGCCTGCGCCAACTCAAGCTCGACGGCTTGTACGTCAGCGGCGAAACACCTTACCGCTACCAATTGGCGATGGGCGTACCGCGCGATAACAAAATGCTGGTAGGCATCCTCGACAAGGTGCTCGCCGACCTCAGCCCACAAGAAACCGACGCCATCCAGCAACACTGGGTCGGCAGCTTTACCGACCACCGCACCTTCTGGACGGACCTGCTGATATACGGCCTGCCCGCAGTGCTGTTACTGATCAGCGTCCTGGCCGTGGTGATTCGAATCAATCGCCGGCTCAGCTCGGAAATTTCCCGACGCGTCGCCCTCGAACAGGAACTGCGCAGCAGCGAGTACCACTATCGCGGCTTGGTAGAGAGCCTGTCCGCCATCGCATGGGAAGCCAGTATCACCGACTTTACCTACAGCTATGTGTCGCCGCATGCCGAGGAGTTACTCGGTTATCCCCGAGCTCATTGGCTGATTCCGGGCTTCTGGCGCAACATTATTCATCCCGCTGATCTGACACGCACCGAAGCCTATTGCTTGCGCGAGACCCGCGCCAATCGTGATCACAGCATTGATTACCGCGTGATCACAGCCGACGGACGCTGCCTGTGGGTGCGCGACATCGTCAGCCTTATCGAGCACGGCCATGAGCCTGTACTGCGTGGCTTGATGATCGATATCAGCGAAGCCAAGCGAACAGAAGAAGCCTTGCAGCTTTCCGAGCAAAAATTTGCTTCGGTATTCCAGCAATGCCCGGACATGCTGGTGATCGCGCGACTGTCGGATGGCCGCCTGTTGGAAGTGAACAAGGCGTTCGAGGATCAAATTGGCCTGACAGCCGAGCAGGTTGTCGGTAAAACCGCCACCGATCTGAATATCTGGGACATAAAAGACGTCAGCCCCGACCTGCTACAACGGGTGCAGACCACCAGCATCCGCAACCTGGAAATGCCCTTTTTGCGCAGCAATGGCCAGGCCTTCACCGGACTGATTTCCGCCGAGCCGTTTCAACTCGATACCATTGAAGCCATTGTGGTGGTGGTGCGTGACATCACCCAGCTCAAAGAAACCCAGCAACAGCTGCAGACCTCCGAAGAGAAGTTCGCCAAGGCCTTTCACGCCTCCCCTGACGGTTTGCTGCTGAGCCGACAGCGCGATGGCCTGCTGATTGAAGTCAATGATGGTTTCAGCCGGATCACAGGCTTCACCAGCGCCACGTCCCTCGACCAATCGACGTTGGACCTGGGCATCTGGGTCGACCTCAACGAACGCAAGCACATGCTGGAGCTGATGCAGCGCGATGGCTTTGTGCGTGACTACATCTGCCATATACGCCGCAATGACGGACAGATCCGCTTGTGCGAGCTTTCCAGCCGCCCACTGCCGATCGGCGATGAAGACTGCATGCTGACCATCGCCCGAGATATCACCGAACGCCAACTGATGCAGGAAAAACTGCAACAGGCCGCCACTGTGTTTGAGAGCACAGCCGAAGGCGTATTGATCACCGACACCCGGCAGAACATCAGCGCCGTCAACCGCGCCTTCAGTGAGATCACCGGCTACAGCGAGGCCGAGGCCCTCGGCCAGACTCCACGCCTGCTCGCCTCCGGCCTGCATGACAGCGCCTTCTACGCTGCCATGTGGCACCAATTGACTGCCCAGGGTCACTGGCAGGGCGAGATCTCCAACCGACGCAAGAACGGCGAGCTGTACCCAAGCTGGTTGACGATCAGTGCCGTGCGCAACCGCGAGCAGTTGATCACCCATTTCGTCGCGGTGTTCGCTGACATCTCCAGCCTCAAGCTGGCCCAGGCCCGCCTCGACTACCAGGCGCACCACGACCCATTGACCGGCCTGCCCAATCGCACACTATTCGAAAGCCGATTGCAGGCTGCCCTCAATGGGCATCAGGAAACCGGTAAACAAGGTGCCGTGCTGTTTCTCGACCTGGACCGTTTCAAACACATCAACGACAGCCTCGGTCACCCGATCGGCGACCTGCTGCTCAAAGACATTGCCGTGCGTCTCAAGGAACAATTGCGCGACATCGACACCGTGGCTCGCTTGGGCGGTGACGAATTCATCATCCTGCTCCCCGGCCTGCAGCACGCCAGCGATGCCGAGTACCTGGCCAATAAACTGCTGGCCTGCTTCACACCGCCGTTTCAGGCGGGTGAGCACGAGTTCTTTATCAGCGCCAGCATCGGCACCAGCCTATACCCAGAGGACGGCACCGATGTCGCCACCTTGGTCAAAAATGCCGACGCCGCGATGTACCGCTCCAAGGCCAAAGGACGCAACCGCGTCGAAAGCTATACTCGCGACCTTACCGCCCAGGCCAACGAACGCGTGGCACTCGAACACGAGCTGCGCCGCGCCATCGAGCGTGATGAATTGAGCCTGTATTACCAGCCCAAACTGAGCCTCGCGACCCACGAACTGATCGGTGCCGAAGCATTGATTCGCTGGCGCCACCCCACCTTTGGCGACGTGCCACCTGAACACTTCATCGCTCTGGCCGAAGAGAACGGCATGATCCTGCAGATTGGCGACTGGGTGCTGGAGCAGGCCTGCCGGCAAATGGACGCCTGGCAAGAACACTTCGACGATTTCGGCCCGCTGTCGGTCAACCTGGCCGGCGCCCAGCTGCGCCACCCCGGCTTATTGGGCCGCATCGAACAGCTGCTGCATGACTACCAACTCAACCCCGGCCGCCTGCAACTGGAAATCACCGAAAACTTCATCATGAGCCAGGCCGAAGAAGCACTGGAGGTGTTGCACCAACTCAAAGAGCTCGGCGTACAGCTCGCCATTGACGACTTTGGCACCGGCTACTCATCCCTCAGCTACCTCAAACGCCTGCCGCTGGACTTCCTCAAGATCGATCAATCCTTCGTCCGCGGCCTGCCCGACGATCCCCACGACGCCGCCATCGTGCGCGCCATCATCGCCCTGGGCCACAGCATGCAATTCACCATCATCGCCGAAGGCGTAGAGAACCCCGCACAGCAAGCTTTCCTGGCCGCCGAAGGCTGCGAACAGATGCAAGGCTACATCGTCAGCCTGCCACTACCGCCCGAGCTTTTTGCCGCGACGTTTCTTCGTATGAGCATTGAGGATTATTCGGATGGCACAGCGGGGAAACCATCGTTATAATCCGCGACCTGTTACAGGGCCTATAGCTCAGTTGGTCAGAGCAGAGGACTCATAATCCTTTGGTCCACGGTTCAAGTCCGTGTGGGCCCACCAAACAAGAAAGCCGCGCATTGCGCGGCTTTTGTGTGTCTGGCAGCCTCACTTCGCAAACAACTGCCCAATATCCCGGAATGCCTTGAACTCCAGCGCGTTCCCGCACGGATCAAACAGAAACAACGTCGCCTGCTCCCCCACCTGCCCCTTGAAGCGAATGTGCGGTTCCAGCACAAAACGGGTTTCCCTGGCCTGCAGACGTTCCGCCAAGGCATGCCAATCTTCCCAGCCCAGCACTACGCCAAAATGCGGCACGGGCACGTCGTGGCCGTCTACCGCGTTGGTGTGGGCTGATGTCTGGGAGGCGGTTTTCGGGTGTTCGTGAATGACCAACTGATGCCCGAAGAAGTTGAAATCTACCCAGTGCTCGCTGGAACGTCCCTCTTCAAGGCCAAAGACTTCACCGTAGAAATGCCGCGCAGCGGCGAGGTCGTATACCGGAATTGCCAGGTGAAAAGGTGCGCGTGTCATCAGGTCAAACCTCTGTGGGCATTAAGTCCCCCGAGTTTAGCCTTGCTCCTGGCGATGAAAAAACGATAGTTTTTGCGCCGAGCTCAAATTATTTCGATCAGTCGAGACGCTCATGCTGCGCGAACTGAAGACCTTTATTGCGGTAACCCGTCACGGCACGTTTGCGGCGGGCATGCATATCGGGCTGACGCAGTCAGCGGTCAGTGCGCAGATTCGTCAATTGGAGCAGGCGCTTGGCGTGCAGTTGTTCGACCGTACCGGGCGCCAGGCCACGGTTTACCCGCTGCCTGCTCGCCGACACCAACCTGTAAGATGCACGCACATTGCCCCCCCGTATCGGAGCCCTCGCCTTGCCCGCCCTAGACGAAATTGATCGCCAACTGATCGCCGCCCTGCAGATCAATGCCCGCGAAAGCGTGGCCATGCTCGCCCGGCAGTTGGGCATCGCACGCACTACGGTGACGTCACGCCTGGCACGCCTGGAGAAAACCCAGGTGATCACCGGTTATGGCGTGCGCCTCGGGCAACGAGTGGTCGATGGGGGGTTGCAGGCTTACGTCGGGATCACCGTACAAGCGCGCTCGGGCAAGGACGTGTTGCGAAGGTTGAGTGCCATGGCCCAGGTGCAGCAGTTGTGCGCGGTGAGTGGTGAGTTCGATTACGTCGCTTGGCTGCGCACGGACTCGCCGGAGCAGTTGGACCAATTGCTCGATCAGATCGGCAGTGTGGACGGCGTGGAAAAAACCACGACTTCGATCATCCTGAGTAACAAATTGGATCGAGGACAGCCAATCTGATCAACATGTTCGTCACTCCGACTAAAAACAGATCAATCCGACGACACTTTGCGTCTTATTAACGAACGCTACGCTCCCTAAACTGGCTGCCATCTTCTCCTATACTCAGCGGGTCACGCCGCCAGGTCGCCAGTAAGGGTCAGCCATGAGCATTCCGTCCAGCACCATCAGCAAGACCAATCGCCACCCCGCCGACGGCAAGAAACCCATCACCATCTTTGGCCCGGACTTCCCGTTTGCCTTTGATGACTGGATCGAGCACCCCGCCGGCCTGGGCAGCATCCCCGCCGCCCACCACGGTGCCGAAGTGGCGATTGTCGGTGCCGGGATCGCGGGCCTGGTGGCCGCCTATGAGCTGATGAAGCTGGGCCTCAAGCCCGTGGTGTACGAAGCCTCTAAAATGGGTGGCCGCCTGCGCTCCCAAGCGTTTGAAGGCGCCGATGGCATCATTGCCGAGCTGGGCGGCATGCGCTTCCCGGTGTCGTCCACTGCGTTCTATCACTATGTCGACAAGCTCGGGCTGGAAACCAAACCCTTTCCCAACCCACTGACCCCGGCATCCGGCAGCACGGTGATCGACCTCGAAGGCCAAACCCACTACGCCGAAAAACTCTCCGATTTGCCAGCGCTTTTCCAGGAAGTCGCTGACGCCTGGGCGGATGCGCTGGAAACGGGGTCGCAGTTCGGTGATATCCAGCAAGCCATTCGCGACCGCGATGTGCCGCGCCTCAAAGCGCTGTGGAACAAGCTGATACCGCTGTGGGACGACCGTACCTTCTACGACTTCGTCGCCACCTCCAAGGCGTTCGCCAAGCTGTCGTTTCATCATCGTGAAGTGTTCGGCCAAGTGGGTTTCGGCACTGGCGGCTGGGACTCGGACTTCCCCAACTCCATGCTGGAAATCTTCCGCGTGGTGATGACCAACTGCGACGACCATCAGCACTTGGTCGTCGGCGGCGTGGCCCAGGTGCCGATGGGCATCTGGCGCCATGTACCGGAGCGTTGCGCCCACTGGCCGTCGGGCACCAGTCTGAGTTCGCTGCATCGCGGTGCGCCACGGGCCGGGGTGAAGCGCATTGCCCATGCCGCCGATGGTCGTTTCGCCGTCACCGACAACTACGGCGACACCCGCGAATACGCCGCCGTGCTGACCACCTGCCAAAGCTGGCTGCTGACCACCCAGATCGAATGCGACGAAACCCTGTTCTCGCAAAAGATGTGGATGGCCCTGGACCGCACGCGCTACATGCAATCGTCGAAAACCTTCGTGATGGTCGACCGCCCGTTCTGGAAAGACAAAGACCCGGAAACCGGCCGCGACCTGATGAGCATGACCCTCACCGACCGCCTGACCCGTGGTACCTATCTTTTCGATAACGGCGACGACAAGCCAGGTGTGATCTGCCTGTCGTACTCGTGGATGAGCGACGCGCTCAAGATGCTGCCGCAGCCCATCGACAAGCGCGTAAAACTGGCCCTCGACGCGTTGAAAAAGATCTACCCGAAGGTTGATATCAAGGCGCGCATCATCGGTGACCCCATCACCGTGTCGTGGGAGGCTGACCCACACTTCCTCGGGGCTTTCAAAGGCGCGCTGCCGGGCCACTATCGCTACAACCAGCGGATGTATGCGCACTTCATGCAGAAGGACATGCCCGCCGAACAACGTGGGATTTTTATCGCCGGTGATGATGTGTCCTGGACCCCGGCCTGGGTCGAAGGCGCGGTGCAGACCTCGCTGAACGCGGTGTGGGGCATCATGACCCACTTCGGTGGCAGCACTCCCCCGGAGAACCCAGGGCCGGGTGATGTCTTCGATCAAATCGGGCCAATCGCCCTGGCCGATTAAGGAGGTGAACATGCGCGTCGCCCTGTACCAATGCCCACCGTTGCCGCTGGATGTAGCCGGCAATCTCAAGCGATTACACCAATTGGCGCACGAGGCGTCCGGCGCCGATGTGCTGGTGCTGCCGGAGATGTTCCTCACCGGCTACAACATCGGTGCCGAAGCTGTTGGCGCACTGGCCGAGGCGCAGGATGGGCCGTCGGCGCAGGCGATTGGCGAATTGGCCAAAAGCGCTGGGCTGGCGATTCTGTACGGTTACCCGGAGCGGGCCGAGGATGGCCAGATCTACAACGCCGTGCAGTTGATCGACGCCCACGGCCAGCAGCTGTGCAACTACCGCAAGACTCACCTGTTTGGTGACCTGGACCACTCGATGTTCAGCACCGGCGACGATGATTTCCCACTGGTGGAGCTCAACGGCTGGAAGCTCGGCTTCCTGATCTGCTACGACCTGGAATTTCCGGAAAACACCCGACGCCTGGCCCTGGCCGGTGCCGAATTGATCATGGTACCTACCGCCAATATGGTGCCGTTCGACTTTGTCGCCGACGTCACTGTGCGGGCGCGGGCCTTCGAGAACCAATGTTACGTGGCCTACGCCAATTACTGCGGGCACGAAGGCGAGATCCAGTACTGCGGGCAAAGCAGTATTGCCGCACCGAATGGCCAGCGCATTGCCCAGGCCGGATTGGACGAAGCACTGATCGTCGGGGAGTTGGATCGCCAGTCGATACTGGACGCCCGTGCCGCCAATCACTACCTGCAAGACCGTCGCCCCGAGTTGTACGGCGCGCTGCACAAGCCCTGATCCAGCCGGTTTGTTAGCATAGGCACATCCCACGTTTTGGAAGTGCCCATGCCTGCGCCGGCCCACCCTCATCCTCTCCATCTGACCCTGGCCAATGGCTTGCGGGTTTCCTTGCAGCACGCGCCGCGTTTGAAGCGGTGCGCTGCCGTTCTACGGGTGGCGGCAGGCAGCCATGACGTGCCGCTGGCGTGGCCGGGGTTAGCGCATTTCCTCGAACATCTGTTGTTCCTCGGTACCGAGCGTTTTCCCACAGACGAGGGGTTGATGGCCTACGTGCAACGTCATGGAGGCCAGGTCAATGCCAGCACCCGTGAGCGCACCACGGACTTCTTCTTTGAACTGCCGGCTGCAACGTTCGCCGGTGGGCTGGAGCGGTTGACGGACATGCTGACCCACCCGCGCCTGGCGCTGGAGGATCAACTGCGCGAGCGCGAGGTGCTGCACGCGGAGTTCGTCGCCTGGTCCCAGGATGCCAAGGCCCAGCAGCAGGTTGCGTTGCTGCAAGGCCTGGCGGCGGATCATCCGCTACGGGGTTTTCACGCAGGCAACCGCGACAGCCTGCCGGTCGAGCGGGAGGCATTTCAGCAGGCGTTACGGGAGTTCCATGCGCAGTTCTATCAGAGCGCGCAGATGACCTTGAGCCTGGCTGGCCCTCAGCCGCTGGAAGCGCTGGAAGACTTGGCAAAGCGGTTCAGTGAACAACTGGCCTCAGGGTCTCTACGCCCACAATCCCCGCCACCGGCATTGATGCAGGGACCCGCGCAAAGCTATCGGCACATCGCCGATAATCACCTGCACCACGTCATCACCTGTGGCGCGCCACGGGAAGCGCTGGAGTTTCTCTGCACCTGGCTTAAGGCTTCGGCACCCGGCGGGTTGCTGGCTGAGCTGAAGGCACAAAAGCTGGCCAGTTCACTGCAGGCGTCGGTGCTTTACGACTTCGCTGGGCAAGCGGTGTTGGATATCGACTTCACCACCCAAGACGAACCAGCCACGCGGATTGAGGCATTGCTGAACGACTGGCTGAGCTTTTTCGCACAGAGCGACTGGACTTCTCTGCGGGAAGAATTCGCGCTGTTGGCGGCTCGTCAACAGCAGGTCCGAGGTGCCCTTGCGTTGGCCCAAAACGACAGCCAAGGCCTATCGGAACAGGACGTCGTCGCCCTCAAAGCCATGCTTGATTCGCTGAACCTGCAGCCCTCCGAGCACTCATGGCAACTGCCGCTGAGCAATCCCTTCCTGCGCCCACCGGTCAAGGAAGAACGCGCCGGCCTGATTCGCGGCCAGACCAGCGCTCACCGAGGGTTGCGCACTTTTGCCCAGGATCGCTCCCGCGGGCGTCGGGATGTGTCGGCGCTGGCTTTCAGCCAGGCAGTGGCGAGTGACAGTGATGAAGGTGCGCTGTATCTGCAATGGCAGTCTGCACCGTCCGATCTGGAAAGCGCCGTGCAATCGTTGCGCGAAAATGCCCGGCAGGCGGGCGTCGACTTGTCGTTCGAAAGCCTGGGCAACAACGCGCTGGTGAAGATGGTTGGGCTACAGGAGCCCATTCCAGCGGTGCTGGACGTATTGGCGCAAAGCCTGAGCGAGCCTCAAGCCGCCCGAACTGTCTCGCCGCCCATGATTGCCATCCGAACCTTGCTCAAGGCGCTGCCCGCTTGCTGCACGCCGCTTCTGCCCGAATCGACATCCTGGGCCACCGCGCGCTGGCAAGGCCTGGCGCTGGGCTTCTGCGCCGCGCACGAAGCCGCGATCAAAACCGCAGCAGCACGACTGCCCGGGCAACCCGCAAACCTTATTCACGTCGAGCCATCCCTAAGCGGCCAACGTATCTGGCATGAGGTGGAAACCGACTCAACCGACGCCGCCCTGCTGCTGTTTTGCCCTGCACCCGGACAGTCTTTGGCCGATGAAGCCGCATGGCGACTGCTCGGCCATTTGCTCCAGGGGTCGTTCTACCATCGCCTGCGGGTAGAGTTACAAATCGGCTACGCCGTGTTCAGCAGCATCCGACAGATAAACGGCCAGACCGGCCTGCTGTTCGGCGTGCAATCTCCCAGTGTGACGCTGGAAGGCATTGCCGACCACCTGCAAACCTTCCTGAAACAACTGCCTAAGCTGATCGATTGCAGCGAATCGGGCTACCTGGCCCTGGCACAACAGTTCTCGGCCCAGACGCTGTCCAACGCCCAAGCCGCCGAACTGCTATGGCACGCCCACCTGGCAGGCCATCCGTCAGGTTATCTGGATCAACTGCAATTCCACATTAAAACCTGTACCCGCGAAGCGTTGCAGCTTGCTGCCCAGCAATTGAACGACGCTACAGGCGGCTGGCGCTGCGTCGCCAACGGCCCGCGCCGCTCGGCTATCTGGCAAGCGCCAGACTGATCATTGCCGCCTTTGCAAAAAGCTTTTTCCACCAAGACAGCGCTAACTTGAAAAGAATTGAGTAACATTCCTACGCACACATCTGAACATCTCCGACTGGAGGTGGACTATATGTATTACTTGGTAGTAAACGTCCCATCCCTTCGTAGGAGTAAGAATATGACCTGGTCCAAACCTGCTTACACTGATCTGCGCATCGGTTTCGAAGTCACCATGTACTTCGCCAGCCGATAATCCGCTGGGTAATACAACGCCTCGGTTCGCCCGGGGCGTTTTTGTTTTGAGCTTGATGGAGCTGCCATGTTTGTCCAGATTCTAGGTTCCGCCGCCGGCGGTGGGTTCCCGCAGTGGAACTGCAACTGCGTGAACTGCGCAGGTTTTCGTGATGGCAGCCTGCGGGCCCAGGCGCGTACCCAGTCGTCCATCGCGCTCTCCGACGACGGTGTGAACTGGGTACTGTGCAACGCCTCGCCGGATATCCGCGCGCAACTCCAAGGCTTTGCACCGATGCAACCCGGCCGCGCCCTGCGGGACACCGGCATCAGCGCGATCATCCTGATGGACAGCCAGATCGACCACACCACCGGCCTGTTGAGCCTGCGCGAAGGCTGCCCACACCAAGTGTGGTGCACCGACATGGTCCATGAAGACCTGAGCACCGGCTTCCCACTGTTCACCATGCTCACCCACTGGAACGGCGGCCTGGCCTGGAACCGCATCGAGCTGGACGCCAGCTTCACCATCCCGGCCTGCCCCAACCTGCGTTTCACCCCACTGCCACTGCGCAGTGCAGCGCCGCCCTACTCGCCGCATCGCTTCGACCCGCACCCTGGCGACAACATCGGCCTGATCGTCGAAGACCTGCGCACCGGCGGCAAACTGTTCTACGCGCCGGGGCTGGGCAAGGTCGACGCGCCATTACTGGAGATCATGGCCGGCAGCGACTGCCTGCTGGTGGACGGCACGATGTGGGATGACGATGAAATGCAACGCCGTGGCGTCGGCACCCGCACCGGCCGCGAGATGGGCCATCTGGCGCAAAACGGCACCGGCGGCATGCTTGAAGTGCTGGAACAGTTGCCCGAGCAGCGCAAGGTACTTATCCACATCAACAACACCAACCCGATCCTCGATGAAGACTCTCCCGAGCGAGCGGAGCTGGTGCGGCGCAATGTCGAAGTGGCTTACGACGGCATGAGCATTGAATTGTAGGAGTGATCGAAATGACTGACACGCCATTGACCACCGTTGAATTCGAAGCCGCCCTGCGCGCCAAGGGCGCCTTCTACCATATTCATCACCCGTACCACGTGGCGATGTACGAAGGCCGCGCCACCCGTGAGCAGATCCAGGGCTGGGTCGCCAACCGTTTCTACTATCAGGTGAACATCCCCCTGAAAGACGCTGCGATCCTGGCCAATTGCCCGGACCGCGAGATCCGCCGTGAGTGGATTCAGCGCCTGCTCGACCACGATGGCGCCCCCGGTGAAGACGGCGGTATCGAAGCCTGGCTGCGCCTGGGCCAGGCGGTTGGCCTCGACCCGGACCAGCTGCGCTCGCAGGAATTGGTGCTGCCCGGCGTACGATTCGCGGTAGATGCCTACGTCAACTTCGCCCGCCGCGCCAGTTGGCAAGAAGCCGCCAGCAGCTCACTGACAGAACTGTTCGCGCCGCAGATCCACCAGTCACGCCTCGACAGCTGGCCGCAGCATTACCCGTGGATCGACCCGGCCGGCTACGAATACTTCCGCACCCGCCTCGGCCAGGCTCGCCGCGATGTGGAACACGGATTGGCGATCACCCTGCAGCACTACACCACCCGTGAAGGCCAGGAACGCATGCTGGAAATTCTCCAGTTCAAACTGGACATCCTGTGGAGCATGCTGGATGCCATGAGCATGGCCTATGAACTCAACCGCCCGCCGTATCACAGCGTGACCGCGCAGCGGGTATGGCATAAAGGGATCACCCTATGAGCTTTGATCGCAGCAGAATACCGACCTGGCGCCAGGGCTATCGCTACCAGTACGAGCCTGCGCAAAAAGGCCACGTGTTGCTCTACCCCGAAGGCATGATCAAGCTCAACGACAGCGCCGCGCTGATCGGTGGCTTGATCGACGGCGAGCGCGACGTGGCGGCGATCATCGCCGAGCTGGATAAACAGTTCCCCGGCGTGCCGGAGCTTGGCGAAGACATCGAGCAATTCATGGAGGTCGCCCGTGCCGAGCACTGGATCACCCTTGCCTGAGAAGCCAGCCATCGGCCTGCCGCTATGGTTGCTGGCCGAGCTGACCTACCGCTGCCCATTGCAGTGCCCGTATTGCTCCAACCCGTTGGACTTTGCCGAGCAGGGCAAGGAGCTGACCACCGAACAGTGGTTCAAGGTATTTCGCGAAGCCCGCGAGATGGGTGCCGCACAGTTGGGGTTTTCCGGCGGTGAACCACTGGTGCGCAAGGACCTTGCCGAGCTGATCGGCGAAGCGCGCAGGCTTGGGTTCTATACCAACTTGATCACCTCCGGCATCGGCCTGACCGAGCAGAAGATCAGCGATTTCAAGAAGGCCGGTCTGGACCATATCCAGATCAGCTTCCAGGCCAGCGACGAACAGGTAAACAACCTGCTGGCCGGCTCGAAAAAAGCCTTCGCACAAAAACTGGAAATGGCCCGAGCGGTGAAGGCACACGGTTACCCGATGGTGCTGAACTTCGTGACCCATCGGCACAACATCGACAAGATCGACCGCATCATCGAGCTGTGTATCGCGCTTGAGGCAGACTTTGTCGAGCTTGCCACCTGCCAGTTCTACGGCTGGGCGCAGCTCAATCGTGTGGGGTTGTTGCCAACCCAGGAACAGCTGGTGCGCGCCGAACGCATCACCAACGAATACCGCGCCAAGCTGGAAGCCGAAGGCCACCCGTGCAAGCTGATCTTTGTCACGCCGGATTACTACGAGGAGCGCCCGAAGGCCTGCATGAACGGCTGGGGCAGTATCTTTCTGACAGTAACGCCAGACGGCACCGCACTGCCCTGTCACGGCGCCCGACAGATGCCGGTGCAATTTCCCAACGTGCGCGAGCACAGCATGCAGCACATCTGGTACGACTCGTTTGGCTTCAACCGCTTTCGTGGCTACGACTGGATGCCCGAACCATGCCGTTCTTGCGATGAAAAGGAAAAGGACTTCGGCGGCTGCCGATGCCAGGCCTTCATGCTCACGGGAGACGCGAGCAATGCCGACCCGGTGTGCAGCAAGTCCGAGCAGCACGGCATCATCCTGCAAGCGCGGGAAGAAGCCGAACACGCCACCCAGACCATCGAGCAGTTGGCCTTTCGCAACGAGCGCAACTCACGGCTCATCGCAAAAGGCTGACGGCCTCAGCGTTTGGCGATGATGTAAACCGCGTGCACGATGCCGGGGATGTAGCCGCACAGGGTCAGCAGAATGTTCAGCCAGAACGCGCCGCCAAAACCTACTTGCAGGAACACACCCAGTGGCGGTAACAAAATGGCGATGATGATACGAATGAAATCCATGGGGTCAGCTCCAGAAAATCGGCTCGTGTGAGCCGTGTAGCTAATCGACCTTGGGCGTTCGTGAGGGTTCAGTGGGATCTGGCGTTGGGCCATCCATCGTTGTTGCGCAGACAAAAAAACGCCCCCAGCCAAAAGAATCAGGCCGGAGGCGCCGCGTAGTCCGCGAGACGGTTCAGGAATAGGGCGTTAAACGGCGATGCCCTTGCGGCACTGCAGCTGTGCAGTGCGTACGCGGGAGAAGGCGCGGGCCAGGCGCAGGAGCATTTCGTCGATGTTGCTTTTGCTCACGGTCAGGGCCGGGGTGAAGCGCAGGCAGTCAGGTTGCGGGGCATTGATGATCAGGCCTTCGTGCAGGGCAGCTTTTACGACGGCTTGCGCCGAATCATCCGACAGCGTCAGGCCCCACATCAGGCCGTGACCGCGCAATTGACCGTGGTCGTAGCGGTAGGCCAGGCGGGCCAGGCCTTCGCCGAGGTAAAGGCCGGACTCACGCACTTGCTCCAGGAAGCCGTGCTCCAACACGGTATCGAGCACCGCAACCCCGGCTGACGCCATCAGCGCATTGCCATGATGGGTGCCATCCAGTTCGCCCACTTCGAAACAGCAGGCCTTGCCGCGTGCCAGCAGCGCCGCCAGGGGTACGCCGCCGCCCAGGCCTTTGCCCAGGGTGATGATGTCAGCCCGTACGCCGTATTGCTGCTCGGCGAGCAGAGTGCCGCAGCGGCCAATGCCGGTGTGCACTTCGTCGAGGATCAGCAGGATGCCCAATTCGCGGCACAGCCGCTCGACCCCTTTGAGATAGTGCTCCGTCGCGGGGACCACGCCGGCCTCACCCTGGATCGGCTCAAGCATGATCGCAACGGTTTGCGCATCGACTGCCGCATGCAGCGCTGGCAGGTCATTGAAGGGCACATGGCTGAAGCCCGGCAGGTGCGGTTCAAAACGATTGCCACGCTCACTCGCCGACGCCGACATCGCCGCAAAGCTGCGGCCGTGGCAACCACTGCTCGCGCTGATGATGCGGTAGGCGCCACTGCGATGCAGTTGCCCCCATTTGCGCGCCAGCTTGATCGCCGCTTCGCAGGCTTCCGCGCCGCTGTTGAGCAGGTACGCCTGGTCGCTGCCGGTGCGATGGCACAGGCGATCAACGAGGTTGAGTTGGGTGCGGTTATGCAGGCCGCTACCCGGATTGATCAGCGCCTGGGTCTGATCGGCCAAGGCCTTGATCAACACCTGTGGGCTGTGGCCGAGGCTGTTGGCTGCGCCGCCCTGGTTGAAGTCCAGGTAAGCGCGGTCGTCGCTGTCCCACAGCCAGGAGCCCTGGCCGCGCACAAACACTTGAGCCGGCCGCGCCACTGTGGGCATCAGCGATTCGCTGGAAGGACTGTCGCCTGGTGTGTCGAGGATCAGGTCGTCGAGGCTCGGCGCGGGACGGCGTATATTGAACAGGTTCACACCTCACCCCCGCTGGCAACCGGACCTTGGTCGGTAGACACCCTGTGCCCTGACCGGAAATTGTTTGCCTTGCCTATGTAAACGCTATCAACATAAACGCTGTTCATTGCCCGATCCGGCCCTGTAAGCCCTGCGAATAGGCGCTAGACTAGGCGTCTCGGGGGCCAACAGCCATTTCGTTTTTCCAGCTTTTTCGATAAGTAAGTCTTATGGATTTCAAGCAACTGCGTTATTTCGTCGCGGTGTATGAGGAAGGCCACGTAGGCCGTGCCGCTGAGCGTCTGTCGATCTCCCAGCCGGCGCTGTCTCAGCAGGTTCGCCAGTTGGAACAGAACCTGGACGTGAGCCTGTTCGAACGCAGCAGCAAGCGCCTGCTCCCGACACTGGCGGCGCACACGCTATACAACCATGCCCTGCCGCTGATCGATGGTCTGCAGCAGGCGGTTGAAGCGCTACGTAACTTCAAGGGCCAGGCGATGCGCACGTTGGCCATTGGCGTACTGCAAACCGTGCACACCAGCCTGGTCCCGCAGATGCTCGAACGCGTGCGCAAGGCTCAGCCGCACTTGGTGGTGCAGATCTACGAATTGACCGGGCTTGAGATCGAACGGCGGTTGCTGAACGGTTCGCTGGATATTGGCATCAGCTATTTGCCGCCACGCCAGCCGGGGCTGCATGGCGTGTTGCTGTATGAAGATGAGCTGAAAGTGGTCATCCCCGAGGACCACCCGTTGCGCGAATTCAAGAAAGTCTCGCTGAAGCAGGCGGCCGAGTTGCCCATGTTGCTGCTCGGGGAAGAGTTCCAGGTGCGACAGATCTGGCAGGGCCAACTGTCCAACCTCGGACGGCGCCCGCAAGTGCAGGCGGAGCTCAATACCATGGTGGGGATTCTCGACAGCTTGCCGCACACAAAACTGGCGACCGTGCTGCCGGGGCGCTCCCAGGACGAGCACAACAGCCAGTTGCTGCTGTGGAAACCCTTGAGTGAACCCAGGGTGCCGCTGAAAGTGGGGCTGGTATGCCGCGATGTGCAGCGCCAGCAGGCGACGGTAGCGCTGCTGCGCACTTTGCTGGAAGACGTGATGAATGCCCCGCAGGCGCCTGCCTGACTTTTTCGCGGGCAAAAGAAAACCCCGCCGAAGCGGGGCTTTGCAGACTGTTTCCCTGACATCCATTTCACTCCGCCGTCCTGGCAGAATCCTACGTGTCCGTGTTGTTGCTTTGCGCTTCCTGCGCGACGTCCATGTGAAGTAGATTATCCGTGGATCCAATCTGGCGATAGAGGACGATTAGCAGCACGTCATGTAAGAGAATGCTTACACGCCCTCCAAGCCCTTAGAACAGTGCCTCATCCAGCAAGAACAGCGATTCGCTACCGGATTTTACCGACGCACTCAGCGAGTGGATGCGTGGCAACAAACGCGCAAAGTAGAAGCGTGCGGTGCCCAGCTTGCTGGCGTAGAAGTCCTCTTCAGACTCCTTGCCCAACGCAGCCTTGGCCATGCGCGCCCACATGTAGGCATAGGCCATGTAACCAAAGGCGTGCAGGTACTCCACCGACGCCGCGCCGATTTCATTCGGGTTGGTCTTGGCGCGGTCCAGCACCCAGGCGGTCAACTCATCCAGGTTATCCACCGCTACGCCCAACGGTTTGGTGAATTCAGCCAGTTCGGTGCCCGCCGAGGCAATGAATGCGCGGATCTCATCGGCAAACAAGGTATAGAACGCTCCGCCACTGCCGACGATCTTGCGCCCCATCAAGTCAAGTGCCTGGATGCCGTTGGTGCCTTCGTAGATCTGGGTGATGCGCACGTCACGCACCAGTTGCTCCTGGCCCCACTCGCGAATGTAACCATGGCCACCGAATATTTGCTGGCCCAGCACAGTGGTTTCCAGGCCCAGATCGCTCAAGAACGCCTTGGCGACGGGGGTCAACAGCGCAACCAGATTATCGGCACGCTCACGCGCAGTGGCATCGTCACTGAACTTGGCGATGTCCAATTGCGTCGCCACATAGGTGGAGAACGCCCGGCCACCCTCGTTCGCGGCTTTCATGGTCAGCAGCATGCGGCGCACGTCCGGGTGCACGATGATCGGGTCGGCCATTTTGTCTTTATGCTGTGCGCCGGTCGGTGCACGGCTTTGCACGCGGTCGCGCGCGTATTCGATGGCGTTCTGGTAGGAACGCTCGCCGGAGGCCAAGCCCTGGATGCCCACACCCAAACGCTCGTAGTTCATCATGGTGAACATCGCTGCCAGGCCACGGTTCGGCTCGCCCACCAGGTAACCCACGGCTTCGTCGAAGTTCATCACGCAGGTGGCCGAAGCCTGGATGCCCATCTTGTGCTCGATGGAGCCACAGCTCACTGTGTTGCGCGCGCCCAGGCTGCCGTCGGCGTTCACCATGAACTTCGGCACCAGGAACAAGGAGATGCCCTTCGGACCTGCCGGTGCGTCCGGCAACTTGGCCAGCACCAGGTGGATGATGTTGTCGGTGAGGTCGTGTTCGCCACCAGTGATAAAGATCTTGGTGCCGCTGACTTTGTAGGAACCGTCCGCCTGTGGTTCGGCCTTGGTGCGGATAATCCCCAGGTCAGTACCGGCGTGTGCCTCGGTCAGGCACATGGAGCCTGACCATTCGCCGGAATACATCTTCGGCAGATAAGCGCCCTTGAGTGCTTCGCTGGCGTGGGTGTTGATCGACACACAGGCACCGGAGGTCAGCATTGGATACAAGCCAAACGCCAGGCTCGACGAGTTGATCATCTCTTCTACCTGGGCCGACACCGCCTTGGGCATGCCCATGCCACCGAACATCGGGTCACCACCAACGCCCACCCAACCACCTTCGGCATAGGTTTTATAGGCCTGTGGAAAACCGTCCGGCGTGAACACTGCCGTGTTGTCCCAGCGGCAACCCTGTTCATCGCCACCGCGGCTGAGCGGGGCGATGGATTTGGCGGTGACCTTGCCGGCTTCTTCGAGGATGGCCTCTACGGTTTCGGCGTCAACGGTGTCTGCCAATGCCGGCAACTGGGCCCAAGTGGTGGCGACCTCAAAGACTTCGTTGAGGACGAAGCGCATATCACGCAGCGGCGCTTTGTAATCAGCCATGGCAAACCTCGTGAGAACGTGAAAAGTAATCGGGTAAGAGTCGGTTTTACAGGCTCAGAGTGTACCCGAACAACTTTTCAGACACATAGGGTCCACTTGTGACTGATCGGTATTTTAAAGTCACTACAGCGCGAATGCCTCCGCGGGCAGACTCATCAGACAGTCGCTGCCCGCTTCCACCGCAGCGCGGTGGGTGGCGGTACGTGGCAGCAGGCGCTTGAAATAGAAGTCGCAAGTCGCGAGCTTGGCCTTGGAAAAATCCGAGTCCGATTGCTCAAGGGCCGCAATCGCCATGCGCAGCCACAGGTAGGCGAGGATCACGTAGCCGCTGTACATCAGGTAATCCACAGCCGCCGCCCCCACTTCATCGGGGTTCTTCATCGCGGCCATGCCGACTTTGGTCGTCAGTTCACCCCATTCCCCGTTCAGTTGATTGAGCTGCGCTACATAAGCCTTGAGCTGCGGATGCTCGGCATTCACCCCGCAGAACTTATGCACGATCTTGGTAAAGCCACGCAGCAACTTGCCCTGGCTGCCCAGCACCTTGCGCCCCAGCAGGTCGAGGGCCTGGATGCCGTTGGTGCCCTCATAGATCGGCGCAATCCGCGCATCGCGGGCCAGTTGCTCCATGCCCCATTCGCGGATGTAACCGTGGCCGCCGAAGATCTGCATGCCGTGGTTGGTCACCTCCAGGCCGGTGTCGGTCATAAAGGCTTTGCAGATGGGCGTAAGGAACGCCAGCAGGTCTTCGGCTTCCTGGCGCTGGGTGGCGTCGCTGCTCAGATGCGCGGTGTCGAGCAATTGGGCGGTGAAGTAGGTCAATGCGCGGTTGCCTTCGTTGAAGGCCTTCATGGTCAATAGCATGCGGCGTACGTCGGCATGCACGATGATCGGGTCGGCGGCTTTTTCTGGGGCCTTGGCGCCGGTCAGCGAACGCATTTGCAGGCGGTCATTGGCATATTTGACCGCGCCCTGGAAGCTCGCTTCGCCATTGCACAAGCCCTGCATGCCGGTGCCAAGGCGCGCGTGGTTCATCATGGTGAACATGCAGTTGAGGCCTTTGTTTGCCTCACCGATCAGAAAGCCTTTGGCACCATCAAAGTTCAGTACACAGGTGGCCGATCCCTTGATGCCCATCTTGTGCTCGATGGAACCGCAGTGCACCGCGTTACGCTCGCCGGAATCGGCATGAAACTTGGGCACGATAAACAGCGAGATGCCCTTGGTACCCGCCGGTGCGTCCGGCAGTTTGGCCAGCACCAAGTGGATGATATTGGCGCTCATGTCATGTTCGCCGGCCGAGATGAAGATCTTGCTGCCGGTGACCGCGTAGCTGCCGTCCGCCTGGGGCACGGCGCGGGTCTTGATCAGGCCCAGGTCGGTGCCGCAGTGGGCTTCGGTGAGGCACATGGTGCCGGTCCATTCGCCGGCAGTGAGTTTGGTGAGAAACGTGTCTTTCTGCTCGGCGGTGCCGTGGGCGTGGATCGCCGACATCGCGCCGTGGGTCAGCCCTGGGTACATGCCCCAGGACGTGTTGCTGGAGCCGATCATCTCACTGAGCACCAGGCCCAGCGACGACGGCAAGCCCTGGCCGCCGTAGGCCGTATCCGCCGCCAGGCCATGCCAACCACCTTCCACGTACTGGGCAAACGCTTCCTTGAAACCCTTGGGCGTGGTGACCACACCATTATCGAAATGGCAGCCTTCTTCGTCACCGCTGCGGTTGAGCGGCGCGAGTACGTTTTCGCAGAATTTGGCGCCTTCTTCGAGGATCGCACCCACCATGTCCGGGCTGGCGTCGGTCGCACCCAAAGCGGCGTAATGGCCGTGGAAATCAAACACGTTGTCGATCAGAAAGCGCATGTCGCGAAGGGGAGCTTTGTATTCAGGCATGGCAATGTCTCCGTCAGCAGATGGTTTCAACCTACTGCTGGCAACAAGACCGGACAATCACTGTAGCGCTGCTGAATACACCGCCATCACTCAACCGGCAGCGCTCTCCATGCGCACGGCGCCACGCCGGGTTTGCCCGGCAGCCACCACGCAGTTGCGCCCGGCGCCCTTGGCCGCGTAAAGCGCCTGATCGGCGGACTTGAGCACCTCTTCCGGCGTGCGCTGCTCGGCCTGACGTTCGGCCACACCGATGCTGATGGTCACCGAAACACTTGATGCCCCGCTGCCTGATCGACGCTGACGCCCCTGTTGATCGTCTTGAGGACGATCCATGTTGCGTAGCTTGATATCGTAGTCGGCGATGATCTCGCGGATTTCCTCCAGGTGCGGCAAGCACTCTTCTACCGTCTTGCCGGCAAACACCACGGCGAACTCCTCACCGCCGTAGCGGTAGGCACGCCCGCCGCCGTTGACCTTGGACAACTTACTCGCCACCAGCCGCAGCACCTGGTCGCCGACGTCATGGCCATGGGTGTCGTTGAAACGCTTGAAGTGGTCTACATCGCTCATCGCCAACACATAGTTGCGCCCCAGCCGTTGCATACGCTCGTTCAGCGCACGACGCCCCGGCAAACCGGTGAGCTCATCGCGAAAGGCCATTTGATAAGCCTCGTGAGCCACCCCGGCGGCGATCATCAGCATAACTTGGCTGCACATGATGTTCAGGGTGAACGGCAGGATGAAGGTCTGCGGCAACATCCAGAACAAGCCCAGCAAGCCCACCAACTGAGCCGCATGCAGTGGCCGCGGCTGGTACCAGTATTGCGCCACCAGGGTCAGAAAGCCGATCAGAAACATCGGGTACGACAGCTGGATCAAGCTCATCCAAGCGCCATGCAGCGCGGGCCAACGAATTTCAGCCAGCCAGTTCAGCACGCCTTGGGGATAACTTTGTTCCAGCGCCAGCGCCACGCTACCGATCGCCAGCAACACCGCGCCACGGGCGACAAAGTCGCGAAACAGGTGAGTCTTTTCCTGCCATAGCGCGTAGATACTGAACAACAACGGCAACAGCAGGCAACATAGGTGGAATACCACCGCCGCATCTTCACGCACGCGGCCATTGTCACGGTAGAAGTCAGTCTGTGTATCAAGCAGGAAGTAGGCGATGTACACCGTGATCATCAGGAACAGTTCACGCTGGCGGCGGTACACCGCGCAGTATGAACCGCCGAGTAACAGCACCAGAGTCGGCAACACATTAAACAGCGAGGTAAAGAAGACGTTGAGGTCCTTGACGTACGCAGCCGAGAGCCCGGCCAGCAAGAGCAGCAACGAAGGAAGAAAGTGACTGAAACGTACAGCGGACACGCGCGACAAGGGTAAAACTCCGACCCGCAGAAAATGATGGCACTGTGCCTTTATGTAGACAGTTAAGCACAACCTGGCACGCATGTATCACATTGCCATCACTGTAACGGCAGCCGAGCACAATCCCTGAGCGCTCTACGGTAGTTTTTTGTGGAAGCGGACTTGCTCGCGAAGGTCGTCAACGATGACGTGGGCAGCCTGAATGAACGCGCGCGCCCTTAACAGCAAAAAAAGCCGCCGCTCCCGTGAAGAAGCGGCGGCTCTGGAAGTGAACCCGGTAGGCTTAGTAAGCCAGGCCGAAGTCTTCTTCTTTCATGTCCATCAGATTGTTGGCGCCCGACAGCATGGTGGCTTTATGGGCCATGGTACGCGGCAGGATGCGCTGGAAGTAGAAGCGCGCAGTCTGCAACTTGGCGGTGTAGAACGCCTCTTCGGTGGTGCCGGCAGCCAGTTTCTCGGCAGCCAGGCGCGCCATGTCGGCCCAGAAGTAAGCCAGACACGCGTAACCGGAGTACATCAGGTAGTCCACCGAGGCGGCACCGACTTCTTCGCGGTCTTTCATCGCGGCCATGCCGACCTTCATGGTCAACTCGCCCCACTCTTTGTTCAGTGCAGCCAGCGGTGCAACGAATTCTTTGACGGCTTCGTTGCCTTCGTTGGCCTGGCAGAACTTGTGCACGATCTTGGTGAAGCCCTTAAGCGCTTCGCCTTGGGTCATCAGCACTTTACGGCCCAGCAGGTCCAGAGCCTGGATGCCGGTAGTGCCTTCGTACAGCATCGAAATGCGGCTGTCGCGAACGTTTTGCTCCATGCCCCACTCGGCGATGAAGCCATGGCCGCCGTAGATCTGCACGCCGTGGTTGGCGGATTCAAAACCGACTTCGGTCATGAACGCCTTGGCGATCGGGGTCATGAACGCCAAGAGGCCATCGGCCTGTTTCTTGGCTTCGTCGTCGGTGCCGTACTTGACGATGTCCACTTGCTTGGCGGTGAAGTACACCATCGCACGGTTGCCTTCGGCGAAGGCCTTCATGGTCAGCAGCATGCGGCGCACGTCGGGGTGCACGATGATCGGGTCAGCGGCTTTGTCCGGTGCTTTCGGGCCGGTCAGGGAGCGCATTTGCAGGCGGTCGCGAGCGTATTTCAGGCCGCCCTGGAAGCCGATCTCGGCGTGAGACAGGCCTTGCAGCGCGGTGCCCAGACGGGCGGTATTCATAAAGGTGAACATGCAGTTCAGGCCTTTGTTCGCCGGGCCGATCAGGAAACCGGTAGCCGCGTCGAAGTTCATCACGCAGGTGGCATTGCCATGGATGCCCATCTTGTGTTCCAGGGAGCCACAGGTCACTGCGTTGCGCGCGCCGATCGAACCGTCTGCGTTCGGCAGGAACTTCGGCACGATGAACAGCGAGATACCTTTGGTGCCGGCCGGTGCATCCGGCAGGCGGGCCAGTACGATGTGGACGATGTTGTCGGCCATATCGTGTTCACCGGCCGAGATGAAGATCTTGGTGCCGGAGACTTTGTAGGAACCGTCCGCCTGAGGCTCGGCCTTGGTGCGCAGCATGCCCAGGTCGGTGCCGCAGTGTGGCTCGGTCAGGCACATGGTGCCGGTCCACTCGCCCGACACCAGTTTGGTCAGGTAAGCCTCTTGCTGCTCGGGGGTGCCGTGCTCGGAGATGGTGTTCATCGCACCGTGGGACAGGCCCGGGTACATGCCCCACGACCAGTTGGCGGCGCCAACCATTTCGCTGACGGCCAGGCCCAGGGATTCCGGCAGGCCTTGGCCGCCGTGCTCCACGTCATGGGCCAGGCTTGGCCAGCCGCCTTCGACGAATTGTTTATAGGCTTCTTTGAAACCGGTTGGGGTTTTAACGCCCGACTCACTCCAGGTGCAGCCTTCGATGTCGCCCACGCGGTTCAGCGGTGCCAGCACTTGCTCACAAAACTTGGCGCCTTCTTCAAGGATGGCGTCAACCATGTCCGGGGTAGCGTCCTGGCAAGCCGGCAGGCTCTGATAGTGCGCTTCATAGCCAAGCAGTTCGTCACGAACGAAGCGAATATCACGCAAGGGGGCCTTGTAGTCAGGCATAGCGATAAACCTCTGCTGATGTATCTGGAATGAACAACCGCGTGGATGTGATGTGGCGGTCAAACAGGTGTTTGAAACATACGTTTACCACCTGGGGATGTCAAGCGTCGTCCGGATGCCGTTTGTCATGACGTGAATCAAAGGCGCGCATAGCGAAGCCTGCGGCGAGATGCCACAAGGCGTTCAGAAATAATAGAAGTTCAGAGGGATGACGCAGAACAAATGCGGGAGCGGGCTTGCTCGCGAAAGCGCTGGATCAGTCAACCGATGTATTGGCTGAAAGACCGCTTTCGCGAGCAAGCCCACTCCCACAGAAAAGCCAAGGAGCAGACAGAGAGAGGATTACGCGTAGGTGTCGATCAGGGTGCCGAGCATTTCATCCGAAGCCTTGGCGACTTTTGCGCCGAGCTCCACTTGGAACTTGCCTTGGGCCATTTCGACCATGTTGCTGGCCGAGTTTGACGGCTGGGCGCGGTCGTTGGCTTGCAGGCGGTCACTTTGCGCATCCGATGGCTGGGTCGTCGCGGCGCTGGCAATTTTACCGGCGGCCTGGTCGACCCGGTTCTGCCCGGTCTGAATACTGCTCAGGCCCGAGTAAAACGCACTGCTTCCAGAGATTTCCATGGCGTAAGCCTGCCTTTAGAGAATCGTGAACCGTGATTGAAGCAGAGTTGCCCGAGGAACGCCCGTCAAAAACACTAATGGCATAATGCCTTGTCGATAGTCAAAATCAGTCAAGCAGGTCCAGTTGCAAGTATTCCGCCACGGCTTCAGCCCCCGCGTGCTTTAGTTTCGGCACGCGGCCCAGGCACGGCGCGGGCAGCCGCTCGGCCAACGTGGCGAGGTTTTCTTCCAGACGGGAGGTTTTGGGGTCGATGATATTCGCCACCCAACCGGCCAACTGCAAACCGTCGCGGGCGATGGCTTCGGCGGTGAGCAAGGCATGGCTGATGCAACCCAGACGCACGCCTACTACCAAAATCACCGGCAGCTTGAGCGCCACGGCCAGATCCGAAAGGTTCGCCTGATCAGCCAGTGGCACGCGCCAACCGCCTGCGCCTTCGATCAAGGTGAAATCCGCTTTTCGCGCCAGAATCTGTTGCATGGGCTTGAGCAAGGATTGCACTGTCAGCGATACACCCGCCTCCCGCGCCGCCAGATGCGGCGCGATAGCCGGTTCGAACGCCACCGGGTTGACCTCGGCATAACTCAAGGGCAACGAACATTCGGCCAACAGCGCCAAAGCATCGGCGTTGCGCAAGCCCTTGGGCGTGAGCTGGCAGCCGGATGCCACGGGCTTACCGGCCGCCGTGCTTCTGCCGGCTTGCCGCGCAGCGTGTAACAGGCCGGCGGCAACGGTGGTCTTGCCGACGTCGGTGTCGGTCCCGGTGATGAAGTAAGCGGCGCTCATAGAGGTTTCTCCAGTACGGCATACACCACTTGGTAAGTCGCCGGCAGGCCCTCGGCCTGGCGGAACTGCTCATAAGCTTGCACCAGTGCAACAATCCGTGCGCGTCCCGTCAACCCTCCCGGCCGGCCGGGGTTGAGGTTGTGAGCGCCCAACGCTTTCAATTCATGGGTGAGGCTGCGCACATCCGGGTAATGCAGCACGTGGGGACGACGCTCCAGGCTGACCACCCGCAGACCGCTGTCCGCACACAGTCTCTGATAAGCCTCGAACGTACGGAAGCGATTGACGTGAACCAGGCCATCCGCCGCGCGCCAGCTTTCGCGCAGCTCTTCCAGGGTGCCCACACACAGGCTGGCGAACGCCAGCACGCCGCCAGGTTGCAACACGCGATAGGCCTCGCTGAGCACCGCCTCGAAGTTCGCGCACCACTGTACCGCGAGGGAGGAGAAGAGCAGCGCCAAGCTGTCAGCTTTAAGCGGCAAGCGTTCGGCGTCGCCAGCGATAAAGTGTTGCGCACCACCCAGAGGCCGCGCGTGATTAAGCATGCCTTCTGCGATATCCAGTGCAATGCCATGGCTGAGGGGCAAACGTTCTGCCAGCGCGCGGCTGAAATAACCGGTGCCGCAGCCCATATCCAACCAACGTTGGGGCGCGATATCAGCCGGTAAACGCGCAAGCAATTGGCGGCCCACTTCCCGTTGCAACTCAGCAACGCTGTCGTAACTGGCAGCGGCACGGGAAAACGACGCCGCCACCTGGCGCTTGTCGGGCAACACGCCTGGCAGCGGGGCGTGGGATAAATCAGTCATCGACGCACTCATGCAAAAAGGCCTGAATGGCCCCCGCAACACCGTGGGGGTCTTCCAGAAGAAAAGCGTGGCCGGCCTGTTCAATCAGGCCGATTTCAACATCGGGCAGCAGCGCCAGCAAGTCACTGGCGGCTTCGGCGGGCACCAACCCATCCCGACCGGCGAACAGGTGCAACTGCGGACCTCGATAGGCCAGCAAGGCTTCGCGGGTGTCGAGTTGAGCGAGCAGTTCGAGGCCGGGCATCAGTACACTGGAAGGCGAATTTGGTGCGCCGCTGACCAACAAGCGCGACAAGCCACGCGGGTCTTCGGCGCC
This sequence comes from Pseudomonas sp. HN11, assembly GCF_021390155.1. NCBI lineage: Bacteria > Pseudomonadati > Pseudomonadota > Gammaproteobacteria > Pseudomonadales > Pseudomonadaceae > Pseudomonas > Pseudomonas sp. HN11. The sequence continues at coordinate 5,701,626 of NZ_CP089985.1, forward strand.
TTTGGCACACAGCAAACCGAAGCGCTTGAGGGTGACTTGGGAATCGGCATGGCAACCGGCTAGAAACGCATCGAAGGTCTCGGCGGGCATCGCACTCGGCCACCCTTCATGGGCGACGAAACAGGGATTGCTCGCCAGAGTCAACAAGCCGCAACAACGCTCGCCGCGCCGTGCCGCCAGTTCCGAAGCGAGCATGCCGCCCAAGGACCAGCCACCTAGCCAGGCGTTGTCCGGCAGCGTGGCGTCGAGTTCGTCGAGCCATTCAACCAGATCACTGGAACCCAGCGCGGGCAGCGGCTCGATCTGCACCTGCAGATGTTCGTCCAGGCCTTGCAAGGCGGCGGCCAAAGGTTCCAGCGGCGATACACCAAGCCCCCAGCCGGGCAGCAATATCAGTCGATCACGCATGGTCAGGCTCCGAACGGCTTAATACGCGGAAACACGCCTCCAATGCATTTAACAATAGCTGCACCTGCGCCTCGGTGTGGGCCGCCGTCAAGGTCACCCGCAAACGGGCGCTACCCGCGGGCACAGTAGGCGGGCGGATCGCGGTCACCATCAAGCCGCGTTCGCGCAGCAGCTGCGACAGGCGCATGGCCTTGGCGCTGTCGCCGATCAGGATCGGCTGGATCGGTGTGAAACTGTCTATCAGGTCCAGCCCAAGCTGCTCGGCACCCTGGCGGAACCGGCGGATCAGACTATTGAGATGCTCGCGCCGCCAATGTTCGGTGCGCAGCAGTTCCAGGCTTTTCAAGGTGGCGCAGGCCAGGGCTGGCGGCTGGCTGGTGGTATAGATGTACGGGCGGGCGAACTGGATCAGGCTTTCGACCAGGTCTTCACTGCCGGTCACAAAAGCGCCGGCCGTGCCGAACGCCTTGCCGAGGGTGCCGACCAGTACCGGCACGTCGTCCTGACTCAGGCCGAAATGTTCGACGATGCCACCACCGTGGGCGCCCAGCGGCCCGAAGCCGTGGGCGTCATCCACCATTAACCAGGCACCTTTGGCCTTGGTTTCACGGGCCAGCGCGGGCAGGTCTGCCAGATCGCCGTCCATGCTGAACACGCCATCGGTGACCACCAGCGTGTTGCCGGTGGCTTTCTCTAGGCGTTTGGCCAGGCTGGCAGCGTCGTTGTGCAGGTAGCGGTTGAAGCGCGCACCGGAGAGCAAGCCTGCATCCAATAGCGAAGCATGGTTGAGGCGGTCTTCCAGCACTGTATCGCCCTGCCCCACCAACGCCGTGACTGCGCCGAGGTTGGCCATGTAGCCAGTGGTAAACAGCAGCGCACGCGGGCGACCGGTGAGGTCCGCCAGGGCTTCTTCCAGCTCATGGTGCGGCGTGGCATGCCCAACCACCAAGTGCGAAGCGCCACCGCCCACGCCCCATCGGGACGCACCGGCGCGCCAGGCTTCGATCACCTGCGGGTGATTGGCCAGGCCCAGGTAGTCGTTATTGCAGAACGCCAGCAGCGTCTGGCCGTCCACCACCACTTCCGGGCCTTGGGGGCTGTCCAGCAGCGGGCGTTGGCGATAAAGGTGTTGGGCACGGCGGGCAGCGAGGCGCGCGACGAGATCGAAAGACATGCTGGCCTCGATTAAGCAGGATTAACGCTCCCACATTTGAACTGTGTTCCAAAGTGAGATCAGACGACCGCGTTGTAGAACTGTGCGCTGCTCTTCTGCTCCACCAACGCCTGCTCGATCGCCGCCTGATGCACCTCGTCCGCGTGTTCTTCACGGGCTTCCGGCAGGATGCCCAGGCGCGAGAACAGTTGCATGTCCTTGTCGGCCTGCGGGTTGGCGGTGGTCAGCAACTTGTCACCGTAGAAGATCGAGTTGGCACCGGCAAAGAACGCCAGGGCCTGCATCTGCTCGTTCATCGCTTCACGGCCGGCCGACAGGCGCACATGGGACTTCGGCATCAGGATGCGCGCCACGGCGAGCATGCGGATAAAGTCGAACGGGTCGATGTCCTCAGCGTTTTCCAGCGGCGTGCCGGCCACTTTCACCAACATGTTGATCGGCACCGACTCCGGATGCTCCGGCAGGTTGGCCAGTTGGATCAGCAGGTTGGCGCGGTCATCAAGGGACTCGCCCATACCAAGGATGCCGCCGGAGCAGATCTTCATCCCCGAATCACGCACGTAAGCCAGGGTTTGCAGGCGCTCGCTGTAGGTACGGGTAGTGATGATGCTGCCGTAGAACTCCGGCGACGTGTCGAGGTTGTGGTTGTAGTAGTCGAGGCCGGCCTGGGCCAGGGCTTCGGTCTGGTCCTGATCCAGGCGGCCGAGGGTCATGCAGGTTTCCAGGCCCATGGCTTTCACGCCTTTAACCATCTGCAGCACGTAGGGCATGTCTTTGGCCGACGGGTGCTTCCAGGCGGCGCCCATGCAGAAGCGGGTCGAACCGATGGCCTTGGCGCGGGCAGCCTCTTCGAGGACCTTCTGCACTTCCATCAGCTTTTCTTTTTCCAGGCCCGTGTTGTAGTGGCCCGACTGCGGACAATATTTGCAATCTTCCGGGCAGGCACCGGTTTTGATCGACAGCAGCGTCGACACTTGCACACGGTTGGCGTCGAAATGCGCGCGGTGCACGGTCTGCGCCTGGAACAGCAGGTCATTGAACGGCTGCACGAACAGCGCTTTGACTTCGGCGAGTGACCAATCGTGACGCAAAGTGGCAGTGGTACTGGCGCTCATGGGCGATTCCTTGATTATGCTTTGGCAAGCGCTGCGGGAGGGCAATACCCACAGGCACGACACGGATGCTCGGCATATTTAAGGAAGATTCATGCACTGTCAACCTGGCTACAAACACAAGGTTTACATCTGGTCAAAAACCGTACAAACATGTTTAGTCTGCGATGAGGCAACGGAATCAGCCGAATGTATCTGTAACGTCTGCGAAACTGAGTTGCCCTGGCTGATGGAACACTGCGACGTATGTGCCTTGCCCTTGCCGATGGAGGGTTTGATCTGCGGCCAATGCCAGAAACATCCGCCGGCCTTCAACCAGGTGATCGCACCCTGGACCTACAGTTTCCCCATCGACAGCCTGATCAGCCGCTTCAAGCACCAGGCACGCTGGCCCCTTGGGCAAATGCTCGCGCAGCTTTTGGCGCAACACCTGCAACACCGCTTCGACACCACCGGACTCACGCCCCCCGACTGCCTGCTGCCGGTGCCGTTGGCGCGCAAGCGCCTGCGTGAACGCGGCTATAACCAGGCCTTGATGCTGGCGCATTGGCTCAGCAGCAACTTGAGTATTCCCCACGATGAACACCTGTTGTTACGCCCCCATGAAACCGTCGCCCAACAAGCCCTCGATGCCAAGACCCGCAAACGCAACCTGCTCGGCGCCTTCGCCCTGGCACCCGACGCCCAGGTGCAAGGTCGTCACTTTGCATTGGTGGATGACGTACTCACCACCGGCGCCACCGCCCACAGCCTGGCGCGATTGTTGATGAATGCCGGGGCACGACAGGTCGATGTGTACTGCCTGGCGCGCACGCCCAAACCAGGCAGTTGACTTGACTCCAACCCACCTTGCCCGCAACGTTCGGCCCATCACATCGAAGCGCATCGCCATGTCTCTGCCAACGCCCCTCAGCCAACACATCATCCGCCGCCCCCAGCGCATTGCCTTGCTCGCGCATATCGCCGAACAGGGCTCCATTACCCGCGCGGCTAAAAGCGCGGGCTTGAGTTACAAGGCGGCATGGGATGCCATCGACGAGCTGAACAATCTGGCGCAAAAGCCCTTGGTGGAACGCAGTGTCGGCGGCAAAGGGGGAGGTGGCGCCAAGCTGACGACAGAAGGTGAGCGGGTGTTACGTCTTTATCAGCGCCTGCAAGTGTTGCAGGCCGAAGTGCTGGGCTCGGACGAAGCCGCCAGTGATTTCCACCTGCTCGGCCGTTTGATGCTGCGCACCAGCGCGCGTAATCAACTGCATGGTCAGGTCGTCGCCATCGAGCAACATGGCCGCAATGACCTGATCCGCCTGCAACTGGCGGGTGGGCTGACCCTGGCTGCGCAGATCACCCACGACAGTACGCAGCGGCTGGAATTGGAAACCGGCGTGGAGGTGGTCGCACTGATCAAAGCGGGCTGGCTGGAATTGCTCGCCCCCGAGGCCTTCGCAACAACTGGACACAATTGCATGAGCGGCATCATCGACGCCATTCTCGACGCCTCGGACGGGCCCAGCGAAGTGCGCGTTACCCTGCCCAACGGCCAGGTTTTATGCGCCCTGGCGCAGCCCGACACGCTCAAGGCGCTGCGCGTGACTGAAGGCAAAGCGATCCAGGTGCAAGTTGCACCGAGCAATGTGCTGCTTGGCACGCCGGTATAAGCGGCCCGCTATTTAAACTGCAACAATTTCGTCACGCCCGCTCCTTATGGTGTTTGCAAAAACCGCAGGGAGCCTGAGATGAGCCTATTAGAAGAAAACCAAGCCACCGACCTTGAACAGATGGTCGGCCTCACCCGCCGCCGCTTTATCGGCGCCGGTGCCCTGTGCGGTGCCGCGATGTTCCTGGGTGGCAACCTGCTGACCCGCAGCGCCCTGGCCGTCAACGCCGCCAGCGCCAGTCCGTTGCTGGGTTTCACCAGCATCGCCGCTGCCACCAGCGACGCCATTACGTTGCCGCCGGGCTATAGCGCTTCGGTGCTGATCAGCTGGGGCCAGCCGCTGAGCAAGAACGCGCCGGCCTTCGACCCGTCCGGCAACGGCACGGCCAAGGCTCAGGAACAGCAGTTCGGCGACAATAACGACGGCATGAGCCTGTTCGCCTTCCCCGGCGACGACAATCGCGCGCTGATGGCGATCAACAACGAATACACCAACTACCGCTACCTCTTCGCCCACGGCGGCGCGCCGCAATCGGCCGAAGACGTGCACAAGGCCCAGGCCAGCGAAGGCGTCTCGGTGATCGAAGTACGGCGCAAGGGCGACACCTGGCAGTTCGTGCAGGACTCGCGCTACAACCGCCGCATCCACGGCAACTCGCCGATCCGCCTCAGCGGCCCCGCCGCCGGCCACGCCTGGTTGAAAACCAGCGCCGACAAATCCGGCAAAAAGGCCCTGGGCACTTTCCAGAACTGCGCCAACGGTAAGACACCATGGGGCACTTATCTGACGTGTGAAGAGAACTTCACCGACTGCTTCGGCAGCAGCAACCCACAACAGACCTTCGACGCCGGGCAGAAACGTTATGGCGTGGTCGCCGCCAGCAAAGACATCAACTGGCACCAGCACGACCCGCGCTTCGATATAGCCAAGAACCCCAACGAACTCAACCGCCACGGCTGGGTCGTGGAAATCGACCCGTTCGATCCGCAATCCACCCCGGTCAAGCGCACTGCCCTGGGCCGCTTCAAGCACGAAAACGCCGCCCTGGCCGAAACCCGCGACGGCCGCGCCGTGGTGTACATGGGCGACGATGAGCGCGGCGAATTCATCTACAAGTTCGTCAGCCGCGACAAGATCAACCACAAGAACCCCAAGGCCAACAAAGACCTGCTCGATCACGGCACCCTGTATGTGGCGATCTTCGATGCGGGCGACGGCAACGCCGACCATCCCAAGGGCAAAGGCCAATGGGTCGAGTTGACCCACGGCAAAAACGGCATCGACGCCAGCACCGGCTTCGCCAGCCAGGCCGAAGTGCTGATCCACGCGCGCCTCGCCGCCAGCGTGGTGAAAGCCACGCGCATGGACCGCCCGGAATGGATTGTGGTCAGCCCCACCGATGGCCAGGTCTATTGCACCCTCACCAACAACGCCAAGCGCGGTGAAGACGGCCAGCCGGTGGGCGGCCCCAACCCGCGCGAGAAAAACGTCTACGGTCAGATCCTGCGCTGGAAGGCAGATGCCGATAACCACGGCAGTATGGAATTCACTTGGGACCTGTTTGTGGTGGCCGGCAACCCCGGCGTCCATGCGGGCACACCGAAGAGCGGCTCGTCGAATATCAACCCGCAGAACATGTTCAACAGCCCCGATGGCCTGGGGTTCGACAAGGCCGGGCGCTTGTGGATCCTTACCGACGGCGACTACAGCAATGCCGGCGACTTCGCGGGGATGGGCAACAACCAGATGCTGTGTGCCGACCCGTCCACCGGGGAAATCCGCCGCTTCATGGTCGGTCCGGTGGCCTGTGAAGTGACAGGCATCAGTTTCTCGCCGGATCAGAAGACGCTGTTCGTGGGGATCCAGCACCCGGGCGAAAGCGGCGGTTCGACCTGGCCGGAGCATCTGCCGAATGGCAAGCCGCGGTCGTCGGTGATGGCGATTCGTAGGGATGATGGTGGGATAGTCGGCGCCTGATAAGCCCGCTCCCACACTTGACCGAGTGCCAGCATGAGAATGCGGTCGAATGTGGGAGCGGGCTTGCTCGCGAAGGCGTCCCCACAGTCACCACCTATCTATGCTTGTGTGCGTTACCATACCCGGCCGGACGCGGCGCCCTGCTGCGCGCAGGAGTTCGCATGGCCCACCCGTTTGAAACACTTACGCCCGATCTGGTGCTCGACGCTGTCGAAAGCATCGGTTTTCTCAGCGATGCTCGCGTTCTGGCACTCAACAGCTACGAAAACCGCGTTTATCAAGTAGGCATCGAAGACTCGGAACCGCTGATCGCCAAGTTCTATCGGCCACAGCGTTGGACCAACGAGGCGATCCTCGAAGAACACCGCTTCACCTTCGAGCTGGCCGAATGCGAAGTACCGGTGGTCGCGCCACTTATCCACAACGGCGAAAGCCTGTTCGAACACGCCGGTTTCCGCTTCACTCTGTTTCCCCGCCGTGGCGGCCGTGCGCCGGAGCCGGGCAATCTCGATCAACTGTATCGCCTCGGGCAATTGCTCGGCCGTTTGCATGCGGTGGGTTCCACCCGCCCGTTCGAGCACCGCGAAGCCCTGGGCGTGAAGAACTTCGGTCACGACTCCCTCACCACCTTGCTGGAAGGCAACTTCATCCCCAAGAGCCTGCTGCCCGCCTACGAGTCCGTGGCCCGCGATCTGCTCAAGCGTGTGGAGGAGGTGTACAAAGCCACGCCGCACAAGAACATCCGCATGCACGGCGATTGCCACCCCGGCAACATGATGTGTCGCGACGAGATGTTCCACATCGTCGACCTGGACGACTGCCGCATGGGCCCCGCGGTGCAGGACCTGTGGATGATGCTCGCCGGAGATCGTCAGGAATGTCTGGGCCAGTTGTCGGAATTGATGGACGGCTACCAGGAATTTCATGACTTCGACCCACGTGAACTGGCGATGATCGAACCCCTGCGCGCCTTGCGCCTGATGCACTACAGCGCCTGGCTGGCACGGCGCTGGGACGACCCGGCTTTCCCCCACAGCTTCCCGTGGTTTGGCAGTGAGCGTTATTGGGGCGATCAGGTGTTGGCGCTGCGCGAGCAATTGGCAGCCCTGAATGAAGAGCCATTGAAGCTGTTTTGACCGGGACACGGATTTCCCTACAATCGCCACTTTGTTAGTTGCCTAAGCAAGGATTCTGCAATGCAAGCCGCCAACCCTCGCAAGGGGTACATCCTGGGCCTGAGTGCCTATGTCATCTGGGGTCTGTTCCCGCTCTATTTCAAAGCCATCGCCAGCGTACCTGCCGCCGAAATCATTGTGCACCGCGTGTTGTGGTCGGCGCTGTTCGGCGGTTTGCTGCTGATGGTGTGGAAGCACCCTGGCTGGTTCCGCGAGCTGCGCGACAACCCCAAGCGCCTTGCGATTCTGGCCCTCAGCGGGTCTTTGATTGCGGCTAACTGGCTGACCTATGTGTGGTCGGTAAACACCGGGCGCATGCTGGAAGCAAGCCTGGGCTACTACATCAACCCATTGGTAAACGTGCTGCTGGGCATGCTGATCCTGGGTGAGCGTCTGCGCCGCTTGCAGTGGGCCGCAGTCGGATTGGCTGCGATGGGGGTGGCACAACAGGTGTGGCAGGTGGGCAGCTTGCCTTGGGTGTCGCTGGTGTTGGCATTGACCTTTGGCTTCTACGGGCTGATTCGCAAACAGGCGCCGGTCAAGGCGCTGCCGGGACTGGTGGTGGAAACCTGGATGCTGGTGCCGATTGCAATTGCCTGGCTGCTGTTCAACCCAACCGCCCATAGCGCGCAAATGGCGTTCTGGAGTACGTCCGAAGCCTGGTGGCTGGTGGCGGCTGGCCCGGTGACGCTGATCCCGCTGGTGTGTTTCAACGCCGCCGCACGGCATTTGCCCTACACTGCATTGGGCTTTTTGCAGTACGTTGCACCGACTCTGGTATTGCTCGAAGCCGTGCTGTTGTTCGGCGAACACCTGGCGCCGAGCACCCTGACCGCCTTCGCCTTCATCTGGGCGGGCCTGGTGGTGTACAGCGTGGATATCTGGCTCAGCGCGCGCAAACGCTGATCAAATAACGTACAAACCTCTGCAAGCCACAGCGGGCGGGGCTTGCAGGCATCCACCCCAAGGTTATCCACAACCTGATCCCCGCCATTTGTGCACAAGCTTTTGAAATTGCTCGTTTTTTGCTCAGATGCCAGAGAAGCCCGGCCGGTGTGGCATGGCGCCGGGTCTCTACAGGTTATCCACAGGCCCATGCAAGATTTCCATGCATAACCCTGTGGGCAGATCATTCCTCGTGGTGCAGTTCCACCATCAAGTCATCGGCCAGGGTTTCCAGGGACAACTGCAAGGTATCCAGGGATAACGCTGTCGGCACCTGCAACGACGCCTCGGCGGTAAACAACGGATCGCCGCTCATGGGCGCCGGGCGCACATCGGTGCTCAGGCTCTCCAGGTTCACGCCCTGCTTGCTCAGCAGCGCCGTGATCTCGCGCACAATGCCCGCACGGTCATTGCCCACCAGCGTCATCATGATCGATTTGGAAGCCGAGGCCTGCCCGCTGCTGCCCTCGCCCACCAGCACACGAATGCCATGGGTGGATAAATCCTCCAGCGCCCCGACCAACGCCTGACGGTTCTCTGTAGGCACGCCGACCCGCAGGATCCCGGCAAACTGCCCGGCCATGTGCGCCATGCGGCTTTCCAGCCAGTTGCCACCGTGGGCGGCGATGTTCTGCGCGATGCGTTCAACAAGGCCGGGTTTGTCGGCAGCGATAATTGTGAGTACAAGATGGTCCATGGCAACGCCCTCAGGAATTCAATCTACAAGGTGGACCGGAAGGCCCTCGATAACAAATCGTGTACCATTTTTATATTTATCTGGAACAATCCAATAGTTTTTTGAGAACATCCGGTTCTCCGCTGTGACCGTACGACCAAAGTGGGTCGCTAAACGACGTATTTAGTCTAATTTTCACAACCGCAAGTCATCATGTAGTATGCCCAACCGTGCACTACATAATGAACATCTGAAAAAGCGCATAAGCTCCGCAGAGTGAGGCAAGCAATGACTGAACACGTTCAAGTCGGTGGCCTGCAGGTCGCCAAAGTCCTGTTCGACTTCGTGAACAACGAAGCCATTCCCGGCACCGGCATTACTGCCGACCAGTTCTGGGCCGGTGCCGACAAGGTCATCCACGACCTGGCACCGAAGAACAAAGCCCTACTCGCCAAACGCGACGATTTCCAAGCGCGGATCGATACCTGGCACCAGACCCACGCAGGCCAGGCGCACGACCCGGTGGCTTACAAAGCCTTCCTGCAAGATATTGGATACCTGCTGCCAGAAGCCGCGGATTTCCAGGCCACGACCCAAAACGTCGATGACGAGATCGCTCGCATGGCCGGCCCGCAGCTGGTGGTGCCGGTGATGAATGCCCGTTTCGCCCTCAACGCCTCGAATGCGCGCTGGGGCTCGCTGTACGACGCGCTGTATGGCACCGATGCCATCAGCGAAGCCGACGGTGCCGAAAAGGGCCAGGGCTACAACAAGGTGCGCGGCGACAAGGTCATCGCCTTCGCCCGCGCCTTTCTCGATGAGGCCGCACCGCTCAGCGCCGGCAGCCACGCCGATTCGACCGGCTACAAGATCGTCGACGGCACGCTGATCGTCAGCCTCAAGGGCGGCAGCAACAGCGGCCTGCGCGATGACGCACAGTTGATCGGTTTCCAGGGCCCTGCGGCGGAGCCGATTGCGATCCTGCTGAAACACAATGGCCTGCACTTCGAAATCCAGATCGACGCCAGCACCCCGGTCGGCCAGACCGACGCCGCCGGCGTCAAAGATGTGCTGATGGAAGCCGCGCTGACCACCATCATGGACTGCGAAGACTCCGTCGCCGCCGTCGATGCCGACGACAAAGTGGTGATCTACCGCAACTGGCTCGGCCTAATGAAGGGCGACCTGGCCGAAGAAGTGGCCAAGGGCGGCAAGACCTTCACTCGCACCATGAACCCCGACCGCGTTTATACCGGTGTGGATGGCCAGGACGTCACGCTGCACGGTCGTTCGCTGTTGTTCGTGCGCAATGTGGGTCATCTGATGACCATTGACGCGATCCTCGACAAAGACGGCAACGAAGTACCGGAAGGCATTCTCGATGGGCTGATCACCAGCCTCGCGGCTATCCACAGCCTCAACGGCAACAACAGCCGCAAGAACAGCCGCAGCGGTTCCGTGTACATCGTTAAACCAAAGATGCACGGCCCGGAAGAAGCCGCGTTCACCAACGAGCTTTTCGGCCGCATCGAAGACGTGCTGAACCTGCCGCGTAACACGCTGAAAGTCGGGATCATGGACGAGGAGCGCCGCACCACGGTCAACCTCAAGGCCTGCATCAAGGCGGCCAGCGAGCGCGTGGTGTTTATCAATACCGGCTTCCTCGACCGTACCGGCGACGAGATCCACACCTCGATGGAAGCCGGCGCAATGGTGCGCAAGGCCGCGATGAAGGCGGAAAAATGGATCGGCGCCTACGAAAACTGGAACGTCGATATCGGTTTGAGTACCGGCCTGCAAGGTCGCGCGCAAATCGGTAAAGGCATGTGGGCCATGCCCGACCTGATGGCGGCGATGCTTGAACAGAAAATCGCCCACCCATTGGCAGGCGCCAACACTGCCTGGGTGCCGTCGCCGACCGCGGCTGCGCTGCACGCGTTGCACTACCACAAGGTCGATGTATTCGCCCGCCAGGCCGAGTTGACTAAGCGCGAGCGTGCGTCGGTGGACGACATCCTGACGATTCCTCTGGCCAGCAACACCGATTGGTCTGACGAAGAAATCCGCAACGAGCTGGACAACAACGCCCAGGGCATCCTTGGCTATGTAGTGCGCTGGATCGACCAGGGTGTCGGCTGCTCGAAAGTGCCGGACATCAACGACGTGGGCCTGATGGAAGACCGCGCCACCCTGCGCATCTCCAGCCAGCACATCGCCAACTGGCTGCGCCACGGCATCGTCACTGAAGCCCAAGTGATGGAAAGCCTCAAGCGCATGGCGCCGGTGGTGGACCGTCAGAATGCCGGGGATACGTTGTATCGCCCGCTGGCACCGGATTTCGACAGCAACATCGCGTTCCAGGCAGCGGTGGAGTTGGTGATTGAAGGGACGAAGCAGCCGAATGGCTATACCGAGCCGGTGTTGCACCGTCGGCGTCGGGAGTTCAAGGCCAGGAATGGTCTGTAATTAATCGCGTATATGAAAAAGCCCTGGTCGAGTGACCAGGGCTTTTTCATTTATAGATGTCACGCGGACTATTCATCGTTAGAAGAGACTGAAAGTTCTCCGTCGATAACGACTATTTGGCCAGCATGCTCAAACGTAACGCCCTCCACCACCACATCATGTTTGAAGTACTGACCGCTGCGCTCTACCTTCACAGTAAACTTGCCCGCTTTGATATGGCCAGCACCATATTGAACACCGTCGATATCGTTTAGATAAGCATATAGATCCGGAAACTCCCGGACGTGTGTCCCGGGCGGTAAGTCGTGTCCGTAATCAAAACTTCCGGCTAAGTAGTCACCATTTTCGTATGTCTTAGAATACCCGATCCACGAGAAGTACCCATATGTCCCCGCCTCGATGGCATCAATTACCCCGTTCCGCGCAATAGTGAGCGCGGCCGAACCATGAGTGGTGGATTTAGCGTCCTGCAATTGCTTTTCATCGATGGGCGTGTGCTTTGTGTTCATGGCAAAGCTCCTGTTCACGAAGTTTTGAAGTACTGAACACCGGTCAGTGCTCTCAAAATCAGTAAACAAGAGTCTTCAATCGACCTCTACTGTGAAAGTTGACAGTTCTGAAACAAGATCGACCAACGGTCCCTACTGCCCCATCCCCAATTCCCGCTTCACCAACTTCGCCAACTTCACGCTATCAATCGGTTTAAGTAGAAAGTCCACCACACTCAAATGCATCGCATCAATCACATCCGGCGCTTCGGCGTCCCCGGACATGATGATGATCGGCAGCGCCGCCCGAGTAGACTCACGCACTTGTCGGATCAGTTCCAGGCCATTGCTGGGCGCCATGCGCAGGTCGGTGATCAGCAAACCGATGGAGCTGCTCGACTTCAACAAATCCCACGCCGCCTCACCACTGTCGGCGGTCATGCAGCGAATACCGTCCAGCCCCAGGATTTCCGCCAGCAGTTCGCGTGCGTCCTTGTCGTCGTCAACGATCAGCACGCGTTGTGGCGGTAAATCAGGTTCCAGCATCACAGCGCTCAGCGCCTCGCGCTCGGCATCACTCAAAATATCGTGGTCGGACATACGGTTCTCAGCAGTTCTCATCAATCTCCCAGCACACTCGTCAGACATCTGCGGAAGGGCGATCAATGTGCACTTCGTCGGAAAGTTTGCCTAGTGGGCGTTCTACGGGTTTTGCACGATAGTCGTGTAAGGTTTTTCCCTAGGTGTGCGCCCTTTGTATCGACCTAGACTTACGTCCAATGGGCACCCGCTGTGCAGGAGTCGACCATGAGGGACGATAACGACAAAAAAATGCGGTCATTGTTATGAGTAAAGCTGATGCCTTCGCCCAGGCGGGGAAAACTGCTGTGTTGCAAAATATCCACGGCACCCTGCAGTTCCTGCAACGCTTCCCGCCATTCAATCAGATGGAAAACGCTCACCTGGCGTTTTTGGTGGAACAGTGCCAGTTACGCTTCTATGGCCCCGGCGACAGCATTCTCAAACCGTCGGGCGGGCCGGTGGAACACTTTTATATCGTCAAGCAGGGACGCGTCGTGGGCGAGCGGCCTGACAGTGCCGAGACCACCTTTGAAATCACTACGGGCGAATGCTTCCCCCTCGCTGCGCTGCTGGGCGAACGGGCGACCCGCACCGAACACAAGGCCGCCGAAGATACCTTCTGCCTGCAACTGAACAAGCCGGCGTTCATCAAGCTGTTCGCGCTGTCCGGCCCGTTTCGCGATTTTGCCCTGCGTGGCGTCAGTAGCCTGTTGGATCAGGTGAACCAGCAGGTACAACAAAAAGCCGTGGAAACCCTCGGCACTCAATATTCCCTGAACACGCGTCTCGGCGAATTGGCCATGCGCCATCCGGTGACTTGCAGCCCAGCCACGCCGCTGCGCGAAGCCGTCACACTGATGCATGAACAACAGGTGGGCAGCATCGTAATCGTCGATGAGCACAAAGCGCCCCTGGGGATTTTCACCCTGCGCGACCTACGCCAAGTGGTGGCCGATGGCACCAGCGATTTCAGCCAGGGCATCGAAGGGCATATGACCCAGGCGCCCTTTTTCCTGACCCCCGACCACAGCGCCTTCGACGCGGCTATCGCGATGACCGAACGGCATATTGCCCATGTGTGCCTGGTCAAGGACCAGCGCCTGTGCGGCGTGGTGTCCGAGCGCGACCTGTTTTCCCTGCAACGGGTGGACCTGGTGCACCTGGCGCGCACCATCCGCAATGCACCGCGCGTGGACAATCTAGTGGCGATTCGCGGCGAAATTGGCCAGTTGGTCGAACGGATGCTGGCCCATGGCGCCTCGTCCACCCAGATCACCCACATCATTACGCTGCTCAACGATCACACCGTGTGCCGGGTCATCGAGCTGACCCTGGCCGAAAAAGGCGACCCCGGCGTGTCGTTCAGTTGGTTGTGTTTTGGCAGCGAAGGCCGCCGCGAGCAGACGCTGTACACCGACCAGGACAACGGCATTCTGTTTGACGCCAAGGACGCGGCCGAAGCCGCAGAGATCCGAGGCCGGTTATTGCCGCTGGCGCAGCAGATCAATCAGAGTCTTGCCCTGTGCGGGTTCAGCCTGTGCAAAGGCAACATCATGGCCGGCAACCCGGAGCTGTGCTTGTCGCGGGCGGAATGGGCACGGCGGTTTGCGGCGTTTATCCGCGAGGCGACGCCGGAGAATCTGCTGGGTTCCAGCATCTATTTCGATCTGCGTGTGGTGTGGGGCGATGAACGTGGCTGCGAGCAATTGCGCCAAGGCATCCTGGATCAGGTCGCGGACAACCGACTGTTCCAACGCATGCTGGCCGAAAACGCGTTGCGCCAGCGGCCACCGGTGGGACGTTTTCGAGAGTTTGTACTGACGCGCAAAGGCAGCGAAAAAGCCACGCTGGATCTCAAGGTGCAAGGCCTGACACCGTTTGTGGATGGCGCACGCCTGCTGGCCCTGGCTAATGGCATCCACGCCAACAATACCCTGGAGCGGTTGCGCCAACTGGTGGTCAAGGAGGTCATTGAGCCCCTGGACGGCGCTGCGTATGAAGAGGCCTACCACTTTATCCAGCAGACCCGCATGCAACAGCACCAACTGCAAACCCGCGAGAACCAGCCGTACTCCAACCGTGTCGACCCCGAGCGCCTCAACCATCTGGACCGGCGCATCCTGCGTGAATCCCTGCGCCAGGCCCAACGCCTGCAAAGCAGCCTGACATTGCGGTATCAGCTGTGAGCTTGTTCAATTGGCTGCGTAAGAAAAAGCCGGGGCTCGACAGCGCGCAGCAACAGCGCCTGGCGCAACTGCGCGCACCCACGCCACTGGGCAACGACCCCCTGCGCAACCAGCGTTGGGTGGTGCTGGACCTGGAAACCAGCGGCCTCAACCTCAATCGTGACCAGGTGCTGTCCATCGGCGCGGTGGTGATCGAGGATGGGGCGGTTGATTTCTCACAACTGTTCGAACGCACACTGCAACGGGCTGAAACCAAACTCAGCCCCAGCGTGTTGATCCACGGACTCGGGCCCAGTGCGATTGCCGCCGGCAGCGATCCGGTGGAAGCGCTACTGGACTTCATGACGTTTGTCGGCGACAGCCCATTGCTGGCCTTTCATGCACCGTTCGACCAACACATGTTGTGCCGGGCGCTTAGAGACAGCCTGGGTTATCGCCTAACGCATCCGTTTCTCGATGTTGCCGACATCGCCCCGCTGCTGTGCCCCGAGGCACATATCCGCGAAGCCGGGCTAGACGACTGGATCAACTATTTCCATTTGCACGTAGGTGAACGCCATCACGCCAGCGCCGATGCCCTGGCCACGGCGGAGCTGATGCTGATCCTGTTCAACCGCGCGCGCCAGCAGCACATCGACACACCGCAGGCGTTGCAGGAGCGTTTGAGCCAATGGAAACGGCGTAAACACGCGCCATCGTTTTAATGTCATCTCCCGACAGACGCTAATTGCACACACCTTACGGCTCTGACACAATCGCGAATAATTCTCGTTATTTTAAACATCCTGTTTACTTGGTGATGCCTTGTCGTCGATCCAGAACCCACACAGTGAGCTTGTTGGCGCGTTGTATCGCGACCATCGTGGCTGGCTGCTGGCCTGGCTCCGACGCAACGTCGCCTGTCCAAGCCGCGCCGAAGACCTGAGCCAGGACACCTTCATGCGCCTGCTGGGCCGTGACGAGTTGCGCGCCCCCCGAGAACCCCGTGCATTTCTGATCGCGATCGCCAAAGGCCTGCTGTTCGATTACTTCCGTCGCGCAGCTCTGGAACAGGCCTACCTCACCGAACTGATGCTGATCCCGGAAAGCGAACATCCGTCGCCGGAAGAACAGCAACTGATCATCGAAGACCTCAAGGCCATCGACCGCCTGCTCGGCAAGCTGTCGAGCAAGGCCCGCGCCGCTTTCCTTTATAACCGCCTCGACGGCATGGGCCACGCAGATATCGCCCAGCGCCTCGGCGTGTCGGTGCCCCGCGTGCGCCAGTACCTGGCCCAGGGCATTCGCCAGTGCTACGTCGCGCTGTATGGCGAGCCGCAGTGACGGTGAACCGTTCCAAACCGGTGTCGACCCGGGTGCTGGACGCGGCGATCGCCTGGCAGCTGTCCCTCGATTCGGGTGACGGCAGCGCGATCGAGCGTGAAGAGTTCGATAAATGGCTGGCCAGCGATGAAGAGCACGCCCGCGCCTGGCGTCAGTTGGGCATGCTCGACCAGCGTTTCAGCGTGGCCTCGGGCCCGGCGCGGGCAGCATTGCTGCAATCGCGTGAAGGCATTCGCCAGCGTGTGCGCAAGCTGGGCAGTGGACTGGCGAGTATCGCCGTGGTCATTGGCCTGGCGCTGTTTGCCGGTGAACGCTATGTGCCGTTCCACTATTGGCTGGCCGACCAACGCACCGCCACCGGCGAGCAGCGCACGCTGAAACTGGCGGACGGTACGCTGATCAACCTCAACACCCACAGCGCCCTCGACGTGCGTTTTGATGAAAAACGCCGGCTGATCGTGTTGCAGGAAGGCGAGATTCTGGTCGAGACCGGCCACAACGATGCGCGCCCATTCTATGTGCAAACCCGCGACGGCAGCCTGCGGGCGCTGGGCACGCGGTTTATCGTCAAGCGCGAAGACGACGCCACGCGCTTGAGCGTGCTGCAATCGGCGGTGGCCGCCCAACCAGAGGCGCTGCATCAGGAGCAAATCTTCAAGGAAGGCCAGCAAGTGCTGATGCGCAGCGACGGCCTCGGCCCGCTGCTTGCCGTAACCCCGACCACCGACGCCTGGACGCGCGGCATGCTGGTGGTGGACAACGCCCGCCTGGGCGATGTGATCAAGGAATTGAGCCGCTATCGCACCGGTTACCTGAGCGTGGATAAAAACGTGGCCGATCTGCGCGTCACCGGTAGCTTCCCGCTGCATGACACTACCTTGGCGCTCAACGCGCTGCTGCCGACCCTGCCGGTGCAGATCGAGCAGCACACGCCGTGGTGGGTGACGGTTAAGAGCAGGCCTTAGATTGGCGGTGCCTTGGCTATCGCTTTCGCAGGCAAGCCAGCTCCCACCCTTGACCGCGTTTTACCTGAAAAAACACGGTCGAATGTGGGAGCCGGGCTTGCCCGCGAAGAGGCCCGCAAGAACACCTTAACGCCCCAGGGAAAAATATTTTCATCCTGCCCTATCACTTTTCGATTCTCGTTCGGCACCTAGGCAATTGCGAAATATTTCCATTCAGGAGCCGCCCTATGTCCCGCATGCTAGACACCTTGTTGCGCCCCAGCCTGTTAGCCATGGCCATTGCCCTCAGCGCCCCGCTGGCCTGCACCTCGCTGATCGCCGCCGAACAGGCCTCCAGCGTGCGCGCCTCCAGCGTGCGCGCCTACAATCTGCCGGCGGCACCATTGGCCACTACCCTTAACCAGATCGCCAGCCAGGGCGGCCTGGCGCTGGCCCTCACCCCAGCGCTCGCCGCGGGCAAGACCTCGGCGCCGGTCCAGGGCCAGTTCGACGCGCCAGGTGCGCTGCGTGAGGCGTTGCGTGGCACGGGGCTGCAGCTGGAGCAAAGCACGGCGGGGACTTACACCCTGGTGGCGATTCCGCAGGGCGTGATGGCGCTGCCAGTCACCAACATCACCGGCCAGGACGCCGACGTGGAAAGTGCCTGGGGCCCGGTGCAAGGCTACCTCGCCAGCCGCACCGCCGCCGGCACCAAGACCGACACCGCACTGGTCGAGGCGCCGCGTTCGATCTCTGTCGCCACCCGCGAGCAGATGCAGGATCGCAACGTGCAGAACCTGGATGACGCCGTGAAATACATGCCGGGCATCGTGTCCGCCAGCTACGGCAGCGACACCCGCTACGACTGGATGCGTGTACGCGGTTTCGAGCCCACCCAGTTCCTCGACGGCCTGCCGCTGCCACGCGGCGTGTACGCCAACCCGAAGGCCGAGACCTGGAACCTCGACCGCCTCGCCCTGCTGCGCGGTCCGGCCTCGTCGGTGTACGGCCAGACCCCGCCGGGTGGCCTGTTGGATATGGTCAGCCGCCGTCCCAGCGAGGAATCGAGCAACGCTATCCAAGTGCAATACGGCAGCGACAACTACCGCCAGATCAACTTCGCCAGCACCGGCAAAATCGACGATGAAGGCCAGTTCCTCTACGGCCTCAGCGGCGTGGTGCGCGATGCCGGCACCCAGGTCGACCACATCGACAACAAGCGCTACAACATTGCGCCGAGCCTGACGTGGAACATCGATCCGGATACCAAGCTGACCTTTCTGTCGCAGTTCACGCGTGACGATACGGGTACTACCAGCCAGTTCATGCCGATCCAAGGCACCAAGATTAAATCGCCGCTGGGCGACATTTCCCACCACAAGAACCTGGGCGACCCGGACTACGAGTTCTACGATCGCACCTACTACGCGCTGGGCTATGCATTCGAACACCGTTTCAACGACACCTGGCAGTTCAAGCAGAACCTGCGCTACACCAAGTCAGAGCTGGACTTCCGACAGTTGACGGTTGGCTCTTATGCATTCTCCCCGGCGAATGCGGCGGGCGATATAACCCGCTCGACCACCAACGTCAACGAGAGCATTGGCCAGTTCGCGGTGGATAACAATTTCCAGGCTGACTTCGCCACGGGCGACGTTATCCACACCCTGCTGCTGGGTCTGGATCACCAACGTACTGACACGTCCTACCGTGCGATTTACGGTACAGCGTCAAATATCAACATCTTCAACCCGGTCAACACCACGCCGACGCTACGACCAACCGGCGTCCGCCCTTTCTATGACTACAACCAGAAAACCGTGCAAACCGGCCTCTACGTACAGGACCAGATGGCCTTGGACAAATGGCGCCTGACCCTGGGCGGACGTGAAGATTGGGTGCATCAGGGCACCACCTACTTCAACGACAGCGACGCGACCAACACCGACCGCATCAAGCACTTCAGTGGCAACGCGGCGCTGAGCTATGTGTTCGATTCGGGCTTCGTACCATACTTGTCCTACGCCGAATCCTTCCAGCCGGCGAGCAACGCCGATACCACTGCCACCAAGACGTTCAAACCGACGGAAGGCCAGCAATGGGAGATGGGGGTCAAGTATCAGCCGCCCGGCTCCAATACCTTGCTGAGCGCAGCGGTGTACGACCTGACCCAGAAGAACGTGCAAGTAACGACGCTCGGCGCAGGTGGTGAGCAAATCAACAGCCAGACCGGCGAAGTGAAGGTCAAGGGCCTGGAGCTGGAAGCCGTGTCTGACGTGACCGAGAACCTCAAGGTCATCGCCGCTTACACCTTGGCCAAATCCGAGGTGCAAAAAGGCATCTACAAAGGCAACCGCCTGACGCTGATGCCCAACCAGCAAGCCTCGTTGTGGACCGACTACACCTGGCACACCGGCCCGCTCGATGGCTTCGGTATAGGCTTCGGCGCTCGCTACACCGGCAATACCTACGGAGACCAGGCCAACACCTGGCTGGGCAAAGCCAACGCCTATACCGTGTTCGACGGCTCGGTGCATTATGACCTGGGCCGCCTGGACAACAGCCTCAAAGGTGCTTCGGTCAAGTTGAACGCCACCAACCTGTTTAACAAGGACTACCTGTCTACCTGTGATGGCAACTACTGCTACTTCGGCGACCAACGCAGCGTCGTCGCCAGCGCCACCTACCAGTGGTAATCGGCTGAGTTAACCGCCAGGCCGCCCCAGAGGGCGGCTTTGGTGTGTCTGAAGGTTAAAAAATGAAAAGCAAAACCATCCGCCGCTGGTCCTTCATCCACACCTGGACCAGTCTGATCTGCACGGTATTCCTGCTGCTGCTCGCCCTCACCGGCCTGCCGCTGGTGTTCCACCATGAGATCGATCACTTGTTGGGCAACGAGCCCGAACTGGGGCAAATGCCCGCCGACACGCCGCAACTGAACCTTGAGCAACTGGTGGCCAAGGCTCAGGCCCATCGCCCCGGCGAAGCTCTGCAGTACCTAGCCTGGGACGAGGACAACAAGAACGGCGTGATCGCGATCATGGCCGCTACCGCCGGCACCGAACCCAACTCATCCCACACTTTCATGCTCGATGCGCGCACGGGTGAAGCGGTGGAGACTCCGGCGGCCAACGGTGGGTTCACCCTGTTCCTGCTGCGCCTGCATGTGGACATGTTCGCCGGCCTGCCGGGCAAGTTGTTGCTGGCGTTCATGGGCATTCTGTTTGTGATGGCGATCATCTCGGGCACGGTGCTGTACCTGCCGTTCATGCGCCGATTGAACTTCGCCACGGTGCGCCAGGACAAATCCACCCGCCTGCGCTGGCTCGATCTGCATAACCTCATCGGCGTGGTCACCCTGACCTGGGCACTGGTGGTGGGCGTGACCGGCGTGATCAGCGCCTGCGCCGACCTGATCATCGCCGCCTGGCGCCAGGACAGCCTCAGCGCCATGATCGAACCCTACCAAAACGCCCCGCCGCTGACCCAGCGCGCACCGGCCACCGACTTGCTGACCATCGCCGCTAAAGCCGCCCCCGGCATGGAGCCGGATTTCATCGCCTTTCCCGGCACGCGCTTTTCCAGCGAGCACCATTACGCCGTATTCATGAAGGGCAGCACCCACCTGACCTCGCATCTGCTCACACCCGTGCTGATCGACGCCAGCACCCTGGCCGTCACCGCCATCGCCGAACGGCCGTGGTACATGGACGCCATGGGCATGTCCCAGCCGCTGCACTTCGGTGACTACGGCGGCATGCCGATGAAGATTCTGTGGGCAGCACTGGATGTGCTGACCATCATCGTGCTGGTCAGTGGGATTTACTTGTGGATGGTGCGGCGCAAGGCGGCCAAGGCATGAGGCCGCGTCAGTCGAACTTCTGGAAGGTGTTTGGTATCCCGCTGGGGATTGGCCTGCTCAGCGCCGCCGGGTTGTTTGCCGCGTTGCTTGGGGACGGACTGTGGGATTCGCTGAGTTGGGTGGGATTAGGCATACCGGCCGTAATTGGCACTTGGGCCTTGCTCAAGCGGTGAGATAGATTAGCCCGGCCCTTTCTTGAGGAATGCCCATGTCCGCTCCCAGCATGATCTTGTTCCACAACCCCGCTTCACCCTTCGTTCGTAAGGTGCGCGTACTGCTGGCTGAAACCGGCCAGCAGGACCGCGTAGCGCTGCATGGCTGCATGGCTGCATGCCGACCCCGGTCAATCCGGATGCTCAGGTGGTGCAAGGCAACCCCGTCGGCAAGATCCCGGCCCTGCGCTTGGCCGATGGCACGGTATTGCATGACAGCCGAGTGATCCTCGATTACTTCGACCACCAGCATGTCGGCACCCCGCTGATCCCCCGCGACGGCTCGGCTCGCTGGCGCCGCCTGACCCTGGCATCAATGGCCGACGGCATCATGGATGCCGCCGTGTTGGTGCGCTACGAAACCGCCCTGCGCCCAGCCGAAAAGCATTGGGATCAGTGGCTCGATGGGCAGCGCAACAAGATCCGCCGCAGCCTCTCTGAACTGGAAGCGGACGCCATCGCCGAGCTGACCAGTCACTTCGACATTGCCGCGATCAGCGTAGCCTGCGCCTTGGGTTACCTCGACTTCCGTCATCCGGATATGCAATGGCGCCTGGATAACCCGCAGCTTGCGGCCTGGTACGCTGAAGTCAGCCAAAGGCCTTCAATGCAGGAAACACAACCACCGGTCTAACACCCACCGCGATCCCCTGTGGTAGCGGGCTTGCCCGCGAATGCGGTCTATCAGTAACGGATTCATCAACTGACCCACCGCCTTCGCGAGCAAGCTCGCTCCCACAGGCGATAGCGGTGGCATTGTTGAGGAAGTTGACCAACCTCGCCTTCATTTGCTGATCCTCCCGCAACCCGATCATTGCACGGCCTCCAGGTCAAACTGCAGTGGCTCAACCGCCTTACGCTTGCCCACGCCATACCAATCCAACTTACGCGTCAGCACCATCACCGTGCCCAATAGGCCGAACAGCAACAACGAGCCCATCAACAACGCGTAATCCTCGGCACTCAACAGCCCGTACAACAAGCCATACAGCGCCGCCAACCCCGCCGAAAAGCCCAGGCCGTGAGCCACACTGCGCAGCACATGGCACACGTAAAACCCAATCAACAACACGCAGGCACTGGCGGAGATGAGGTAGGCCATGGCGAAGCCTATGTGTTCTGACAACGACAACAACAGCAGGTAGAAGAACGCCAGCGCAAAGCCCACCAGCGCGTACTGCACCGGATGCACTGCCAAGTTCTTGAGTACTTCGAACAGGAAGAAGCCGGCAAAGGTCAGGGCGATGAACAGCAGGGCGTATTTGATCGCACGGTCGCTCTTGAGGTACTGGTCCACCGGGTCGATGAAGTTCACGCCGAAGCTGCGGTTGTTGAAATTGTCACACACCTGGTCCCACACGCAGCCGCGCATGATTTCTTCCAGGTTGGTGGAGAAAAACGTGGTCTGCCAATCGGCGCTGAAACCCTTGTCGGTCACATTTCGTTGGGATGGCAGGAAGTTACCGACGAAGCTCGGGTGCGGCCAATTAGAGGCAAGTGACACTTGACTTGTCTTGCCCACGGGCACTACCTGCAGTTGCTCAGTGCCTTGCAGACGCAGGTCGAAGGCGAAATCCAACGTGGCTGGCTTTTTGCTGTCCAGTTCCGGCAGCGCTACATGCACGCCCTCCCCCAGCCAACCGACTTGAGTGCCCGGCGAGAACTCTAGGCGCTGGCTACCCAGTTCAAGTTTCAGCACATTTTCGATGCCGCGAATATCGCTGATGCCCACCGCCAGAAACGCCGATTCAAAACGGTAATCGGCAAAGTTGTCCTTTAGGCCCAATTGTTCCGGTAGCACAAACCGCCCGCTGATGCGGTTGTCAGCGTGGAACAGCCGCGCCTGGTAAATGCCCCGGGCACGCAGTTCGGTCTGCACCTGACCGTCGAGCGCAAAATGCTCCGGCAGAAAATACAGACGACCGCGCACTTCACTGATCTCCTCGTAGCGCTCGTTAAGCTTCTCATTGAGCTTCCACTCGCGCACGGTCTTGCGATACGGCACCACCATCACCGGACCAGTGAGGCGCTGGCTGTGACTGGAGCTGCGGGCGATGTCTTCCAGTACGTTGTCACGAGTGAACTGACGGTCGGCGATGATGCCATTGATCATCAGCAACGGAATCAGCAACAGCAAAATCAGCAGCGCAATCGCGCCAAGTTTGAAAAGCAGGCTGCGGTTCATGGGTCTCTCCCTGTTTTGATGGGGAGAGTCTGGGCAGCCTGTGTGGGGGATTTATGTGGGCAATGTGGAGACTGTGTGGAGATGCAGCACCACCCGTACGCCGCCGTCGACATTGCCGATCTGCAACGCGCCGCCGTGCAGCTTCATCACCTCCTCGACAAAGTTGAGGCCCAGGCCAGTGCTTTTGCGCCCGCTGGCCGGGCGCGGCAGCGAGTAGAAACGTTCGCTCAGGCGCGGCAGGGCATAGTCGGGAATCGGCGCGGCCTGGTTGAACACGCTCACTTGCACATCGTTGTGTCGCGTCTGGGCACTGAACCTCAACAGGCCGCCGGACGGTGTGAAATCCAGGGCGTTATCCAACAAGTTGCCCAGGGCCTGACGCAACAGGAAGGGTTCGCCGTACACCCTCACATCTGCCGCAATGGTCTGTTCGACCTGCAACCCGGCGCCTTCGATCCGCGCGCATTGCGCCTTGAGCACCTCATCGACCATAGCCGCCAGCGGGATACTCGCCTGCTCTTCCAGGCCTTGGCGTTGCTCGACTTGCGCCAGGTTCAACAGGCGCTCGATCAGCTGCTGCAAGCGCGCGCTTTCACTGTCGATGTTGCCGACGAAGCGCTGCTGTTGCTCGCGAGTCATGTCCCCCTGCAACAACTCCGCCGCGCCGCGAATCGCAGCCAGGGGGCTTTTCAATTCGTGGGTCAGCGTATGCACGTAGTGCTCGACGTAGGCCTTGCCTTCCAACTGCGTGCGCATGTGCTCCACGGCGGTGGACAGTTGCTTGAGTTCACCGCCACGGTAGTGGGGCAACTCGGCCCGCCGCCCCTCGCTGACAGCTTCGGCGTAGACGGTCAAACGGCGCAGTGCAACGCTCAGCCACCACGACAGCAGCGCGCCCAACAGCAGGCCCAGAATCACCAGGCCAGCGCCGTACCACAGCAGGCGACGCTCGGTGCGGTCGATGTAAGGCTGCAATGAACTGTTGGGCTTGGCCACGGTGACCACGCCGATGATCTGGCCGTTGTCACGGATCGGCGCGCCCACATGCATCACCGACGACGTCGGGTCATCCAGCTCGCTGCGAGTGGAACGCGCGCCGTACTCGCCGCGCAGGGTCAGGTACACGTCGTTCCACTTGGAATAGTCCTGCCCCACCGCTTCGCCCGTGGAGTCGAGCAGCACGGTGCCCTTGGCGTCGGTGACGTAGATCCGGTGGTTGACCTGGTTCTTCGGCAAGCCCCAGATCGTCGCACCCGGCTGGCGATTGCCATACGCCTTGAGCAACTCTGGCCAGTGGCTTTGGCCGAGGGTGCCGTTCTTCACGTCGTCGCGCAGGATTTCGGCCAGCAGGTTGGCGGTGTCCACCAAGGTTTCCTCGGTGGACTGGCGCACGCCGGGGCGGATTTCCTTCATTACGGTGCTGAGCACAAAGTAGCCGGTCAGGCCGATAAACAGCGCATACACCAGGAAAATCCGCAGCCCCAGGCGCATCAGCTGTTGCTCGGGCTGTAGCTGTAACCGAGGCCGCGATGGGTCTGGATCGGCTCGGCGTCAAAGGCCACGCTGCGCAATTTGCTACGCAGGCTTTTGATATGGCTGTCGATATTGCGCTCGTAGCCGGCATCCGCCGCCACGCCGACGGCATCCAGCAATTGCTCGCGGCTGAACACACGCTCGGGTTGTTCCAGCAAGCTTTGCAGCAGCCGGAATTCATGGCGCGTGAGGCTCAACGGCTGGCCGCGATAAGCAATCTGCATGCGCTCCAGATCAACCTGGAACACCGCCGGCGCCGCGCCAGGGCCAATGCGTTTAAGGATCGCCCTGACCCGCGCCGTCACTTCCCGTGGGCTGAACGGCTTGACCACATAATCGTCGGCACCGATCTCCAGGCCCACCACGCGGTCAATCTCGCCATCGCGCGCACTGAGGAACATCACCGGCACTTCGCTGAACCGGCGCAGTTGCTTGCAGGTTTCAAAGCCCGTGATATCGGGCAGGCCGATGTCGAGGATGATCAGATCGGCCGGCGTCTGGCGCTGATGCTCCAGCGCCGCCTGCCCGAGTGTCAGCCAGGTGGTGGTGAAGCCATCGCCCTGCAGGGCGAAGATCAGCGTGTCGGCAATCGCCGCTTCGTCTTCGACAATCAGGATATGCGCCATGGTGTCCGTCAGCAGTCCGGTTTGTCGGCAGTGTAACGACGGGCCGGGTTTACCGCAGCGCCGAATTCGCGCAGAGCCTTGGCGCCGATCAGCAACGGGTAGTTGAAGCTGCTGCGGTCAGTGAGGTTGACCTCGACAGTGCGCTTGACGTTGCCCAGGCACATTTCAAGGTCGACCACCGGACGTTTTGCCACGGAGGGTTCGTCCTTGTCGTCGTCTTCGTCGGCGCGGCTCTTGATCTTGCTGATGCGCGAGACTTTGTGTTCGTAGACTTTGTTGGACGCATCCTTGCCGCCGAGGCGGAAGCGCACCCAGTCGTCGCCATCACGGGTGAAGGTTTCGATGTCACGCGCCGACAGCGAAGCCGTCAGTGCGCCGGTGTCCATCTTGGCCTTGAAGGTTTCGCCGATCTCCGGCAACTGGATGTATTCGTAGCGACCGTACAGGGTCGGTTCGGCGGCCATGACAGGCAAGGCGACCAGGGCGAGCGAGGCAAATAGCAGTTTCACGACGTGATTTCCTCGGAAAGAAGTAGGCGGATTCTAGACCGCAACGGCAGCACTTAGTTAGCTCACCCCAGCATAACCGGCACATTGTGAAACATTCGTCCGGCGAATTGGGATTTGGCCTCTCGACTCACGTTGCTTATCATGGCCCGCCCACAGTATTTCAAGAGTTACTTATGCGCCGCCTGCTCACCGGCTGTTTTGTCTCATTGCTGCTGTTGCTCAACACCCTGGTCCTCATCGGACCTTTGATGGTGTTTGCCCTGCTCAAGCTGATGGCCCCCGGCCGTTATCGTGACTACATGTCGTGGGCGGTGATGTGGATCGCCGAGACCTGGGCCGAGATCGACAAGCTGATTTTCGCGCTGTGCATCCCAACCCAATGGGATATTCGCGGCGGCGACGATTTGCGCGGTGACACGTCCTACCTTGTGATCAGCAACCACCAATCCTGGGTGGATATCCCGGCGCTGATCCAGGCCCTTAACCGCCGTACACCGTTCTTCAAATTCTTCCTGAAAAAAGAGCTGATCTGGGTGCCCTTCCTGGGCCTGGCCTGGTGGGCGCTGGATTACCCCTTCATGAAGCGCTACACCAAGGCCTTCCTGGCCAAGCACCCGGAACTCGCGGGGCAGGATTTAAAGATCACCAAGCAAGCCTGCGAGCTGTTCAAGCGCCAACCGGTGACGGTCGTCAATTATCTGGAAGGCACACGGTTCAACGAAGCCAAGCGCAAGCAGCAGGGTTCACCCTTCACCCGCTTGCTCAAGCCCAAGGCGGGCGGCGTGGCGTTCGTGCTGGCGGCGATGGGTGAGCAGTTGGATGCGGTACTCGACGTAACGGTGGTCTATCCGCAGCAGAAGATTCCGGGGTTCTGGGATTTGATCAGCGGTTCTGTACCGAAGGTGATCATTGATATCCGTACCCGCGAGCTGGACCCCGCGTTATGGCAAGGGGATTACGAAAACGATCCGGTGTTTCGCCAGACCCTCCAGAACTGGGTGAATCAGCTCTGGAGGGAGAAGGATCAAAAAATCAGTATTCTCATGAAGTCTTAGGCGTGGGTTTTAGGAAAAGATCTATATATTCATCGTTTGCACGTTTCAACATGGCGTTAGGATCAGAGGAACTTGGATAATTCTTCGCGGCGTCTTTCAATTGCTGCGTCATCAACGGTTGATACACAGGGAAATGGGTGAGAATGTTCTGAGTCGACATGGAAACCTCCAATAAAAGATGTGTGTATCACTCACCAAGCTTGAGCGACTTGTGGGCGATGATCTTATGTGGCAGAAGTCACGCTGAGGGTCCACGAGCACATGTTATATTTTGTATCGTCGGTGCCCCGTTGCCTCAACCATCAAATTCCCCAAATGCTACCCAGTTTGCTCACAATAGAAGTGCTTGCCCCCTGCCCTTCCATATATTGCAAAATCACCGGGGCAAACTGGCCGACCATCCCGCTGTCCATGCCCAAGGCGCTGAAGGCGGTGTTCAGGTCGTTGGTGTTCTTCACGTTACCCAGCAGGCCGTCCAGGCCGCTGGTCTTGCTGCCGCCGGTCTGGCCGAGCATCCCGCTCAAGGCCCCGAGGCTACCCAACGCATTGTTGCCCGACAGCTGGTCGAGCCCCGGCACGCTATTGCCCAGCTGCGAATAGTCGTTGCCGCTCAGTTTGTTCTTGGCCAGGCCCAGCATGGCGCCCGTGCCGCCGACGGCTTGTTCGGGGGTAATGTTC
The DNA here is from genome assembly GCF_021390155.1 of Pseudomonas sp. HN11. Taxonomy (NCBI): domain Bacteria; kingdom Pseudomonadati; phylum Pseudomonadota; class Gammaproteobacteria; order Pseudomonadales; family Pseudomonadaceae; genus Pseudomonas; species Pseudomonas sp. HN11. Next base: position 5,729,397 of record NZ_CP089985.1, read on the forward strand.
AGCTGGGAGGTCAGAGCGCTCAGCAAACCGGCCGTCTCGGAAGACGGTGCAGCAGCGGCAGCCTTGTTGTTGCCACCCTGCATGCCGGAAATGGCATTGGCCGCGTCGCCAAGGCTGAACCCTGCGGCGAACACCGGGCCTGCTGCCAGAGTCATGAGGCAGGAAAGGGCGAAACCGCGTGAAATCTTCATCGAAACAACCTCTGGGTGTAGGGGTGAAAGCAGGCGTTTGACTGGGTATCCCGCGCATTGTTCCGGGCCGTTCCAGGAATCCGATTGCACGATCAGAGTCCATCAATGACTTTAAATACACAGGGCAACCGTGAGCGTATCTCGAAATAAAAAAATGATTTTTATAAAGAATCAATCTAAAGCACTGTCATTTCTGACAGTAGCGAGCCCAGGCACGATACACCACTATCCCTACTCCACTATTCACTGATACCAGAAGGATTTGAATCATGAAGATTGCACTGACTGCTGGAGCTTTTGCGATGCTTGCCCTGATGGGAAATGCCTACGCGGCCACCGCAACTTGCCCTCCCATTTCAACCATCACGCAAACTGAAATGTCGGGCGGAGGCTATTCTTACTCGGCAACGGGGCCCAGCGGGCTCACCTGGACAGGTGAAAATCCTCAAGGGCAATCCAACTACTTGGACGACTCAAAATTTACAGATGCCTACTACAAAAGCGAAACCAAAGCGGTCATTTGCAGTTATGAGGGGCCAGGCGATGCAGGCGTCAGAGTCGCACTGAAACCTGTCGAAAACTGGGCGCCAGCGCCAGGCACACAATGGAATGGGAACTCCTGCAAAGATTCCGACATTTCCAAATGTTCGTTTACCCTCAACTGACGATCACCGACCCAGGCAGGCTATTTGTACAGTAAGAGCCTCCCATGAAAACGGCGACCCGAGGGTCGCCGTTTTAACTTCGCGCCTTACGCCGCACTAAACAACTTATGCGGATCAATCACAAACTTCTTCGGCACACCCGCATCGAATTCGCCATAACCACGTGGCGCATCATCCAGGCTGATCACCTGCACGCCGACGATCTCGGCAATGTTGATACGGTCCCACATGATCGCCTGCATCAGCGCGCGGTTGTACTTCATCACCGGGGTCTGGCCGGTGTGGAAGCTGTGGGATTTGGCCCAGCCCAAACCGAAGCGAATGCTCAGGCTGCCCATTTTTGCCGCGGCATCCACAGCACCCGGGTCTTCGGTGACGTACAAGCCTGGAATACCAATCTTGCCCGCTACGCGCACCACGCCCATCAGCGAGTTGAGCACCGTGGCCGGGGCTTCGGCTTTCACGCCTTCATGACCGTGGCCACGCGCTTCGAAACCAACGGCGTCGACGGCGCAATCCACTTCCGGCTCGCCTAGCAACGCGGCGATTTGTTCGTGCAGCGGGGTGTCGGTGGACAGGTCGGCCACTTCGAAACCCTGGGCCTTGGCGTGGGCGAGGCGGATCGGGTTGACGTCGCCGATGATCACCACCGCCGCGCCCAACAGGCGTGCTGAAGCGGCAGCGGCCAGACCCACCGGGCCTGCGCCCGCGATGTACACGGTGCTACCCGGACCGACACCAGCAGTAACGGCGCCGTGGTAACCGGTTGGCAGGATGTCGGAGAGGCAGGTCAGGTCACGGATTTTTTCCATGGCCTTGTCGCGGTCCGGCAGTTTGAGCAGGTTGAAGTCGGCGTACGGCACCAGCACATACTCGGCTTGGCCGCCGGTCCAGTCGCCCATGTCAACATAGCCGTAGGCGCCACCGGCGCGAGCCGGGTTGACGGTCAGGCATACGCCGGTGTGTTGCTCTTTGCAGGAACGGCAGCGGCCGCAGGCTACGTTGAAGGGTACGGAAACCAGGTCGCCGATTTTCAGGTTCTCGACGTCGCTGCCCTTCTCGATCACTTCACCGGTAATTTCATGACCGAGCACCAGGCCGGTCTGGGCAGTGGTGCGGCCACGCACCATGTGTTGGTCAGAGCCGCAGATATTGGTGGAGACCACGCGCAGGATAACGCCGTGCTCAATCTTCCTGCCACGGGGGTCCTGCATTTTGGGATAGTCGATTTTCTGTACTTCGACCTTGCCGTTGCCGAGATACACGACACCACGATTACCAGACATGTCAGTCACCTCTATATTTATCGTTGTTAAGAGAGTGGAGTGAGCTTCAAGCGGCCAGCTACAAGCCGCAAGAAGTGTGCAGTGCCGCTTTTTCCTGCGGCTTGAAGCTTGCAAATTGCCACTACAGAACGACCGTCCTGTTAGCGTTCAAGAACACACGTCTTTCAATGTGATAACCCACAGCTCGAGCCAATGTGAGCCCTTCAATATCCCGCCCCTTGGCAATCAAATCCTCGGGATAGTGGCTGTGATCCACCACCTCCACGCCCTGGGCGATGATCGGACCTTCGTCCAGGTCGTTGTTGATGTAATGCGCCGTGGCGCCAACCAACTTCACCCCCTTGTTGTACGCCTGGTGATACGGCTTGGCGCCCTTGAAGCCCGGCAGCAACGAGTGGTGAATGTTGATGGCCTTGCCATCCAGCTTGCGGCACAGCTCCGGTGACAACACTTGCATGTAGCGCGCAAGGATCACCAGCTCGGCGCCGGTGTCTTCCACCACCTGCCATACCTGACGCTCCTGGGATGGCTTGTCGTTGGGGTCGAGGGGGAAATGGTAGTAGGGGATCTGGTGCCAGTCGGCCAAAGGCTTCAGATCGGGGTGGTTGGATACCACCGCAACCACATCCATCGACAGTTGGCCGATGCGCTGGCGATACAGCAGATCGTTCAGGCAGTGATCGGCCTTGGAGACCATGATCACCACTTTTGGCCGGTAATTCGGCGCCGTCAGCTCGAAGATCATGCCGAAGGCTTCACCACGGGTGGCCAGGCCATCACGGAAGGCCTGTTCGTCAAAACCATCGGGCTGGCGAAACTCCACGCGGATGAAGAACCGACCCGAAAGCCGGTCATCGAACGAGTGGTGCTCAGTAACGTAGCAACCCTCTTCGAACAGGTAGCGGGTGACCGCGTCCACCGTGCCGAGCACGCTGGGGCAGTCGGCGGTCAAAATCCATGTATCGGGTGCGCGGCTCATGGGTCATTCCTCAGGCTTGAACGCTCAGGCCAAACTCGGCAGACGCATCCTGCAACCACAACCACCAGTAATCCGAGAAGCTGCGGCGAATCAGCAGTTCCCAAGTGTCTTCAGCCGTGTGACGGATCACCAGCTGCGACTTGGCGAACACCGTGCCCACCGCCTTGCCCACCGGGAAGTTGTTGGGGTGCACGTCGTAGCTGGTGGACTTCATCAGCACATCACGCACATTCGGGCCGCTGAGTTCGAGGATCTGCTGACCGCCGCTGACGTTGACGATCTGGATATGCAGGTCGCCCAGGGCGGCACGCAGGTTTTGCTCGGCGGCGAATTCTTCACCGCTTGGCACGATCAGCAACCACTCATCCGGGCCGAGCCATTGCAGGCTGGTGTCGCCTTTGACGATCACCTGCAAAGCACCGGGCAACTCTATGCCCAGGGCCTTATGCACGCCGGCGGCGAACGCCGCGTCATGACCATCGCCACGGATGGTCAGGTGGCCGAGGAGTTTCTTTTCACGCACGGTCACGCCGGCGTTCTTGCGGCCTTTGCCGACCAGGCTGGCGAGGTCGGCATGGTGCAGCGACGACTCGGCCTTGGCGCCGGAGGTGGGGCGTTGTTGGTATACGTTGGCTGCTGTCATAAAGCACCTGTCTGAATGCTGTGGTGAAGCTACTGGCTTGCTCGCGAAGGCGGCGACTCGGTCTATCAGATGTTCTGGCGGTCGCCTTTCGGGTCGAAGAACACCGAAGAAACAATCTCCGCCTCGATCACGCTGCCATCCGCCTGCGGTGAGAACACCCGCTCGCCGATGCGCTTCAAGCCGCCCTTCACCACGCCCATGGCAAACGAATAGCCCAAGGAGTTGTGCGCATAACTTGAGGTGACGTGACCGACCATCTTCATCGGGATCGTCTGCTTCGGATCGAACACCAGCTGCGCGCCTTCCGGCAGCCACACATTCGGATCGATCGGCTTCAAGCCCACCAGTTGCTTGCGCTCTTCGCGCACGCAGTCTTCACGGTTCATGCCGCGCCAGCCGATCCACGAGAACGGCTTGGTACGCCCGACACACCAGCCCATGTTGAGGTCGTCCGGGGTCATCGAACCGTCAGTGTCCTGGCCGACGATGATGAAGCCCTTCTCGGCCCGCAACACGTGCATGGTCTCGGTGCCGTACGGGGTCAGGTTGTACTTCTTGCCGGCGTCGACGATTTTTTCCAGTACGCCCATGGCGTAGTCGGCCTGCACGTTGACTTCGTACGACAGCTCACCGGTAAACGAAATCCGGAACACCCGAGCCGGTACACCGCCGACCAACCCTTCTTTCCAGGTCATGAACGGGAAGCCGTCCTTGTCCAGGTCGATGTCGGTGACTTCCGCCAGCAGCTTGCGGCTGTTGGGGCCGGACAGGGTCATGGTCGCCCAGTGGTCGGTGACCGAGGTGAAATACACCTTGAGGTCTGGCCATTCGGTCTGTTGGTAGATTTCCAACCACTGCAGCACGCGGGCGGCGCCGCCGGTGGTGGTGGTCATCAGGAAGTGGTTGTCGGCGAGACAGGCTGTGACGCCGTCGTCGAAGACCATGCCGTCTTCCTTGCACATCAGACCGTAGCGCGCCTTGCCCACGTCGAGCTTGGTCCAGGCGTTGGTGTAGATGCGGTTGAGGAACTCACGCGCGTCCGGGCCCTGGATGTCGATCTTGCCGAGGGTGGAGGCGTCCAGCAGGCCGACGCTGTCGCGCACGGCCAGGCATTCGCGTTTGACGGCGGCGTGCAGGTCTTCACCGTTGCGCGGGAAGTACCATGGGCGCTTCCACTGGCCAACGTCTTCAAACTCGGCGCCATTCTTGACGTGCCAGGCTTGCAGCGCGGTGTAGCGCACCGGTTCGAAGATGTGCCCAACGTGACGGCCCGCAATCGCGCCGAAGGTCACCGGCGTGTAGTTCGGGCGGAACATGGTGGTGCCCATCTGCGGGATGGTCACGTTCAACGAACGGGCGGCAATGGCCAGGCCGTTGACATTGCCCAGCTTGCCCTGGTCGGTGCCGAAGCCCAGCGCGGTGTAGCGCTTGACGTGCTCGACCGACTCGAACCCTTCGCGGGTCGCCAATTCGATGGCGGCGGCGGTCACGTCGTTCTGCAGGTCGACGAATTGCTTCGGCGCCCGTGCAGTTGGCTTGTCATGCGGTACTTGGTAAACAGCCAGCGTCGGCTCTTCCAAGCGGCTCAGGGCTTTCGGCAAGGTGCCTTCCACTGGGGCAAAACCGGCTTCGCTGGCCGCGCGCACGCCGCCTTCAAAACCGTCCGCCAGGGAATCGCCAAGGCCGTAGACGCCGTTGACACCACCCACGCACACGCGTTTCTGCGGGGCTTCACCCGGTACGAAACCGAGGATGTCTTCACGCCAGGTCGGCTTGCCGCCCAGGTGCGAGGCCAAGTGAACGACTGGGCTATAGCCGCCGGAGCTGGCGACCAGGTCGCAGTCCAGCCATTCGCCGGGGCTGGTGACTTTATGCGCCTTCACATCAATCGCGGCCACGCGAGCGGCAGTGACGTGTTTGCTGCCACGGGCTTCGATCACGGCGCTGCCGGTGAGGATACGAATGCCCTTGGCGCGAGCTTCTTCAACCAGCGCACCGCGTGGGTTGTGGCGTACATCGGCCACCGCCACCACTTGCAGGCCGGCATCGAGCCAATCCAGGGCAACGCGGTAGGCGTGGTCGTTGTTGGTCGACAACACCAGCTTCTTGCCCGGCGCCACGCCATAGCGACGCACGTAGGTGGAGACTGCACCGGCCAGCATGTTGCCCGGCACATCGTTGTTGCCGTAGACCAGCGGACGCTCGCACGCACCGGTCGCCAACACCACACGCTTGGCGCGCACACGGTGGATACGCTGGCGCACCACACCAATCGGCGCACGGTCACCGAGGTGATCGGTGAGGCGTTCATGGATGGTCAGGAAGTTATGGTCGTGGTAGCCATTGACGGTGGCGCGGGGCAGCAGCACCACGTCCGGCAGGGCTTTCAACTCGGCAATGACACTGGCAACCCATTCAGCCGCCGGCTTGCCGTCGAGGCTTTCACGCGAGTCCAGCAGTGAACCGCCGAACTCTTCCTGCTCATCGGCAATGATCACACGCGCACCGCTGCGTGCAGCCGCCAGTGCAGCCGCCAAACCGGCAGGGCCGGCACCCACCACCAGCACGTCGCAATGACGGTTGAAGTTGTCGTAGGTGTCCGGATCGTTCTCGGTTGGCGAGCGGCCAAGACCCGCGGCCTTACGAATGTACTTCTCGTAGGTCATCCAGAACGATTGCGGGTACATGAAGGTTTTGTAGTAGAACCCCGGCGGCATCAGCTTGCCGCCGACCTTGCCGAGAATGCCCATCACGTCGTTGTTGACGTTCGGCCAGCCGTTGGTGCTAGTGGCGACCAGGCCTTGGTACAGCGCCTGTTGCGTGGCACGCACGTTGGGAATCTGAGTGGCTTCGGTGGCGCCGATCTGCAGCACCGCGTTCGGCTCTTCGGCGCCCGCAGCGAAGATGCCGCGAGGGCGCGAGTACTTGAAGCTGCGGCCAATGATGTCGACGCCGTTGGCCAGCAGGGCTGCGGCCAGTGTGTCGCCTTCAAAGCCTTTGTAGCTCTGGCCGTTAAAGGTAAACGTCAGGACTTTATTACGGTCGATCCGGCCACCGTTGGACAGGCGATTGGTCTGGCTCATACCTTCTCTCCAGAGGCCTTGGCGGTGAATTGTGGCTTCTCACCGATCTTGTAGGTTTCAAGAATTTCGTAGGTCAGGGTGTCGCGGGTCGCGTTGAAGTACTGGCGGCAGCCGGCGGCGTGAATCCACAGTTCGTGGTGCAGGCCACGGGGGTTGTCGCGGAAGAACATGTAGTCGCCCCACTCTTCATCGGTGCAGGCATTCGGGTCCAGCGGGCGCGGGATGTGCGCTTGGCCGGACGCGTGGAATTCCTCTTCGGAGCGCAGTTCGCCACAGTGAGGACAGAAGATATGCAACATAGGGAATTTCTCCTGTTAGTGGGCGACGGCCGCAGCGCCGTGTTCGTCGATCAACGCACCGTTGTGGAACCGGTCGATGGAGAATGGCGCGGCCAATGGGTGCATTTCACCCTTGGCGAGGCTCGCGGCAAACACGTTGCCTGAGCCCGGCGTGGCCTTGAAGCCACCGGTGCCCCAACCGCAGTTGAAGAACATGTTCGGCACCGGGGTCTTGGAGATGATCGGGCACGCATCCGGCGTGGTGTCGACAATGCCGCCCCACTGACGGTTCATGCGCACGCGGGAAAGCACCGGGAACATCTCGACGATGGCCTGGATGGTGTGCTCGATCACCGGGTACGAACCACGCTGGCCGTAGCCGTTGTAGCCATCGATACCGGCGCCGATCACCAGGTCGCCCTTGTCGGACTGGCTGATGTAGCCGTGTACGGCGTTGGACATGATCACGCTGTCGATGATCGGCTTGATCGGCTCAGACACCAGCGCTTGCAGCGGGTGGGATTCGATCGGCAGGCGGAACCCGGCGAGCGAGGCCATATGCCCGGAGTTACCGGCAGTCACCACGCCAACACGCTTGGCGCCGATAAAGCCCTTGTTGGTTTCCACACCGATGCACACACCGTTTTCCTTTCGAAAACCGATCACTTCGGTCTGCTGGATCAAGTCCACCCCGAGTGCGTCAGCGGCGCGGGCAAAGCCCCAGGCCACGGCATCGTGACGGGCCACGCCGCCGCGACGTTGCACAGTGGCGCCGAGTACCGGATAGCGAGTGTTTTTCGAGCAGTCGAGGTACGGGATCTCGTCTGCAACTTGCTTGGCATTGAGCAATTCGCCGTCCACGCCGTTGAGGCGGTTGGCGCTGACGCGACGCTCGGAATCACGGATGTCCTGCAGGGTGTGGCACAGGTTGTAGACGCCACGCTGGGAGAACATCACGTTGTAGTTCAGGTCCTGGGACAGGCCTTCCCACAGTTTCATCGCGTGCTCGTAGAGGTGGGCCGACTCGTCCCACAGGTAGTTGGAACGTACGATGGTGGTGTTGCGCGCGGTGTTACCGCCGCCCAGCCAGCCCTTCTCGACCACGGCCACGTTGGTGATGCCGTGCTCCTTGGCCAGGTAGTAGGCGGTCGCCAGACCATGCCCGCCGCCGCCGACGATGACCACGTCGTAGACCTTTTTAGGGGTCGGCGTGCGCCACATCTTCTGCCAGTTTTCGTGGTGGCTGAGTGAGTGCTTGAAGAGGCCGAAGCCCGAGTAGCGTTGCATAGTCATTACTCCAAAACCGCGCTCAGCGATAAACCGGGAAATCAGCGCACAGGGCAGACACGTGCTTGGCCACATTGGCCTCGACGTCGGCGTCGCCGAGGTTGTCGAGGATGTCGCAGATCCAGCCGGCCAGTTCAATGCACTGCGGCACTTTGAAACCACGCGTGGTCACCGCCGGGGTGCCGATGCGCAGGCCCGAGGTCACGAACGGCGACTGCGGGTCATTCGGCACAGCGTTCTTGTTGACGGTGATGTGGGCGCGCCCCAAGGCGGCGTCCGCCTCTTTACCGGTGAGGCCCTGACGGATCAGGCTGACCAGGAACAGGTGGTTGTCGGTGCCGCCGGACACGACATCGTAACCACGCTTGATAAACACATCGGCCATGGCCTGGGCGTTGTCGATCACTTGTTGCTGATAGGCCTTGAAACCTGGCTCCAGCGCTTCCTTGAAGCACACGGCCTTGCCGGCGATGACGTGCATCAGCGGGCCGCCCTGGGCACCAGGGAATACGGCGGCGTTGAGTTTCTTTTCGATTTCTTCGTTGGACTTGGCCAGGATCAGACCGCCCCGTGGACCGCGCAGGGTCTTGTGGGTGGTGGTGGTGACCACGTCGGCGTACGGCAGCGGGTTCGGGTACAGGCCGGCGGCGACCAGGCCGGCGACGTGGGCCATGTCGACGAACAGCAGTGCGCCCACTTTGTCCGCGATCTGACGGAAGCGTGGGAAATCCAGAGTCTTGGAGTAGGCAGAGAAACCGGCCACGACCATTTTCGGCTTGTGCTCAACGGCCAGGCGCTCGACTTCGTCGTAGTCGATCAGGCCGGTGTCGGTGTTGATGCCGTATTGCACCGCGTTGTACAGCTTGCCCGAGGACGACACTTTGGCGCCGTGGGTCAGGTGACCGCCGTGGGCCAGGCTCATGCCCAGGATAGTGTCGCCGGCTTGCAGCAGGGCCAGGTACACCGCGCTGTTGGCGGACGAGCCGGAGTGCGGCTGCACGTTGGCGTAATCGGCACCGAACAGCTGCTTGGCGCGCTCGATGGCCAGGGCCTCGACTTTGTCCACGTGCTCGCAACCACCGTAATAGCGCTTGCCCGGGTAGCCTTCGGCGTATTTGTTGGTGAGGCCGCTGCCTTGGGCTTCCATCACACGTTTGCTGGTGTAGTTCTCTGACGCGATCAGCTCGATATGATCTTCCTGGCGCTGCTCCTCGGCATTCATGGCCGCCAGCAGTGCATCGTCATATCCCTGGATCTGGTCTTGTTTGCTGAACATCGCGTCTCTCCCAGCCTTTCGTATTGTTGAGGCCCGTGCAGGGCCCTTTGATGCGATGGTAGGGCTGGCGCAGACAGGTCAAATGCCTACGGACGCCACGCAAAGGTGCGTTTACGACATTAGTGAGCGACACAAAACAAATGTGAGAGCGGGCTTGCTCGCTCCCACAGGAGCTATGTGATGATCTTTCGAAGGAGTAGCAGCAGTAAGAAATGCGCGGGATAAAGTGCATACGCCCAGCGCCGCATGGCCGGCGCCGACACGTGCCTAGCGTGTCGCAACAAGAGCAACCCAGCCAATGGCGCGATCAGGCACGCAACCAATCCCAATGTCGCCACTGGCGTGCCGCTGTTGAGCAGGATCTGCCATTGGTTGGCGGCGACACAGACCAAACCCGGCAACACGCTGAAATACCATGGGCGACTGAACACCAACAGCATGGCCAGCGGCAGCAAGACACCAAAGAAACCGAACATCAGTTGCGTGGAGAACACAGCGGCAACCGTGATGGCAATCAGCGCCAATCCTCGATCAAAAAGCGCCTTCTGCTGCCATCCTCGGGCTACCAGCAGGCCCAGAACCAACGTGGGCAATACGTTCAACGTATCGGCATCGTCGATAAACAAGCGGTAGGGCACTTCGCTGATCACGCTGAACAACAACAGCCGCCCCATGTAACGCCACTGGCCCGTTACGGGAGCACCCCGGATCCGATGCAGGTTCGCCGCAATCGCCAGGCAAAACCACGGGAACGCCAAGCGTCCCGGCACATACAGGCCGTCCAGGCTCAAACCGACATAGCGCAAGTGGTCGAGCACCATGCTCAACAGCGCCAGCCACTTGAGCAGATCCAAGGCGCCATCGCGGACACGTCCGACAGGCAGGGTTCCAGTACCGTGCATAATTCCCCAGTGACTTTGCATTTACAGCACGTGCGCACCCGCGACAATCTTGGTTACAGTGCGCACCAACATCGACCACAGGAATGGGCCATGACCGACAAGAGCCAACAATTCGCCAGTGACAACTATTCCGGCATCTGCCCGGAAGCCTGGGCCGCCATGGAACAAGCCAACCAAGGCCATCAACGCGCCTACGGCGATGATGAATGGACCCACCGCGCCGCCGACGGTTTCCGCAACCTGTTCGAAACCGACTGCGAAGTGTTCTTCGCCTTCAATGGCACTGCCGCCAACTCACTGGCGCTGTCGTCGCTGTGCCAGAGCTACCATAGCGTGATTTGCTCGGAAACCGCCCACGTCGAAACCGACGAATGCGGCGCGCCGGAGTTTTTCTCCAACGGCTCCAAGCTGCTCACCGCCCGCACCGAAAACGGCAAGCTGACCCCGGAGTCGATCCGCGAGATCGCCCTCAAGCGCCAGGACATCCACTACCCCAAACCACGCGTGGTCACCCTGACCCAAGCCACCGAAGTCGGCAGCGTGTACACCCCGGATGAAATCCGTGCCATCAGCGTCACCTGCAAAGAGCTGGGCCTGAACCTGCACATGGACGGCGCGCGCTTCTCCAACGCCTGCGCGTTCTTGGGCTGTTCGCCGGCGGACCTGACCTGGAAAGCCGGCGTGGACGTGCTGTGCTTTGGCGGCACCAAGAACGGCATGGCCGTGGGCGAAGCGATTCTATTCTTCAACCACAAGCTGGCCGAAGATTTCGACTACCGCTGTAAACAGGCAGGCCAGTTGGCGTCAAAAATGCGCTTCCTCTCCGCGCCCTGGGTGGGCCTGCTGGAGAACGACGCCTGGCTCAAGCACGCACGCCATGCCAACCACTGCGCCCAGCTGCTGAGCAGCCTGGTAGCAGATATTCCCGGCGTAGAGCTGATGTTTCCGGTGCAGGCCAACGGCGTGTTCCTGCAACTCTCGGAGTCGGCGATTGCCGCGTTGACCGCCAAGGGCTGGCGTTTCTACACCTTCATCGGCAAAGGCGGTGCGCGCTTCATGTGTGCGTGGGATACCGAGGAAGAGCGCGTAAGAGAATTGGCTGCGGACATTCGGAAAGTGATGGAAGCCTGAAACGACGGGCCTTTCAGCCTTTTTTCAGAGACTGTTTGTACGTATTTCCGACAGTATCTATCTACCCCCTGCCTTGGTTAGGATCTCGTCACCCCGAACAAACGGACGCGTTAATTCGGGGCTGACTGCCTGCCGAATAGTCGGCTGGAAAAGGAAATCCTATAGAGGGCAACACCATGGAAATTCAACGCTACACCACTGAATCTCAGCTCCGGGACGACACCAACGCCACACTCGTCAGCCTGGACGATCTGAGGAGGCTGGCAAATGTCGGCGACACCATCGTCGAGCCTTCCAGACTCTTTACGGTCACCGGCAAAGAGTTTGAAATGACAGCATCCGGCGGGTACCTCATCAACCTTTTCGTCCGCTAACCACTAAGGCCCGCGCCGCAGACTCATGACCTGCGACGCGGGACTCATGTGATTGCTCTCATAGCACCTTTGGCTGAAGCGCTTGCCATTCATCAATGGGGCCGCGGTTGTTGAGCAAGGTCCCACCATTGAATTTCACCGCCAGTTTATTCACGGCATTCAAGGCCGTGGTCACAGCCCCTTCCGCCCAGCCTCCCGTCCAGGAAACGTCGTCACCCGCAAGAATGAAACCATCGGGATTGGAACTCGGCACGCCATTCATGAACTGAGAAAACAGCAAGCGCTGGTACTCGTACTGTCCTGGCAGATTCATTTTGAATGCACACAGGAAAAAGGGCTGCTCCTCCCAATTGATTTCGGCAAAGGGGTTGGTCATGCCGAACTCGTTGGCCAGGTTCAACTGATGAGGGGCATACACGCTGTCCAGCAAGCTCGTGCACACCTGCACATGGGACGGCAGCGGCGCACTGCGATCACCCAGGAATTTAAGACTGTCATCATTCCAGGTGTAAGACAAAAACATGCCACTGCCCCTGTAGGGGCCCAGACTCTGGCCATAGTCCAGCAGATAGGTGCCACGGGTAATGCGTTCCGATAACGTTACGCTCATTCTGTACTGCAGATCAGCTCCCACGTCGGTCCAGAACGGTCGTTTGGTCTGGGCGAAGATTTTTGCCGACTGCATGTAATGGGTGTACATCACTGCCTCCCATTCCCTTGGGGATAAGAGGTCATTCACCTGATTGAAGCGGGCAGTGCCGTCCATATAACGGAATTTGTCGAGGATCCGTTTGTGCGGGGTATAGACCACCGCAGGAAAGGTGTATTGGCGATCGCGACCCGAGTTTCGATCAAACACCCACACGTCGAACTCACCATCCGACCGGCGGATGATCTGTCGCACTTCTTGATTGAACGGCTGAGCAATGACTCGAGTGGTCAGGTCTTGCACGGTGGTGCCCGCTGGCCAATGGCGCATGGCGTCGCCGAAGGTATCCGGGGCACGGCTCCATAAGCGGGTCGGTAGCTCGCTGGAGCCGTCATACATCAACTTGTGGTTGGTATCCAGGCCGGTATACAGCACCCGCAACACCTCCAGGAAACAGTTCGGGTAATCGGTGTTCCAACCGCCTGTGCCGAAGCCTATCTGGCCAAACAGGTCGATATCTTCGCGACTCCATCCCGCCTGCTCGACCATCGCGGCAAAAAAACTGAGGTTGTCCCAACCTGCGTCCAGAATCGCGTTCCACAAGACCTTGATCTTGGTCTGATCAAGGCTTCCTTCTGACATGGCGGCTTCCATCTCCTTAAACTTGATCGGGTTCTGTTCGAGGAAAACCTCAAATAACTTGCGCTCGATCTCCGCATACTCGGACGGCAAATTATTGCCTTCGTAATAGACCTGTTGTTGCTGATAGTCGACCACCGTACTGGGGGTTACCGCCGAACCGGGATTGGGAAAGTCCGTCGAGTTGGCCGTCATGCCCACTTTATCGAAATAATGCATTAGCGCCTTGCCCGAAACAGGAAAGCGCATGGCACCCATTTCACAGATAACGCTGTTAGCCGGGTCTTGCGGATCACCCGCCACATGAGAATACAGCCGCCCTCCGATACGGTTGCCGGCCTCTATCACCACGGGGTGCAACCCCATGCGCATGGCTTCATAGGCTGCCACCATTCCGGCGACTCCCGCCCCGACGATCAACACCCGTCTGCCATATGCGAGGCTCGACACCTGCGCCAATGGGGTGCCATTACTGGCGGCCTGGCTGAGAAACCGGCCGTAATGAAAAGGAAAGTCTGGAACCAGCGCAGTGACATCGTTCGCAAGCAAGCGCGCGGCGCCTTTACTACGTGAGGGAATAGCAGACATGGCAATCATCCTTGGCATGTATAAGGACGTCCACCTACTGCTTCAATGCGAAGGGCGAATACGACGTAAGTGCTGTTCAGCGTAGATGCGCGTAGGAAATTTCTCTATATCAATTGGAAATAAATAAGCCGATCAGGCATGAAACCTTGTATCACACGACTTTGCGCCATCAGTTCAGAAATTCATGAAGTGATTATTTGCAAATGCCGATTCAATAGTTTTTTTAGTTACAAGACTCTTCGTAGTCTCACTCAATAAAAACAGACCGTGATGCCCATGAACGTGCCCTCTGACCGATCGGCTGCTCCCCCTTCCAACACACTGAAAATCGAAGCCCGCTCCATCGACTACGTACCGCGTCATGAACGCCACGGCAAGGTCTGGCATCAGGCGCCGTTCTGGTTCACCGGCAACTTCGTACTCACCACCATGGTCACCGGGTTTACCGGCGCGGCCTTGGGGCTGAGCCTGGTATACGCGATCCTGGCGATCGTGATCGGCGTATGCCTGGGCACATTCGCCATGGCGTTCCATGCCAACCAGGGGCCGCGCATGGGGTTGCCGCAGATGATCCAGTCGCGGGCACAATTCGGCCTGCGCGGAGCGATCGTGCCCTTTATCGCGGTGGTCTTCGTGTACATAGGCTTCAACGTGTTCAACGTGATTCTGGCGACCGACGCCATCAATACCGTGCTGCCCGGCACGCGCGCACCCTGGTATGCGTTGATGATCATCCTGGCGGTGGTGATTGCCGTGGTCGGGCACGACCTCCTGCACACCGTGCAACGCTGGCTGACCTACGTGATGATCAGCGTGTTCGCGGTGCTCACCGTAGCCGCAGTGATGCACCTGCAGGCTGACAGTGCCGTGGCCGACGCACACTTTTCCTGGTCGGCCTTCCTCATCCAATTGTCGGCCGCGGCGGGCTACCAGATCAGCTACGCCGTCTATGTTTCGGACTACTCTCGCTACCTGCCGCATAACACGCCGTCACGCAGTGTCATCCTCTGGACCTACCTGGGAGCTGCCGGCTCGGCGCTGTGGCTGATGTCGCTGGGGGCCTTTCTCGCATCGGCGCTGCCCTCGCCCGACGCCATCGGCAGCGTGCAGGCTGTGGGCAACCAACTGCTACCGGGCTTCGGTACTTTTACTGTGTTGATGGCCGTACCGGCGCTGGTCGGCATCATGGCGGTCAATTGCTACGGCGCGATGCTCACCGGGGTCAGTGCCATTGACGGTTTTGTACCGATCAAACCACGGATCAAGGGCCGAATCCTCGGGATCAGCCTGGTGGCCGCAGTCATTTTTGTGATCGCCTTGAGCATTCCAGAGAGCTACCTGCACAGCTTCAACACCTTCGTACTTCTGATGTTGTACTTCCTGGTGCCCTGGACGGCAGTCAACCTCGCAGACTTCTACTTTGTACGAAAAGGACATTACGCAATCAGCGACATATTCAACCCGACCGGTATCTATGGCCGTTGGTCGGGTGCCGGGCTCACGGCGTATTTTCTCGGCCTGGCAGCTATGATTCCCTTTATGGCACTGGATTTTTATCAGGGCCCCATCAGCACAATGCTGGGCGGCGCCGATATTGCGTTCGTTATCGGCCTGGCCGTCTCGGCGGTGGTTTACTGCGTAATGACTCGCCACCTCGACCACGCCGCCGAGTCGCGAGCCATACAAGCCAGCGAGCGTCAATTAGAAGGAAGCTAGTGATGACGGAGCTACGCGTCGTTTGCCATCAACTGGCGCCGCGTATCGGCGAGCCCGACTACAACCGGGCGCTGACCGAGCGCGCGATTCGTGGGGCGACCAGCCTCAACACCCAAGTGATCGTCCTGCCAGAGCTGATCCAGAGCGGTTACGTATTCACTGACCTGGAGGAGGCCCACACTGCCTCAGAGGCACTCGACGGCCCGACGCTGAGCCTATGGAAGAGCCTGGCGGCTGAGCTGAACATTATCATCGTCGCAGGGTTCTGCGAGCGCCTGAGCGCGGGACGGGTCGCCAACAGTGCCGCTCTGGTCGAACCCACCGGGCGGCTGACGGTGTATCGCAAGGCGCACTTGTGGAACCGCGAGAAGCTGATATTCACACCCGGTGACTCGCCGCCGCCGGTGGTCAACACTGCCGTCGGACGGATCGCCCTGATGATCTGCTACGACCTGGAACTGCCCGAGTGGGTGCGCCTGGCCGCGATTGCCGGCGCGGACCTGCTTTGCGCCCCGGTGAACTGGCCAAACGCCCCGCGCCCTGCCGATGAAAGGCCGGCGGAGATCGTGCGGGTCCAGGCCAATGCGGCAGTCAACCGCATGTTCATCGCTGCGTGCGACCGCTATGGCGAAGAGCGTGGCGTGGATTGGGTGGGCGGCTCGGTCATCGTCGACGCTGATGGCTACCCGCTGGCCGGAGCGACCTCCCATCCTGAGGAACAGCAGCTGGTGGCTGACCTGCCACTGGCGCAGGCCAGGGACAAGTCAATCAGCGACCACAACCACGTGCACCAAGATCGTCGGCCAGGGCTGTACTGAGCGTCAGAATTCGATGCGCACATCACCCTTCGGCACACTGCAGCACGACAGGATGTAGCCTTCGGCTTCATCCTCCTCGGTGATGCCGCCGTTGTGGTCCATCTCCACCTCGCCACCCAGCTTCATCACCTTGCAGGTCCCGCAGATGCCCATGCCGCAGGCCTTCGGGATCAACAGGCCGAGCTTGGCGGCAGCGGCATGCACGGTTTCGCCGGGGGCCACCCGAATGCTTTTGCCCGATGCAATGAACTCCACTTGGTGCAGATCCGCCAGGTCGATTTCCGGCGCGTCGGCGGCTTGTTCGGCTTGCTCCACCGCATCCGCACGGGCTTCCGGTGGCGTGGCGCCGAACGATTCCTCGTGGTAGCGCGTCATGTCGAAACCCGCCACTTCCAGCAGGCGCTTCACCGCGTTCATGTACGGCGTAGGGCCGCAGCAGAACACTTCGCGCTCCAGGAAGTCCGGCACCATCAGTTCCAGCATCTTGTGGTTCAGGTAACCACGATAACCGGCCCAGGGTTCACCCAAACCGTGCTTTTCGCAGATCAGGTGCAGGCTGAAGTTATCAATCCGCGACGCCATGTGCTCCAGCTCGCGGTGGTAGATGATGTCTTTTGGCGAACGGGCGCTGTGGATAAACGTCATGTCGACATTGGCGTTGGTGTCGTAGAACCAGCGCGCCATGGACATCACCGGCGTAATCCCTACGCCGCCGCTGAGGTACAGCACCTTCGGGCTCGGGAAGTCGATGGCGTTGAACAAACCCACAGGCCCGTGCACCGCCAGTTCCTGGCCTTCATGAAGGGTATCGTGCAACCAGTTGGAAACCTTGCCCCCCGGCACGCGCTTGATGGTCACCGAGAAGCTGTAAGGCACCGACGGTGAGCTGGAAATGGTGTAGGAGCGCATGATCGGCTGGCCTTCGATTTCCAGCTCCAGGGTGACGAATTGCCCCGGCTTGAAAAAGAACAGGATCGGCTGGTCGGCCATGAAACAGAAGGTGCGCACATCCCAGGTTTCCTGGATGACTTTGACGCAACGGACAATGTGCCGACCATTGGCCCAGGTCTGGGTGGTTACCGGATTCAGGAAATTATTGGACATGTTGTTCTCCACCGCCGACATCGGCCTTATGGTGGCGATTCTGCGTAACGCCAGAACCACCCATTTACCTATCTGCGACATTCACATACTTATCGCGACCAGCCCCCAACGACCTAGGGTTGCGCGTCGGGAACAGATTGGGCCATGTCGCCCATGGATAAGGTTCGGCGCATCGTCGGCCCCACACTCGCTCCCAACACAGACGCTTTCTTTACGCCTTGCAAAGCACAACCGTAGCCACTATTCGCCGGCCCCACAGAATGGCCATGAGGACACACACGATGGACGTCACCGCAACCTTAAGCTTGGGCGATCCGCTGGAACCCGCACGCAAGGCCACCGCGCAAATGCTGCAAGAGCGCGAGCGCACTTTCTCGCTGCCGCAGCCGTTCTACTCTGATGAACGGTTGTTTGATATCGACATGCAGGAGATCTTCCAGAAAGAGTGGTTGATCGCCGGCATGACCTGCGAAATCCCTGCCAAGGGCAACTACCTGACCCTGCAAGTGGGCAAGAACCCGATCATCGTGATCCGTGGCGCCGAGGGCGTAGTGCATGCCTTTCACAACGTGTGCCGTCACCGTGGCTCACGCTTGTGCACCAGCGACAAGGGCAAGGTCGCCAAACTGGTCTGCCACTATCACCAGTGGACGTATGAGCTTGATGGCCGTCTGCTGTTCGCCGGTACCGAAATGGGCGCCGACTTCGACATGAAGCAGTACGGCCTCAAGCCGGTCAACGTAAAGACCGCCGGTGGCTACATCTTCATCAGCCTGGCGGAGAACCCGCCGGCCATCGATGATTTCCTGTCGACACTGAACCATTACATGGAACCCTACGACATGGAAAACACCAAGGTGGCGATTACCACCACCTTGATGGAGAAAGCCAACTGGAAGCTGGTGCTGGAAAACAACCGCGAGTGCTACCACTGCAACGCGTCGCACCCCGAACTGTTGAAAACCCTGCTGGAATGGGACGACGTCACGGACCCGCGCGCCGATCAGGCGTTCAAGGACCACGTGGCCGCCTCCGCCGCCGCCTGGGATGCCGAGAAGATCCCTTACGCCCACGCCAGCTTTGGCCTGCGTAACCGCATCGTGCGCATGCCGCTGCTCAAAGGCACCGTGTCGATGACCCTGGACGGCAAGCAGGGCTGCGCCAAACTCATGGGCCGCATCAAGAACCCGGACCTGGGCTCGATGCGCATCCTGCACCTGCCTCACTCCTGGAACCACTGCATGGGCGACCACATCATCGTGTTCACGGTGTGGCCGATCAGCGCCCAGGAAACCATGGTCACCACCAAGTGGCTGGTGCACAAGGACGCGGTGGAAGGCGTGGACTACGACGTGGAGCGCATGCGCCAGGTGTGGGACGCTACCAACGACCAGGACCGCCGCCTGGCCGAAGAAAACCAGCGCGGCATCAACTCCACCGCCTACCAGCCTGGTCCGTATTCCAAGACCTACGAGTTCGGCGTGGTGAATTTCGTCGACTGGTACAGCGAGCGCATGCTGAACAACCTGGGGGCCGCTCCGGCGCCTTACCTCAAGGGTGTTGCGGCCCACGAATAACCCATTGATCTCAAGGGGGTCGGATTGTACAAAAAACATCCAACCCCCTGCTGCGCCTTGATTCTCCTGCCCTCCAGCCTTCGCCCAACAACTTATCCACAAAGCCACCCACAGCAATTGTGGGCAACTGTGCTCGTCTGACGAAATTAACTGAAGAAAATCCGTGACTTATTCAGCTTTGCGGTTTTAACCCACACCTGATCAATTATTAACCATATCTCTGAACGCCATGTATCCCGTGGCCTGTAGCAGTACGCAAACACCTTATCCACAGAACCGCCAACAGAGATTGGGTGTAACTTCAAAAGCGCTGTGGAAAAGCTTGTCAAAGCGTCATAAACCGGGGATTTTCAGGCTTTCATTCTCATCATGGGCTATTTTGTTCATTTTTTGATCAGCTTCATGAGAGCCGCTAATCATATGATCTAGAGACAATAGCGAACATCTTATCCACAGAAGCACCAACAGACTTTGGGGGCAACTTAAACGCGCGTCCTGCCTTTATCCACACGAAAACTTCCGTAAAAACCGTTAGTTAGCCTGGTTGTTTTTCATACAGCAGCGCGCAGCCCTTTAAACACGCGGCCTGTGGACAACCACAAACACCTTATCCACAGATGGGCTCACAGCGAATGTGGGTAAAACCGCCGACTGTACAAAAAACATCCTGCATCTACACTCACCCTTGCAGTCAATTTCACTAGCCTTGGTTAATGCGGAAGTCCTTGGCGGGATGACAGGAGATAAACACGGTGATGTGGCCGGCTAACCCCAGCCATCACTGCGCCAAAGGTTTTACGCTGATTGAATTGCTACTGACGCTGGCCCTGCTGGCCACGCTCGCGACAGTGGCTTATCCGCTGATAGCGCTGATGGGCAAACGCGATCGGGAACTGGACTTGCAACGTTCGTTGCGGGAGATACGTCGCGCCATTGACTCCTATAAAGAAGCCTCCGACGACGGGCGCATCGAAAAGAGCGTTACCGACAGTGGTTATCCGCCCAGCTTGAAAAGCCTGGTGGAGGGCGTGACGGATAAAACCAACCTGCAGGCAACAAACTCCATTTCCCGCGACACATTCCTCGCGACCCGGTGTGCGAGTGCCCTGAACTTACGCCTGAAAAAACCTGGCAACTGCGCAGCTACAAGAGCAACGCCGACAACCCACGAGAGGGAGAAGATGTATTCGACGTTTCATCCCGCAGCACCCGGGAGAGTTCGAATGGAACGTTATACAGCCACTGGTGATCGGGGTTTTACCCTGATCGAGTTACTGGTGGTCATGGCCATCATCGCCACCCTCATGACCCTGGTCACGCCCCAATATTTTCGCCAGCACAACAAGGCCCAGGAAACCGTGCTACGCCATAACCTCTCCATTATCCGCCAGGCGCTGGACCAATACCGCGAAGACCATGGCGCCAACCCCGAGTCCCTGCAAGCCCTGGTGGATAAACGCTACTTACGCGAAATCCCGCTGGACCCCGTCACCGGCAAGCGTGATAGCTGGCAACTGCAACCCTCCGATGAACAAGGCCTGGGCGACGTAAGGCCAGGGGCACGCCGTTCAAGCAAAGCAACTTTGCAGTCATCAACCAAGGTTTTACAGGGCAAGGTAGTTATCAAGGGTGGGTGTTTCTGTATGGCTCTGTACAGAGTAATCCTGCAACCCGCGTCGCTCCCATGGGAGATCAGCTGACCAATGATGCTAGTTGAATAAATCACACTGATCGTTCCAGCAGTTCGGAACTTGTTTATCTGAATTGAAGGTGGACTAGAGCATGTATAAATTCGCGCAAGGACTTATCAAGTGGACATTGGCGGCGGTATGCCTAGTGCCGGCGATGGGATGGGCACATGGTGCTCTGGACATGCCGCCATCACGTGCAGTGAACTGCCAGGTGACGGGTGGATTCTGGCAATCTCAGGACGGTTCAGCCATCGCGGACAAAGGCTGTCGAGAAGCATCCGTGGCGACCTTTGGCACACCTGCGGAATGGGCATTCCCGGCCCAACAGTGGCATGAGATCGCACATATCCCGCATATCAACAATCCGACGCTGGCTCAGATCCAGGGGATTATCAAGGATGGCCAGATATGCGCGGCGAATGACCCGAAAAAAGCCAGTCTGGACCATCCAACCCCCCATTGGACCAAGACGAGTGTCACTCCTGGTCAATCTTTAACGATGCGCCTTATCGGTACAGCCCCTCACGTACCGAGCACGTTCTATCCGTTTATCACACGCCCAGGGTTTAACACTGCCACTGACGTTCTGAAATGGAGTGACTTGATCCCCTTGGGACAACCCGAAAACTTCACGGTAGCGAATACAAACTGGCAAACCCCACCCGCCATAGCTGGAGCCTCGGGTTATTTCCGGATTACCCGGCCTATCCCGGGCAACGCCTCGGGAAATGGTTTGATTGTCGGCATATGGGTGCGGAGCGATCCGGCGGGCGAGTTTTTTATCTCGTGTTCGGATGTGAAGTTTGAAGGTGGCGCGGTACCTGATCCACTCACCAATATTGGCCAGTTTATCCAAAGCGACATGCAAGCCCTCAAAGATGGCGACTCCGTGCACTACCGGGTGTTTGGGATCGACGGGGCGAGAAAAGAATTGATTGATATCACGCAAAAAATCAGCAGCGCCAATTTGGCACCTGGCCAATGGGGTAAACAAATAGCGGATAAGGTCGACCCGTCCGTTGCCAGAATTGGCGAACTGGAGAACCAGACTGTCACGTTCAATGCCGAGAACCCCTTGGTCAACTCAACTTATGCAACTCAACCGGGCTACACCCAAGCCATGTCGATTATTCCAGGAGGAGGCACTTCACCGGTCAATCCCGCACCACCGGTAGCCCATATCTCGGGTCCGGCCACGCTGAAGCCCGGAGAAGCCTTCACGTTTACGAGCGCCCGATCGACCGGGTCCAACGGCCCCCTGCTTCGTCAGTGGAATGTTCCAGGAATGACAGGCGCGCAAGACGCCGTCACCGTGAGCGGCAAAGCCTACGTGGTCACCACGCCGACCGTGTTCAAGGCGCGATTGAACGTTCTTGACCCGGATAACCGCAAAACCGCACAGGCTGAGTTTGATTTCACCGTGACGCCTGCCAGCGGCGGAACCTACCCTGACTACAAAGAAGGCACCGCTTATAAGGACGGCGATATCGTGACCCACAACGGCAAAAACTATAAGTGCAAACCACACCCCTACACCACCTGGTGTGCAGGTGCGGGTTGGGCATATGCGCCGGGCTCTGGTACCGCCTGGCAACAAGCCTGGGATGAGGTGCAATGAACCCATGGCATATGCATTAAGCCAATAAGCCCAAGAGCCAAACGTTATAGGGCGCCCCACGGCGCCCTATATCGCGCAACGCTACAGTTGAATAAGTACTGGTTCTAACGCAGTTCTACCGGCGGTGCCCGTCTAAACAGCGGGTGACAGTCAACATCAATGTTTGCTGGGCCGACGTCTTCGCGAGCAAACCCGCTCCCACAGGGGATCTGCGCTTAACTGACTGGCATTAGGGCAAGCCCCCTCCCACATTTAGGTTTTGTGGTGGTTTGTGAGTCAGCGCACTACGCCTTCTTCCACCAGCAGTTTGAGGATTGCCTGCGCGCCCTCCTCCGGGCTCACGCCCTTGAGTACCTGCCCCCCGCCACCACTGGCCTTGGCCGTCGCGGCTTTCATCCGATCCGCACCGCTTTTGGCCTTGATCACCTTCAAACGCTTTGGCCGAGGCTTCGCCGGTTGCAGTACCGCGCCGGTGAATAACTCATCCTCTTCGACCTCAACCTCATGCGCCGCCAACTCACCGCGTTGCCCAGGGCCATAGGCACTTTGCCGTGGCTTGGGCGCAGCGTTATCCACCGTCGCTAGAAACGGCAGGCGCACTTTCAAGCGCCGCCGCTGCCCACGGGGCAAGGCTTGCAGCACATGGGCAACACCGCCGTCGATAGACTCGACCTGCGCCAGCCCGACAATCAGCGGCCAGCCCAATTGCTCGGCAAGCAGGTACGGCAACATGCCTGAGCCTTCACCGGTTTCAGCTTGGCTACCGGCGAGCACCACTTGGGCGCCAGCGTCGCGCAGGTATTCACTGAGCACGGGCAAGGCATCGCTGCCCGTCGGTTGCTCCAGCACATGCAGTTGCGGCAGGCCCATGCCCAAATAGCTGCGCAGTGTCGGCTCGTTGATATTGCCGGCGTGCAGCACCTGCAACTTATCCCCAGCCAGTTGCAAACCCAACTCCACTGCACGCGCATCCTGCTCGGCGCGGCGTGGACGGCCAGAAGTCGGGTGGGCGCCGATGGACACCAGGCTGATTACATTCGTATTCATAGCCATTTCCTTAAGCCGCATCGCGCTTGACGCCGTTGCGGTAGGTCTCGACCGCCGCGATCAAGGCTTGCAGAATCGCGGCGCTTTCGCCGATCACCGACAGGTCGGCACGCTTGATCATGTCGCAACTTGGGTCGAGGTTGATTGCCACCACCTTGTCGCAGGCACCAATGCCTTGCAGGTGCTGGATCGCCCCGGAAATACCCACCGCCACGTAAACCCGCGCGGTGACCCAAGTGCCGCTGGCACCGACCTGGCGATCACGCGCCATGAAGCCATCGTCCACCGCTACCCGTGACGCGCCTTCGGTGGCGCCCAGGGCCGCAGCGGTCTGGTGGAACAGCGCCCAGTTCTTCACGCCGTTGCCGCCGGAGAAAATGAACTCCGCTTCGGCCATTGGAATCGCCGCCGGATCCACCGCCACCGCGCCGAGATCCTCGATGCGCGGCAAGCTGCGCGCCAGCGCTGTGGATAACTCCACGGGCAACACTTCATGCCGCGTATCACTGACAGGGTCGGCGCATTCAGCGGCGGCCAGAATCAGGCGTGGCAGCGGACGGGCCAAGTCTTCCTGGCCTGCACCGGCGCGGCCGATGCACTCATCGCCCTTGATCTGCCAGACACGCGTGGCCGGGCGTTCCTTGAGACTGGCAGCAAAACGTCGGCCCAGTTCGCCGCCACCGCTGCGGCTGTCGGGCAGCAACCAGTGACGCGGGTTGAACTGGTTATCCACAGCGCGCAAACCTTGCACCCGTTGTTCCGGTGAATAACCGTCGAATTCGTGACCTTCCAGCACCAGCAGGCGATCGACGCCTGCGATGGCAAAGGTGCCTTCCTTGTGTTCACCAAATACCACCACCAGCACCGCGCCGTCGCTGCCGGCCAGTTGCCGGGCCAGGCCGAGCAAGTCACGGTCATGGCTGCTCAGGCGGCCACCGACCATGTCCGGCACCACGCTGATGTAGAACGCAGGTGCCGCCACTTGATGCAGCGGCAACTGCATTTCCACCGCCGCCGTGCGTTTAGCCGCGCCGCCCTGCTGGGCGCCGCTGCGGTCGATACGCTTGATGCCGTTGGGGCCGATGAAACCGACGCCATGCACGTTCTTGCGGATGACGCCGTTGGGGCCCATCCAACTGTGTTGTACCGGCTGCATCGCTGCGTGCAGCGGGTGCAGACGGTTGCGGGCGATCCACTCAGCGCGTGGGTCGCGGCGGATAATGTCGCTCATCAGTGCACCTCCGCAGGTTCACGTTGGGTAGGGGCCTTGGCGGGCGCAGCGTCTTCGAGTAAGGCGTCGGCCACCAGTTCGGCGATGTCCTTGATCAAGGGGCGAGGCTCAACCACACCCTCAAGCATCGCCGTGCACTGTGGACAACCCACCGCCACCAGCTCGGCGCCGGTTTCGCGGATGTCTTCCATGCGCATGTCCGGGATACGCTGCTTACCGGGAATGTCGGTAATCGGCGCCCCGCCGCCGCCGCCACAGCAGCGTGAACGGAAGCCCGAACGTTGCATCTCCTTGACCTCAATGCCCAAAGCCCGCAGCACCTGGCGCGGCGCCTCGTACTCGCCGTTGTAGCGGCCCAGATAGCAAGGGTCGTGATAAGTCACGCTGTTGCCCTTGTGCTGACCCAGGTTCAGTGCGCCCTCGCCGATCAATTCGGCCATGAAGGTGCTGTGATGCTGTACCAAGTAGTGGCCGTTGAAGGCGCCGTACTCGTTTTTCAGCACATGGAAACTGTGCGGATCGCAGGTGACGATACGTTTGAAGCTGTATTTGGCCAGAGTCTGGATATTGCGCGAGGCCAGCAGCTGGAAGGTGGCTTCATCGCCCAGGCGCCGGGCCACGTCGCCACTGTCGCGCTCTTCCAGGCCCAGCACCGCGAAGTCGACCTTGGCGGCTTTCAGCACTTTGACGAAGGCGCGCAGGGTACGTTGGTTGCGCATGTCGAAGGCACCGTCGCCGACCCAGAACAGCACATCGGCACTGCCTTTCTCGCTGAGCAGCGGCAGGTTCAGGTCTGCCGCCCAGTTCAGGCGACCACCCGGTGCAAAACCGCCAGGGTTGTCGGTGGCGATCAGGTTTTCCAGGACTTCCGCGCCCTTGTTCGGCGTGGCGCCTTTTTCCAGTGTGAGATGGCGGCGCATATCGACGATGGCGTCCACGTGCTCGATCATCATCGGGCACTCTTCCACGCAGGCACGACAGGTGGTGCAGGACCATAGGGTCTCGGCGTCCACCAGGCCGTTGACGATCGGCTGATGCGGGTTGCCACTGTGTTCGCCCACCGGTTTGCCTGGATACGGGCTGCCGGCGAACTTGGCATCGGTGCCGCCGGCCAGGCCGACCACCATGTCCTGGATCAGTTTTTTCGGGTTCAGCGGCTGGCCGGCAGCGAAGGCCGGGCAAGCGGCTTCGCACTTGCCGCACTGTACGCAGGCGTCGAAGCCGAGCAGTTGGTTCCAGGTGAAATCCTTGGGCTTCTCCACACCCAGCGGCGCGGATTTATCGCTGAGGTCCAGCGGCTTCAAACCGGTGGAACGGCCGCCGCCAAAGCGCTCGGCGCGACGGTGCCAGGCCAGGTGCAGGGCACCGGCGAAGGCGTGTTTCATCGGGCCGCCCCAGGTCATGCCGAAGAACATCTCGGACACACCCCACAACACGCCCACGCTGAGTAACGCGGCGAGCAACCAGCCACCGAAGTCCGCCGGCAGAATCCCGGCCACCGGCAGCGTCACCAGGAAGAAGCTGACCGAGAACGCCATCAGGCTTTTCGGCAGGCGCATCCATGGACCTTTCGACAGACGTGAAGGCGGATTGCGACGACGCAGGTAAACGAAGGTGGCGCCAACAAACATCAGCACCGAGGCCAGCAGCAAGGCGTAGCCGAGGAGGCGGTTCTGCAGGCCGAAGCCATGGACCAGAATGGCGAGCAAGGCCGACAGCACAAAGCCCAGCGCGGTGGCGACGTGGGTGTTGGCGATGTATTTGTCACGGGCGACCACGTGGTGCAGATCGACCATGTAGCGCTTGGGCATGGCCAGCAGGCCGCCGAGCAGGTCGACCTTGGAGGCGCGGCCACGGCGCCACATCGCGACACGCCGCAGCGCCCCAATGACGGCGAGCCCCAGAGCGGCAAACAAGAGAATAGGCAGCAAGGTGTTCAACATTGAGGTGACCTCAAGCGGCAAGCCTCAAGCTACAAGCGGCAAGTCAAAGCCGGTCACACATTGCTCTTTCTTGCAGCTTGAAGCTTGTGACTTGCGACTGTTCTTAAAAATCCTTGCACAAGCGCAGGGCGTCATAGATCGCAGCATGGGTATTACGCTGCGCCACACAGTCACCGATACGGAACAGCAAGTACCCATCACCCGACTCGCTCAGGCATGGCTGCGGCTTGATCGCGAACAAGGCTTCGACGTCGATCTGGCCCTTGTTGCGCGAGCCTTCCTTGAGTGCGTAGTAGATGGCTTCGTCCGGGCGCACGCCGTTCTCTACGACCACCTGGTCCACCACCCGCTCCTCTTTGGCGCCGGTGTATTCGTTCTCCAGCACCGCCACCAGCTTGTCGCCTTCGCGGTAGACCTTTTCCAGCATCATGTCGCCGGTCATGATCACTTCTTTCGGATACATGCTGCGGTAGTAGGTCGGGAACGATGTACCACCGATAGCCACGCCCGGCTTGATATCGTCGGTGACGATCTCAACCTGGCTGCCTTTGTCCGCAAGGAAATCCGCCACCGACATGCCGGTGAATTCACAAATGGTGTCGTACACCAGCACGTTCTTGCCCGGCGCCACTTTGCCGTCGAGCACGTCCCAACTGCTCACAACCAAACCTTCGGCCGCGCCCCAGTGTTCGTTCTGTTCCACGTTCGGATGACCGCCTACCGCCAGCACCACCACATCCGGACGCACGTCCAGGATAGTGTCGGCATCGGCGGCCACGCCCAATCGCAGGTCGACCTTCAACCGCGCCAGTTCCAACTGGTACCAGCGGGTGATACCGGCGATCTGGTCACGCTGCGGCGCCTTGGACGCCGTGGTGATCTGCCCACCGATAAACTCTTTCTTTTCGAACAGGGTCACGTCGTGGCCACGTTCGGCAGCCACACGTGCAGCTTCCATCCCGGCCGGGCCGGCACCGACCACCACGACTTTGCGCTTGGGCCCGGTGGATTTCTCGATGATGTGCGGCACGCCCATGTATTCACGGGAGGTCGCGGCGTTCTGGATGCACAATACATCCAGCCCCTGATACTGGCGGTCGATGCAATAGTTGGCGCCGACGCACTGCTTGATCTGGTCGATCTGGCCCATCTTGATCTTGGCGATCAGGTGCGGGTCGGCAATGTGTGCACGGGTCATACCGACCATGTCCACATAACCGCCTTCCAGAATGCGCGTGGCCTGGTTCGGGTCCTTGATGTTCTGCGCGTGCAGCACCGGGACCTTGACCACTTCCTTGATACCGGCCGCCAAGTGCAGGAACGGCTCCGGTGGATAACTCATGTTGGGGATCACGTTGGCCAGGGTGTTGTGCGTATCGCACCCCGAACCCACCACGCCGATGAAGTCCAGCATGCCGGTGTCATCGTAATACTTGGCGATCTGCTTCATGTCCTCGTGGGACAGACCGTCCGGGTGGAATTCGTCACCACACAGGCGCATGCCCACGCAGAAGTCGTCACCGACCTCGGCACGCACGGCCTTCAAGACTTCCAGGCCGAACTTCATGCGGCCTTCGAAGCTGCCGCCCCATTCGTCAGTACGCTTGTTGACCCGTGGGCTCCAGAACTGGTCGATCATATGCTGGTGCACGGCGGAGAGTTCCACACCGTCCAGACCACCGGCCTTGGCGCGGCGCGCGGCCTGGGCATAGTTGCCGATCACGCGCCAGATTTCTTCTGGCTCGATGGTCTTGCAGGTGGCACGGTGCACTGGCTCACGCACGCCCGACGGCGACATCAGGGTCGGCCAGTTGAAGCCGTCCCAACGTGAGCGACGGCCCATGTGGGTAATCTGGATCATGATCTTGGCGCCATGCTTGTGCATGGCGTCGGCCAGGTTCTGGAAGTGCGGGATGATGCGGTCGGTCGACAAGTTGACCGAAGCCCACCATTCCTGCGGGCTGTCGATGGCGACCACCGAGGAGCCGCCACAGATTGCCAGGCCGATACCGCCCTTGGCTTTCTCTTCGTAGTACTTCACATAGCGGTCAGTGGTCATCCCGCCGTCGGTCGCATAGACCTCGGCGTGGGCGGTACTGAGCACGCGGTTGCGGATGGTCAGTTTACCGATCTGGATCGGCTGGAACATTGCTTCGAAAGCCATGGCACGGTCCTCGGCTTACAACGGCTTGACGGTGAACAGGCCGTCATCGTGGCCCTCTTCGGAGCCTCCGTAGACTTGTTCGGCGACGGTGCGGATGTTGCTGCCGCGGGCTTGCAGGATCTGGTCCATGGCGCCGGCAAACCAACCGGTGAACATGTAGTCGACCTTGCGCCCGACCTTGCCATACACGTAGACGAACGCCGAGTGTTCGAGCTTGACGCTGGCGGTGCCTTTGTCGAGGTCGATGTCCTGGATCTTGAACAGGCCCCAGCCACGTTGCGACAGGCGCTTCATGTAGTGCTCGAACACCGCGACGCCTTCCAGACCGTGGCATTCGGCTTCTTTTTCACACCAGTGCCAGGCGGACTTGTAGCCGGCCTTGTAGAGGATTTCGGCGTAAGCGTCGGCACCCAACACTTCTTCGATACCGATGTGGTTGTTGACGAAGAAATGGCGCGGCACGTACAGCATCGGCAGGGCGTCGGAGGTCCAGACACCGGTTTCGCTGTCGACTTCGATAGGCAATTGCGGGGCGATCTTGGCCATGGAAACTTAACTCCAGAAAAATTCTTGTTAATGCCCCGGCGCGAACGGCCGGGGGAAAAGATGCGTTGGCGGTGGCTTATTCGCCCCAGACGTCCTTTAGGACGTTGACCCAGTTCTCACCCATGATCTTGCGTACCACGCGCTCAGGGTGGCCGCGCTTGAGCAGGGTCTCGGTGAGGTTGGGAAACTCACCCACGGTGCGGATGCCCAGCGGGTTGATGATTTTGCCGAAGCTGGTCAGGCGGCGGGCGTAGCCCTTGTCATGGGTCAGCATTTCGAAGAAATCCTGGCCATGGCCCTGGGTGAAATCGGTGCCGATGCCGATGGCGTCTTCGCCGACGATGTTCATGGTGTATTCAATGGCTTCGGCGTAGTCATCGATGGTCGAATCGATGCCCTTGGCCAGGAACGGCGCGAACATGGTCACGCCGACAAAACCACCGTGGTCAGCAATGAACTTGAGTTCTTCATCGGACTTGTTGCGTGGGTGCTCTTTAAGCCCGGACGGCAGGCAGTGGGAGTAGCACACCGGCTTTTTCGATTCGAGGATGACTTCTTCGGAGGTCTTGGAGCCGACGTGGGACAGGTCGCACATGATGCCGACGCGGTTCATCTCGCCGACGACTTCACGGCCAAAACCCGACAGGCCGCCATCACGCTCGTAACAACCGGTGCCGACCAGGTTCTGGGTGTTGTAGCACATCTGCACCACACCGACGCCGAGCTGCTTGAAAATCTCGACATAGCCCAGCTGGTCTTCGAAGGCGTGGGCGTTCTGGAAGCCGAAAATGATACCGGTCTTGCCCTGTTCCTTGGCGCGGCGGATGTCGGCGGTGGTTTTCACCGGGATCACCAGGTCGCTGTTTTCACGGATCAGGGTCTGGCTGGCCACGATATTGTTGATGGTGGCCTGGAAGCCTTCCCACACCGACACGGTGCAATTGGCGGCGGTGAGGCCACCTTTGCGCATGTCTTCGAACAGGTCGCGGTTCCACTTGGCAATAATCAGCCCGTCGATAACGATGCTGTCGGCGTGCAATTCGGCTGGGCTCATCAGGCGTCCCCTTATTGGCGATTCATGCGCCGAATCGTCTGCCGGCGCTTTGGGGCCAGCATATGCCCAGGGGCCGACAGAGCCGGGTGCAAAAACGACAGGGGAATTGCCGAAAGCGTCAATCCGCGACAAAGGCTGTTAAGAGAGGTCTGACTGGCGGCTGTTCTTTGTCTTACGCTTGAGCCAGAATTCCCGCATCACCTGATATGAGACGGCGCAATGAAATCGATTTTCCTGGCTTTGGCACTCATCGCAACCGGCGTCCACGCGGCTGAAGACACCGACAGCACGCCGTGCGACGGCATCGAAAACGACAAGCAAACCTTGGAATGCGCCTCTTACAACAAAACCACCGCTGAACAACTGCTCAAGGATAATTATCAGGGCCTGCTGGAACGCATGGCTTCGACCTACGGCAGCGACAAGACCAAGCTGGCGGACATTACCGCTCGTCTGAAGGATGCCCAGCAAAAATGGGAAAAATTACGCGATGCCGATTGTGCGGTGGATACCTTCCCGGCGGTGAACGGCACCAAGGCGTATGCGATTGCACAGAACGATTGTCTGGCACGAATGAGCGATGAGCGGTCGGAGTTTTTGGAGTCGATCGGGCAGGAGTGACCGCTAAAACGCCTTCCTTATCGAGTTGAAGGCCATCTGCAGGTGATCACGCTGTGCTTTGTCGATATTGAGGTCAGCGCAATGCTGGTTCCACTGCGATAGGGCCTCCAACGTCTGCTCGATGTAGAGGTCAGGCTCAAGAAAGCTGAAGGGCGCACAGACCTTCTTGATTACCGTGCGTGAGGGCTGACCTGCACCTGCAAAAGCGCTGGTGTGCTCATTCCCCCGACCGCTGGTATTTGCAAACGTCAGGTCGTAGGCCGGCGCCATCTGCCAGCCTGCCAATGAGCCAAAGAACGAGAAGTTTTTTGCATGATCGTCACGGTTGTGGGCCAGCGCGTTGAACACCATCAGTCGAGCCATTTTTTCTACATCCCTGGCGTTTTTGGTAATGGTGAAGGTCAGGCGCAACAGGTCACCATAATCCAGGCTCGGCATACGGAAGTCGGCATACAGAATCGCCGCGGCGGTGAGCATATGTCGCTTTGTAAGACCCACGCGATCAAAGCGCCGCGTGACGAAAAAACGCTCTATTGCGTTAGCTGTCTCTATCTCAAGTAACGCTGAGTCGGAGATTTCGATCCCCGCCATACGAGCCGTCATGGCGTAGGCCTGTTCGATAGCGCCACTGTCACGATGCTCTTCCTGGCTACGGAATTTGATCAACCAGTGTTCGTAACCTTCCGGCATCTCACCAAATGAAGAGATAGCTTGCGTCTTGTCGGATGAAAGCCCAATGACTGCCTTAGGACGTGCCCCCCCAGGGGAGCCACCCGCGAGGCGCAGTGATTCAATCACCTCTTTCGCTTCACCGGACAGCACCTCCTGTGAAGCCTGGTAAAGGGAGGCCAGGTCAAGTTCGTGCTGCTCTGGCCCCTTTTCGAACACCGGTTTGTACTCCAGCGCCCCCATACCCCGGTTTCCCATATAGGCGAGACGGTCCAATGGGCCGATCGCACGGCGCTCAATGCCCAATTGCGTGCGAAAGAAACGGTCCATCAACAAGAGCCCCCAGCCATCGGGCAGCGAATCGCTGAACACCCCTTGCAGGCCACCAAACATCAGTGTGTCTGCCGCCAACTGAGGCGCGGAAGAAAAGTCCATGTACAACGGCGCCAGGTTGAAGCCGTTAGCCAGCCAACTCGGATCATACGAAAAATAAATGCCCCGGCCAGGCGCATCTACCAGCTCTCCCACTCGTGAACCCTGCAACATCACGTGCAGTGCAGAAACTTTTTTCATCGACGTCCTCGAAGCCTGGTTTGGCTTTTTAGTTCCTGAAGACTGAGTGGCGGCGGTGCACTGAACAAATTCGCCATTTGCTCCGCTACTCCCAGACTCATCGCGATCAGTAACAAAGCATCCAGTGACACCTTGCCGGTCGTTTCAAACCGCTTGAGTGTGGATTCAGCCACTCCGGACTGGGCTGCCAAAGCTCGGCGAGAAAGGTTTTTGCTCAGCCGCAGAGCCTTGGCATTACCGGCGATCTGCAAGGCAATCTCGCCAGGGGCGTAGAGAATATGAGTAAGGGCCATGGTTCGACCTCGAATGAGTGTTGCCAAGTGTAGCAGGCACGAAACAATCAAATTAAACAATGGATACCAGGTTATCCAATAAACGATAAAAAATCATATAACGGCTAATATATAGCCCTTTATATCAAAAAGTCCTTAACCTGATTTGCAGTATCTTTGACCCCCATCGAAAGGTAAGCGACCATCTGCGCCATCTCACCTCCTTCAAGGCCAAACCATGAAAATCTGCGGCATCGAAATCAAAGGCAGCGAAGCCATCATCGCTGTCACCTCCCTGGACAACCAGACGCTGAGCCACGTCGCCCTGGCCACCAAGAAAATCGCCCTGAACGATGACGATGAAACGGCCAACGTCAAAGCCTTTGCCGCGCAGGTGAAGGTGTTTGTGCAAGAACACGGCATCACCCGTATCGCCATCAAGAAGCGCAGCAAGAAAGGTGAATTCGCCGGCGGCCCAACCACGTTCAAGATTGAAGGGGTGTTTCAATTGCTGGATGCGGTTGAGGTCACGCTGCTGTCGCCGCAGACCATCAATGCGCAGAACAAGAAGCACAATTTTGATCTGCCCGCGACGCTGAACAAGTACCAGCACGAAGCCTACAAGGCGGCGTGTTCGGCCCTGCTAAAGAAATAAGCCACACACAACCCTTGTAGGAGCCGGCTCCTACAGTGTTGTGGCGTTTTTGCGTTTCTGCCGCAACCAGTCACCAAAGGTCTTGTCCTCTAGGGCATACCCTCCCCGGCTCGACTTCCACACCAGTTCCTTGTCACGCAGGGCATCGATGCAAGCCTGAATCGTCTGGGTACCTGGCACCACATCGCTGCCCATGTCTTCCAGCGCTTTGCTGACCGCCATGAGGGTGCTGTCGGTGAACGGCGCGAAGGGTTCGTTCGTTTGCGAGCGCTCCACCATCACTTCCAGCACGGCACGTTGGGGAATGGTGAGAGTGTTCCAGGCGCTTTCGAATTCGGTCCACACATCTGCGCGCAACAGTTCGGCGCGGCTGTGCAGCAGTTGACCCAAATTGCTCGCCTCACCCAACTCCAGCGCCACTTCACCAATGATGGTACGAAGCATCTCGGGGCGACGGCCAACCAGCTCAAAAGCCTCATCAATATCGGCCGCGCTGAATTGGTTGGTTTTTGCCAAGTGCGCATTGAGGTGCGCGGTGTAGGCTTGCGTGAACGCCTTACCCAGCAGCGGAAACGGCGTGATGCTGGAGCCGAAGAATGGCTGGCTTTTGCCCAGAACCAAATGGGCCAGCTTGTCGCGATTGGAGCCGGTGAACACCAGATGCAAACCACTGCCTTCCTCGTCACGCCCCTGGTTGAGCTGATCCCGGGCAGCCTTCAGCGCAAACATCGCATTGATGCCTGAATCGCTGGTCAACGCGTGCTGCGCCTCGTCAATCACCAGGACCACGGGTTTTTCCGCCGCGTGATGGAGCAACTCCAAGGCCTGGGTCAACGTCGCGCCGACGGGCAATTGAGGCTTGCTGAAGTCCCAGGACAGCGTGCGCAGAAAGCTCAGTTTCTCGATCCCAAGGTTCTTGGCGAGCTTGCGAATGCCCTTTTCATAGGGAACCAGCGCTGCGGCGATGGCGCTGGCAATCAACTCTGCGGGGTCTTTTTCTTTGTCCGCCCACAGATCGACGTACACCGCCAGCCACCCGCGAAGCTGACACTCCGGGATCAGGTCTTCGCGCAAAAAAGTACTTTTGCCCGTGCGACGCGGCGCCGCGAGAAACAGGCCAGAGGTGAAATCCTGGATACCGGCCCCCACCAGACCATCGGCAATACTGGTTGCCAGCGTGGGGCGGCGGAATACAAAGCCGCTGTGCTTGGACATGGTTTTATACCAAATTATGTAAATTACTATAAATTATAGTCACGAGTATAATTGACTATAATTGGCCGTCAAATAACCTCTCGTCGCCGATCCTCCCGTGGACACTTGGCAAACCGCGCCCGGTAACTGCGGGTGAAATACGACGGCGATTCAAACCCACACGCAATACTCACTTCCAGCACGCTCATACCGCTTTGACGTAAGAGCTGCCGGGCTTTTTCCAGGCGCAGGCCAAGGTAGAAGTTGCTGGGGGTGTCGTTCAGGTGCAGACGGAACAGGCGCTCCAGTTGGCGACGTGTCACTTTGATCGCCTCGGCCAGGGCCAATGTGCTCAGGGGCGGCTCAGTGTGCTGCTCCATCTCGCCGATCACCTGCACCAGCTTCTTGTTGTTGATGCCGTAGCGTGTGGCGATCTGCATGCGCTGGTGGTCTTTGCGCGGGCGGATGCGGCCGAGCACGAATTGTTCGGAGACCTGGATCGCCAGCTCCGAACCGTGGGATTGGGCGATCAGGTCGAGCATCAGGTCGATGGAGGCCGTGCCGCCTGCGCAGGTGATGCGGCGGCGGTCGATCTCGAACAGCTCCTGGGTTACGGTGAGCTGTGGATAAGATTCCTTGAAGGCGTCGATGGCTTCCCAGTGCAGGGTCAGGCGGTGACCGTCGAGCAGGCCGGCTTCAGCCAGCACACAGGCGCCGGTGTCGATGGCGCCGAGGGTCACGCCATCGTGGTCGAGGCGGCGCAGCCAGTGCTCCAACGCAGGCGTGGCGAACTGCAGCGGCTCGAAGCCGGCCACCACTAATAACGTCGCACCCTTTTTCAACGGTTCCAGCGCAGCGTCGGCGTTGACCGACATGCCATTGCTCGCCAGTACTGCGCCGCCATCTGCGCTCAGCACATGCCAGCGGTACAGCTCGCCACGGAAGCGGTTGGCCACCCGCAACGGTTCGAGCGCGGAGATAAAGCCGATGGCCGAGAAGCCCGGCATCAGCAGAAAGTAGAAATCCTGGGACATGGTGGCGCTCTCGTCGAACGGGCAGCGTGGCACTGTGATACTCCCGTTCTCGGGTGGATTCAAGAGCGCAGGTCGCTGCAGTGCAAGAGCTGGTCGCCGCCGTGCGTTTTGTCGCCCCTCAGCATGCGTAACTTGGCCTCACGGCGCACAAAGACGCCGGCCCCCACAATAACGACCTGCCGAGGGATCCACCATGAACCGACTGATCAGCCGCTGTGTGCTCGCACTCAGCGCCAGCGCCATCTTGAGCACGAACGTACTGGCTGCCGACGCGGCATCCTGCCAGAACGTGCGCATGGGCGTGGTGAACTGGACCGACGTAATCGCCACCAGCGCCATGACCCAAGTGTTGCTCGACGGCCTCGGCTACAAGACCAAACAGACCAGCGCCTCCCAGCAAATCATCTTCGCCGGCATCCGCGACCAGCGCCTGGACCTGTTCCTGGGCTACTGGAACCCGCTGATGACCCAGACCATCACGCCGTTCGTCGACGCCAAGCAAGTCAAGGTGCTCGACAAGCCCAGCCTGGAAGACGCCCGCGCCACCCTCGCCGTGCCTACCTACCTGGCAGACAAAGGCCTGAAAACCTTCGGCGACATCGCCAAGTTCGAAAAAGAACTGGCCGGCAAGATCTACGGCATCGAGCCAGGCTCGGGGGCCAATACCCAGATCAAGGCGATGATCGCCAAGAACCAGTTCGGCCTGGGCAAGTTCCAGCTGGTGGAGTCCAGTGAAGCCGGCATGCTCGCCGCCGTCGACCGCGCGGTACGCCGCAAGGAAGCCGTGGTGTTCTTCGGCTGGGCGCCGCACCCGATGAACGTCAACGTCGCCATGACCTACCTCACCGGCAGCGACGACGCCCTGGGCCCGAACGAAGGTATGGCCACCGTGTGGAGCGTCACCGCGCCGAACTACGCCGAGCAGTGCCCCAACGTGTACAAACTGCTGACCAACCTGACCTTCACTGCCGCCGACGAGAGCCGGATGATGCAGCCGTTGCTGGATCATAAGGACCCTATCGAGTCCGCCAGGCAGTGGCTCAAGGATCACCCGCAAGACCAGGCACGCTGGCTGGAAGGTGTGACTACCTTCGACGGCAAGCCGGCCGCGGCCAACCTGCAACTGACCAGCAAATAACTTTTTCTGAACCACCGTATCGCAGCTCAACCGGGCTGCGAACGGCACCACCACGCCTGTAAGGAACCGCCCAATGAACCACGACGTCATCATCACCTGCGCACTCACCGGTGCTGGCGACACGACCAGCCGCAGCCCACACGTGCCGGTCACCCCCAAGCAAATCGCCGCTGCGGCCGTGGAAGCCGCCAAGGCCGGCGCCACCGTTGTGCACTGCCATGTGCGTGATCCCGAGACCGGCAAGTTCAGCCGCGACGTCGCTCTGTACCGCGAAGTGATGGAGCGCATCCGCGAGGCCGACATCGACATCATCGTCAACCTCACCGCCGGCATGGGCGGCGACCTGGAGATCGGCGGCGGCGAGAACCCGATGGCGTTCGGTCCCAACACCGACCTGGTCGGCCCGCTGACCCGCCTGGCCCACGTGGAAGAACTGCTACCGGAAATCTGCACCCTGGACTGCGGCACGCTGAACTTTGGCGATGGCGACACTATTTACGTCTCCACCCCGGCGCAACTGCGGGCGGGCGCCAAGCGCATCCAGGAGCTGGGCGTAAAAGCCGAGCTGGAAATCTTCGACACCGGCCACCTGTGGTTCGCCAAGCAGATGATCAAGGAAGGCCTGCTCGACGACCCGCTGTTCCAACTGTGCCTGGGCATCCCATGGGGCGCGCCGGCTGACACCACCACCATGAAAGCCATGGTCGACAACCTGCCCGCCGACGCGGTGTGGGCTGGCTTCGGTATCGGCCGCATGCAAATGCCAATGGCGGCGCAAGCGGTGCTGCTGGGCGGCAACGTACGGGTCGGCCTGGAAGACAATCTGTGGCTGGACAAGGGCGTGCTCGCCACCAACGGCCAACTCGTTGAGCGGGCGAGCGACATCCTCAGCCGCCTGGGTGCACGGGTCATGACCCCGGCCGAAGGCCGCAAAAAAATGGGCCTGACCAAACGCGGTTGATCGCTGCCACCACTATTTTAGGAATTTGCCATGAGCTTTATCACCGAAATCAAAACCTTCGCCGCCCTGGGCAGCGGTGTCATCGGCAGCGGATGGGTATCCCGCGCCCTGGCCCACGGCCTGGACGTGATCGCCTGGGACCCGGCGCCCGGTGCCGAAGCTGCGCTGCGCAAACGTGTTGCCAACGCCTGGAGCGCCCTGGAGAAACAGGGCCTGGCGCCAGGTGCCTCCCAAGACCGCCTGCGCTTTGTCGCGACGATTGAAGAGTGCGTGAAAGATGCCGACTTCATTCAGGAAAGCGCCCCGGAACGCCTGGAACTGAAACTCGACCTGCACAGCAAAATCAGCGCCGCGGCCAAGCCGAATGCGTTGATTGGGTCTAGCACATCCGGCCTGTTGCCGAGCGAATTCTACGAGGGCTCGACCCACCCTGAGCGCTGCGTGGTCGGCCACCCGTTCAACCCGGTCTACCTGTTGCCGCTGGTGGAAGTGGTCGGCGGCAGGAACACTGCGCCGCAGGCCGTCCAAGCGGCGATCAAAGTGTACGAATCCCTCGGCATGCGCCCACTGCACGTGCGCAAGGAAGTCCCCGGCTTTATCGCCGACCGACTGCTTGAAGCGTTGTGGCGTGAAGCCCTGCACCTGGTCAATGACGGCGTCGCCACCACCGGCGAAATCGACGACGCCATCCGCTTTGGCGCGGGCCTGCGCTGGTCGTTCATGGGTACCTTCCTGACCTACACCCTGGCCGGCGGCGACGCCGGCATGCGCCACTTCATGGCGCAGTTCGGCCCGGCGCTGCAATTACCGTGGACCTACCTGCCGGCACCGGAGCTGACCGATAAGCTGATCGACGATGTAGTCGACGGCACCAGCGATCAACTGGGCAAACACAGCATTTCGGCGCTGGAGCGCTATCGTGATGACTGCCTGCTGGCGGTGCTGGAGGCGGTGAAAACCACCAAGGCCAAGCACGGCATGACCTTCGCCGAATAACGGAAACCCTGATATGCCCGCACTTACTACCTTCACCACTCAGGTCCAGCCTGACTGGGTGGACTACAACGGCCACCTGCGTGACGCGTTCTACCTGCTGATCTTCAGCTACGCCACCGACGCGCTGATGGACACCCTGGGCCTGGACAGTGAAAACCGCGAAGTCAGTGGTCACTCACTGTTCACCCTGGAGGTGCACCTCAACTACCTGCACGAAGTGAAACTCGGTGCCGACGTGGAGGTGCATACCCAGCTGATCGCCTTTGATGCCAAGCGCCTGCACCTGTATCACAGCCTGCATTTAGTCGGGGATGAGAAAGAACTGGCGGGCAACGAGCAGATGCTGCTGCACGTTGATCTGGCGGGTCCGAGTTCGGCGCCGTTCACCGAGACCACGCTGGAAAGACTTACGGCTATCAGTGCGGGGCAGGCTGACCTGCCGCCCCCTGCCCTGCTTGGCCGGGTGATTGGATTGCCACCCAAAAAATAGGAGCCACCATGCAAACCGCCGCCGCTGTTGCCGATTTCCGTACCTACCCGAAGATCTGCGACATCGCGGACGCGCGGGTGCTGGACGATCAGATCCATGTACATTGGGCCGATGGGCGGGTCAGCCCGTTCCATCATCAATGGCTGCGGGACAACTGCCCATGCGCGGAATGCGTATACAGTGTGACCCGCGAGCAAGTGCTGGAGATTGTCGACGTGGACGCCAATCTCGTTGCTGTCTCGGCATACATTGACCAAGGCAACCTGAACGTGGAATGGAGCGGCGGCCACCGCAGCCAGTACGATCCTGGCTGGCTGCGGGCTCATGCCTACGACGACGAATCCCGTGCCGAACGCCGTGCGACAAAGCCCCAATCGCAGCTGTGGGACAGTCGCTTCCAACTGCCGGTTTTCGAATATAAGGCAGTCATGGAAGACCCGAACGCGTTGCTGCAATGGTTGCTGGCCCTGCGCAATTCAGGCCTGACGCAAATCCGTGGCGTCCCCATCGAGCCCGGCTCCCTGGCGCTGGTCGCCAAGCGCATTGCCTTCATCCGCGAGAGCAACTTCGGCGTGCTGTTCAATGTGCAATCCAAGGCCGATGCCGACAGCAATGCCTACACCGCTTTCAACCTGCCCTTGCACACTGATCTGCCCACGCGGGAGCTGCAGCCGGGTCTGCAGTTCCTGCACTGCCTGGTGAACGACGCCAACGGCGGCGAGAGCATTTTTGTCGATGGGTTTGCCATCGCCAACGCCCTGCGCACGGAAGATCCCGAAGCGTTCAGGGCACTGTGTGAAATCCCGGTGGAGTTTCGCAACAAGGACCGGCACAGCGACTATCGCCGCCTGGCACCGATCATTGCATTGGATGCGTTGGGGGATGTGGCGGAGATTCGTATGGCTAACTTTTTGCGTGGGCCGTTCGAGACCAGCGTTGCGCAGATGCCGCTGCTGTATCGCGCGTATCGACGCTTTATCGCCATGACACGTGAAGACCGCTTTCGTGTGGTCAAGCGCTTGAATCCGGGTGAGCTGTGGTGCTTCGACAACCGCCGCACGTTGCATGCACGAAATGCCTTTGACCCGGCTTCCGGGGCTCGGCATTTCCAGGGGTGCTATATCGATAGGGATGAGTTGCTCTCCCGCATTTTGGTGTTGCAACGCTAGACCGCAGCGCGCCCTTCGCGAGCAAGCCCGCTCCCACAAAAAAGCCCCGATCCAGCCGTGACTGGATCGGGGCAGAGTGCCTTGTGAGAGCGTTACATCCCGAGGGTGACCAAACCTTCAAGCTGCTTGCTTGAGTTCAGTGTGCCCATTAATACGGTCGGTACGTGGCCCGAAAACGACATGCTCATAGCCATCTGAGGCATTCGTGCAATCTGCCCTTGCCGACCGCTTGGGTGGCTACCAGAATCCTGGTCAAGCCCCGTTCCCTTCACCAGGATAAACGTCATGATGCACGCGGATTTGATTGACCAGGATGACCTGCTGGGCCAATTGCGCTCACTGGGATTTGAAGTGTCCAGCGGCGCCACCGCCGAGCAGGCTTGCGAGTGTGCGGTACGCGGTTTAAGTGAAGCGCGGGCCAAAGCGCTCAAGGGCATGGTTGAGCAGATGTACACCGGGAGTGCGACGATCCTGCCGGCGGTGCGGCAGGCGATCGATAAGCAGTTGTTGCCGGCGTTGGTGCAGTTCAAGCAGAACTCTGGTGCCTGATAGACCGCTTTCGCGAGCAAGCCCGATCCCACATTCCATCCTTGGAATGCCAAATGTGGGAGCGGGCTTGCTCGCGAATGCAGGCGACTCGGTCTAGAGCCTCACGCTGGCAAACGTCGACTCATTGCGAGCCTGGCTCAACGCCGACATCGGCCCCGACAACGGTGCCAACACCAGCGCCTGCGGAATCGGCATCATCGCCACCTGCTGGGTGGTGTTGGAACCCACACGCTCATCCCGTGGCGGAATGCCGAAGTATTCGCGGTAGCACTTTGAGAAGTGCGGCGTAGACACAAACCCACACACGGACGCGACTTCGATGATCGACATCGGCGTTTGCTTGAGCAACTGCCGCGCGCGAATCAGGCGCAGCTTGAGGTAGTAGCGCGACGGTGAGCAGTGCAGGTACTTCTGGAACAACCGCTCCAACTGGCGACGGGAGACGGCGACGTACACCGCCAGTTCATCCAGGTCGATCGGTTCTTCCAGGTTGGCTTCCATCAGCGCGACGATTTCCTGCAGCTTCGGCTGGTTGGTGCCGAGCATGTGCTTGAGCGGCACGCGCTGGTGATCCTGCTCGTTGCGGATGCGTTCGTACACGAACATTTCGGAGATGGCAGCCGACAATTCACGGCCGTGGTCGCGGCTGATCAGGTGCAGCATCATATCCAGTGGCGCGGTGCCGCCGGAGCTTGTGAAACGGTTTCGGTCGAGGGTGAACAGGCGCGTGCTCATGGCCACGCGGGGGAAGGCTTCCTGCATCGAGGCCAGACATTCCCAGTGCACGCTGCAATCAAAACCATCGAGCAGACCGGCGCAGGCCAGGGCCCAACTGCCGGTGCACACCGCGCCAAGACGACGAGACTGGCGCGCTTGGCTTTGCAGCCACGACACATGTTCACGGGTCACGGTGCGCTGGATGCCCACGCCGCCGCACACGATCACGGTGTCCAGGGCCGGGGCTTTGTGCATGGACGCATCGGGGGTGATTTGCAGACCGTCGCTGGCCCACACCTGGTTTCCGTCGACGCTCAGGGTCGTCCAGCGATACAGCTCGCGGCCGGAGAGCTGGTTGGCCATGCGCAGGGGTTCGACTGCGGAGGCCAGGGAAATCAGCGTGAAATTGTCCAGCAGCAAAAAGCCGATGGATTGAGGCGCACGGTTCTGGGGTTGGGCCCCGGAGTTGAACGACGTCATCGCGGTATCTCCTCACACAAAGCGGGTGATGGCCTCAGGCGAGGCTCTTGTTATTGCGCTCTTCATCCCCGCCTGTAAGAAAGCGAAAAGAGAGGCTTTGAATTGATAGAGCAAATGCCATGCCTGAAATTGAATGGCCGTCCAATAAATCCTAAAAACGACCTGATGACGCGTCTAAATAAGCCCGCGCCGCGAGTGCGGAAATAGCTAGAATCACCTGTAGCAAGGAGTCTGCACACGGGGCGTGAGCAGATCGGTAGCACTTGTGGGAAGGCGCTTTGCGGGTGTGGGAGAAGTCTGTCACCCCAAGCACGGGTGACAGGTGACAGGGCGGAAAATCGTTCGGTAGCTACTTATCTGTTTGCGACGCGCTAAAAGGTGGCGCTTTTGGATCCGGTGTTCACTTTATGAGCAGTGCTGTCTGGACTACCGCATTCGCGAGCAAGCCCGCTCCCACATTTGACCGTGTACATCCTGAAGAAACGCAGTCGAATGTGAGGCTTGCTCGCGAATGCAGACGATGCGGTCTCAGCACTCTACAGCGCTGACAGCCAACCCGCCCCGCGATGTCTCTTTGTATTTGTCATGCATATCCGCCCCGGTATCGCGCATGGTGCGGATCACCCGGTCCAGAGAGATAAAGTGCTGGCCGTCGCCCCGTAGCGCCATTTGCGCTGCGTTGATCGCCTTCACCGCCGCAATTGCATTGCGCTCGATGCACGGCACTTGCACCAGCCCGCCCACGGGGTCGCAGGTGAGGCCCAGGTTATGTTCCAGTCCGATTTCGGCGGCGTTGCACAGTTGTTCCGGCGTGGCGCCAAGAATCTCGGCCAACCCAGCGGCAGCCATGGCGCAGGCCGAGCCTACTTCGCCCTGGCAACCGACTTCGGCACCGGAGATCGAGGCGTTCTTCTTGCACAGGATCCCCACCGCCGCCGCGCCGAGCAGGTAGTCGACCACGTTGGCTTCGGTGACTTCCTCGCTGAATTTCATGAAGTAGTGCAGCACCGCCGGGATGATACCCGCCGCGCCGTTGGTGGGCGCGGTAACCATGCGTCCACCGGCGGCGTTTTCCTCGTTGACTGCCAGGGCGAACAGGTTCACCCACTCCATGGCGCTCAACGTCGAGCCGATTACGTTGGGCTTGTTCAATTCCTGCAAGCTGCGGTGCAACTTCGCCGCGCGGCGGCGCACGTTCAGGCCGCCAGGCAGGATGCCTTCGTGTTTGAGGCCCTGCTCCACGCAATCCTGCATGGCGTGCCAGAGCTTCATCAGGCCACTGCGGATCTCCTCTTCGGAGCGCCAGACCTTTTCATTGGCCAGCATCAACTCGGCGACGCGCAGGTTGTGGGTCTTGCACAGCTGCAACAGCTCGACCGCGCTGGAAAAATCATAGGGCAGCTCGGTACGGTCCATGTCGGCCACGCCGCTTTGCGCCTGGGCTTCATCCACCACAAAACCACCACCCACGGAGTAGTAGGTGTCGCGGTGCAGTTCGCCGCTATCACCCCATACCACCAACGTCATCGCGTTGGGATGGAACGGCAGGTTTTCATCGAGCAGGCGCATGTCCCGTGCCCAGACGAAGGGCACCGGTAAACGTCCGTCCAGCAGCAACGTGTCGGTTTCGCGCAGGGTGTGGATGCGCAGGCCGATTTGCGACGGATCGATCACATCCGGCCATTCGCCCATCAGGCCCATGATGGTCGCGGTGTCGCTGCCGTGACCAATGCCGGTGGCGGACAAGGAGCCGTAGAGCTGAACTTCGACGCGTCGCACTTGTTCCAACAGTTCACGTTCACGTAACCCTTGAACGAACAACGCCGCGGCGCGCATGGGGCCGACGGTGTGAGAACTCGAAGGCCCGATGCCGATCTTGAACAGGTCGAAAACACTGATAGCCATTGCCGTGGAACTCCTCGATAAGCACGGGCCAGCTGCTACGCTCAAATCGCCCAGATGGCGGCATCATCTAGCTTTTATCCGCTGTCACGGCGTCTCACACCGACGTAACCATGCTCACTAACGCCGCTCACGTGCGAACCAGCGTTTTGGCCGTTTTAAGCGGTGCAGATGGGCAAAAACTGCGGTTTCGCCTCTGGAAAAATCTGTAAGCGACGTCACCGACACTGGATACGACCATCCCTGTACTGGATACGACGCCCCCTGTAGGC
The DNA here is from genome assembly GCF_021390155.1 of Pseudomonas sp. HN11. Taxonomy (NCBI): domain Bacteria; kingdom Pseudomonadati; phylum Pseudomonadota; class Gammaproteobacteria; order Pseudomonadales; family Pseudomonadaceae; genus Pseudomonas; species Pseudomonas sp. HN11. The sequence continues at coordinate 5,773,569 of NZ_CP089985.1, forward strand.
GTCAGATTTTCACTGGTACATGATCAGTCTCGACTCGTTTGCAAGGCACCGTGCCAGAGCTGTTGTCGCACGCACCAACCGCAACACCTATAAAGCGCGGCGAATGCCGCCAGAAAAAACACAGGAGTCTACCCCGATGAAAGGTTCACCCCAGTTGTTGTTGGCCGCCATGCTGAGTCTGCCAGTCATGGCGCACGCTGCAGAACCGGAACAGTGCAAGACCGTCAACTTCTCCGATGTCGGCTGGACCGACATCACTGTCACCACCGCGACCACCAGCGAAATCCTCAAGGGCCTGGGCTACAAGCCGCGCACCACGATGATTTCCGTACCAGTGACCTACAAGTCCCTGGCCGACGGCAAAAACATGGACATCTTCCTCGGCAACTGGATGCCGACCATGGAAAACGACATCAAGCAGTACCGCGATGCCGGCACCGTGGAAACCGTGCGCGCCAACCTGGAGAACGCCAAGTACACCCTGGCTGTCCCGGAAGCGCTGTACAACAAAGGCCTCAAGGACTTCGCCGATATCACCAAATTCAAGGATGAGCTGGGCGGCAAGATCTATGGCATCGAGCCGGGCAATGACGGCAACCGCACCATCCAGACCCTGATCGACAAAGATGCTTTCGGATTGAAAACCGCGGGTTTCAAAGTGGTTGAGTCCAGCGAAGCCGGCATGCTCTCCCAGGTCGAACGCGCCACCAAGCGCGACCAGGCCATCGTGTTTCTCGGCTGGGAACCGCATCCGATGAACACCCGCTTCAAGATGAAATACCTGACCGGGGGTGACGACTCGTTCGGCCCCAACTACGGCCAGGCCACCATCTACACCAACACCCGCAAGGGCTACACCGAGGAATGTAGCAACGTGGGTCAGTTGCTGAAAAACCTGGTGTTCACCCTGAACATGGAAAGCACCCTGATGGGTAATGTCCTGGACGACAAGATGAAACCCGACGCCGCGGCAAAAGCCTGGCTGAAAAAGAACCCGCAAGTCCTCGACACCTGGCTCGCCGGTGTCACCACCGTAGATGGCAAACCAGGACTCGACGCCGTTAAAGCCTACCTCGCCAAGTAATGTTGTCCCCGGGGCGGTGCGCTGCCCCGGGATGTTTTCCCTCTTCGCATGTGGACATTCACTACCATGCTGACTGAACAGAAAATCCCACTAGGCCAGTACATCGCTGCCTTCGTCGAATGGTTGACCCAACACGGCGCCAACTACTTCGACGCAATCGCATCGACACTGGAAACGATGATCCACGGCGTGACGTTCGCGCTGACCTGGTTCAATCCGCTGGCATTGATCGGTCTGATTGCGCTGCTGGCTCACTTTATCCAACGTAAATGGGGACTGACTGTTTTTGTCATCGCCTCCTTCCTGCTGATCCTCAACCTGGGGTACTGGCAGGAAACCATGGAGACCCTGGCGCAAGTGCTGTTCGCCACCCTGGTCTGCGTGGTCATCGGCGTGCCGCTGGGCATCGTTGCCGCGCACAAACCGCTGTTCTACACCATGATGCGGCCGGTGCTCGATCTGATGCAGACCGTACCGACCTTCGTCTACCTCATCCCTACCCTGACCCTCTTCGGGCTGGGTGTGGTGCCCGGGCTGATTTCCACGGTGGTGTTCGCGATTGCCGCGCCGATCCGCCTGACTTACCTGGGTATCCGCGATGTACCGCAAGAGTTGATGGACGCCGGCAAGGCCTTTGGCTGCTCGCGCCGTCAGTTGCTCTCGCGCATCGAACTGCCCCACGCCATGCCGAGCATTGCCGCCGGCATTACCCAATGCATCATGCTGTCGTTGTCGATGGTGGTGATCGCAGCCCTGGTAGGCGCCGACGGCCTCGGCAAACCCGTGGTCAACGCGCTGAACACCGCCGATATCGCCTTGGGCTTTGAAGCCGGCCTGGCGATCGTACTGCTGGCCATCATGCTCGACCGCATCTGCAAACAACCGGACGCTAAAGTAGGGGGTGATGCATGAGCATTATCCGATTCGACAATGTCGACGTGATCTTCTCCAAAGACCCACGTGAAGCACTCAAGCTGCTGGACCAGGGCATGAGCCGTAACGAAATCCTGAAAAAAACCGGCCAGATTGTCGGCGTGGAAAAAGCCAGCCTGGACATCGAAAAAGGCGAGATCTGCGTGCTGATGGGCCTGTCGGGTTCCGGCAAATCCAGCCTGTTGCGCTGCATCAACGGTCTTAATACTGTGAGCCGTGGCCAGCTGTTCGTGGAGCATGAAGGTCGCCAGATCGACATCGCCTCCTGCACACCCGCAGAGCTGAAAATGATGCGCACCAAACGCATCGCCATGGTGTTCCAGAAATTCGCCCTGATGCCCTGGCTGACAGTGCGCGAAAACATCAGCTTCGGCCTGGAAATGCAAGGCCGCCCTGAGAAAGACCGACGCAAGCTGGTGGATGAAAAACTCGAGCTGGTGGGCCTGACCCAATGGCGTAACAAGAAGCCTGACGAACTCTCCGGCGGCATGCAACAGCGCGTCGGCCTGGCCCGTGCGTTGGCGATGGACGCCGACATCCTGCTGATGGACGAACCCTTCTCCGCCCTTGACCCGCTGATCCGCCAGGGTCTGCAGGACGAGCTGCTGGAACTGCAACGCAAGCTGAGCAAGACCATCGTGTTCGTGAGCCACGACCTCGACGAGGCGCTCAAATTGGGCAGCCGCATCGCGATCATGAAAGACGGCAAGATCATCCAGTACAGCGTGCCGGAAGAGATCGTGCTGAACCCGGCGGATGACTACGTGCGGACGTTCGTCGCCCATACCAACCCGCTGAACGTGCTGTGCGGCCGCAGCCTTATGCGCACCCTGGACAACTGCAAGCGTGTGAACGGTTCAGTGTGCCTGGACCCGGGCGGCGACTCGTGGCTGGACTTGGCCGAAGGCAACACCATCAAGGGTGCTCGCCAGAATGGCGCGGTGATGAACCTGCAGAACTGGGCGCCAGGGCAAGCGGTGGAAGGTTTGGGCCGAGTGCCGACGCTGGTGGATTCGAATATCGGCATGCGCGATGCGTTGCAGATTCGTTATCACACCGGGAACAAGCTGGTGTTGCATGACAACAACCAGGTGGTGGGAATTCTCGGAGACAGTGAGCTGTATCACGCTCTCTTAGGCAAAAACCTGGGTTAAGCCACACCGCAAAGCAAAGGTGGGAGCAAGCCCGCTCCCACATTTTGATCTATGTACAACATAAAAAAGTGGCGCCAGTGAAGGCGCCGCTCGCTTCAACTATCAGCTATAGACACGGCCAAGGAGCTGCCGATGGCTTTCAAACTGATCGAGCACATCCCGGGTGATCTGTTCCTGGGTGAAGCCCATCAGGTCGTATTCCTGAGGTCCGTTGTGCAGGTACACCTCGGCACGGTAGTAACGGGTGCGCTCTTCTTCGGGCAGATCGGTCGGTGCCGACGAGTAAGCATCCAGGCTCACTTCGTAGACAAACGGGTTGCCCTCTTCCATCTCGATGCGCACACCAATGCAGCGCTTGGACTTACCGAGCAACGTCTGCACTTGCAGCCCCTGTTCACGCAAGGCCGTCGCCGCTTCTTCCAGCGCTGGCGTCACGTGTTTGTCCATGAAACGCTGCACGGTGCCTTGGCTCGGTTGCAAGTCCAACGCGGTCAAACGCTCGCTGAAACCACGACGGCCACGCTCGGCCAATTGCGCCTGCTCCTGTTCGATGGCCACGTCCTGGCGCATGGCCTTGTGCAAGCCAAACATAAAGAAGATCAACACCACCGAGAACGGCAGCCCCGCCAGCACCACCATGGTCTGCATGGCTTCGAAGTTGCCGGCGAACAGCAAGCCGATGGTCACCAGGGTGATCACCGCCGACCAGAAGATTCGCAGCCAGTGCGGCGCATCTTCATCCACATTGCCGCCTTTGCAGGACAGGTTGGCCATCATCACCGCGCCGGAATCCGCCGGGGTCAGGAACAGCACGAAACCCACGAAGATCGACACGCCGATGACGACTTTCGACGCTGGGTAATGCTCAAGCAACTGGTAGATCGCCATGGACGGCTGTTCCAGTGCGGTCTTGCCCAGCTCCACCGCGCCGTGGTTCAGCACCAGGTCCAGGGCCGAGTTACCGAAGATCGACAGCCACGCCAGGGTGAAGCCCAACGGGATCAGCAGCACGCCCGCCACCAGCTCGCGCACTGTGCGACCACGGGAAATACGCGCGATGAACATGCCTACGAATGGCGCCCAGGAAATCCACCAGGCCCAGTAGAACAGGGTCCACAGGCCCATCCAGCGCTCGGTCTTGTCGGCATCGCCTTCGTACACGTAGAGGTCGAAGGTTTTCAGGATGATGCCGTTAAGGTAGTCACCGGTGTTCTGCACCAAGCCGTTGAGCAGATGCAGAGTCGGGCCGAACAACAGCACGAAGATCAGCAAGCCGCTGAACAACACGATGTTAAGGTTGGACAGGCGGCGAATGCCGTTCTCCACACCCGACACGGCGGCGATGGTTGCCACGGTGCTCATCACGATGATCACGATCAGCAGGTTGGTGTTGCTGTGTTCCATGCCAAACAGGTTTTCCAACCCGGACGACACCTGCATCGAACCGATCCCCAGGTTCGTTACCAGGCCCAGCAGGGTCACGAACATGCCGAAACCATCCACCGCGTGGCCGGCCGCGCCTTTCACCCAACGCTCGCCCACCAGCGGGTACAGCGCCGAACGCAGGGCCAGCGGCTGGTTATGGCGATACGCGAAGTACGCCACGGCCAGGCCGACCAGGGCATAGATCGCCCAGCCGTGCAGGCCCCAATGCAGGAAGGTCAGTTGCAGCGCCTGGCGTGCGGCGCCATTGCTGGCGGCAGCGCCTTCGGGCGGGTTGAAGTAGTGGTCCAGCGGCTCGGAAGCACCGAAGTACAACAGCGAGATGCCGATGCCCGAGGAGAACAACATGCCGGCCCAGGCGCCGTAACTGAAGTCCGGGGTGTCGTCCTTGCTGCCCAGTTTCAACTTGCCATAGGAGGAAAACGCCAGACCCACCACAAACACCAGGTAGGCGGCGATGACCACCATGTAGTACCAGCCGAAGCTTTTCGACAGCCACGCCTGGGCGACACCGAGCATGCGCCCGGCCTCCTGCGGGGCGATGATCAGAATGGCAGTCAACAACAGAATCAACGCGGTGGAGGTGTAGAACACCCAACCGTTGACCCGCACCTTTTCCGGCGGGGTCTTTATAAGAGAGGCAGAACTCATGGCGCAGATGCTCCGGGCAGTGCGAGAGAGAAACACAAGGCAACGGTTATCCCGGGACATCGATTTTTCGGCAGTCGACGGACGGGTGTTATAAAGACACCCCTTAAATCCCTGCACCCCATGAGCGCAGTGCCCAGGGACGTTTCAGGGGTTTAACCAGGTGTCGGATGTCGCGCCTTCAGGTAAGAAACACCTGTAGGACGCGACCATTTGTCGCAGATCTTATTCTTTGTTGATTGAACGTTCAATCAAAACAAAATAGACTGGCCCTCAAGCCGACGGACGTTGATCGCCCATCGGCAGGCCTAAGGAGAGGTGCTACATGCCCAAGGTCGGTATGCAACCCATACGCCGCCAGCAGTTGATCGAAGCCACGCTTACGGCCATCGATCAGGTCGGAATGGGAGATGCCAGCATTGCGCTGATCGCCCGTTTGGCCGGCGTCTCGAACGGCATCATCAGTCACTACTTTCAGGACAAGAACGGCCTGATCGCCGCGACGATGCGGTACTTGATGAATGTGCTGATCGAGAACGTCCACGAACGCAGGCTTGCGCTCACGGACGACAGCCCCCGTGCTCACCTGCAGGTGATCATCGGCGGCAACTTCGACGCCAGCCAGGTCAACGGTCCGGCAATGAAAACCTGGCTGGCCTTCTGGGCCACCAGCATGCACCACCCGTCTTTGCACAGGTTGCAGCGGATCAACGATCACCGTCTGTATTCCAACCTGTGCTGCCAGTTCCGCCGTGTGTTGCCGCTGGAAGATGCACGCAGCGCAGCCCGAGGCCTGGCGGCCCTGATCGACGGTTTGTGGTTGCGCGGCGCCCTGTCGGGAGACGCTTTCGACACGGAGCAGGCGCAACGGATCGCTTACGAATACATGGATTTCCAATTGGCCAAGCAGGTGAGTTAGAGCACACATAACCGCTCAACCCCTGAACGCTGTCGCCCCGGCTTACGGTGCGGCGGTCAACGCCAACCACTTATGCACTTGCGAGGACTTTATGGCCCGTTTCGAACTGCAAAAACTCTACATTGACGGCGGCTACAGCGACGCTGGCAGCGATGCCACCTTCGAAGCCATCAACCCGGCTAACGGTGAAGTTCTCGCCCAAGTGCAACGCGCTACTAAAGAAGACGTTGAACGTGCCGTGGTCAGCGCCGAAAAAGGCCAGAAAATCTGGGCTGCGATGACCGCCATGGAGCGTTCGCGCATCCTGCGTCGCGCCGTCGATATCCTGCGTGAGCGCAACGATGAGTTGGCCGCCCTGGAAACCCTGGACACCGGTAAAGCCTTCTCCGAAACCAAATACGTCGACATCGTTACCGGCGCTGACGTGCTGGAATACTACGCAGGCCTGGTGCCGGCCATCGAAGGCGAGCAGATTCCGTTGCGCGACACGTCGTTTGTCTACACTCGCCGCGAGCCGCTGGGCGTGGTCGCCGGTATCGGCGCCTGGAACTACCCGATCCAGATCGCCCTGTGGAAATCCGCGCCGGCCCTGGCCGCCGGTAACGCGATGATCTTCAAGCCAAGCGAAGTCACCTCGCTGACCACCCTGAAACTGGCTGAGATCTACACCGAAGCCGGTGTTCCGGCTGGCGTGTTCAACGTCTTGACAGGCAGCGGCCGTGAAGTCGGCACCTGGCTGACAGAGCACCCGCGCATCGAGAAAGTCTCGTTCACCGGCGGCACCGACACCGGCAAGAAAGTCATGGCCAGCGCTTCCAGTTCTTCGTTGAAAGAAGTGACCATGGAACTGGGCGGCAAGTCCCCGCTGATCATCTTCGACGATGCCGACCTGGATCGCGCCGCCGACATCGCGATGATGGCCAACTTCTACAGCTCCGGCCAGGTCTGCACCAACGGCACTCGCGTGTTTGTACCGAAGCATCTGCAAGCGGCGTTCGAAGCCAAGATCGTCGAGCGCGTTGCGCGCATCCGTGTGGGCGACCCGCAGGACGACAACACCAACTTCGGTCCACTGGTCAGCTTTGCCCACATGGAAAGCGTGCTGGGCTACATCGCCAAGGGTAAAGAGCAAGGCGCCCGCCTGCTGTGCGGCGGCAACCGCCTGACCGACGGCGACTTCGCCAAAGGCGCCTACGTGGCCCCGACCGTGTTCACCGACTGCACCGACGACATGGTCATCGTGCGTGAAGAAATCTTCGGCCCGGTGATGAGCATCCTCACCTATGAAACCGAAGAAGAAGTGATCCGCCGCGCCAACGACACCGACTTCGGCCTGGCCGCTGGCCTGGTGACCAAGGACCTGAACCGCGCCCACCGCGTGATTCATCAGCTGGAAGCGGGTATCTGCTGGATCAACGCCTGGGGCGAGTCCGATGCGAAGATGCCGGTCGGTGGCTACAAGCAATCCGGTGTGGGCCGTGAGAACGGGATCAGCTCGCTCAATAACTTCACGCGCATCAAGTCCGTGCAAGTCGAGCTGGGTGAGTACGCTTCGGTATTTTGATTAGCTGATCCAGCTATCAGCGGCAAGCTTCAAGCTGCAAGTAAAAGCAGTTTGGTTTGCCGCACCTCCCAGATACACCGCTCGCTGCTCTTTCTTGCAGCTTGAAGCTTGGAGCTAGCAGCTCCCCCGGAGTACAAATGACTCAAGAATACGACTACATCATTGTTGGCGCCGGCTCCGCCGGTAACACCCTGGCGACCCGTCTGACCGAAGACGAAGGCGTCACCGTCCTGCTGCTGGAAGCCGGCGGCCCGGACTACCGCCTGGACTTCCGTACCCAGATGCCCGCCGCCCTGGCCTTCCCACTGCAAGGCCGCCGCTACAACTGGGCCTATGAGACCGATCCAGAGCCACACATGGACGGCCGTCGCATGGAGTGCGGTCGCGGCAAGGGCCTCGGCGGTTCCTCGCTGATCAACGGTATGTGCTATATCCGTGGCAACGCCATGGACTACGACAACTGGGCGAAATTGCCAGGCCTGGAAGACTGGACCTATCTGGATTGCCTGCCGTATTTCCGCAAGGCCGAAACCCGCGACATCGGCCCGAACGACTGGCACGGCGGTGATGGCCCGGTCAGCGTGACCACGCCTAAAGCCGGTAACAATCCACTGTTCCACGCCATGGTGGAAGCCGGCGTGCAAGCTGGCTACCCGCGTACCGAAGACTTGAACGGCTACCAGCAAGAAGGCTTCGGCCCGATGGACCGTACCGTCACGCCAAAAGGCCGTCGTGCCAGCACCGCGCGCGGTTACCTGGACACCGCCAAGAAGCGTTCGACCCTGACCATCGTCACCCACGCCCTGACTGACAAAGTATTGTTCGAAGGCAAGCGTGCCGTTGGCGTGCGTTACTTGATCGGCGCCGCCGAAGAGCGCGTTGAAGCCCGCGCCCGTAAAGAAGTGCTGGTGTGCAGCGGCGCGATCGCTTCGCCGCAACTGCTGCAACGCTCCGGCGTCGGTCCGGCCAAGCTGCTGGAAAGCCTCGACATCCCGGTGGTCCACGATCTGCCAGGCGTCGGCGAAAACCTGCAGGACCACCTTGAGCTGTACCTGCAATACGCCTGCACCCAACCGGTATCGCTGTACCCATCGCTGCTCTGGTACAACCAACCGGCCATCGGTGCCGAGTGGCTGTTCAACGGCACCGGCATCGGCGCCAGCAACCAGTTCGAAGCAGGCGGTTTTATCCGTACCCGTGAAGAGTTCCAATGGCCGAACATCCAGTACCACTTCCTGCCGGTGGCGATTAACTACAACGGCAGCAACGGTGTGAAAGAACACGGTTTCCAGGCGCACATGGGTTCCATGCGTTCGCCGAGCCGTGGCCGTATCCAGCTGAAGTCGAAGAACCCACGGGACTACCCGAGCATCCTCTTCAACTACATGTCCACCGAACAGGACTGGCAGGAATTCCGCGACGGCATCCGCCTGACCCGTGAAATCATGCAGCAGCCGGCACTGGACCCGTACCGTGGCCGCGAAATCAGCCCCGGCATTGACGTGCAAACCGATGAGCAACTGGACAAGTTCATCCGCGAGCACGCTGAAACCGCGTTCCACCCGTCCTGCTCGTGCAAGATGGGCACCGACGACATGGCGGTCGTGGACGGCGAAGGCCGCGTGCATGGCATGCAAGGCCTGCGTGTGGTGGATGCCTCGATCATGCCGATCATCACCACCGGCAACCTGAACGCGCCGACGATCATGATCGCCGAGAAAATCGCCGACAAGATCCGTGGCCGCCAGCCATTGCCGCGTAGCACCGCCGACTACTACGTGGCGGGCGATGCGCCGGTGCGTGGCAAGCCGATGCGTGAAGTGGGGCCTACTGCGCAGTAACTGATACACCCTGGAGTGAGCGGGCTTGCCCCGCTCACTCCAATGATCGCCTCTCCTTGATCAGCTAAGCACCCCAGGCCTACTCTGTTTGCCTGCCCGCGCTGAGCTGCCCACAAGGAAGGCCCCATGTTCGACCATCACGCCACACTCAAACAGCATTTCAGTGCCCTGCGCACCTCTGCGGAGTTTTTCTCGCTGCGCTATGTACGCGAATCCGGCCAATACCTGGCCGTGCGCAAAAACGTCGCCGAACCTCCCCACCTGAACCACGACGAGGGCGCCATGCTCACCGTGCGTCTCAACGGTGTGGAAGCCTATGCGGCGACCAACGACATTTCCCTGCCTGGCCTGCAAGCCGCCCTTGAGCGCGCCGAACAGCAAGCCCGGCAAATCTTGCCCCACGCCCTGCTCGACCTGCGCGACCAGCACGTCTCCAGCGATGTGGCGGACTACCTGTCCCCCGAGCTCAACCAGCCGTTCCCGTCCCTGAGCGACTGCTACCAACTGCTGGGCGACGAATCCGCCGCCGTGCCCACGGACGAGCGCCTGGTGAGCTGGGAAATCAGCCTCGGACTGACCCACGTCGAGCAGATCTACCTCAATAACGCCGGCGCCGAGCTGCGCCAGGCCCAGCGTTTCGTGTTCCCCGGCGTCAACGTTACTGCCTATGACGGCAACGACAGCCAGACCCGCACCCTCGGCGGCAGCAACTTCGGCCAGCAAGGCGGTTTTGAGGTGATCAGCCGCTTCGGCCTGGTCGGTGCCGCGCCACGCATCGCCGACGAAGCCCTGCAACTGCTGCTCGCGCCCAACACCCCCAACGGCCCGCGCGACCTGTTGCTGATGCCTGACCAGATGATCCTGCAGATCCACGAATCCATCGGCCACCCGCTGGAACTGGACCGCATCCTCGGTGACGAGCGCAATTACGCCGGCACCAGTTTTGTGAAGGCCAGCGACTTCGGCCATCTGCAATATGGCTCCAAGTTGCTCAACGTGACGTTCGACCCGGACATCCCCGAGCAACTCGCCAGCTACAGTCATGACGACGACGGCACGCCCGCCAGCAAGCAGTTCCTGATCCGCGAAGGGCTGCTGCTCAAACCGCTGGGCGGTGCGCTGTCGCAATTCCGTTCGGGCATGAATGGCGTGGCCAACAGCCGGGCCAGCAGTTGGAACCGTGCGCCCATCGACCGCATGGCCAACCTGAACATCGAAGCGGGCGACAAGAGCCTTGCGCAACTGATCGGCGGCATCGAAAACGGCATTCTGATGTCGACCAACCGTTCATGGTCCATCGACGATGCGCGCAATAAATTCCAGTTCGGCTGCGAATGGGGCCAACTGATCGAGAACGGCGAGCTGAAAGGCGTGGTGAAGAACCCCAACTACCGTGCCATTTCTGCCAACTTCTGGCGCAACCTCAGTGCGGTTGGCGATGCCAGCACCTTCAAGGTCTTGGGCACGCCGAACTGCGGCAAAGGCGAACCCAACCAGGTGATCCGCGTTGGCCATGCGTCGCCGGCCTGCGTATTCAGTGATGTCGACGTATTTGGGGGAGACGCCTGATGAACAACTTCAAGGCACTGGTGGAATGGCTCAAGCAGGCCATCACCGCCAACGAACAATTCCACCTCGGCTATGCGGACGAAGCGTCCGAGTTCGTGCGTTTCAACCACGCCAAGGTGCGCCAGGCCGGCCAGGTGCAACAGGCCAGCCTCAACCTGAAACTGATCAACGATGGTCGCCACGCCGACCTGGGCATCACCCTAGCCGGCGAGCCCGAGCTGGACCGCCAACGTTTGGCCGATGGCCTGCAGCAATTGCGTGAAACCTTGCCGTTGCTGCCGCAGGATCCTTACCTGCTGCTCAATCACAACGCCTGGCAGAGCAACAACGAACAGACTCGGCCCTTGCCGGCATTGGCCCAAGTGCTGCAAGACATCAGCCAGGCAGCAGAAGGCGTCGATCTGGTGGGTTTTTATGCCGCCGGCCCTATCAGCCGTGGCTTTGCCAGCTCCGACGGCGCCTTCGGCTGGCACCGTGCCAATAGCTTTAACTTCGATTTCAGCCTGTTCCACGCCAATGGCGAAGCCGTGAAGGCCAGCTACGCCGGGCACACCTGGGACAGCGCCGAGTTCGCCGCGCGCTTCCAGCAGGCCCGCGAGCAGCTTGAGTTCCTCGGCCGTCCACTGCACAAACTGGCGCCCGGACAATACCGCGCCTACCTCGCCCCGGCGGCGATTGAAGAAATCATCAGCATCATCACCTGGGGCGGGTTTTCCGCCCAGGCCATCGCCAGCAAAGGCAGCTCGCTGCAAAAGCTGTATGCCGGTGAACAGTCCCTGAGCCCGCTGGTGACATTGACTGAACAGATCAGCGGCTCCCTGAGCCAGGCGTTTTCCACCGAAGGTTACCCACGCGGCGACGTCACGCTGATCAAGGCGGGGAAAGCCGACGGCCAGTTGATCAACTCGCGCAGCGCCGCCGAATACGGTTTGAGCACCAACGGTGCAAGCAGTGATGAATCGCCCAGCGCCTTGCAGATGGCCGCCGGCAGCCTGGCCCAGGCCGATATCCTCAAGCAGTTGGGCACCGGGCTGTACATCAGCAACCTGTGGTACCTGAACTATTCGGACCTGCCGGCGGCACGCCTGACCGGCATGACGCGCTTTGCCACATTTTGGGTGGAAGACGGCGAGATCAAGGCGCCGGTCAGCACCATGCGTTTTGATGACAGCGTCTATAACCTGCTCGGTTCGCAGTTGGAAACCCTGACCGCTGATCGGGAACTGCTGTTGTCGGCCAGTACTTACAGCCAGCGCAACACCGCCTCCAACCTGTTGCCGGGGGCCTTGGTAAAACGCCTGACCCTGACCCTGTAAGCTTCTTACGCCTGTAGACATGGCTCTTCCTACAGGCGTTTCATCTCCTCCGCAGGACACCTTCCTTTCCTCCAAAATCCTCGTTATAAGGGTTAATGGCATCCCGCCACCCCACCCACGAGAGCACGACCTTGCCCGGGATAGGGCAAGCTGGAGCGTTGACATGAACCATGGAAGTTTTGTCATTGAGAAGCTGTTCAAGCACTACAACGTTCATGTTGAGCAACTAGGAAACGATTCTGGAAAGAAGACCGTCTTGATGGTCAATGGCGCGCTGTCCACCACGCGTTCCTTCGCTCGCACCAGCAAATGCCTGGCCGAGCACTTCAATGTATTGCTGTTCGACCTGCCGTTCTCCGGCTATTCCCGCGAACACAACACTGACTTGGACCTGGTCACCAAGGACGATGAGGTGCAGATGCTGCGCGCCCTGGTTGAACGCTTCGAAGTTAACCACCTGGTGTCGGCCTCCTGGGGAGGCATCTCCACGTTGCTGACCCTGGCGCACAACCCGCCCTCCATTGAAAGCTCCGTGGTGATGGCCCTAGCGCCCAACCTCAACCAGGCCATGCTCGACTATGTGGAGCGCGTACGCGTACTGATCGAGGCGGATGACAAGTCTGCCGTCGGCCACTTGCTCAATGAAACCGTAGGCAAATACCTGTCGCCCCGACTCAAGCGCAACAACCACCGTCACCTGTCGACCATGGCCACCACCGAATACCGCCAGGCACGCTTTCATATCCACCAGGTGCTGGCCTTGGGCGATGGCAATTACCTGCCGGCACTCCGGCAGATTGAAACGCCGGTGCACTTCCTCAATGGAGCCTTGGACGAATACACCCCCGCCGCCGAGGCCCAGTCGTTCAAGCAGTACGTGGGGCGCAGCAGCTTTGCCGTGGCCGAACAGACTGGTCACTTGCTCGACCTTGAATCCAGCGAAGCCGCCGCGGCGGTGCACCGTGAACTGCTGGATTTCCTGGTGGGAAAACACACGACGGATGGCGCATAATCGGCAACACATAGCCTGCTAACAAAAGGTTTTCCATGCCGAACCGTGTCCCGCTCGATGCCAAAACCGCCCGCTGGCTCCCCTGGGTGGTTGCGATTGCCTTCTTCATGCAGTCGCTGGACGGGACGATCCTCAACACGGCATTGCCGGCCATGGCCCGGGACCTCGCGGAAAACCCGCTGCGCATGCAGGGCGTGGTGATCGCGTACATGCTCACCGTCGCCCTGCTGATCCCGGCTTCGGGCTGGATCGCTGACCGCTTCGGCACCAAGAAAATCTTTTTTGGCGCAATCATGCTGTTCAGCATTGGCTCGCTGCTGTGTGCCTTGTCCAGCAGCTTGACCATGCTGGTGGGCGCACGGGTGATCCAAGGCCTGGGAGGTGCGCTGATGTTGCCCGTGGGACGGCTGGTGGTGTTGCGTGCGTATCCGCGCTCCGAACTGGTGCGCATCATGGGTTTCATCACCATCCCCGGACTGCTTGGCCCACTGCTCGGCCCGACCATGGGCGGCTGGATGGTGCAATACCTGACGTGGCACTGGATCTTCCTGATCAACCTGCCGGTGGGCATGATCGGCTGCTATGCCGTGTGGAAATTCATCCCCGACCTGCGCGGCAGTGAGCGCACGCGCTTCGACGGGATCGGCTTCCTGCTGTTTGGCGCGGCGATGGTACTGATCACCATCGCCATGGAAGGCCTGGGCGAACTCCACTTACCGCACCTGCGGGTGATGTTGCTGCTGTTCGGCGGCCTCGCGTGCCTGGCGGCGTATTGGCTGCGGGCCGGGCATATCGATAATCCACTGTTCTCGCCGGTCTTGTTCAAGACCCGCACCTTCGCCGTGGGCATCCTTGGCAATCTGTTTGCGCGGTTGGGCAGCGGCGCCTTGCCGTTCCTGGTGCCGCTGTTGTTACAGGTGGCGCTGGGTTATTCACCGTCGGAAGCCGGCATGAGCATGTTGCCCCTGGCGGCGGCGGCGATGTTTGCCAAATCCGTGGCACGCCCGCTGATCGAGCGCCTGGGCTATCGCATCGTGTTGACCGGCAACACCCTGGCCCTGGGCATCATGCTGGCGAGCATGGGCCTGGTCACGGAACACACGCCCTACCCGCTTCTGCTCGGGATGCTGGCAGTGCTGGGGGCGATCAACTCGCTGCAATTTACCGCGATGAACACCGTCACCCTGATCGACCTGGATGACGCCCAGGCCAGCAGCGGCAACAGTTTGCTGTCGGTGGTGGCGCAGTTGTCGTTGAGCCTCGGGGTCGCCTGCGCGGGTGCACTGCTTGGCGGGTTCACCGCCGAAACCGGCAACGACGGCGTCAGCACGGTACTGGGCGCGTTTCAGCTGACCTTCCTCACCGTGGGCATCATGGCGATGCTGGCGGCGGCGATCTTCCTGCAACTGTCGCCAAAAGACGGCAAACGCGCAGCCAGCCCGGAGCAGCATATTGAGCATTGAGGCAGCTGCAAGCTTCAAGCCTTAAGCTTCAAGCTTGCCGCTTGCAGCTCATAACTTACCGCTGGCCCCTTACGCCTCGTCGAGAACATACAAATAAACCCGAGGGGGCCTGTTACACTGCGCGACATTTTGTTTTGCAGAGCCAGTCCCGTGACTACCATCGCCACCGCTTTTAATACTTTGCCCCTGTCCGCCGCCATGCTGGCTAACCTCGACTCGCTGGGTTATGTCGAGATGACGCAGATCCAGGCGCAAAGCTTGCCGGTGATCCTCAAGGGGCTGGACCTGATTGCCCAGGCCAAGACCGGCAGCGGCAAGACCGCCGCCTTCGGCATCGGCCTGTTGAATCCGATCAACCCGCGCTACTTCGGTTGCCAGGCGCTGGTGATGTGCCCAACCCGTGAGCTGGCCGACCAGGTCGCCAAGGAAATCCGCCGCCTGGCCCGTGCCGAAGACAACATCAAGGTGCTGACCCTGTGCGGCGGCGTGTCCCTCGGCCCGCAGATCGCTTCCCTGGAGCACGGCGCCCACGTCATCGTCGGCACGCCGGGCCGTATCCAGCAGCACCTGCGCAAAGGTTCGCTGGTACTCGACGGCCTGAACACGCTGATCCTCGACGAAGCCGACCGCATGCTCGACATGGGCTTCTACGATGCCATCGAAGACATCATCAGCAAGACCCCGCCACGCCGCCAGACCCTGCTGTTCTCGGCCACCTACCCGGTGAGCATCAAGCAGTTGGCGTCCAAGTTCATGCGTGCGCCGCAGCAGGTGAAGGCCGAGGCGTTCCACTCCGACGACCAGATCGAACAGCGCTTCTACGAAATCTCGCCGGAAGAGCGCATGGACGCGGTGACCAAGGTGCTGGCGCACTTCCGCCCGGCCTCCTGCGTGGCCTTCTGCTTCACCAAGCAGCAAGTGCAGGAAACCGTGGATCACCTGACGTCCAAGGGCATTTCCGCGGTCGGCCTGCATGGCGACCTGGAACAGCGCGACCGCGACCAGGTACTGGCAATGTTCGCCAACCGCAGCACTTCGGTGCTGGTTGCTACCGACGTTGCCGCACGCGGCCTGGACATCGACTCGCTGGACATGGTGATCAACGTCGAGCTGGCCCGCGACTCGGAAATCCATATCCACCGCGTCGGCCGTACCGGGCGTGCTGGCGAGACCGGCATTGCTATCAGCCTGGTGGCGCCGTCCGAAGCGCATCGCGCCCAGGCCATCGAGCAACTGCAGAAGTCGCCGCTGAACTGGGACCAACTGGACAACCTCAAGCCGCAAAGCGGTGGTCCGTTGTTGCCGCAGATGAGCACCCTGTGCATCGCCGCCGGGCGTAAAGACAAAGTCCGCCCAGGCGACATCCTCGGTGCACTGACCGGTGAAGCCGGCATCCCGGGTGCCCAAGTCGGCAAGATCGCGATTTTTGACTTCCAGGCCTTCGTCGCCGTGGAGCGCGGGATCGCCAAGCAGGCATTGCAACGTTTGAACGACGGCAAGATCAAAGGCCGTTCGTTGCGCGTTCGTATCCTTTAAGAACGCCACCGCTCCTACATTTGAACGCGTTTCAAATCAGATTCTTGTGAGGACACCGTTTTGCGCTCGACCGAAGTTGTGATCATTGGCGCCGGCGCCGCAGGCTTGATGTGCGCACTGACCGCCGCCGGACGTGGGCGCAAGGTGATGTTGATCGACCACGCGAACAAGGCCGGCAAGAAGATCCTGATGTCCGGCGGTGGCCGTTGCAACTTCACCAATATGTACACCGAGCCGGCCAACTTCCTCTCGCACAATGCACACTTCTGCAAGTCCGCCCTGGCGCGCTACACCCAGTGGGACTTTATCGGGCTGGTGGCCAAGCACGGCGTGCCGTACCACGAGAAGAAGCTCGGCCAGCTGTTCTGCGATAACAAGTCCAGCGACATCCTCGGCATGCTGCTCGACGAGTGCATCCAGACGGGCGTCAGCCTGCACCTGGACACCTCCATCGAGGAAATCGCCAAGCTCGACAGCGGTTATCAGTTGCAGACCACCCTGGGTGAGCTGCGCTGTGAATCCCTGGTGATCGCCACCGGCGGCCTGTCGATTCCTACGCTGGGCGCCACCGGTTTTGGTTATCAGGTAGCCAAGCAATTCGGCCACGAATTGCTGCCGACCCGCGCCGGGCTGGTACCGTTCACCATCACCGATCAGCTCAAGGACTTGTGCGGCGAGTTGTCGGGCACGTCGGTGGATTGCCTGGTGAGCTGCAACGGCCAGAGCTTTCGCGAAAACATCCTGTTCACTCACCGTGGCCTGAGTGGGCCTGCGATCCTGCAGATTTCTTCGTATTGGGAATCCGGCGACATGGTGCAGATCAACCTGCTGCCCGACCACGACGCTCACACCTGGCTGCAACAGCAACAGGTCGAGCGCCCCAACAGCGAGCTGAAAACCCTGCTGGGCGAGATCTTCACCAAAAAAATGGCCAACCTGCTGGCGGAGAACTGGTTCGCGTCCAAGCCGATGAAGCAGTACACCCACGCCGAAATTGCCGACATCGCGCAAAAACTCGGCAACTGGCAATTGGTGCCAGCAGGCACCGAGGGTTATCGCACAGCGGAAGTCACACTGGGTGGCGTGGACACGCGGGAAGTGTCGTCCAAGACCATGGAGTCGCTGAAAAGCCCTGGCCTTTACTTCATCGGCGAGGTGCTGGATGTGACCGGCCACCTGGGCGGCTTCAACTTCCAGTGGGCGTGGGCTTCAGGTTACGCGGCGGCGCAGTACGTCTGATCGCCGCAGTGGAATAAATTTTGCTGTTGGATGTGATCGCTACGCTTGCCGTGGCGTCCTTGATAGCTCAATTTAGCGGCATCGTCCCGGAAGACTCCAGACTTCATGTCATCGACCTCGTTCAAGCAGTCCATGCGGCGCCTGTGGGCGCTGGATAAATTCAGCTACAGCATCCGGGTGTTCATCGCCCTCACCGGCAGCATGGCGCTGTGCTGGTATCAGGATGAAATGACGCTGCTGATCCCGCTGTTCCTGGGGATTATCGCCAGCGCCCTGGCCGAGACCGATGACAGCTGGCAAGGTCGCCTCAACGCCCTGGCGGTAACATTGGTGTGTTTCAGCATTGCCGCGCTGTCGGTGGAGCTGCTGTTCCCCTATCCCTGGATCTTCGCGATTTCCCTGGCCTTGGCCACTTTCTGCCTGACCATGCTCGGCGCCTTGGGCGAGCGTTATGGCGCGATTGCGTCGGCGACGCTGATCCTGTCGGTGTACACCATGATCGGCGTGGACCAGCGCGGTGGTGCCGTTTCCGATTTCTGGCATGAACCGCTGCTGCTGGTCGCCGGCGCCGCCTGGTATGGCGCGCTGTCGGTGTTGTGGCAGGCGCTGTTTTCCAACCAGCCGGTGCAGCAGAGCCTGGCGCGGTTGTTCCGCGAACTGGGGCGTTACCTCAAGCTCAAGTCGTCATTGTTCGAGCCGATCCGCCAACTGGATGTGGAAGCGCGGCGCCTGGAACTGGCCCAGCAAAATGGCCGGGTGGTGGCAGCGCTGAACGCCGCGAAGGAAATCATCCTGCACCGCGTGGGCAATGGTCGACCAGGCTCGAAGGTCAGCCGCTACCTCAAACTGTACTTCCTGGCCCAGGACATTCACGAACGCGCCAGCTCGTCCCACTACCCCTACAACGCCCTGGCCGAAGCGTTCTTCCACAGTGATGTGCTGTTCCGCTGCCAGCGCCTGCTGCGCCAACAGGGCAAGGCTTGCCAAGCCTTGGCCGAGTCGATCCAGCTGCGTCAGCCGTTCGTCTATGACGACAGCTTCGCCGAGGCTTTGGGCGATTTGAACGCTTCCTTGGAACACCTGCGCATCCAGAGCAACCCGGCCTGGCGTGGCCTGCTGCGTTCGTTGCGTGCGCTGGCCGCCAACCTGTCCACACTCGACCGCCTGCTGGGTGACGCCAGCAACCCCGACAGCCTGGCGGATGCCACCGACAGCAACCTGCTGGACCGTGCCCCGCGCAACCTCAAAGAGATGTGGACGCGCCTGCGCACGCAAATGACGCCGACGTCGCTGCTGTTCCGCCATGCCTTGCGCCTGTCCCTGGCGTTGACCGTCGGCTACGGCATGTTGCATGCGATCCACGCGTCCCAGGGCTACTGGATCATCCTCACCACACTATTTGTTTGCCAGCCGAACTACGGCGCTACACGGCGCAAGCTCGGCCAACGGATCATCGGCACCGCCATCGGCCTCACCGTGGCCTGGGCGCTGTTTGACCTGTTCCCGAGCCCTCTGGTGCAGTCGATGTTCGCCATTGCCGCCGGCCTGGTGTTCTTTATCAACCGCACCACCCGCTATACCCTGGCCACCGCCGCCATTACCTTGATGGTACTGTTCTGCTTCAACCAGGTCGGTGACGGCTACGGGCTGTTCCTGCCACGCCTGTTCGATACCTTGCTCGGCAGCTTGATTGCAGGCCTGGCGGTATTCCTGTTCCTGCCGGACTGGCAAGGCCGCCGCCTGAACAAAGTGTTGGCCAATACCCTGACCTGCAACAGCATCTACCTGCGCCAGATCATGCAGCAATACGCCGCCGGCAAGAGTGACGACCTGGCCTACCGCCTCG
Organism: Pseudomonas sp. HN11; assembly: GCF_021390155.1. Taxonomy (NCBI): domain Bacteria; kingdom Pseudomonadati; phylum Pseudomonadota; class Gammaproteobacteria; order Pseudomonadales; family Pseudomonadaceae; genus Pseudomonas; species Pseudomonas sp. HN11. The sequence goes on from NZ_CP089985.1 coordinate 5,793,136, forward strand.
CCCGACGCAACGCGCACAACGCCGATGCGGCATTGTCGACTACCCTGGCGAATATGCTGATGGAGCCAGGACACTTCCGTAAGGAAGCGGACGTAGGCTTCCGCTTCCTGGTGCTCTCGCACACTTTGCTCAGTTACCTGTCAGGGTTGGGCGCGCACCGCGAAACCCAATTGCCGGCCGAGGTGCGTGAGCATTTGATCGATGGTGCTGGCAAAACCTTGGCGGCAAGTATCGATGAAATCGCTACCGGGCTGGCGAACAAGCAGCCGATTGCAATCCAGAGTGATGCCGAGGAGGCACTGGCAGCAGACCTGGAACAGATGCCGGACGAAGTTGATGAAGGGCAGCGATTGGTGCAAACGCAGTTGGCGTTGATTTGTCGGCAGCTGGGGCCGTTACGCACGTTGGCGGCGCATCTGATCAAGGACACCAGCGCGGCTTAGGCCGCTACATCCCATGCTGCTTCATCAACCGCGCATAACTGCCATCGGCCTTCATCTTGGCAATCTCCCGGTCAAAGCTGGCGACGATCTGTTCATGCTCCGGATTCTTCAGGCTCACCAAGATATGCAGGCTGTTTTCACTCAGCGCCTTGGGTAAAAACTCCACCGCATTGCGTACCCTCGCCGACTCGCGGGACAAGTAATAACGCGCCACATATTCATCCTCCACGGTCAGCCGCACCCGCTGCGCCGCGAGCATGCGCACCGCCATGGCGAAGTTATGCACCGGCACTTTCTGTAACTGCGCATCGCCATCGAACGCCGCCGAATAGGCGTACCCGCGCACCACGGCGATGGGGTAGTCGTGCAATTGCTCAAGGTTCTGGAACTCGATGGGATCGTCACGGCGCTTGATGAAACGCACGCGGTTGAGCAGATACTCGCCGGAGAATTGCCCCAGTTGTGTGCGCGCTTCGTCGTACCAGGCGTTCACCAATACGTCATAACGACCGTCGCCCACGCCCATCAACGCCCGGGCCCAAGGCACCTGTTCGAAATCACTGGCATAACCCGCGCGGGCCAGGGCGGTACTGACGATATCGGTGGCCAGCCCGCCGTTGATCAACGTGGCGTCAGTAAAGGGTGGCCAGGCATCCGCTACCAGGCGCAGACGCTGTGCAAGAGCCGGCTGGGCCAGCAACAACACTCCAATCAAAGCAACGGCACGAGAGAATCGCGGCATGCTCAAAGTCCTTGGCAGGCAGGCGGTGGCCTTAGCTCAGGCGAGGCCTGAGGTTCTAACAGTAGCTCAGATTACACAAAGAAACCGGTGCCGGACGCACTCAATGATGGCAATTTGATTTCACTCACAAAAATAGTCGATTTAGACACAAACGGCTGCCGCGCTTACTATCCGAAGCAGACATCCATAAGGGGACATACCATGACCATTGAATGGGTCTGCAAGCACCACAATGAGCTGGGCAAGGAGCAGCTTTACGCCATCCTGCATCTGCGCAACGAGGTCTTCGTTGTCGAGCAGAAATGCGTTTATCAGGACATCGACGGGCAGGATCTGTCGGGCGACACCCATCATTTGATGGCCTGGCAGGATGACCAGTTGGTGGCCTACCTGCGCCTGCTGGACCCGGAGACCCAGGGTGGTGATGTGGTCGTCGGCCGAGTGATTGTGGCGCCGCTAGCGCGTGGCACCGGGCTGGGGCACCGGATGATGGAAGAAACACTCAAGCAGATTGAAGATATCTGGCCTGAAACACCGATTTTCCTGTCAGCCCAGGCGCATTTGCAAGGCTACTACGGGCGCTATGGGTTTGTGGTGGCCAGTGAGGAATACCTTGAGGATGATATTCCGCACATTGGTATGCGCCGGGATTGAAGGCCTCTTCGCGAGCAAGCCCGCCCCCACATTGGATCGGGTTCACACGGTCAAAATGTGGGAGCGGGCTTGCTCGCGAAAGCGTCAGTGAAGTGCGCCCCAAAAGTTGGACAGTTGTTGGTTAGGCTACAGCGGACTTGACCCTATAGGCTACAGGGCTCAGTCCGCCAAGCTTCACTTTGATTCGTTTATAGTTGTAGTAATGGATGTACTCATCCAACCCAGCTTGCAACTGTTCCACGTTGTCGAAGTTTTTTCGGTAGTAAAATTCTGACTTCAGTGTGCCGAAAAAACTCTCCATTGTGGCGTTGTCATAACAGTTTCCTCTGCGTGACATGCTTTGCTCCAGCCCCGCCTTTTCCAGTCGCTCTCGGTATTTTGAGTGTCGGTAATGCCAGCCCTGATCCGAGTGCAGCATAGGCTTAGCCCCCTCAGGTAAGCGTTGAAGAGCTTTTTCCAACATCTCGCCCACCAAAGCATATTGGGGGCGCATGGCCATCTGATAGGCCACAATCTCGCCGTTGTACAAATCTAAAACTGGAGATAAGTACATCTTCTTGCCAGCCACTTTGAACTCGGTGACATCAGTTACCCATTTCTGATTCGGTTTCTCAGCCTCGAATTGACGAGCCAGTGTATTGGGCGATACATCTCCCATCGGTCCGTTATACGACCGGTATTTCTTTGGTCGCACGGTGCATTTCAGACCCAGCTCCCCCATCAGCCGACGTACCGTTTTCCCGTTGATCTGTGGTCGTTCTTTACGAAGCTCTAAAGTCATACGACGATAACCAAGACAGCCCATATGCTCATTCTGGAGGTTCTGGATAGCTGCTTTGACCGAGGCAAACCGGTCTGCAACGCCCATCGCTTTGAGTTGGTAGTAGTACGTGCTTCGCGCAAGGCTCACCAGCTTGAGCAACTCACTCAAGGAAAACTCTTGCTTAAGCTCACTGACTAATCGGGCTTTTTCTTCTGTTCTTTCTCCCGCCTCATCACTGCCTCGCCTAACTCCCCAAGCTTTTTTAGGTAGGCGTTCTCCATGCGCAGATACTTGAGCTCATCGAGCAACGTCTTGTGTTCGGGCTCAGGGGCAGTGATTGGGGCAGAAGATTTACGTGGTTTAATGGGTGGCTTAGACATAACGGTACACAGTCCTTTTTTCCCTGACTCCAGGGCTTCAATGCCGCCACTGTAATACTGCTGCTGCCATCTGCCCACCTGAGTGGAGTTACCCAAATTGAAAAGCGCCGCTGCGCGGCGTAAGGAAAGGGAGTCACGCCACATGCGTTGTAGGACGGAGAACTTGAACAAGGCGGAGTAACGTTGGCCGGTGGTGCTCAAACTGGCCTCACCGTGCAATCGATACGCCTCGACCCAGCGACGAAGCAATGTAGGGTCCATTTGAAATTGAGCGGCGATACGGCGAAAGCCTCGGCCTTTCTCAAGGAAAGTGGTAATAGCGGATAGCTTGAACTGCGTCGTGTACTTACTCATGAAAAATACGCCCCAAGAATTGGATGGGTGTCCAACTTCTGGGGCGCACTTCATCAGCCCAGCCACTGCCGAATTCAGGGATAACCCAATACCTGCTTGACCACCGTCAGGTTTGCCTCAATCCAAGCCTTATCAATCGCCCCCCAGCTGCGAATCCGATAGTGTCCGGCATGGTTACGGGCACCGTCTTGCTGCTCGAATTCACACAGGATATCCAGGTCGGCCAACGCCGTTATGGTGTCCTGCGCCGTGCGCCGGGGCATGCCGGTGAAATCGGTCAATGCCGGGACGCTGCTGGCCTGGCCGCTGTCGATCAAATAGGCCACGTACAGGCGGCGATAGAAGCTGCTTTTGGTCTTGCTCACATCCATGGTCGGTCGCCTTGTGCAGTCAGGATTTGCCCTGCAGGTCGCGATACGTGAGGTATACCCGCAGGTCGAATTCCACCTGATGGTAGCCTGGCATCATGTACTCACAGAGTTTGTAGAACGCCTTGTTGTGGTCCGATTCCTTGAAGTGCGCCAGTTCGTGTACCACGATCATGCGCAGGAACTCCGGCGCGGCCTCCTTGAACAGCGCCGCTATACGGATCTCTTTCTTCGACTTCAAATTTCCACCCTGCACCCGCGAGATGGTGGTGTGCAGGCCGAGGGCACGGTGGGTCAGATCCAGGCGGTTATCGAACAGCACTTTGTCGATGGCCGGTGCATTGCGCAGATGTTCCTGCTTCAAGGCCAGGGCGTAGGCGTACAGCGCCTTGTCGCTCTGCACGGGGTGGCGTTCGGGGTAACGTTGTTCCAGGTAGGCTCCCAACTGATCCTCGGCGATCAGTTGGCGCACTTTTTCCTGGAGGGCGGCGGGATAGGCCTGGAGGTATTTCAGCGCGGTCATGGAGTCTGCAACAGGGTTCGGATGGGCGCCAGTGTAGCGAATTCAGCGCAGGCGGGCGCGCACCCAGGCGGCCATCTCATCAACTATCAACGGCTGCGCCGCCAGCGGGCCCTGGATAAACGGGCAACCATTGGCCTTGAGCCATTGGGCTTGCTCTTGGGTTTCTACCCCTTCAGCTACCACCACGACATCAAAATGCCCGCACAGCTCGATGATGCTGCGCGCCATCACTGCGTCCCGCGCTGAACCCGGCAGACGCGCGACCAATTGCGGGTCGAGCTTGAGTGTATCGAAGGCCAAATCGCGCAGATGCGCCAGGGAACAGTTGCCCAGGCCAAAGTCATCCAGGGCGGTGCGCACGCCGATCTGGCGCAACAATTCAAGCTGCTTGGTCGACTCGTCCAGATTGCTCATGAGGCAGTCCTCACTGATTTCTACCTCCAACTGCCGCCCCTGCAATCCATGTCGTTCAAGTACCTCCTGCAGTTGGGCCGCCAGGTTGGGCATATTGAACTGGTTGCTGCTCAGGCTCACGCTCAGCACCAGCTCAGCATCGAACGTGGCTTTCCATGCCTGGCGCTGGGCAGCGACCTGCTGGTAAATCCAAGTGCTCAGCTGGCTGATCAACCTAGCCTCTTCCAGCAACGGCAAGAACAGCCCTGGCGGCACATCGCCGACACTCGGGTGCTGCCAGCGCAACAGCGCTTCCACACCACGCAGGCGCCCGTCCTCCAGGGAGACCTGGGGCTGATACACCAGGGTGAAGTCCTTGTTTTGAATCGCCGTGCGCACGCTGTCTTCAAGCATCAGGCGCGAGCGGGCGCGGCCGTTCATTTCCTGGTCGTAGTAGCGATACTGCTGACGCCCGGCGCGCTTGGCTTCATACATGGCAATATCGGCGGCGCGCAGCAGGCCATTCAAGTCCGAACCACAATCCGGGAACGTGGCGATGCCGATGCTCACGCCAAGCATCACCTCCAGGCCATCCACCTGTTGGCAGATCGACACGCGTTCGATCAGTTTTTCCGCAATCTTCGCAGCCTGCTCCGGAAACTCCAGCGTCAGCAACGCGGTGAATTCATCGCCCCCCATACGCCCGAGGATGTCGTAGGAACGCAGGCAGCCCTGTAGTTGCTCGGAGACCCAGCGCAATACCCGATCGCCGGCGTCATGGCCAAGGGAATCGTTGACCCGCTTGAAGCCGTCGAGGTCCAGGTAGAGCAATACCAAAGATTGTTCCAAGCGCTCACTGCGCAGCAGGATGTTCTCCACCGCCTGATAGAAACCGCGCCGGTTCAGCAGCCCGGTCAATGGATCCGTGACTGCCTGGAACTCTAGTTGCTGATGCAAGTGGCGAACTTCGGACATGTCCAGCACCGTCACCACCATCGCCTTCTGTTCGGCCGGCAACGGCGCGCACGACAACGCCACCGGCACCTGCTGGCCGCGGCTGGTACGTAAGATCGCATCGTGCAGGCGCCAAGTGTCGCCCTGGCGGTAAGCGGTATACATCAGCGAATCCGGCCAGGCCGGCACGTGGGGCTTTTGCAGGAAACCCAGGAAATCCTGGCCTTGCAGCTCATCCATCGTCGCATTGAGCAAGCGTGATATCGCAGGGTTGGCGTACTCGATCACGCCTTCTTCGCCGACCACCAGAATGCCTTCGGCGGCGTTGTCCAGCACCGAGGCATTGAAGGCGCGGGCCGATTCCAAGTCATGGCTCAGGCGCTGCAACGCACGGCGATTGCGCTGATGCTCCAGCAACGCCTGGACCTTAGGCTTGAGGATATGCGGGTCGAAGGGTTTGAACAGGTAATCGATGGCGCCACTGGCGTAGCCCTCCAGCACCGCGGCCGGGGATTGGGCATTGGCGCTGAGGAAGATGATCGGCGTCATCTTCGTGCGTTGGCTGCCGCGCATCAGACGGGCCACTTCAAAGCCGTCCATGCCGGGCATCTTCACGTCCAACAGCACCAAATCGACGTCATGCGCGAGCAACAACTCAAGGGCTTCCAGGCCGGAACCGGCGGTGATGATCTGCCAGTCTTCGCGCTGCAAAAGCGCGCGCATGCTGAGCAGGTTTTCAGGGTAGTCATCGACCACCAAAAGAACCGAGTCGCCATCGCCGTGGTGTGGAGCGCAATCCATGCTACGTCTCTTCCTTGAAGGAGCTGCTCCGGTCACTTCTGAGATAAAACCCGGACAAACACTGAGGCATCACTCTATCCCCGGTGCCGAAAAATCAGAAGTAATGGCAGTGCCATCATTGCGCCAATTTTCAGGAAGCCGACTAACGGTAAGTGCCTGAAGCCCACGGACCATGGGAAACATGGCTTTTTGACACTCCTTTGACGCCAATAAAGTGCCAGCAACCATTTAACAAGTCGGTTAACACCACCTATAAAGAACCTGTCTGGCCCAAGGGCCATAGCCTACACCCCTCCGTAAAAAGGCCTACGCCATGATCGACCTATCCACTTGGAACCTCAGCATCCCTGTCGGCTCCCCGCCCGCGACCATCGAAACCCCCAAACTGATGAGTGGCTTCAAGGACCAATATTTCCAGGCCGAAGGCAGCAGCGTGCAATTCTGGACGCCCGTGACCGGTACCCGTACTGAAAATGCCGTGTACCCGCGCAGTGAATTGCGCGAAACCTATGCTGATGGGCGGTTGCGCAACTGGACCTATCCGGATGCGGATAACTTTCTACGTGCCACCTTGGAAGTTAATCAGGTGCCGTCCAGCGGCAAGATCGTTATTGGGCAGATTCACGCGTATGACAGTCAGAAACCGCTGATCAAGCTGGAGTACCAATTCAAGGAGAAGACCCAGACCGGCAACATTGTCGCCAAAGTCCGCATGCGCCCGGATGATGGTGAAGGACGGGTAATCATCGTTGCCTCGAATGTGCCGCTGGAGAAGAGTTTTACCTATGTGATCAACCTCAATAAAGCCGGGTTGCTCAGTGTGTATGCCGCAGATGGCGAGTGGAATGAGCGGATTGGAGCCGCGTGGGGGGCGAAGCCACTGTATTTCAAGGCGGGCGCATATGTGCAGGACAACAGTGGAGACAGCAAGGAAGGGGCGAGAGTGACGTTTGCGAAGTTGGATATCGATCACGACTGAACCCTGATAGGTTACCCGGTGCCGGGCTTTTTGAATTCCTCGATATACTGAAGAATAAAAAAGCCCATCGAGGTAGCAAAGTTATATAAGAAACTGTCAAACCTCACAGGTGAAGCGCCCATACTCCACTTTAAATTCTGCGTCCAGCGTCAAATGGCTACAACTCCCCTAAACTAAGAGAGGGCGAAACTTCATCCTATTTTCCCGAGGAATAATGAATGCCTAGCTTAATTACTATTGCTCAAGGTCCCGTTTCGGGATTTTCCTCGGGCAACCAACCGAAAATACATAACGCAGTACCGCCTGGAAATTTTTTCACCGGTCCTCAGACGTTTCCGGTCGTCAGTATTAATGCACGGTATCTGGTCCTCTACCACCTGCTCGATCAAGACACCCGGATTAGCGATAAAGTTACCTACTACGTGTATCCGGTTCCCTCTGCCGGTTTCCCGACTGCGACTGTTATCACCACGCTGCTGACCGCTCCACTCTTACAAGCATTCATCAACAATAAACGAGAGCATTATGAGGCAGAGGCGCCCTTCAAATTCAGTTCGCCTGGCACCTACGACGTTTATTTCGAACATACCAATGCATCCCAAACTTACACTGTCATTTCACAAAATCTTCGATTTACCGTTATCTGAATAACTGGCACGCGCTGACACACAACGTCCGATAAATCATCCGGCACAAAAAACCCGCATCACTGCGGGTTTTTTGTTTGAACAGACTCAGTCTTAGTTGACCTTAGCGTTCAACTCACCCTTCAAATACCGCTGATACATCGCTTCCAGCGAAATCGGCTTGATCTTAGAAGCATTACCCGCAGTACCAAACGCTTCATAACGCGCGATACACACGTCACGCATAGCGGTCACGGTGGCGCCGAAGAATTTACGCGGGTCAAACTCGCTCGGGTTGGTGGCCATCAGGCGACGCATCGCACCGGTGGATGCCAGGCGCAGGTCGGTGTCGATGTTGACCTTGCGCACGCCGTACTTGATGCCTTCGACGATTTCTTCAACCGGTACGCCGTAGGTTTCTTTGATGTCGCCGCCGTACTGGTTGATGATCGCCAGCCACTCTTGCGGCACCGAGGAAGAACCGTGCATCACCAGGTGGGTGTTGGGGATGCGCTTGTGGATTTCCTTGATGCGGTCAATGGCCAGCACGTCACCGGTAGGCGGCTTGGTGAACTTGTAGGCGCCGTGGCTGGTGCCGATGGCGATGGCCAGGGCGTCGACTTGGGTCTTCTTGACGAAGTCCGCAGCTTCTTCCGGGTCGGTCAGCATTTGGCTGTGATCCAGCACGCCTTCAGCGCCGATGCCGTCTTCTTCGCCGGCCATGCCGGTTTCCAGGGAACCCAGGCAGCCCAGCTCGCCTTCAACCGATACGCCGCAGGCGTGAGCCATGGCCACAGTTTGTTGAGTGACGCGTACGTTGTACTCGTAGTCGGTCGGGGTCTTGCCGTCTTCGCCAAGGGAGCCGTCCATCATGACCGAGCTGAAGCCCAGTTGAATGGAGCGCTGGCACACGTCCGGGCTGGTGCCGTGGTCCTGGTGCATGCACACCGGGATATGCGGGAATTCTTCGATCGCGGCAAGGATCAGGTGACGCAGGAACGGCGCACCGGCGTATTTGCGGGCACCGGCCGAAGCCTGGACGATCACGGGGGAGTCGGTCTTGTCAGCGGCTTCCATGATGGCGCGCATCTGCTCAAGGTTGTTGACGTTAAAGGCTGGGACGCCGTAGCCAAACTCGGCTGCGTGGTCCAGCATTTGACGCATGCTGATAAGTGCCATTGTGTTGTCTCTCCCGGTCGAGGGTCGTTAATCGTGCAAGCCTGCCGTAGCGGCGGCTGCTATTCAAGTTATTGCAGGTCAGGCTTTCAATACCTGGCCTGCTGAATCGTTATTTCTGTCAGGCTTACCGCGCTTTGCAGCCGCGCCCGATCAAATCATCGGTGGCGACCCAGTAAATCAGGCCTTCCTCACCTTTTGTGTGAAACGCCAATTGGCCGTCGCTGTACAGCACGCCCGAGGCGGCAACGTCCTGCTTGAGGCGATAAACCTGATCGGAACCGCCCAAACGGACATCCACCTCGGATTTGGCCTGATTAGCAAAGCGCCAGTTCACCTCGGCTTTGCTGTCGCAGGTCCACGTGGTCCACTTGTCGGCAGTTTCTGCCTTGTTGCTGAACATGTTCATGCTGCTGCAGCCGGCCAACAGGGCCAGGGCTACCAGGGCGAAAACGCCTTTCATTGCCAATCCTCGTGAGGCGACCGATGGCCGCCAGTTGATCAGACCCGTCAAGGGCAACCCTGTTCCTGACCGTTGGGCGCGGCGTCGTATTTCTCCAGCCGTTCGTTGCCGATGCGCTTGTTGATCACCGGCATGGTCTCGGCTTGCCAGTCGGCCTGGTAGCAGCTTTTTTTCTGCTGCGCCGCAGGCTTTCCAGCGTCCGGCTCTGCGTTTGGCGTGCTGCCGCAGCCGGTCAACAGGCCCGCTGCGATAAACAATGCCAACGACTTGATCATGGGAACACTCCTTTTCCGGATCACGAGCCTCAACCTTTGGCTCGGGTTTCCAACACTTCAACAGCGGGCAGTACTTTACCTTCGACGAACTCCAGGAACGCGCCGCCACCGGTAGAAATGTAGGAGATCTGGTCAGCAACGCCATATTTATCGATGGCCGCCAGGGTGTCGCCGCCGCCCGCGATGGAGAAAGCCGAGCTTTCAGCGATGGCCTTGGCCAGCACTTTGGTGCCGTTGCCGAACTGGTCGAATTCGAACACACCCACCGGACCGTTCCACAAGATGGTCTGGGAGGCTTTCAGCAGTTCGGCAAAGTTGGCTGCGGTTTGCGGGCCGATATCCAGGATCATGTCGTCGGCGGCCACATCAGCGATCAGCTTGACGGTGGCTTCGGCGCTTTCGGCAAATTCCTTCGCGACGACTACGTCTACCGGTAATGGCACGCTGACTTTGGCAGCGATGGCGCGGGCGGTATCGAGCAGGTCCGGCTCGTACAGGGACTTGCCCACCGGGTGACCGGCAGCGGCCAGGAAGGTATTGGCAATACCGCCGCCAACGATCAGTTGATTGCAGATCTGGCTCAGGCTGTTCAGCACGTCCAACTTGGTGGACACCTTGGAACCGGCAACGATGGCCGCCATCGGTTGGGCTGGAGCACCCAGCGCCTTGCCCAGTGCGTCCAGTTCAGCGGCCAGCAACGGGCCAGCAGCGGCAACCTTGGCGAACTTGGCCACGCCATGGGTGGAGCCTTCTGCGCGGTGAGCGGTGCCGAAGGCGTCCATCACGAACACATCGCACAGCGCAGCGTATTGCTGGGCCAGTTCGTCGCTGTTCTTTTTCTCGCCCTTGTTGAAGCGCACGTTTTCAAACAGCACGATGTCGCCAGCTTTAACGTCAACGCCGCCCAGGTAGTCAGCCACCAGCGGTACGTCACGGCCCAGGGCGTTGCTGAGGTAATCGGCGACAGGCTTGAGGCTGTTTTCGGCGGAGAACTCACCTTCGGTCGGACGACCCAGGTGGGAGCAGACCATCACGGCTGCGCCTTTTTCCAGGGCCAGCTTGATGGTCGGCAGCGAGGCCAGGATTCGCGCATCGCTGGTGACAACACCGTCCTTGACTGGGACGTTGAGGTCTTCGCGGATCAGTACGCGCTTACCTTGCAGATCGAGGTCGGTCATCTTCAACACGGTCATGGGTCGCAGTTCCTGAATTACTGTTGAGGTTGTTTAGAGGCGATGTGCAGATAATGTTCCGCAACATCCAGCATTCGGTTGGCAAAGCCCCATTCGTTGTCGAACCAGGCCAGGATGTTCACCAGCCTCGGGCCGGAAACGCGGGTCTGGCTGGCATCGACAATCGCCGAATGCGGGTCATGGTTGAAATCACAACTGGCGTGCGGCAACTCGGTGTAGGCCAGCAGGCCTTTGAGCGGGCCGCTGGTGGCGGCGTCGCGCAGGATCTGGTTGACCTCCGTCGCATCGGTGTCGCTGACGGTTTGCATGGTGATGTCCAGGCAGGACACGTTCACCGTCGGTACCCGTACGGCTTTGGCCTGGATTCGCCCGGCAAGTTCCGGCAACAGTCGCTCGATACCCCGTGCCAGGCCCGTGGAGACCGGAATCACGGACTGAAACGCCGAGCGGGTACGGCGCAGATCTTCGTGATGATAGGCGTCGATCACCGGCTGGTCGTTCATCGCCGAGTGAATCGTGGTGATCGACACGTAGTCCAGGCCAATCGCCTGATCCAGCAGGTGCAACAGCGGCACGCTGCAATTGGTGGTGCAGGAAGCGTTGGACACCAGCAGCTCATCGCCGGTCAGGCAATCCTGGTTGATGCCATAGACGATGGTGGCGTCGACATCCGCCTCGCTGGCCATCGGCTGGGAAAACAGCACACGTGGTGCGCCGGCGTCGAGGAAACGCTGGCCATCGGCACGGGTGTGGTAGACACCGGAACACTCCAGCACCAGGTCGACGCCCAGTGCTTTCCAGTCGATGCCTTCGGGGGTGGCACTGCGCAAGACCTGCACGCAGTTGCCATTAATGTGCAGACAATCGCCTTCGACCCGCACTTCTCCAGGGAAGCGGCCGTGGGTGGAGTCAAAGCGTGTCAGGTATTCGATGCTGGCCATGTCAGCCAGATCGTTGATCGCAACAATTTCGAACCCGGCCGCCGCCCCTCGCTCGAACAGAGCACGCAAGACGCAACGACCAATGCGGCCGTAGCCGTTGAGTGCAACTTTGTAGGGACGCGGTTGAGGCATGGGGTTCTCGATTACCTTGGGTAATGGGGTGAATGTGCCATCGCCTTCGCGAGCAAGCCCGCTCCCACATCAGATTGCATTCCAATGTGGGAGCGGGCTTGCTCGCGAAGAGGCCAGTACAGCCACCTCAATCTACAGCCTTAGTCTTCCAGCAGCTCTTCAGCCTGACCCAGGATGTTTTCCAGGGTGAAACCGAACTCTTCGAACAACGCCGGCGCCGGCGCCGACTCACCGTAGGTGGTCATGCCGATTACGCGACCTTCCAGGCCCACGTACTTGTACCAATAGTCGGCGTGTGCCGCCTCGATAGCGATACGTGCGCTGACCTGCAACGGCAGCACCGATTGCTTGTAGCCGGCGTCCTGGGCTTCGAACACGCTGGTGCACGGCATGGACACAACGCGTACGTTGCGGCCCTGGGCGGTCAGCTTGTCGTACGCCTGGACGGTCAGGCCCACCTCGGAACCAGTGGAGATCAGGATCAACTCCGGCTCGCCGATACAGTCCTTGAGCACGTAGCCGCCACGGCTGATGTCGGCGATCTGGGCGTCGGTACGCACTTGGTGCTGCAGGTTCTGACGCGAGAAGATCAGCGCCGAAGGGCCGTCCTTACGCTCGATAGCGTGCTTCCAAGCCACGGCGGATTCCACCGCGTCGGCTGGGCGCCAGCAATCCAGGTTTGGCGTGGTACGCAGGCTGGTCAGTTGCTCGACCGGCTGGTGCGTCGGGCCATCTTCGCCGAGGCCGATGGAGTCGTGGGTGTACACGTGGATCACGCGCTTCTTCATCAGTGCGGCCATGCGCACGGCGTTGCGGGCGTATTCCATGAACATCAGGAAGGTTGCGCCGTAAGGCACCAGGCCGCCGTGCAGAGACACGCCGTTCATGATCGCGCTCATGCCGAACTCACGGACACCGTAGTACATGTAGTTGCCGCTGGCGTCTTCCGCCGAAACACCTTTGCAACCTTTCCACAGAGTCAGGTTGGAACCGGCCAGGTCAGCCGAACCGCCGAGGATCTCAGGCAGCAATGGGCCAAAGGCGTTCAGGGTGTTCTGGCTGGCTTTACGGCTGGCGATGGTCTCGCCCTTGGCCGCAACTTCGGCGATATAGGCCGAGGCTTTTTCCGAGAAGTCGGCCGGCAGGTCGCCGGCGAGGCGGCGGACCAGCTCATTGGCCAGCTCAGGAAATTCGGCGGAGTAGGCCGCGAAACGCTGGTCCCACTCGGCTTCGGCAGCCAGGCCTTTTTCCTTGGCATCCCATTCGGCGTAGATGTCGGCCGGGATTTGGAACGGGCCGTGGTTCCACTTCAGGGCTTCACGGGTCAGGGCGATTTCCGCGTCACCCAGTGGGGCGCCGTGGCAGTCTTCCTTGCCCTGCTTGTTCGGCGAACCGAAACCAATGGTGGTCTTGCAGCAGATCAAGGTCGGCTGCGCGCTCTTGCGAGCGGTGTCGATGGCGGTCTTGATCTCTTCCGGATCGTGGCCGTCAACGTTGCGGATCACCTGCCAGTTGTAGGCTTCGAAGCGCTTGGGGGTGTCATCGGTGAACCAGCCTTCGACTTCGCCGTCGATGGAGATGCCATTGTCATCGTAGAACGCGATCAGCTTGCCCAGGCCCAAGGTACCGGCCAGGGAGGCGACTTCGTGGGAGATGCCTTCCATCATGCAGCCATCGCCCAGGAACACATAGGTGTGGTGATCGACGATATCGTGGCCCGGGCGGTTGAATTGTGCGCCCAGGACTTTTTCAGCCAGCGCGAAGCCAACGGCGTTGGCCAGGCCTTGGCCCAGGGGACCGGTGGTGGTCTCGACGCCTGGGGTGTAGCCGAATTCCGGGTGACCCGGCGTGCGGCTGTGCAATTGGCGGAAGCTCTTGAGGTCATCGATGGTGACATCGTAGCCGGTCAGGTGCAGCAGCGAGTAGATCAGCATCGAGCCGTGGCCGTTGGACAGCACGAAGCGGTCACGGTCGGCGAACGACGGATTGCTCGGGTTGTGTTTCAGGTAGTCACGCCAAAGTACCTCGGCGATATCCGCCATGCCCATTGGGGCACCGGGATGGCCGCTGTTGGCTTTTTGCACGGCATCCATGCTGAGGGCACGAATGGCGTTGGCACGCTCACGACGGCTGGGCATCGCTGATCTCCTGGGGTCTGCTGAAAAGAAACGGAAAAAAGGACCGGCATTTTCCCTCAGCCACCGCCTGCGGGCAATGACAGATAGTCACTTGTGGGTGTTTTTCCTGTGGATCCTTTGCAGAAACCGGTTACGGGTTCGTCTGAAGGTTATGGCTGCGGCTTATAACCGCCACTTATCGATCAATATCAAAACTTTTTGATATTGACCTTGCGATACACCTTACCCGTCACTAGACTGCTGGCCTTATGAACCTACCCATGCCCTCACTGCGCCCCGACGACGGCGATGAACTGGCAGCCTTATGCAAGGCCGCTGGCGATCCGTTGCGTCTGAACGTGTTGCGCGCATTGGCCAACGACTCCTTCGGCGTACTGGAACTGGCACAGATCTTCGCCATCGGCCAGTCCGGGATGAGCCACCATTTGAAGGTGCTCGCCCAGGCCGACCTGGTGGCCACCCGCCGTGAAGGCAATGCGATTTTCTACCGCCGCGCCCTGCCCCATACCGAACTGCTCGGCGGCAAGCTGCACACGGCCTTGCTCGAAGAAGTGGACAACCTGAGCCTGCCAGGCGACGTGCAGTCGCGCATCAGCCAGGTTCATGGACAACGCGCTGCCGCGAGCCAAGATTTTTTCGCACGGGTTGCCGAGAAGTTTCGCGCCCAGCAAGACCTGATTGCCGGCCTTGCCCAATACCGCGACAGCGTATTGGCGTTGCTCGACAAGCTGAGCTTCAGTGAAGAGGCCACGGCACTGGAAGTCGGCCCCGGCGATGGCGGTTTCCTGCCGGAGCTGGCGCGGCGTTTTCAGCAAGTCACAGCCTTGGACAACAGCCCGGCGATGCTGGAACTGGCGCGCCAGCTTTGCGAGCGCGAGTCGCTGGGCAACGTCAGCCTGCAACTGGCGGACGCATTGAATAGCGCGATGATCAAGGCCGACTGCGTGGTGTTGAATATGGTGCTGCACCATTTCGCCGCCCCCGCCGACGCCCTCAAGCAAATGGCCGGGCTGCTGCACCCCGGCGGTAGCCTGCTGGTTACGGATTTATGCAGCCACAACCAGAATTGGGCCAGGGAGGCCTGCGGTGATCTCTGGTTGGGTTTTGAACAGGATGATCTGGCCCGTTGGGCCACCGCTGCGGGACTCGTTCCCGGGGAAAGCCTCTATGTAGGTTTACGTAATGGTTTCCAGATCCAGGTCCGCCATTTTCAGCGACCGGCTGGCGACACTCACCATCGGTAAATATCAGGAAAACATCGAGATGAGCGAATACTCCCTTTTCACCTCCGAGTCCGTGTCTGAAGGGCATCCGGACAAAATCGCCGACCAGATTTCTGACGCGGTGCTGGACGCCATCATTGCTGAAGACAAGTTCGCCCGTGTGGCGTGCGAGACCCTGGTGAAAACCGGCGTAGCGATCATCGCCGGCGAGGTGACCACTTCCGCCTGGGTTGACCTGGAGCAGCTGGTGCGTGACGTGATCACCGACATTGGCTACAACAGCTCCGACGTCGGTTTCGACGGCGCGACCTGCGGGGTGATGAACATCATCGGCAAGCAGTCACCGGATATCAACCAGGGTGTCGACCGTGCCAAGCCTGAAGATCAAGGCGCAGGCGACCAAGGCCTGATGTTCGGTTATGCCAGCAACGAAACCGACGTGCTGATGCCTGCTCCCATCACCTTTTCGCACCAGTTGGTACAGCGCCAGGCCGAAGCCCGTAAATCCGGCCTGTTGCCGTGGCTGCGTCCGGACGCCAAGTCCCAGGTGACCTGTCGTTATGAAGGCGGCAAGGTGGTGGGTATCGACGCGGTCGTGCTGTCGACCCAACACAACCCGGACGTATCCTACGCCGACCTGCGCGAAGGCGTGATGGAGCTGATCGTCAAGCACGTGTTGCCGGCCGAACTGCTGAGCAGAGACACTCAGTTCCACATCAACCCGACGGGCCAGTTCATCATTGGCGGCCCGGTGGGTGACTGCGGCCTGACCGGCCGCAAGATCATCGTCGACAGCTACGGCGGCATGGCCCGTCACGGCGGCGGCGCGTTCTCCGGTAAAGATCCATCCAAGGTTGACCGCTCGGCGGCCTACGCCGGTCGTTACGTGGCCAAGAACATCGTCGCCGCCGGCCTGGCCGAGCGTTGCGAGATTCAGGTTTCCTACGCCATTGGTGTGGCCCAGCCTACGTCGATCTCACTGAATACCTTCGGCACCGGCAAGATCAGCGATGACAAGATCGTAAAACTGGTGCGTGAGATCTTCGACCTGCGCCCTTACGCGATCACCACCATGCTCGACCTGCTGCACCCGATGTACCAGGAAACCGCAGCCTACGGCCACTTCGGTCGTACCCCAGCGCAGAAGACCGTTGGCGACGACACCTTCACCACCTTCACCTGGGAAAAAACCGACCGCGCCAACGACCTGCGGACTGCCGCCGGCCTGTAATCGCACTCGGTGCACAAAAGCCCTGCCGGGTTCGCCCGGCGGGGCTTTTTATTGCGTAGCGGTTTGCGCGATGAACTTCACGTTTTTTTGGATCCAACCCTTGCAGGCCCAATGGTGGCCCTCTAGAATCCGCGCCCTCTCGGGCCCTTCATCTTATTTGGATATTGCCCTGCGCCAGCCCGAGACTCATAAGCGCGCAGGCAATCGAACATTGAGGTTTTCATGCGCATTTCCACGCTTGCCCCTGCGGCCCTTCTGCTCAGCCTGTTCGCCCTGTCGGTAAACGCCGCCGACCTGAGCGCTCTGAGTGGCGCCCTGAGTTCTCAACTGGGTGGTGGTAACTCCGGCGATTGCCAGAAGCAAGCCAACGACTTGCAAGCCAAGATCGATGCCGCTGAAGCCCAGAAGGACACCTTGAAAGTGAAGGCCTTCAAAGCCGCGCAAGACCAGATCAACAAAGGTTGCAACAAAATCGCTGAAACCCAGGCCAAGGCCGACGCCAAGCAGCAAACGCAGGAGGCCAAGGCCGACAAGCACGACACCGTGAAGGCCTTGGGCGGTCTGTTCAGGTAAGTAGAAACACCTCGTAAAAAGCCTCGCACTGTCGGGGCTTTTTTGTGGCCGTTGTCCCGTCCTGAATAAGGTTTACACCTTCTGACCTATCTTCAGGAGGAGCCAATGGATGCGGGCAAAAGGCGAAGCCAGCGTGACTACACGCTAGCCTTTAAATTATCGGTCGTAGACCAGGTCGAAAAGGGCGAGTTGAGTTATAAAGAGGCTCAACGGCGCTACGGCATTCAGGGCCGGTCCACGGTACTGGTCTGGCTGCGCAAGCACGGCCGGCAGGACTGGAGTCAGGGCGCCTCAATTCGAGAACCGAGGAGCAGGTCCATGACTGAGCCACCCCTCCCGCTAACACCCGAGCAGCGGATCAAAGAGCTCGAAGAGCAGTTGGCGCTAAGCAACCAGAAAGCGCAGTTCTTCGAAGCCGTCGTGAATGTTCTGAAGAATGACTACGGTGTTTCTGTCGTAAAAAAGCGACCCGGCAAGTCCTCTCGCAAGGGCAAATCCAAGACCTGAGCATCACCAGGGCTTGCCTGTTCATGGGCATTTCGCGCCAAGCATATTACCAACGAAATCGGGCTTTCGACGCGAGGGCTCGCCAAGATCAAGAGGTGATGGACTTTGTTCTTGAAAAGCGCCGACGCCAGCCACGGATCGGCACGCGCAAGCTGCATTACCTGATGAGCGTCGAATTTGGCGCATCAGTGCAGGTCGGCAGAGACCGCCTGTTCAGCATCCTGCGCAACGCTCGAGAACTGGTTGTGCGCAAACGGGCTTACCACAAAACGACGGACAGCCATCACCGCTTTCGCCGCCATCCTAACCTGCTCAAAGCGGGCCAGAAGCAGATCGTACCCAACAGACCAGAGCAGGTGTGGGTTGCAGACATAACCTACCTGCCGACACAGGAAAGCGTGGCTTATGTGAGCCTGGTGACAGACGCTTACTCGCGCAAGATCGTAGGCCATCATGTGCATGCGAGTTTGCATACCGAGTCGGTGATCAAAGCGATGGAAAAGGCAGTTGGTGAACGCCAAACCACGCTTCCACTAATCCATCATTCAGACCGCGGAGCCCAATACTGCTCTGAGCTTTATCAGCGCTTGCACGCCAGTCATGGCATCAGATGCTCGATGACCGACGGCTATGACTGCTACCAGAATGCTCTGGCGGAACGGATAAACGGCATTTTGAAGACCGAGTTTCTGCTGTATCGCCCTAAAAATCTGGCGGATGCAGTGAAGATGGTGGGTGAGTCGGTGCTGATCTACAACGGGGAAAGGCCACACATGTCCCTGAAATACAAAACGCCCGATGCGGTGCATCGAGCGTTTTGAGACTGAAACAGGTGTAAACCTATTTCAGGACTAGACACGTGTGAATCCTTTAGGCTGGGCGCCCCTTCCGAGCAAGGATGCTCATGATGCGCGTGCTGCTTGTCCTTTTACTCAGCGTCTTACCTGCCTGGGTGTGGGCTGACGATTGCCCCGATCAAGCCCGAACACAGGTCAGCACACTGGCCACACAGATTGCCCAGTGGGACGACAGTTACCACAGGCTTGGCCACTCCCCTGTGAGCGATGAACTCTACGACCAGGCGCGCCAGCGTCTGGCTCAGTGGCGCCGCTGCGCACCCACACCCACAACGGCGTCCGACAACCCACTGGCAAGCTCACGCGGCATCTTGCCTCATCCGTTTGCTCATACCGGTCTGGAGAAACTGCTGGACGAAAAGGCAATCGGCGCCTGGCTGGAGACACGCCAGGATGTCTGGATCCAACCCAAAGTGGATGGGGTTGCGGTGACGCTGGTGTATCGCCAAGGGCGCTTGAGCCAGGTCATCAGTCGAGGCGATGGCGTAATGGGCCACGACTGGTCCGCCTCCGCGCGCAAAATCCCCGGCATAGTCCAGCAGTTGCCCGACCCCATCGACCTGGTGCTGCAAGGCGAACTCTATTGGCGCCTCGCCGATCACGTGCAATCAATCAGCGGAGGGCTCGGCGCCCGCAGCAAGGTGGCCGGGCTGATGAATCGCAAGCACTTGAATGACACCGATGCCGCCGGCATTGGCCTGTTCGTCTGGGCCTGGCCAGCGGGGCCAGCAGCGTTTAACGAACACCTGGCCAACCTGGCACACTGGGGATTCACGGATACTCAGCGCTATACCCAGCCCATCAACAACAGCATAGAGGCCACACACTGGCGAGCCTACTGGTACAACCATCCATTACCGTTTGCCAGCGATGGGGTGGTACTGCACCAGGCGCAACGCCCCCCCGCCGAACGTTGGCATGTCACTGCACCCTATTGGGCAATCGCCTGGAAATACCCGGTGACCAAGGCCCTTGCGCTGGTGCGCAACGTACAATTCAAGATCGGGCGCACCGGGCGCATCACGCCTTTGCTGGAACTGGAGCCGATACGACTGGATGACCGGCAGATCAGCCGGGTGAGCGTCGGCTCATTGAAACGCTGGCAAGCACTGGACATCCGTCCTGGCGACCAGGTCTCCATCAGCCTGGCGGGCCAGGTGATCCCTCGATTGGATGAAGTGATCCTGCGCAGCACCACAAGAGAGGACCTGTCAGTGCCAGATCCTGGAAAATTCCATGCATTGAGTTGCTGGCAACTGGACCCCGGTTGCGAGGAACAGTTGCTGGCGCGTCTCACCTGGCTGAGCAGCAATCAGGGACTCGCCTTGCCACACATAGGTGGCGAGACCTGGAACGTATTGATCCAGGCCGGTCTAATCGCAGGCTTACTCGATTGGTTAACCCTGGATGCAGAAGAGCTTGCTAACATTGATGGCTTCGGAGATCGCAGCCGTGCGCGAATACTCGAAAGCCTTCACAGCGCGCGGCAACGGCCCTTCACACAATGGCTCAAAGCCCTGGGTGTACCGCCTTCGGCACGTAACAACCTGGAAAGCGACTGGCAAACGCTGGTCGCCAGAGACACCCAAGCCTGGCAGGCCATCGACGGCATCGGCCCGGGCCGCGCGGCGCAACTGAGCGCCTTTTTTCGCGACCCGCACGTACAGGCCTTGGCTGACACATTACGCGTGGCGGGTATTGAAGGGTTTTGAACCCCGCTATCCCCGCCATCAGATTGCGACTTTGGAGCCCCATATGAATTTTCTCGCCCCTTTTGCGTTACTGACCGTCGCAAGCTTCATGGCCACGCCCTTGCTGGCCGCCGAAGAAACCACTCAGCTCACCGGCTGCGCCGCCAAGCGCCAAGCCATCAGCACCCAGATCGAACAAGCCAAGGCCCATGGCAACAGTGCGCAACAAGCTGGCCTGGAAAAAGCCCTGAGTGAAGTCACCGCCAACTGCACCGACGCGTCCTTGAAGAAGGAGCGAGAAAATAAAGTGCTCGACGCTAAGCACGAAGTCAGCCGCCGTCAGGCCGACCTCGACAAGGCCATGAAAAAAGGTGACGCGGACAAGATCAACAAACGTAAGGACAAACTCGCCGAATCCCGTAAAGAACTACAGGACGCGGTAGAAGAACTCGACCAGTAAAACCGGTCAATGGTCGCGGAACTGTTTATGGCAGGCGCTGCAGGCATCTTCGACTTTCTGCACCGCAGGCCCCAGATTGCTGGCCTTGTAAGGTTGAACTTGGCTGGCGGTCACCAACTCACCGGTGGCTGCTTCCAGGTCGCGCGCCAATTGCTGGAATTGCGCCTGTTTGTGCCAGACATCATCCTTGGCGCTGGTGTGATCTTGTTCACGCACGCTCGGGAAATGCTTCCATGGTTCATGGGACAACGCATCCAGCTTGACCGCGCCTTCAGCGAATTTTGTGCCGTCGAACGGGATGCGCCCACGGAGCATGCCGCCCAGGTCTTCGCCCGTCTTGAGCATCTGCTTGAAGATCGCCTTGCGCTGGCCCAGCGGCGAATTCGGATCAACACCGCCACAGGCGGACAGTGTCAGGCAGGCCAGCAGTACAACGGTCAGTCTTTTCAAAGTCATGTTGGCATCGAGGTCACGGGAAACGGCGGCCAGTATCCTCGCCCCGCCCGCAAAGACCAATAGCCCTATTATTAATAAGGGTTGCCCGCAGCGCCGCACCGCAGGCAATCACTTCAGGAACTGCTTGTATGAACGTCACCTCAAACCTCTGGAGCCGCCGCCTGGCGTGGGCTCTGCCAATGATTGCGCTGCTGGCCGGCTGCGACGTGGGCAAAGAAACAGCCAAAGATGAAACTTCAAAACCTCATGCTGTCGCCACCTATGTCAGCGCACCGTGGGAAGCCCTGCCGGCAGTGTCCGACAGCGACCTGCTGGCCGGCTTTGAATCCTGGCGCAGCGCCTGTCAACGCCTCAAGGCCGACCCAGTGTGGGGCGCAACCTGTGCGGCAGCCGCCACGGTGCCGAGCAACGCCGTGGCGGTGCGCGGGTTTCTGAAGGAGCGCCTGGATGTGTTCGGCCTGCGCTCGGCCGACAATACCCCGAACGGTTTGATCACCGGTTACTACGAACCGGTCTACCCCGGCAGCCTGACCAAGACCGCCAAGGCCAACGTGCCGGTGTACGGCGTGCCGGACGACATGATCATCGTCAACCTGGAAAGCATCTACCCAGAACTCAAGGGCAAGCGCCTGCGCGGTCGCCTGGAAGGCCGTGTGCTCAAGCCCTACGACGATGCCAGCACCATCAACGGCCAGGGCTCCACGGCCAAACCGATTGCCTGGCTGACCAACCCGATGGACCTGCAATTCCTGCAAATCCAGGGCTCGGGGCGGATTCAACTGGCCACAGGGCGCCAACTGCGCGTCGGCTATGGCGACCAGAATGGTTACCCCTACCGCCCGATCGGCCGCTGGCTGGTGGAGCAAGGCGAGTTGAAGAAAGAAGAGGTGACCATGGGTGCCATCAGTGCCTGGGCCAAGGCGCATCCGCAGCGCATTCCAGAACTGCTGGCGAGCAACCCGAGCTATGTGTTTTTCAGCGCACGCCCCGACAGCAACGAAGGGCCACGCGGCTCGCTGAACGTGCCATTGACGGCCGGCTATAGCGTGGCAGTGGATCGCAAGGTGATTCCGTTGGGCAGCCTGTTGTGGCTGTCGACCACCAAGCCGGATGGGTCGCCGATCACAAGACCCGTCGCCGCGCAGGACACCGGTGGCGCAATCACCGGCGAAGTGCGTGCGGATCTGTTTTGGGGCACCGGCGATGCAGCGGGTGAGCTGGCAGGGAATATGAAGCAGCAGGGTCAGATCTGGATGTTGTGGCCGAAGGGTGCAGCGTTGCCGCAGGTGCCGGATGCACCTGCCGGAACCTGAAAACGCGCTGCCACATTCGGTTCATTGTGGTGAGTGGGCAAACCCGCTCACCACAAAATCCAGTTCCCATACGGGGTTTGCATTAAACGTCAGATCGAGACGAAGAAGAAACTCGCAATCAGCGCCATCCCTACAAACCACACCAGCGAGCGCAGCATTGCCCAATCCGCCAGGTAGCAGATGATGTACAGCAGGCGGCTGGTGATAAACAGCACCGCTAGCACGTTTATGGTCACCAATTCAGCCGTACCGGCCAGGTGCGCGATGATCACTGCCGCCGCAAACGCTGGCGTGACTTCAAAGCTGTTGAGCTGGGCACTGTGGGCACGCTTGGCAAACCCTTCGAGGGTGTCCAGGAATGCGCGAGGGTCGTGGTTCTGCCGTGGCCCGAACTTGCCGCCACTGAATTTGGCCACTCCCGTGCACAGGTAAGGCAGGAAAATTGCGATCAATACACACCAGAAGGCCACCGTCATCACTGATTCCTTTTTTGTTTGAAGGCTAAAATTAGAGTTTTAGCACTAAATATTTAAAACCGCACCCACCGCTATGAGCCGCCGAGACTGGAAAGGTTCTACCGGTGTTTTTCCCCCAGACCTGCAACATCGCGCCGCGGTTGCGGTCCATCCCCCATCAATGCACTTGCACCAACTTCCAAGGACCCCGGATGCTTGAACTTGTCGCCGCCTTCATTTGCCTCACCACACTGCTAACCTATGTGAACTTCCGCTTTATCGGCCTGCCACCCACCATCGGTGTGATGGTCACGGCGCTGGTGTTTTCATTGATCCTGCAAGGCTTGAGTTTTCTTGGCTATCCAGGCCTGGAAGAACGCATCCAGCAACTGATCGGCCAGATCGACTTCGGCGACTTGCTGATGAACTGGATGCTCTCGTTCCTGCTGTTTGCCGGCGCCTTGCACGTGAATCTGAATGATCTGCGCAGCTATCGCTGGCCCATCGGCCTGCTGGCGACCTTTGGCGTGCTAATCGCCACCTTGGTGATCGGCAGCCTGGCGTACTACATCTTCGCCCTGTTTGGCTGGCACGTGAGTTTCCTCTACTGCCTGCTGTTCGGCGCGCTGATTTCCCCCACCGACCCGATTGCCGTACTGGGTGTGTTGCGTACCGCCAATGCCTCGAAACCGCTGAAAACCACCATCGTCGGCGAGTCACTGTTCAACGACGGCACGGCGGTGGTGGTTTTCACCGTATTACTGGGCATCGCACAGTTGGGCGAAACACCCACCGTAGGCGCAACGGCGATGCTGTTTGCCCACGAAGCTATTGGCGGCGTGGTGTTCGGTGGCCTGATCGGCTACCTGGTGTACCTGATGATCAAGAGCATCGAGCAGCACCAGATTGAGGTGATGCTGACCCTCGCCCTGGTGATCGGCGGCTCGGCAATGGCCACCGAGTTGCACGTCTCCGCACCGATTGCCATGGTGGTTGCGGGCCTGATCATCGGCAACCTCGGGCGCAAGCTGGCAATGAACGACATGACCCGTCGCTACCTCGACGGCTTCTGGGAGCTGCTCGATGACATGCTCAACGCGCTACTGTTCGCATTGATCGGCATGGAATTGCTGCTATTGCCATTCAACTGGCTGCATGTTTTTGCAGCCAGTTTGCTGGCAGTGGCAATCCTGCTGTCGCGCCTGCTGACAGTCGCCCCGGCCATCCTGCTGCTGCGTCGCTGGCGCACGGTGCCACGCGGCACCATTCGCATCCTGACCTGGGGAGGTTTGCGCGGTGGGGTTTCGGTGGCACTGGCATTGGCCCTGCCGCTGGGCCCGGAGCGTGACCTGCTGCTGAGCATCACCTACATCGTGGTGCTGTCGTCGATCTTGTTGCAGGGTTTGAGCATCGGCAAGCTGGTCAAGCGCGTGACTCGGGACGAACCCCAGAACGCGCCTGGCGCTCACTGATCTTTCTTGATCTGCCGCGGATGCCTCGGGTCTGCAGCCTTATTCCCAGGCAGGCTGCTTTCACTGCGAATTTGCGCGTGACTGATCAGCGCAAAGATAAAACTGCCACCGATGATATTGCCCGCCAGGGTTGGTCCAGCGAACACTAACCAGAAATCCTTCCACGGCAATTCACCGGCAAAGACCAGATAAGACACTTCCGCCGAGCCGACGACGATGTGGGTGAAGTCCCCCAGCGCCATCAAGTAGGTGATCAGGATGATGATCCACAGCTTGGCGCTTTCCATCGACGGGATCATCCACACCATGGTGGCGATCATCCAGCCGGAAACGATGCCTTTGGCGAACATCTGGCCGGGATCGTTTTCCATGACCTTGCGGCCGATCTCGAGAAAGGCCAGATCGGTTTTGGTATCAAAGATCGGCAAGTGCAGCATCACATAGGCCACCAGCAAGGTGCCGCACAGGTTACCCACCAGCACCACCGTCCACAGCCGCAGCAGGCGCCCGGCATTGGCCAGGGTCGGCTTGCTCATCACCGGCAGCACGGCGGTCAGGGTGTTCTCAGTGAACAGTTGCTGGCGCGCGAGGATCACCGCGAGGAAGCCCGCGCAATAACCGAAACTGGCAATGACCTTGAACGCCTCGCCATCCGGCAGGCGCGAGTTAAGCAACCCCATGCCCATCAGCGACAGGCCCATGGTCAGGCCTGCGGCCAGCGCCGACCACCACAATGCCGCCACATTGCGCTCCAGCTCCTGGTCGCCCTGGGTACGGATGATTTCATGCAGAACCGCCGCGCGGGGCGGCTGGTTCTTGTCGACATCCTGCTGTTCTTCCTGCGATAGGTTGGGGGTCTTGCCGTCTTCTTGCGTGGCCATGGGCGTACCTGAACAGGGTGTTGTTCAAGTACGACCTGTCGCCCATCAAGAGCGTTCACTGGCCGAGCGCAGGATTACTCGGGAAGGCTGTCATCCTTGAACTGATCCTTCACGTATCTGATCTCGGTACGGCCATGGGGAGCCGGCAAACCGTCCTCGCCCAGGTTGACGAACACCATTTTTTCCACGGTGAGGATGCTTTTGCGGGTGATTTTGTTGCGCACTTCACACGTCAGGGTAATGGAGGTGCGGCCAAACTCGGTGGCGGTGATGCCCAGTTCGATGATGTCGCCCTGGCGCGAGGCGCTGACGAAGTTGATTTCGGAAATGTACTTGGTCACTACGCGCTGGTTACCCAGTTGGACGATGGCGTAGATGGCCGCTTCTTCGTCGATCCAGCGCAGCAGGCTGCCGCCGAACAAGGTGCCGTTGGGGTTGAGGTCTTCGGGTTTTACCCATTTGCGGGTGTGGAAGTTCATGGGGGTTCCAGGTTCGAGGGGTGTGATCCATAAGGTTGCGCCCCCAGCTGTAAGTTTCAAGCTGCAAGCTGCAAGTAAAAGCCGATTCGCTGTTAACTTGCCGCTTGTAGCTTGTAGCTTGTAGCTTGCCACTTGCCACTTGCCACTTGCCACTTGCCACTTGCCAGACAAAGAAAGCTATAATCGCCGCCGATTTAGAACGGCTACTACCGTTCTCCCGCCACCTGTCCGAGGGGCGCTGCAGCAGGTTCAACCTGTCAGGCTCGGATGGGGCGTTGTCCGGCCTGGTCCATCTGGCCTGATACTAAACGCACAACGGCGCCCATTCGCACACTACGAATGGAGGCTCTTCATGAGCGCAGTAAACACGCCTGCAGATTTCAACGACTACAAAGTCGCCGACATGTCCCTCGCCGCCTGGGGCCGTCGCGAAACCTTTATCGCCGAATCCGAAATGCCTGCCCTGATGGGTCTGCGCCGCAAGTACGCCGCTGAGCAACCGCTCAAAGGCGCCAGGATCCTCGGCTGCATCCACATGACCATCCAGACCGCCGTGCTGATCGAAACCCTGGTTGCCCTGGGTGCCGAAGTACGCTGGTCGTCCTGCAACATTTTCTCGACCCAAGACCAGGCCGCTGCCGCCATCGCTGCTGCCGGTATCCCGGTATTTGCCTGGAAAGGCGAGACCGAAGAAGAGTACGAGTGGTGCCTGGAGCAAACCATCCTGAAAGATGGCAAGCCATGGGACGCCAACATGATCCTCGACGACGGCGGCGATCTGACCGAGCTGCTGCACAAGAAGTACCCGCAGATCCTCGACCGCGTCCACGGCGTGACCGAAGAAACCACCACCGGCGTACACCGCCTGCTGGACATGCTGGCCAAGGGCGAGCTGAAAATTCCGGCCATCAACGTCAACGACTCCGTGACCAAGAGCAAGAACGACAACAAGTACGGCTGCCGTCACAGCCTGAACGATGCCATCAAGCGCGGCACCGACCACCTGCTGTCGGGCAAGCAAGCCCTGGTGATCGGCTACGGTGACGTGGGTAAGGGTTCGTCCCAGTCCCTGCGCCAGGAAGGCATGATCGTCAAGGTTTCCGAAGTTGACCCGATCTGCGCCATGCAAGCCTGCATGGACGGTTTCGAAGTGGTTTCGCCGTTCATCGATGGCGTCAATGACGGCACCGAAGCAAGCATCGACAAAGCCCTGCTGGGCAAGATCGACCTGATTGTGACCACCACCGGCAACGTGAATGTCTGCGACGCGAACATGCTCAAGGCGCTGAAGAAGCGTGCCGTTGTCTGCAACATCGGTCACTTCGACAATGAAATCGACACCGCTTTCATGCGCAAAAACTGGGCATGGGAAGAAGTGAAGCCACAGGTACACAAGGTTCACCGTACCGGTGCAGGTGATTTCGATCCGCAGAACGACGATTACCTGATCCTGCTGGCTGAAGGCCGCCTGGTTAACCTGGGCAACGCCACTGGCCACCCAAGCCGCATCATGGATGGCTCGTTCGCCAACCAGGTACTGGCGCAGATCTTCCTGTTCGGCCAGAAGTACGCCGACCTGTCGCCCGCGCAGAAAGCCGAGCGTCTGACCGTGGAAGTCCTGCCGAAGAAACTCGACGAAGAAGTGGCCCTGGAAATGGTCCGCGGCTTCGGCGGCGTGGTGACTCAACTGACCAAGACCCAGGCCGACTACATCGGTGTGACCGTCGAAGGTCCGTTCAAGCCGCACGCCTATCGGTACTAAGCAGCTGCAAGCTTTTAGCTACAAGCGGCAAGAAAAAGCGTTTGCGCTGAAGGTTTGCTACTTCAATGCTCTTTAAGCAGCTATGAGTTGTGAGTTCCAAGCTATGAGACCGGGCGCACCGCCCTCTTGCAGCTTGAAGCTTGCAACTTGCAGCTGGAGATATCCTCCATGTCCCAAGACCGTCGCTACAGCTTCGAGTTCTTCCCGACCAAGACCGATGCTGGGCATGAAAAACTGATGGCGACTGCCACGCAGCTGGCCAGCTACAACCCCGACTTCTTCTCTTGCACTTACGGTGCCGGTGGCTCGACCCGTGATCGTACGATCAACACCGTGCTGCAGCTGGAAAGCCAAGTCAAAGTTCCCGCCGCTCCGCACTTGTCGTGCGTGGGCGACAGCAAGGACGACCTACGCGGCCTGCTGACCCAGTACAAGCAAGCCGGTATCAAGCGCATCGTTGCCCTGCGCGGTGACCTGCCGTCCGGCATGGGCATGGCAAGCGGAGAGCTGCGCTACGCAAACGACCTGGTGAGCTTCATCCGTGAAGAAACCGGCGACCATTTCCATATCGAAGTAGCGGCTTACCCGGAGATGCATCCTCAAGCCCGCAATTTCGAAGACGATCTGCAAAATTTCGTGCGCAAGGCCAACGCCGGCGCCGACAGCGCGATCACCCAGTACTTCTTCAACGCCGACAGCTACTTCTACTTCGTCGAGCGCATACAGGCGATGGGCGTGAACATCCCGATCGTGCCAGGCATCATGCCGATCACCAATTACAGCAAGCTGGCGCGTTTCTCCGACGCCTGCGGTGCCGAGATCCCACGTTGGGTGCGCAAACAACTGGAAGCCTATGGCGACGACGTCCTGAGCATCCAGGCATTCGGCGAACAGGTCATCAGCACAATGTGTGAAGAATTGTTACAAGGTGGTGCGCCAGGCCTGCATTTCTATACCCTGAATCAGGCTGAACCGAGCCTTGCCATCTGGAACAACCTCAAGCTGCCACGCTGAGGTCTGTTCAAGACGCATCCGGGCCCTCGTTCTTACGGGGGCTTTTTTTATTCGAATATCCCCGGAATGGAAGCCAGCAGTAAATGAATACAGCGTCCCCGACTCTCCGCCCACAGCTGGTTTACCTGGTATTCGGCGCCGAGACCTATCATCAGGAAGCGATATTCAGCATCGCCAGCGCCTTGGCGCATCTGGGCGACACTCAGGACATGCCTCTGGACATTCAGGTGTTCAGCGACAATCCAGCGCCCTACCTTGGCTTGCCGGTACAGGTCTACACGCTGGACGAAGCCACGCGCAAACGCTGGAGCGAGCCCCACGGCTACCATTTCCGCACCAAACATGTGCTGTTGCGCCAGGTCCTCGAAACCGCGGAACGCGCACTGCTGATCGACACCGATACGTTCTTCCACGATTCGCCCATGGCACTGTTCGAGCGCGTCGCCCCCGGCACCTTGCTGTGCAACGCCTTCCACGCCAAATACGGCGATAACCGAGAAAGCGTGCTGTATGAGGCACTGGCCAAGTACCTGGCCGATAAAGGTCTCGCCGACGACACTATGTGCCTGCTCAACTCCGGCGTCATGGGCCTGGCCCGGCAAGACGCGCACCTGCTGGATCACTCGATCGAGCTGATGGACGAACTGTTTCCGATGGCCCACGGCGCCTATACCCTTGAAGAGTTCTGCTTGTCGGTTGCCGCGTACCGCAAGGCCAACGTACGCCAGTGCCCGGACCTGATCCACCACTACTGGAGCCGCAAACAGCTGTTCCGCGCCAAGGTCAAGGCATGGATCATCAAGCACGCCGCCGCCCCCATCAGCGCCGAGGCACTGGCCGACACACGCAAGGTATCCGCCCACCTGCCGCGTCCACCGCGCCTGCAACGCCTGATGTACAAGCTGATCACGCTGGCCTTGCCCAAGCGCAAGCAACAATTCATCCGCGAGATTCTGTACGGCTGCTACGAGCACGAAAACGAATTCGATCAGGCATGTGGCCCGGTTTGGTGGGAAAAGGCGCGACAGAATCAGGAAGAGCGCCAGAAATGCCCGGTCGACGCGCACCAATTGGAGAACTGGTTCGCCAACCCCCTCGTGCGCGTGATTCTCGGCGAACGGCGTGCAGCCATCTACGAACACTTGATGACTTCAGACACAAAATAGCGCCGCCCGCAGATGCGTGTGCCAGAGCTTCTCTTTAGCGCTGGAGCGTCGTAATCTCAGGCCATGCCCGTCATTCTTAAGCTTGCGACCGCTGCCCTTTTTACTTGCCTGAGCCTGGCTGCTTATGGCGAGAAACTGCGCATTGTGACCGAGCCTTGGGCGCCCTATGTGTATGAGCAACAGGGCAGCATGCAGGGACTGGACTACGAAACCACAATGATCGTATTCCAGCGCCTGGGGGTGGAGGTGCAATGGCAGTTCCTGCCGTGGAAGCGCTGCCTGGCCATGCTCGATCAGGCTCATGCCGACGGGGCCCTGGATATTTTCCACAGCCATGAACGCGACGCGTTGTTGCTCTACCCCAGCGAACCGCTGTCGGAAGTGGAGTTCGTACTCTTCTATGCCAATGAACATCCACACCCCGTCCAGGGCCTCGAAGATTTGCGCGGCCTTACCGTTGGGACGTCGCCGGGTTATCTGTACGGTGCCGAATTCTCTGACTCCTCCCAGTTCAACCGCGAGCCCGCTCCCAGCCATGAGGCCAACTTCGGCAAGCTGATGCTGGGGCGCATCGACCTGGTGATCACTGACCGCCGAGTGGGCCAGCATGTGATCAAGGCGCTGGGCCTGGAAGGCAAGGTCAGCCAGGCACCCGTCGTGGTCAGCCGTCAGCAACAGTTCCTCGCAGTGCGTCGTGGCGCGGGCATGGACCTGCTGGTACAACGCTTTGCCGCCGAGCTCAAACGCTTCAAACAAGAACCGGCCTATAGCACCTTGAGCGCCAGATATGGCGGAATCCAAGCGATTACGGGCTCGGGACGCACCGTTGAGCAGCAGGAAAGCAGCGCGCCGTGATTGCTCTGTTATACTCCGGCCTTTCCGCCAGGCTCACGCCCGGCCGCTGAGGTCTTGAAAAAGGCACCCAACCCCGCTACAGCGCAGCTTTCAGCCCGCGCGAGCCGGTGGAGTGCCCGCCAGACGCAGCTGGACCGGACGGGATTTCGCTCCCCTAAGCGTCATTCACGCCCGGCAAGATTATCCCTTTGGGCCAAGCCCTAACTAAAACAGGATTACTCATGTCCTTTGCTTCCCTCGGTCTCTCCGAGGCTTTAGTCCGCGCCATCGAGGCAGCGGGCTATACCGAGCCTACTCCGGTGCAACAGCGGGCCATTCCCGCCGTGTTGCAAGGTCGCGACCTAATGGTTGCGGCTCAGACAGGTACTGGTAAAACCGGCGGCTTCGCCCTCCCGATTCTGGAGCGGTTGTTTCCCAATGGTCACCCGGACAAATCCCAGCGTCACGGCCCGCGCCAACCCCGCGTACTGGTCCTGACCCCCACCCGCGAACTCGCCGCCCAGGTGCATGACAGCTTCAAGCTGTATGCCCGCGACTTGAAGTTCGTCAGTGCCTGCATCTTCGGCGGCGTCGGCATGAACCCACAGGTTCAGGCCATGTCCCGTGGTGTAGACGTGCTGGTGGCCTGCCCAGGTCGTTTGCTCGACCTGTGCGGCCAAGGCAGCGTCGATTTGTCCCACGTAGAGATCCTCGTGCTGGACGAAGCCGACCGCATGCTCGACATGGGCTTTGTCCATGACGTGAAAAAGGTCCTTGCCCGCCTGCCGGCCAAACGTCAGAACCTGCTGTTCTCGGCCACGTTCTCCCAGGACATCACCGCCCTGGCCGGCAAGCTGCTGCACAACCCGGAACGCATCGAAGTCACGCCGCCGAACACCACGGTCGAGCGCATCGAGCAACGCGTCTTCCGCCTGCCAGCCAGCCACAAGCGTGCGCTGCTGGCCCACCTGATAACCGCCGGTGCGTGGGAACAGGTGTTGGTCTTCACCCGTACCAAGCACGGCGCCAACCGCCTGGCCGAGTACCTGGACAAGCACGGCTTGACCGCCGTCGCCATCCACGGCAACAAGAGCCAGAACGCGCGCACCAAGGCTCTGGCCGATTTCAAGGCCGGCACCGTACGCATCCTGGTCGCCACCGATATCGCCGCCCGTGGCCTGGATATCGATCAACTGCCACACGTGGTCAACTTCGAGCTGCCAAACGTCGATGAAGACTATGTGCACCGTATCGGCCGTACCGGCCGTGCCGGTCGTTCGGGTGAGGCCATCTCCCTGGTTGCTCCCGACGAAGAAAAACTGCTGAAAAGCATCGAGCGCATGACCAAGCAGAAAATCGCCGACGGCGACCTGATGGGCTTCGATGCCAGCGCCGTGGAGGCCGAGAAGCCTGAAGCCCGTGAGCGGCCGGACGTGCGCAACCCACGCAACCCACGCGGCCCGAAGGGCGATGGCCCGAACGGCGGCGGTGGTGGCGGTGGTCGTCGCGACAAGGGCAAAGACAAAGGCAAGGAAAAATCTGCCTCCAGCGGCCGTGGCGAACGCCCAGCCCGCGAGCAGAAGCCCCGTGAAGGCACCCCGGCCCGCGAACAGCGCCAGCCGAGCCAGCCACCACGCGCCGCTGCTGACCGTGCGCCGGACGAGTTCCTTGACGACGATGTGGATAACTTCGGTAACCGCGTCGACTACGTGCCACAGGCCAAACCGGCCCAAGGCCGTGGCCGTCGCCCAGGCGCCCCCGCACAGGGCGCAGGCGCTCCCCGTGGCGGTCAGCCACAGGGCGGTCGCCAGAACGGTCCACGCAACAGCAACGGCGGTACCACCGGTACGCCGCCTGCCAAGCGCAACGGCCCGCGCAATGGCGCACCTCGTGACGGCCAGGCCCGTCGCGACGATTCGCGCAGCAACAACCGTCGCCCGGCCCGTGATGACCAGCCTCGCTTGTCCGAACCGGCTGTGCAGAACCCACGCGGTGGCCCGGCGCCGAAGATCATCCACAAGGAGTCGAAGGCAGATCGTTTCCCGACACCGGAGCAACTGGATCAGTTGCCAGGCCGTCCTCGTGGTGAAAAACCAGCGTTGCTGACACGTAACCGCTGAGTCTAAAGCCCCATAAAAAATGCCCCGTCTCTTTCGAGACGGGGCATTTTTTTTGACCCGGTACAATCAAATGTGGGAGCGGGCTTGCTCGCAAATGCGGTGATCAGTCAATACATGTGTCAACTGACACTCCGCCTTTGCGAGCAAGCCCGCTCCCACAAGGGTCCGCATTGTCAGGCAGAAATTACTTCTGCTTGACGCCTTCCAGCGAGATGTCCAGGTCCACAGTCTGCGAGGACGGACCTGGGCCCTTGATGCCGAAGTCGTTCAGGTTGACGGTGGTCTTGGCGTTGAAGCCAGCACGTTCGCCGCCCCACGGGTCTTTGCCTTCACCATTGAAAGTGGCCTTGAAGGTCACAGGCTTGGTCACGCCGTGGAAAGTCAGGTCACCGGTCACGTCAGCGGTTTTTTCGCCGGTCGATTTAACGGCGGTGGAGACGAACTTGGCGTCAGCAAACTTGGCAACGTCCAGGAAGTCTTTGCTGGCGATGTGCTTGTCACGTTCTGCGTGGTTGGACCACAGGCTGGCGGTTTTCACGTCGACCGCGATTTTGCTGGCTTCCGGCTTGGCGGCATCCCAGCTGAACGTGCCATCCCAATCCTTGAAGGTACCGTGAATGTAGCTGTAGCCCAGGTGGCTGATTTTCCAGTCGATGAAGGCGTGCTGGCCTTCTTTGTCGATCTTGTAGTCAGCTGCCATCACCTGACCTGCAGACAGCAGGGCAGTACCGATTGCCAGAGCGGCGAGGGTCTTTTTCAACATGCTTTCTATTCCTTGTGAGTCGAGGTTGAACATCAGGCTTTGCGCCCCAGCATACGAACCAGGGTCGCATCACGGTCAATGAAGTGGTGTTTGAACGCAGCCACGCCATGCAAGCCGGCGAAGACCACCAACACCCAGGCGAGGTACAGGTGTACCAGGCCTGCGTTATCTGCCTGGTCCGGTAGCCCGGAAACCACGGCAGGAATCTCAAACAGGCCAAACACCGGGATACCGACACCGTCTGCGGTGGAAATCAGGTAACCGGCGATCATCACGGCAAACAGCCCGAGATAAAGGAACGCGTGACCAAATGCAGCACCGATGCGGGTCATGCGGCTGTAGCTGGCCAACGGTGGTGGCGGTGGGCTTACCAGGCGCCAGACAATACGCACCAGCATGATGGCGAACAGCGTGATGCCAATGCTCTTGTGCAAGTCCGGCGCGTCTTTGCGCCAGGCGCTGTAGTAGTCGAGACCGACCATCCACAAACCCAGGGCGAACAGGCCAAACACCACCAGGGCAACGCCCCAGTGCAAAACAATACTGACCCAACCATAGCGGACCGATGAATTACGTAGCTGCATGTCCCAAATCCCGTAAGAGCTATGCCCAAGACTAGCGATTTACCTATCGAATTAAAGCGGAAAATCTTGCTTTGAAATATCGAGAAATACGATCTAGAGCGTAGGCACAATAAGTTAACGAAGGATTAAGGACTATTCCTAAGAAACGTGACAGACCGTCCTGTGTTTACCGCGAATTCACTCACAATAGGTTGTGACACGCGCCACCATTGCATAGGCTTGCGCGATTGTTTTACCTGCGCTTGCCGCAGGACCGCTTCGAGGAGAACACCGATGGGCTTGAACAACCAGTGGATGCAACGCGACCTTGCGGTGCTGTGGCATCCCTGCACCCAGATGAAAGACCACCTGCAACTGCCGCTGATCCCGATCAAGCGCGGCGAAGGCGTGTGGCTGGAAGACTTCGAAGGCAAGCGCTACCTCGATGCCGTCAGTTCCTGGTGGGTCAACGTGTTTGGGCACGCCAACCCGCGCATCAACCAGCGCATCAAAGACCAGGTCGACCAGCTGGAGCATGTGATCCTCGCCGGTTTCAGCCACCAACCAGTG
This sequence comes from Pseudomonas sp. HN11, assembly GCF_021390155.1. Lineage (NCBI taxonomy): Bacteria > Pseudomonadati > Pseudomonadota > Gammaproteobacteria > Pseudomonadales > Pseudomonadaceae > Pseudomonas > Pseudomonas sp. HN11. The sequence goes on from NZ_CP089985.1 coordinate 5,827,824, forward strand.
ATCGAGCTGTCCGAGCGCCTGGTGCGGATGACACCCGAAGGGCTGACCCGTTGCTTCTACGCCGACAATGGTTCGTCGTGCATCGAAGTCGCGCTGAAGATGAGCTTCCACTATTGGCTCAACCGTGGCCTACCGAACAAGAAGCGCTTCGTCACCCTGACCAACAGCTACCACGGCGAAACCATCGCCGCGATGTCGGTGGGCGACGTGCCGCTGTTCACCGAAACCTACAAAGCGCTGCTGCTCGACACTATCAAAGTGCCAAGCCCCGATTGCTACCTGCGCCCCGAAGGCGTGAGCTGGGAAGACCACTCGCGCACGATGGCCCAGGTGATGGAGCAGACCCTGGCCGAGCACCACGACACCGTCGCCGCGGTGATCATCGAACCGCTGATCCAGGGCGCCGGCGGCATGCGCATGTACCACCCGGTGTACCTCAAGCTGCTGCGCGAGGCCTGCGACCGCTATGGCGTACACCTGATCCACGATGAAATCGCTGTGGGCTTCGGCCGCACCGGCAGCATGTTCGCCTGTGAACAAGCCGGTATCCGCCCCGATTTCCTGTGCCTGTCCAAAGCCCTCACCGGCGGTTACCTGCCGCTGGCGGCCGTGGTCACCACTGATGACGTGTACGACGCGTTCTACGACGACTACCCGACCCTGCGCGCCTTCCTGCACTCCCACAGCTACACTGGCAACCCGCTGGCGTGCGCGGCGGCGTTGGCGACCCTGGATATTTTCGAAGAAGACAACGTCATCGAAAACAACAAAGCCCTGGCCCAGCGCATGGCTACCGCCACGGCACACTTGGGGGACCACCCTCACGTGTCGGAAGTGCGCCAGACCGGCATGGTGCTGGCCATCGAGATGGTCCAGGACAAAGCCACCAAGACCGCCTACCCCTGGCAGGAACGCCGTGGCCTGAAGGTGTTCGAGCACGCCCTGGAACGTGGTGCACTGTTGCGGCCTCTGGGCAGCGTGGTGTACTTCTTGCCGCCCTATGTGATTACGCCGGAGCAGATCGACTTCCTCGCCGAAGTGGCCAGCGAAGGCATCGATATCGCCACCAACAGCAGCGTCAGCATTGCCGTACCGAAAGATTTCCACCCAGGCTTCCGTGATCCGGGCTGATGGCCCGCCCCTTTTCAGAGAACAGAAATGAGACTGTCCCGTTTTTTCACCGACACCCCGCTGAGCATTGGCGATCACGAACTGCCCGAAGCCCAGGCGCACTACATCAGCCGTGTGCTGCGCATGGGCGAAGGCGATGCCGTGCAATTGTTCGACGGCTCGGGCCAGGAGTTCCTGGGCAGCCTGCTGGAAGTCGGTAAAAAGCGCGTGACCGTGCAACTCACCGAAAGCTTCGCAGGCCAGACCGAGTCGCCGCTGCATATCCACCTCGGCCAGGGCCTGTCCCGTGGCGAGCGCATGGATTGGGCGATTCAGAAGGCGACCGAACTGGGCGTCAACACGATCACGCCAATTTTCAGCGAGCGCTGCGAAGTGCGCCTCAAGGATGAACGCGCCGACAAACGCCTGCTGCACTGGCGCCAGGTGGCGATCAGCGCCTGCGAACAATGCGGGCGCTCCACGGTGCCGGTGATTCACCCACCGCTGCTGCTGGCGGACTGGTTGAAGCAGACCGAGGCGGATTTGAAACTGGTGCTGCATCCGGTGGCGGAGCCGATGGTCAGTCACGCCACGCCTTCCAGCCTGGCTTTTCTGATTGGTCCTGAAGGCGGGCTGACCGACAACGAAGTCGAAACCGCACAAGCCGCGGGCTACCACGCTGCGCGCCTCGGTCCGCGTGTGTTGCGTACCGAGACTGCACCGGTGGTGGCGTTGGCAGTCGCCCAACAGTTGTGGGGCGACTTCTAGGGATTACTCCACCGGGTCGCTGACCGGCTTGGCAATGATCGCCTTTAGCTCGCTGGTCATCGGGAACTCCAGGTTCAGGCCCTTGGGCGGAATCGGCTGTTCGAACCAGCGCTGGTAAATCCCATTGATCTCGCCACTGCGGTACAGGTCGCCGAGTGTTTCGTTGACCACCGCGAGAAACTGCGGGTCGTCCTTGCGCACCATGCAGCTGTAGATCTCCCGCGACTGCTCCTCGCCCACCACCACCCAGTTGTGCGGATCCTTGGCTTTGGCGCGTTCGCCGTAGAGCAACGCATCGTCCATGTAGAACGCCGCCGCACGGCCGGTCTCCAGCATCTTGAAAGCTTCGCCGTGGTCCTTGGCGCTGATCACGAACATGTTGGCCTTGTGCTCGGCGTTGTAGCTCTTGAGGAAGCGCTCGTTGGTGGTGCCGGCGGTGGTCACCACGTTCTTGCCTGCCAGGTCGGCAAAGCCTTTGATGCCGCTGTCCTTGGCCGTGAGCAATTGCCCCTTCACGTAGATAAACCCGTAGGAAAACGCTACCTGCTTCTGCCGCTCGACGGTCACGCCGGTGGAGCCGCATTCCAGGTCAACGGTGCCGTTCTGCACCAGCGGGATGCGGGTTTGCGAGGTCACCAGGTTGTATTTCACATTGAGCGTGGCCACCCCGGTTTTCTGCTGAATGCGCTCGACGATCTTGTTCGCCAGCTCCACCGAATAGCCCATGGGCTTGCCACTGTGATCCCCCACGTAGGAAAACGGCACCGATGCATCGCGATAGCCCAACGTTATTGACTTGGCGCTGGCGATCTTGGCCAGCGTGCCGTCCAGCGGCGCTTGGTTCGCATGGGCCTGCGCGCCCAGCAAAAGGCCCAGGGTGCAGCCGGTCAACAGGATTTTTTTCATTGTTATTCTCCGTTGGTCTTTGAAGTTATTTACGTACAGCGATCACACTGATTTCCACCAGCACACTCGGTCGCGCCAGTTCTGCTTGCAGGGTAGTACGCGTCGGCGCCATGCCCGGCGACAGCCAGGCCGACCACTCGAGGTTCATCGGCGCAAAACCTTCACCGATGTCTTTCAGGTAAATCGTCGCGTTGAGCAGGTGGTCCTTGTCGCTGCCTGCCTGGGCCAACAGCGCATCGATCTTGGCCAGCACTTCGCGGGTTTGCGTCGCCACATCCTGGCCACCGCCGGGCACTTGACCCGAGAGAAACACCAGGTCCTTGAAAATGGCCGCGCCACTCAGGCGTTCGTTGCTGCTGATTCGGGTGATGGTCATCGGTACATCCTCATGCAGCGCGGGGCGCAAGGCCCTGCATATCAATGGAAGGGGCACGCTGGCTGATCAGCTCGGCCAGCAGTTGGCCGCTACCGCAGGCCAGGGTAAAGCCGAGGGCTCCGTGACCAAGGTTCAGCCACAGGTTGCGGCAGTGACCGGCGCCAATCAGCGGTACGCCGGTCGGCGTCGCCGGGCGCATGCCGGCCCATTCCACCGCCTGGGCGTAGTCGCCAGCATTAGGAAATATCTCTAATGCCTGATGCTTCATCAATGCCAGGCGTTTGGGCTCCAGGCTGGCGTCGAAGCCAACGATATCCACCATGGCCGCTACCCGTAGCTGTTCACCGATGCGCGCGTAGACGATCTTACGGTCGTAGTCGGTGATGCTCACATTCGGCGCCTGATGATGCGTGCCAATTGGCACGCTGAGGCTGTAGCCCTTGAGTGGGTACAGCGGCAACGGCACACCCAATTCGGCGCTGCGATACCCGGCCGCCAGCACCAGGTGCTCGACCGGCATGACCTCATCACCCAACTCAATGGCTTGCACTGTGCCACCTGTCTGGCGAATACCGGAGACTTTTCGGCCCAGCAAAAAGCGGCAACGTCCCGACGCTTCCAGCCGCGCCGCCAACTGCTGGCAGAAGGCGTGACAATCACCGACCTCTTCATTAGGCGTGTAGATCCCGCCGACAAAATCACCGCCCGCCAGTGCGGGTTCGAGGCGTGCACAATCGGCGGCTGAGAGCACTTGTTGTTGCAGGATATCGGTGACCTTGCTGCGCGCCTGTTCAAAGGAACGGGCGCTGCGAAAGGTCACCAGCTTGCCGTTACGTCGCCAGTCAAAGCCGTCCAGGTGATCGTCATCGCGCCATTTCTGCAAGGTGTCTTGGCTTAGAGATGCCAGGCGCAGCAGGTGCCCCGCATTGCGTTTGTTTACCGAGCCACGGCAGGCGCCAAGAAACGACGCCATCCAGCGCCACTGTTGGGGATCGAGACGCGGGCGCAGCTTCAATGGCGAATCACCGCGCAACAACCAGCCGATGGCTTGCAGCGGCACGCCCGCATCGGCCAGTGGCGCCACGTAGCGATAAGACAACTGCCCGCCGTTGGCAAAGCTGGTCTCGCTGCCCAGGGTCTCGCGCGCATCGATCACCGTCACCTCATGACCTGCACGCACCAACGCATAGGCGCTGGCCAGACCAATCACTCCCCCCCCGATGATGCACACCATTTCCGTCGCCCGCCGTTGAATCCAGAGACCTCAAGCCTAGAGGCAGGTGACAGCGCGCCGACAATGAATAAAGATGGCTCACCTATAAACAAAGGTTATGGACTTGCCATGCGCTTGCGTCATATCGAAATCTTCCAGGCCATCCGCCAGACCGGCTCCGTCAGCGCCGCCGCGCAATTGCTGCATGTGTCGCAACCGGCGGTGACCAAGGTGTTGCAGCACGCTGAATTGCAACTGGGCTTCCCCCTATTCTTGCGGGTGCGCGGCAAATTGCAGCCCACACCGGAAGCATTGGCGCTGGAAAACGAAGTGGAGAAGGTCACCGAAAGCCTGCAAGGCGTGCGACGCCTGGCCAAGAGTTTGCGCCGTGCACCAGGCCACAGTGTGCGTATTGGCGCAATCCCGGCGCTGGCCTTGTCACTGCTGCCGCCGGCGATTCTGGAGTGGAAGCGCAATTACCCGGACATGGCTTGCGAACTGTCCAGCGACCACAGCCGCGAGTTGGTGCAGAAGCTGCTGATGCGTGAGATTGACTTGGCGCTGACGCTCAACTTCTCCGGACATCCGGGCTTGACTACACTGGTGCTGGCCAACGGGGTGCTGGTGGCGCTGGCGTCCAAAGGCTATTGGTCTGACGCCGAACTAAGCCAACCATTACCCCTGGCAGATCTGGCAGGCACCGCGCTGATTGGTCTTTCCAGCGCCGACCCGTTGGCGACGAAACTCGACAGCTACCTGGAAAGCGTCGACCCACCGCCGCGGGTGACGATCTCGGTGCAAACCTATTCCCTGGCCCGCGCCATGGTGGAGTCCGGCGCCGGCCTTACGGTGATCGACCCCTTCACCGCCCTCGGTGCCTCGACCGCCACCACATGCATCCGCACTCTCACGCCGCCGTTGCCGATTACTCTGTACGCCCTCACCCGCGCCAATGAACCGCCGCCGCACATGTTGGCCAATCTGCTGCAGATCTTTGGCCTGCGCGCCCGTGAGCTTCTGGAGCGGCTATAAAACGTAATGCATGATCGCCACGAAGTGCAGCAAACTCCCGCCAATCACAAACAAATGCCAGATCCCATGGGAATGCCGCAGACGGTCCTCCAGGGCAAAGAAGATAATGCCAACGGTGTATAAAACGCCGCCCGACGCCAACCAGATAAACCCCGCCGTGCCCAGCGCGGCGAGCAGCGGTTTGACCGCCACCAGCACGATCCAGCCCATCACCGCGTAGATCACGATCGACAGGATGCGCGCCTCAGAGCGCGGCTTGATCTCCTGCAGGATGCCGATCACCGCCAGCCCCCATACAATCCCGAACAGCGTCCAGCCCCACGGCCCGCGCAGCGTCACCAGGCAAAACGGCGTGTAGCTGCCGGCGATCAACAGATAGATCGAAAAATGATCGACCTTCTGCATGATTTCTTTTCGACGCCCCTGAACGCTGTGGTACACGGTGGACGCGCTGTACAGCACCATCAAGGTAAAGCCATAGATCGCCACGCTGACGATCTTCCAGGGGCTGCCATCCAGGCTTGCCACCACCAGCATCCACACGGCGCCAATACACGCCGCGACTGCACCGAGCAAATGGCTCCAGGCGTTGAATCGTTCCCCGTGGTACATCTGTCACTGGCCTCCTGTAACCGTTAAGAACTGACTGGCAAGCGTCCAGCCTTGCGCATAAGAGTGCAAGCGGCGTGTGACGTTCCAGGGACGGCGAGTCGTTTTGCGGGCACAATCAACGGCATTCGAACAAGAGCCACGGCCATGCTGATCGACGAAGAGTTCACCCTCAAGAAGCTGGAAATCTTCCTGGCATTCATGCGCACCGGCAACCTGGCCCGCGCCGCCGCCGAGCTGCAAACCAGTAATGTCAGCGTGCACCGCGCCATCCACTCCCTGGAAAACGCCCTGCGCTGCCCGCTGTTCAAACACGAAGGGCGCAACCTCACGCCGCTGGAAAGCGCCTACGTGCTGGAAGAACGCGCGCAAAAGCTGGTCGCCGATGTGGTCGACAGCGTGCGCCTGACCCGCGAAGCGGCCGGTTTTTCCGCCGAGCGCTTCAAGCTCGGCTCGCTGTATTCGCTGACGGTGAAAACCGTGCCGCAATTGATCATGGGCCTGAAGATCCGCCGCAGCGAACTCAATATCGACTTGATCCTGGGCTCCAACTTCGACCTGCTCTACAAGCTCAAGAACATGGAAGTGGACGCGATCCTCATCTCCCTGGACGAACACGCCAACGACCCCGACTGCGAACAGATTGCGCTGTTTTCCGACGATATCTTTCTCGCCACCCCCGCCGATTCCCCCTTCGACCGCGAGCGGGAGATCGACCTTGCCGACGTGCGCGACGCAACCTTCATCACCCTCACCCAAGGCTTCGCTACGCACCAGGATGGAAATCGCGTGTTCAAGCAGGCAGGGTTCGAGCCGAAGGTGGCGATGCAGGTCAATGACATCTTCACGCTGCTGAGCATGGTCAGCTCGGGCGTGGGTTATGCACTGCTGCCAGGTAGGATTGCGGCGGTGTATGAAAACCGCGTGAAGCTGATACCGCTGCAACCCAGGTATCGGTTGCAGCAGCATATTGGTGTGGTGTTCCTGAAGGCCAAGGAGCGCGATCCGAACTTGCTGGCGTTGTTGGCGGAGTGTCGGATGTATGCCAATCGCCAAGCCTGAAAAACCGCTTTCGCGAGCAAGCCCGCTCCCACATTTTGACCGCATTCTCATGCTGGAACTCGGTCAAGTGTGGGAGCGGGCTTGCTCGCGAAGAGGCCCTAACTAGCAACACAAAGTCCAAACTTACCCAACCAACCCGCGTACGATGAAATAGAGCAACGAAGGCCCAAGCAGGCAACCCAGCCCGGTGTGGAACGTCGCCGTCAGCGCACCATACGGCACCAACCGCCGATCCGTCGCCGCCAAGCCCGCCGTCACACCGCTCACAGTGCCGGCCAACCCACCAAACACCATCGCCGAACGCGGGTTATCCAAGCCCATCCAGCGTGCCGCGACCGGTGTTCCCACCATGACCAGGATCGCCTTGATCAACCCGGTGGCAATCGACAGCGCCATCACATCCGAGGTCGCGCCGATCGCCGCGCCAGTCACTGGGCCGACGATGTAAGTCACGGCACCGGCACCGATGGTGGTCATGCTGATCGCATCGCGATAACCAAATGCCCAGGCCATACTCGCACCGACGATAAACGGCAGGATCGTGCCCAGCAGCAACGCGATCACACCGATCATCCCGGCCTTGCGCGCCTCGGTGGCTTGCACTTCAAAGGCCGTGGCGACAATGGCGAAGTCGCGCAGCATCGCGCCGCCCATCAAACCGATGCCGGAGAACAGCGCCAGGTCCGCCAGGCCTTTCTGACCGCCGGTGATCGTACCGCCGACCCATGCCAGTACCAGGCCGATGACAATGGCAATCGCCGAGCCATGGATACGTCCGAAGGTCAGCCGCTTGGACAGCACCACGGAAATCCACATCACCACGCCAACAAAGGCAAAGGCAGTGATCAGGCCGTTATGTTCCAAGCCTTTTTCGATGAGATCCCACATATCAGCGTCCTCCCACTGGAGCGATCATCGGCTCTTCATCGGGCAAGGGTTCGCCCTTGTGGGTACGGCTGATCAGCGCGATGGTGCAACCACACACCACCACTGAACCAATCGCAGCCAGCACCGCAACAGGGCCGCCATGCAGAGCGGTCACCACGTTTTGTTGCGCGGCCATCGCCACCACCACCGGGATGTACATCGCGCCCCAGAAACCCACGCCCATTTCGCAATCCTTGGTCATGCCGCCGCGCTTTTGCATCCACAAGCGGGCGCAGATCAGCAGGATCATCGCGATCCCCACCCCGCCCACGTTGGATTTGACGCCCAGCAACACGCCGAGCATGTCGCCCATGATCACGCCCGCAAGCGTGCAGATCGCCAGCAATGCCACACCGTAGATAATCATTGTTGTTGTCCTCAAAGTGCTCGATCGAAATTGTTGTTGTTGTGCTTCGAAAGCCTTGGGTGCTGCTTTATCGGTGGCGGCGCTCCTCCTCTTGCAGCAGGGCCTGCAAGGTGTCCAGGCGCGCACCTTCACAGGCGATCACCGTGCCTTGTTCGAATACGCGACGTGACAGGCCGGTGAGCACGGCGCCCGGTGGCAGTTCGATCTGCAGGCGCACGCCGCGCTCGTAGGCGCTTTGCACGGTGCCGCGCCAGTCGACGACGCGGCACATATTGAAGGCCAGGTCGTCGCGCAGTTGCTCAGAGTTATGGATCGGCCGCGCGCGGGTGCTGCTCAGGTAGGTGATACGCGGCGCCTTGAGTGGCACGAAGGCTTGCGCCAGGGCCTGTGCCGGTTGCTCCAGCAATGCGCAATGGGACGGCACGCTGACGGCCAGGCGCTTGGCGATGCCGTTGCCCTTGATGCGGTTGGCGACGAGCTTCATGGCCTGGTCGCTGCCAGCGATCACGGTTTGGTTGTCGGCGTTGATATTGGCCAGGTACACCGGGGTTTCAGGGCTGTGGATTTCGGCCAGCAGGCTTTCGACGGTGGATAACTCCGGGCCGATGATCGCGGTCATGCCGTAGCCCTGTGGATACGCGTTTTGCATCAGCTCGCCGCGCAGGCTGACCAGTTTGAGGGCGTCAGCGAAATCCAGCGCACCGGCCATCACTGCCGCCGGGTAGGCACCGATGGACAATCCCGCGACGTAATCGGGGCTGTGTTGCAGCAGGCGGGCGTGGGCCACGCCGACGATCAACAGGCAAAGTTGTACCGCGCGGGTATTCGCCAGGGCGTGCGCCGAATCCAATGCGCGAACGTCTTCACCCAAGGCATCGCTGGCATGTTCCAACACATCGGCCGGCAACGCCTGGAGCATGCCGGGGCGTTGGGCGCCCTGGCCGGGGAAGACGAGAAGGCTGCTCATGCTACGGCCTGCCAAGGGTCGAGGACGAGGTGCGCACCGCTGGCGGTTTTCAACAACACCCGTCGCGACGAACCGGCCCACTCGCGCAAGGCGACGGCGCCGAAAGGTGTCTGCAGTTGCAGATCCACAGTGCATGCGGCCTTGTCCAAGGTTGCCAACAGATCGCGTGAGTCGTTGCGATCCAGTGGCTCGGGCGTGCGCAGAATCAGGTCCAGATCGCTCTGGGCATGCAGAGCTTCAATGCCCGTGGCCAGCTCAAAACCCGCGCTGCCGGTGATGCCCCAATTCAAAGGCGCCAGCACCGGCCGCAGCTGTTCGAGTGCCTGCAAGGCCGGTAAGTCCCGTGTCGAGGCAACGTCACGCAGCGCTTCCGGTACGACTCTGCGCCGCACAGCGGCAATCGGCATCTCGGCGGCAAACCGCTGCTCACGCAAACGCCCGCGCACGCCCACCGCAACCCAGCCCGGCGCGACAATCGCGCGACGTACCACCACCGTGCCAATCGCCTCCACCGCCCACACCGGAGCGTTGGCAGGCAGATGCGCCGGAGTCATGCCCCAGAGCAGGTCGTGGGCGTTCACCATTGTTCCCGCAGCAGTTGGCGCACGTGGCTGGAGGCAGCGCGATTGGTCGCACCAAGACGGCCGCTCAAGTCGGTGCTACCAATATCCTTGATCGCACTCACCAGGCAATCGCTGACCCGCGCCACATCCTCCGGTGTAGGCTCTTCAATTTGGCTGACCGACAAGGTTTCCCACAGCAAACCCAGGCTGGCGTAACTGTCGATGTCATAGGCCATGGGCGGCACGCTGGCGGCCAAGGCTTCCAACTCTTCAACGCTGCGCAAGGTCACGCGCGCGGCCGAGGCCTTGCCCATGGCGTGCACCATCACACCAGGATCGCGCAGGGCGATCAAACGGTTGGCTTGGTACCCATGGGCGAGAAACGCGCCGGACATGGCCTTGCCCACCAGCAGCGCGATCACCGGATGCCCGGCCAGGCGAGCACGAGCGTAGCTGTCGGCGGCGGCGGCCAGGGCCTGGTGGATGCCGAGGGCTTCTTCGCGACGCCCGTAGGCTTGGCTCGGTACATCGACGATGGCGATGATGGGGCGCTTATCGCCACGAGCGATGGCTTCATCGACGGCCTTCGCCAGACCCCAGCCTTCCAGCAGGCCGACCTCGCCATGGCGCGCGCGGGGGAAGCGGTTTTGCGCGTCGGTGACCACGGCGATATAGCGCACCGGCTGTTCACCCAGCACACCATCGGCGACTTTCAGCGAGTTGGGCAAACCCTCAACGGCTATTGCCCCGACGCTCAATGCGTTGAACCACTGCAAACCTCTCATGAGCGTTCTCCTTGATACAGCGCGCGTACCGTCGCCGGGTCGATTTGCGGCGTGGCGTCCAGTTCGGCCAGGCGCGCCAAGTAATATGGGGCCTGACGGCTGCGTTGTTGGGCGGGCAAGCCCTGTTCCAACACTGCGCTGACGGTCTGTTGAATCTCGGCCACATCGTCAACGACATACCGGTCGGTCAAGCCGCTGTTGAAGCGTTGCTCACCGCCGGTGAGGCTCCAGATGAAAGGCCGGTCGCGGGAGTCGTATTCTTCAAGGCCCGCTTCCTGTTCGATCACTTGCGGGCCGTTCAAACCCAGGCGCGCTTCGCGGGTGACGACAAGGTAACTGCACAAGCCAGCCGCGATGGACATGCCACCAAAGCAGCCAACACTACCGGCTACCACGCCGATCACCGGCTGGTATTGGCGCAGATCGACAATCGCCGCATGAATATCAGCGATGGCCGCCAGGCCCAGGTTGGCTTCTTGCAAGCGCACGCCCCCGGTTTCCAGCAACAGGACGGCCCGCGTGGGAATGCCCTTGCGATTGTCCTCCACCGCCAGCTCCAGGGCGCCGGCGATTTTCGCGCCGCCGACCTCACCGAGGCTGCCACCCTGGAAGTTACCTTCAATGGCCGCAATCACCACAGGCTTTCCATCAATGCTGCCCTTGGCGATCACCACACCGTCATCGGCCTGCGGCACCACGCCTTGACGGCTGAGCCACGGTGACATGACGCGCTGGAACGGGTCGATCAATTCGCGGTAAGAGCCTTTGTCCAGCAACGCCTTGGCCCGCTGCCGAGCACCCAGCTCAACGAAGCTGTGTTTGGCGAGTAACTCAGTCATGGCCGATCTCCTCGAAACCCTGCTCCAGGCGCAAGCGCACCACACCGGGAGTGGCGCCAAAGTCATGGATATCAATGTTCAAGGCCGGTGGCGTCTGCTCCTGAAAGATGCGTTCGAACAGATGCTGCCAGCGTTGTTCGGCGCCATTCACCGAGGTTTGCACCTGGATGGTCAGGGTGCCCGGCGTGCCCGGTTCCAGCAGCACTTCCAGATCGCCCGAACCGACGCAGCCCACCAGCGCACGGCCTTTTGGCGGCTGCCCGGCGGGGAATTCAAAGGATAAGGTTTCCATCACAACGCTCCGTCGAGGCGATCGATAAACAGGCAGGCGGCCAACAGGTCGGCCGCGCCGCCGGGGGAGGCATTCAGGGCCAGCAGTTGAAGGTCCAGCGCGTGCAGTTGGCGACGACCGCCGAGGGTTGCGCTGCCGCCTGCATCCAGCACGGCCTGGGCGCCGCGTTGCATAGTTTGAAGGCCTTCGGTGCCGGCACGGTAAAGCACGCAGGTGTCGGCCAGGTCCGTCATGATCGCGAGCAAGGCGTCCAGGCGCGCGTTCTGTTCGCCGGCGTTTTGCTGACGGCTTCGGTGCAGCTGCGGCAAGCCGCGTTGCACCACGGACGGGAAGCCCAGCTGCGCTTCTTCACGGGCGCCGCGGGCGCCGTAACGGTGGGCGACTTGAGCACCGTGGCTCATGGGCTGCGGTGCATAGCGGTCGTTGAGCAAGGCCAGTTTGGCTGCCGTCAGCGTGACGGCGCGTGGTGCCAGGGCGGCGGCGGCGGTGAGCAAACCAAGGGCCCAAATCGCGCCGCGATGGGTATTCACACCATTGGTGGTGGTCAGCATTGCCTGCTCACCTTCACGACCAAGACGCCCGAGGGCTTCGCGCAGGGGCAAGCCGACTTCACCGAATTCAATCGCCGCCTCGGCCATCTCCTTGAACATCGGCCACAGCGACAACGCCGAGGCGTGCATCAGGCCAAGGTGCAGATCGCTGTGGGCGCCGTTGCCACGCCGGTCCACCAGGGCGGGTTTGGGCGACAGGTCCGCTTCATCGATCAACGCATCGACGGCCATGTCCGCCAGACGTTCGGCGAGGGTCAATTCCTGCAGTTTGAGTGCGCGCATTTACCAGCTCCTGAACTTGGCGGGGGGGTTGTACAGACCACCGGACCAGTCCACCAGGTCGGCCACGCTCTTGGCGGCCAACAGTTCGCGGGTGGCGTCGGTGCGGCGGATGCCCAAGTCTTCAGGCAAGGCGATCAAGCCTTCGCGGCGCATGCGCGCGGTATCTTTGGGATTGTGGCGCATGCCGATGGTAGTGACGCCTGCAACGGCAGCGATCATCGCCTGGCGCTCTTCGAGTGAACGCGCTTTGTACAGGTAGGCGATGCCTTCTTCGGTGAGCAGGTGGGTGACGTCATCGCCGTAGATCATGATCGGCGCCAGGGGCATGCCGCTTTTGCGGGCGACTTCCACGGCGTCGAGGGTGTCGACGAAAGTGGGTTTGCCGCCCTCCTGAAAGGTCTCGACCATTTGCACCACGAGTTTTTTGCCGCGCTCCAGCAAGGCTTCAGGTGCATCGTCATGGCGCATATCCAGCCACGCCGGCGTGCCATGACGGCGGCCGCGTGGGTCATGGCCCATGTTCGGTGCGCCACCAAACCCGGCCAGGCGGCCACGGGTCACGGTGGAGGAATGGCCGTCACCGTCGACTTGCAGGGTGGCGCCGATAAACAGGTCCACCGCGTATTGGCCGGCCAGTTGGCAGAACATCCGGTTGGAACGCATCGAGCCGTCGCGGCCGGTGAAGAACACATCCGGCCGGGCGGCGATGTAGTTTTCCATGCCCAGTTCGGTGCCGAAGCAGTGCACGCTTTCTACCCAGCCACTTTCGATGGCGGGGATCAGGGTTGGGTGCGGGTTGAGGGTCCAGTTGCGGCAGATCTTGCCCTTGAGGCCAAGGGATTCACCGTAGGTCGGCAGGATCAATTCGATGGCGGCGGTGTTGAAACCGATGCCGTGATTGAGTGACTGCACATTGTGTTTTTCGTAGATGCCACGGATCGCCATCATCGCCATCAGCACGTGAACTGGCTTGATATGGCGTGGGTCGCGGGTGAACAAAGGCTCGATGTAGAAGGGTTTGTCGGCCACCACCACAAAATCCACCCAGCTCGCCGGGATGTCGACGCGGGGCAAATCGGTGACGTCATCCACCAACTGGTTGACCTGCACGATCACGATGCCATCGCTGAATGCCGCAGGCTCAATCAGCGCAGGCGTGTCTTCGGTGCTCGCTCCTGTGTAGATATTGCCGGCGCGGTCGGCCATGAAACCGGCGGAAAGCACCACGTTGGGGATCAGGTCCACCACCAGCCGCGCATAGAGTTCGATGTAGGTGTGAATCGCGCCGATTTCCAGCAAGCCGTCTTCCAGCAACTGGCTGATGCGCAGGGATTGGGTGCCGGCGAAGGAGAAATCCAGCTTGCGGGCGATGCCTTTTTCAAACAGGTCCAGGTGCTCGGAACGGCCGACACTGGGCATGATCATGTGCAAGTCGTGGAGCTTGGCCGGGTCGGTTTTGGCCAGGGAGCGGGAGAGGAAATCGGCCTGTTTCTGGTTGTTGCCTTCCAGTACCACGCGGTCGCCGGGGAGGATCAATGCTTCAAGCGCCTCGACGATCCTGTCGCTGGGCAGCACCGCGCCGTCTGCAAATTGTTTGACCAGCCCGAGCCGCCGCTGCTTCTCGTCGCGCCGCCGCGTCCAGCGCGAGTCGGGGGTGAGTGTTGTTGTCATGGTCGCTCCACGGGTTTGCTGTCGTGGGGCTTACCTTAGGAGTGATTGAGAGGGCCATCAATCAAGCTCGGCGGTGAACCGTTACGGCTGGAGTAACAAAGCCTGTGTAGGAGCTGGCTTGCCAGCGATAGCGGTCGCTAATTGAACAATGTGCCAACTGACCGCACGCCATCGCCGGCAAGCCGGCTCCTACAGTTGACCGGTGATTCATTCCCACCTATGACCAGCAAGCAATGCTTCCACATTGCTCATTAATATCTTCGCACCTTCCATTAATTGGCCCAGCAGCGCCTCATCTTCATCCATGTACCCTTCATATTCCGCGAGGTTCCGACGCTCATGACACAACGCCAACAACCTCACCTGCACCTTGCCAGCGTCTGCGGTATGAACCAGGCATTGGAAGACCAGATAGCGTTTATCCGAGCGATAACCTTGCAAGCGCAAGGCCGTAAGGGCGATAGCATGAGCCGCGTTGTAAGCCAGGTCGAAACGACTGGCGAATGATAACTGTGGGTTGCCGGCATCCCTCAGCCGATCCCTGGCTGAACGCATCAGCCCATCACACTCTTTGCGATCCGGCGGCTCAGCCTTCAAACCGCCGCTACGTTACAGATTCTCCAGGTTTACCTTGTTGTCCATCCGTGGATTCCAGGGGGTTGCTCCCCATCAGGTTGATCTTGTCCTGCTGCACGACCCGCTGCACAAAACTGTTCCCGGCATTCCATTTGCCGATCCAGTCTTCAGGGGTGTAAAGCGTCGGGTTGAGGGTGCGGCCCAGTTGCTCTTCGAGCGGCATGAGCTGCTCCATGACTTCACTGTAGTTGAGGCTTTCACCGATCAACATGAGATCTATGTCACTGGATGAGTGCGCCTCGCCCTTGGCGATGGAGCCGTAGATAAACGCCCAGGTTATCTGCTTGGCGAACGGCGCCAGTGCAGTGCGCAATGGTTCATCCAGGCTCAGGGTCTTGCGCACGATGGCCAACAACTCCGAGTAAATCGGGCATTGGGGGTTGGCTTGGTAATGGGTCTGGTTGCCTTGGCGCGTCATGCTCAAGATGCCCGCCAATTGCAGACGTTCAAGCTCACGAGTGAGGCTGCCCTTGCCCACCTGGGCCCATCGCGCAATCTCATTGGTGAAGAAGCTTTGGTCGGGTTTGCCGAACAGCAGGCCCAGTACTTTTTGTTGGGTGACGGTGAAGAGTGCAGTGCTGATCGGCAAGGTGTGCATGGCAACGGCCAAAGAGTCCCAAAAAGGGAACGATAGGTCCCTTTTTGGGAACGATCAAGTTTTAAGCGACTGCAGAAGGGGAAATCTGTTCCAGGGCCCGATCCACTAATAGCTGCCCCAGCTCCGCCATTTGCTGGATGCCGAGCATGATCGCGCGCTGGGAGGTGTCCAGGTCGAAGGCGAGATTGCAGGTGAGTGCGTTAAGAGAAGACAGGGTTTCGCTGGCGTTGACCAGCAGGGTTTCGGTGTTTTCGTGCGGGTTTACGGTGAAGAGGGGCGGATTGGGGGTAGGTTTGACCATGATGAAGCTCCTAAACAGTGAGTAAGGAGCGCCACCGTTCGCTTGCACGCGAATGAGGGTGGCGACCGTGCGCAGGTGTGCAAGACCGGGCCTGTTTAGGACACCCAGCAGGTCCGAAGACCTCCTGCGCGCAGCCGCCATAAAACAGCGAGCACAAAAAACGCCCGTTGGATGGCTGGGCGTTCGTACGCCTAAACAGTTTCGTCGGACTTGCACGTCCGTGTCACCGTTTTTTGCGATGACGGGACAAAGACTAGGCGCGCTGACGGCACGCGACAAGTTCATGCACAGCCCAAAATCTTGCAGGAAAAATCCGAAGCCAGCCGGTCTACAACTTCATGTCTATTCTCACAGCCCCCAAACCTTCGAGCGGGTAACTACGGTATTCATAAACCTCCCCACGAACAGTAAGGCGGATGAGGCCAGCCTGTCGGGTGACTTGAACATCCGGCTCTTTAGTTTTCAGAAAGGGATGTGCCGAAACCAGCGCTGTCAGTATCTCCCGATCACTACCTAAGTCCTTATGAACGTAGTACCTGTAGGAAAATCCCACTGTCGCGCCGCCCTGACCGTCACGTGCTCCATAAATTGAGCTGCCGTTGCCCAAGGAGTGTTTCAAAACCACTTCGTCCAAATCCGGTGTACCGGATGACATGATCCAATTGCCCCCGATATAAATCAGGCAGGCTACCAGCAGGCAGTTGCGCAGAACCGGCAAGAGGCCCTTAGTAGCCCTGAGAAATTGCATACTCAATACCCCTCCTTATCCAATATTGATCTCGAGGATCATCGCCAAAAGGGTCTGCGCCCCACCATGACCCAAATTCCGGCTTGGTGGTTTTTGCGAATGTTTGAGCGACACCTGCTGCCCGTAACAGAACATGCTCGGGAATACCCAGCACCGTACCTGTAGCACCATAATTGAAGTTACCAAAAGCTTCGTACTGACGCCCTCGCTTCTTGTAGTTCCATGGGCCGGCAGCCCTGACCTGTGAGTAAAACCAGGAATAAGCGAATGCCGAGCCTGGCTGGAGATGAGTGCCTTTACACTTGGCGGTCGCCATATTTTCGAGAAGTGAAACACCCGGCGGCATTAACGGTACGGCCATTTGCGAATCCTTGCTGGCTGTGAGGAGCGCTGAACCTAGCACCCCACCTGGCACTGAACCTCCCGCACAATCCAGATACAGAACTTGCCTACAACAACTCCATCCTATTCCGACATTTGTAGGGTCAAACTGCACCAGAGTGAGCAAACTCGGAAGGCCGATAGGAAGATTCATACAATGGTTTAGGGTTGCTGCTCGGAAATGACCGGCCTAGCCTCGCGACTGATACTCATCGCCGTCGGACAGACCAACATGCCCATGCACAACCCACCTCACCCAGGTGAAATCCTGCTTGAAGATGTAATCCCTGCCCTGGACATCACCATCACCGAAATGGCCCGGCGCCTGGGATTCGCCCGTGAGAGGTTTTCGAGGATTTTGCATGGGCGTGCGCCTGTTAGTCCTGACTTGGCGGTGCGGCTTGAGCGGGCAGGTGTGAGCACGGGGCAGTTATGGCTGTCGATGCAGAGTGCTTATGATTTGTGGCAGGCCGAGCATCGGGAGCAGCCGGTGATTGAGCGGTTTGCGCGGATTGATTGAGGTTTGGAGGCGAGCACAATTCAGTGTGGGAGCGGGCTTGCTCGCGAAAGCCCGCTCCCACATTTGGAACTTCATAGGGATTTGAATAGGTGGGCAATCAAGCCAAGCCGGATTCAACCAAGAGCGCTTCGATGCCCATAAGGTCCGGCACCTTCGCCACATGCTCGCCCACCTGCACCGCCGCCAGCTCCAGCGGGCACAGCGGCACGTCCACGTAGCTCAATTCACTATCAAGCTTGTACGACCGTGGAATGCCCTGGATCACCAGCGCAATAAACTTCAGCGTCGGCCGCCCACCCAACGCGTTCAACACCACTATCCGCGAGCGTTCGCCGGTCACGCTGGCTTCACCGCACACCGCTTCAAAGCTGATCAGCGGTATCTGCCGGTCACGCCAGGTCACTTGCCGCAAATACCACGGCGGCGCATCGCTGGCCGGTTCGCCGCGTTGGAAGTCGATCAGCTCGGCGATGGCCACGTTGGGCAGCACCAGATGGCGGTCGGCCAGGGGCAGCAGCAGGCCGGTGAGTTGGCTGGAGCGGTGGTCAAGCATGGGACTTGCTCCAGTAGGCGATGCTTTCGAGCAGCACCGATTCCTGGTACGGCTTGCCGAGGTAGTCGTTGACGCCGATGGCCATGGCGCGGTCGCGGTGTTTCTGGCCGGTGCGCGAGGTGATCATGATGATCGGCAGGCGCATCAGCCGGGGGTCGTTGCGCACTTGGGTGGCGACTTCGAAACCATCCATGCGCGGCATTTCGATGTCGAGCAGCATCAGGTCCGGGGTGTGTTCTTCAAGCAATGCGAGCGCGTCGATGCCGTCTTTGGCGGTGAGCACGTTCATACCGTTGCGCTCCAGCAGACGGCTGGTGACTTTGCGCACGGTGACTGAATCATCCACCACCAGCACCAGCAACGGGCGCTTTTTCAGCGGGTCGTTGAGGATCAGCGGCGCATCCACCGCTTGGGCCGGCAAGGCCGGTGGGCGGGCGCGGATATGCGCCAGCAAGTCGATGATCAACACCACGCGGCCATCGCCCAGAATCGTCGCGCCAGACAAGCCCTGCACGCCGGCGAACTGCGGCCCCAGGCCCTTGACCACGATCTCCCGCGTACCAGCCATGGCATCCACATGAATGGCCACGCGCCGCTCATTGCATTGCACCAATAGCACCGGAACCGGTTGATACTGGCCCAGCAGTTTCGGGCGACTGACGGTGTGCAGCAGGTCGCCCAGATAGAACAGTTCATAGCGCTGGCCGGCGTATTCATAACTTGGGGGATTGTGCTGATAGTGCCCCGCCAGCTCATGGGGCAGCACCCGCACCAGTCCTTCGATGGTGTTGAGCGGAATCGCGTACTGATCGTCTGCGCACTGCACCATCAGCGCACGGTTGACCGACACGGTGAACGGCAAGCGGATACGGAAGTGCACCCCCACGCCCGGCGTCGAGTCAATGACCATTGAGCCGCCTAACTGACGCACTTCTTCATGCACCACATCCATGCCCACGCCGCGCCCGGAAATCTGCGTGATTTTTTCCGCCGTGGAGAAGCCCGGCTGCAGAATGAACTGCAACACGTCACGGTCGCTGATCTCTTGATTGGGGTCGAGCAAACCACGCTTGATCGCCTTGCGCCGCACGGCCTCCAGCGGCACGCCGGCACCGTCGTCGCGCATGTCGAAGACGATATCGCCGCCTTCGTGGGTGAGGTCCAGGGTGATGCGACCTTTCTCCGGCTTGCCGGCCAGCAGCCGCGCATCACGGGATTCCAGGCCATGGTCCACCGCGTTGCGCAGCATGTGTTCCAGCGGCGCGGCCATGCGTTCCAGCACGTTGCGGTCCATCTCACCCTCGGCATTGCCGACAATGAATTCCACGTCCTTGCCCAGTTCGCCGGCCACCTGGCGCACGATGCGCTTGAGGCGTGGCAGCATGCGCTCGAACGGCACCATGCGCGTGCGCATCAGGCCTTCCTGCAACGCGGTGTTGATGCGTGCCTGTTGCTGCAACAGGTCGTGGGCGTCCTCGTTGCGGCGCTCAAGGGTGTCCTTGAGGTCGAGCAGGTCGGAGGCGGATTCGGACAGCGCTCGGGACAGTTGCTGTAGTTGCGAATGACGGTCCATTTCCAGCGGATCGAATTCTTCATAACCCAGGCGCTCGGCTTCGGCTTGCTGGCGGCTGAGGATGCGGCCCTGGGTTTCGGCGTCGAGACGACGCAGTTGGTCGCGCATACGTTCGATGGTGGTTTCCACCTCAGTCAGGGCGATGCGCGCGTCGTTGACTTGTTGTTCGATGCGGCCACGGAAGATAGAGGTTTCACCGGCCAGGTTGACCAAATCGTCGAGCAGCTCGGCAGAGATCTTCACCATGTCGGTCATCGGATCGACGACGGCCTCCGCCTTGCCCGCAGGCAACGCTACCGGAGTCACCGGTTCGTCGCTCGGATGCACCAGGCTTTTGATGCGCTCGATAAGCTTGTCCACCGAGCCGACCGACAAACCGTCGGCCACCGCGTCGATCATCTGCGCCAAACGGTCGTGGCAGCCTTGCAATAACGCAAACAGCTCCGGGGACGGCGCGAGCAAACCGGCGGACAGGCCTTCGTAGAGAAATTCCAGCTCATGGGCCAGGTCGCCGATGGGCGCAATCTCGACCATGCGCGCGCCGCCCTTGAGAGTGTGCAGGTCACGCAGCAGGGTCTCCACTTCCTGGCGATTACCCGGCTCGGCCTGCCAACGCGACAGCGCAGAACTGGAGCTGTCGAGGATGTCGGCCGCTTCTTCGAGGAAGATATCCAGTAGCTCGGGGTCGGCCCCGGACGCTGGCGGCGTGGCAGCCGGTGCGGCTGGCGCGCTGCCTTGGCGGAATGCGCGCACCCTGGCGATCAAGTCGGCGCTGTCGCTCAGGGGCTGGTGATGCTGCAGTTCCTCAAGCTGCAAGGCGAGCCGTTCATGGCTGGCCATCAGCAGTTGGGACAGTTCGGCAGAGTAGCTGTAGCGGCGGTCCACCAGCCCTTCGTACAGGCATTCCAACTCGTGGGCTAGGTCGCCAATGGCCTCGATTTCAGCCATGCGCGCACCGCCCTTGAGGGTGTGCAGATCGCGTTGCAACGACGACAACGGCGCGGCGTTGTCGGGCTCCAGCAACCAACGCTTGAGCGACTGCCCGGCGCTGTCGAGGATGTCCACGGCTTCTTCCAGGAAGATCTCGACGATTTCATCGTCCATCGCCGTTTGGTGATCCAACTGCTGTGTGGCGGCGCCCAGTTCGGAAATGCTCAGCGTGCGGCTGCCGTCGCTTTTGATCAGTCCGGTGGCGGACGGGTCGAGGGCTTCGTCCAATAACTCGCGCAGGGCTTGGACACGGGCCGGCGCCGGGCTAATTTCCTGGCCGGCGGCCAACTGGTCGAGCATGCTGATCAGTGCTTCATGGGCCTGTTCGGCCTCATGGAAAAACCGCTCGCTGACCGCCAGGCTGCTTTCCTCAACAGCGCCGTACAGGTCGAGCAAGGCTTCACAGAGTGCGTCGATGGCGTACAGGTCGGCAACGTGTGCGCCCTCCCCCAGCGTGGTCAATTCATCCAGCAGCGCAGTGAGTTCCTGGCGTTCGCCGGGGTGTTGCTGCCAGCGACGCAGCAGGCTTTCTGCGTCGAGCAGGATGTCCATGCCTTGGGCCAGGAAGCTGGCGATCAGCTGGGGGTCGCGCTTGACGGGCACATCGAGCAGCGCGTCAAGCTGCTGAGCCAGCAGGTTTTGGGTGCGGTTGATCAGGTCTTGCGCACCGTTGATCGGCGCCAGGGGATCGCTGTCCAGATCGCGCAGCCCACGCTGAAACAGGCCCTCGGCTTCCAGCAGCAACTCCACTTCGTCCAGGTCCAGCGGCAGGCGGTGGGCCTTGTATTCGCGGGTCAGGTGATCCAACGGGCGCGCCAGCTCGGCGATCGGCAACACGCCAGCCATGTAGGCGCTGCCCTTGAGGGTATGCAGGGCGCGTTGCAATTCATCGCTGACTTGCAGCGGCACATGCTCGGCGGCCTGGTGCAGGAAATGATTGAGGCTGTCCAGATGGCTTTGGGCTTCGTTGCGGAAGATCTCCAGCAGCATCGGATCATGAGGCTCGGCAGCCGACACTGATGTGCCGCTGGCCAAAGCGTGGGCGCGGGCGGCCAGGGCGTCGACCTCATCCCTTTGGCACTGGTCGTCGATGGCAAAGTCGGCGATCAACTCCGGCAGCAAGGCCACCGCTTCGTCCAGCACCTGCTGCACGTCGGGGCCGAGGGCTACGCTGCGCTCCAACACACGGTTCAGCAGGTTTTCCACCGCCCAGGCCAACTCGGCCAAGACCAGGGCACGGACCATGCGACCGCTGCCTTTCAGGGTGTGGAAGGCACGGCGCATTTCGCCTTGGGCGGTTTTGTCCGTGCTGTCGGGCAGGTAACGGTGCAGCACCTCGAGGACTTCGTCGGTCTCCTCAAGGAAGACTTCACGCAGTTCATCGTCGATGGGTTCTTCATCGGCCGGCGGCGGCAACAGGCTGCCAGGGCGCTGCAGGGCCGGCGGGTTCAGCCGCGACGTTGGGCTGGCGAGTGCGTCGAACTGGGATTGGCTCGACGTTGCCTCGGCCGAGAGTACGCCATCCGGTGCAACCAGGGCCTCGCGCCAGGGTTTTTCGACGGGCAGGTAACCGAGTGCGGCCAAGCCTTGGGTGGCCAGTTCCAGCACGCGTTCGCCCGCAGCGTCCGGGTCCTGGAGCATGCGCTCCAGGTAGTACTCCAGGCTGCTGATCACGTCGGCGAAATGCGCCAGTTGCATCTCGGAGGGCAGTGCGTCGTTACCCATCAACGGTTCGTCGACGTAATCGGCACAGCCGCGCATCAGGCTTGCAGCGCGGGGCAACGGGATCATCGCCAGGGCGCCGCGAACCTGGCTCAGCAGCTCCGGCAGGGACTCCAAGCGCTGGCGGTCCCAATCGGCTTCGATGCAGTCGATCACCAGTTCCTTGGCTTGCTTGAGGCACTGGCAGGATTCACGGATCACCAACTGGTGGATCTGGGTCAGGTCGGTGGTGGGCAGGCGGCTTTCTTCGCGGCTTTCCGGTTCGACGGTGCCGACCATGCCCGCCAGCGTGGCCTCGACATAGAGCAGCGCGCCGGCGACGTCCATCAGCACGGCGTCGTTGGGCTCGCGTTGGCCTTGGGCCAGGCTCAGCACCACGGCAAGTTGGTCGATGATGACCTTACGCGGTTGGCCGAAGCCCAGTACGGCCAGGGTGTCGGCGATCTGCCTCAACGGCGCGAGCAGCGCGTCAAGGTCGCTGGCGTGCTGACGGTCGCTGCGTACGAACAAATCGAGGCGTTCTTTGACTCGCACCAGTTCTTCACACAAGGCCCCCAGCACCGAGCCCATGGCATTTCGGTCCGGCCCGGCCAGGCGCGCGCGTTCGGCATCGACCACGGTACTGTCGGGCAGGGCTTCATCCAGGCCGTAGCGTTCTTTCAGGCTTTGCATGCGCGGCGTTGGCCGGGTGACCTTGGCGACATAAAACAGCAGGCTCTTGAGCAGTTCATCCGGCGCAGGCTGGTTGATCCCGCCGATGCCCTGGGCCAGCAGCCGCTTGAGTTGTTTGTCGCTGGCCTTGAGCAGGCTGCGCAGCGCCGGGCTGTTGGCGATCACACCCGTGAGCATGCCTTCGACCATTGCCGAGGTGACTTGCCACAGCGGCAACAGCGGCGCGCCCTGGCACAAGGCTTCAAGGCGTGCGAACACCCGAGCCATGTCTTCGAGGTTGCTGGGGCCATGGTCTTCACGCAGCAGCCCGGCCAAGGCTTGTTGCAGCAGTTGGTGCCACTGGCGCAGTTGTTCTTTCAGGTCGGGCATCGCGCGCTGGGCCAGGGCCTCATCCGGCAACGGCGCGATGGTCAGCAGTTGCGGACTGAACAGGCTGGTTTCCGACAGCAGGCTTTCCCCGCGCGCGCTGCGCAGGTCGTTGAGCAGTGGCAACACCACCAGCGGCAGATCGCGCCGGGCGCTATGTACGCGGTCCAGGTACAGCGGCAATTGAGTCAGGGCCTGCTGCAGCAAGCGGATGCTTTCGTCGCGCTGACTGACGCTTCCGGCTTGCAGGGCCAGGGCCAGCGCTTCGACTTCCTCCGCCAACAGCGCCGCGCCGTAGAACTCGACCATCTGCAACGCGCCATGCACTTGATGGACACACGCCAGGCACTCGCTGATCGCCTCGCCGTCTGAGATTTCGACGTACGCGTCGAGCGCCGAGCGAGCCTGTTTCAGGGTTTCGGCAATGTCGCCCTTGACCCACTCGAGGGCCACGTAGTCGTGCCGATCAACCATAACTGCTCCGCGTTGAAATCATGAATGGCTGTGGGGCTGTTCATCCACCGGACGCGCCGGCGGCAAGGTGAAACCCGACACCGACCGGCGCAACTGGCTGGCCATTTTCGCCAGGTTGCCGATGCTTTCGGCGGTGGCCGTGGAGCCGGACGAGGTCTGGGTGGTAATCTGCTGGATCACGTTCATGGTCAGGGAGATCTGCCCGGCCGAACTCGTCTGCTGCTGCGCCGCGTTGGAAATGCTCTGGATCAGCGCCGCCAGGGTCTTCGATACGCCTTCGATTTCTTCCAGCGCCACTCCGGCGTCCTGGGCCAGCCGCGCGCCGCGCACCACTTCGGTGGTGGTCTGCTCCATGGAAATGACCGCTTCGTTGGTGTCGGCCTGGATCGCCCGCACCAGGGTTTCGATCTGCCGGGTCGCCGCCGATGAACGCTCGGCCAGGCGCTGCACTTCATCGGCGACCACCGCAAAACCACGCCCGGCATCCCCGGCCATGCTTGCCTGGATCGCCGCGTTGAGGGCGAGGATGTTGGTCTGGTCGGCAATGTCATCGATCAGGCTGACGATGTCGCCAATTTCCTGGGACGACTCGCCCAGGCGCTTGATGCGCTTGGCGGTGTCCTGGATCTGCTCGCGAATGTTATCCATGCCGTGGATGGTGTTGTGCACCACCTCGTTGCCCTTGTTGGCGATTTCCACCGAGCGCTCTGCCACCGCCGAGGATTCGGCGGCGTTGGCCGAGACCTGATCGATGGACTGGGCCATCTGGTTGATCGCAGTAGACGCCTCGGCAATCTGCTGAGCCTGGTGCTCCGAGGCCTGGGCCAGGTGCATGGCAGTGGCCTGGGTGTCCTGCACGGCACCGGCGACTTGCCCGGCGGTGAGGTTGATGGTGGCGACCAGATCACGCAGCTGGTCGACGGAATAGTTGATGGAGTCGGCGATGGTGCCGGTGAAGTCTTCGGTCACCGAGGCGGTCACCGTGAGGTCGCCGTCGGCCAGGTCTTCGATTTCATCCAACAGGCGCATGATCGCATTCTGGTTGCGCTCGTTCTTCTCGGCGGTTTGATGCAATTGGCGGTTGGTCTCGCGCACCATCACCAGGCCGATCAGGATGATCGAGGTCAGCGCCAACAGGCCCAGCACATAACCGCCGATGGTGTCGAAGCTGCGCCCGCTGGCGAGGTTTTCAAAGCCGGTGGCCAGGTGCGAGGCTTCATCGAGCAGGGTTTGCGACAGGTTGAAAATATTGCTCGCCGAGGCCCGCACTTGGAACAGTTGCGGCGAGGTCTCGAGGATTTCGTCCACGGAACCGGAGACAAACTCGAACAACTCGGCGATTTCAGCCAGCCGCGCACGGGCGTCGCGGTCTTCGACCTGGGTGATGCGTAGGCCGGGGTTGCCCTGGAGCATGCCGTTGAGCACCTGGCCGAAGCGGTTGGCGTCGCGGCCAAAGGCGTCGGCGGCCTGCACGGCGGTTTCGTCGCCGGCCAGCACCGTGTTCACCGCGCCGAGAATGCGTTCGGCCAGCAACGATTGGCGCTGCGCCACAGCCACCTGGCTGGCCGGGGCACCACGTTGCAGGAGGATATCGACGACCTTTTCCGACTCCATCTGCAATTGCGGCACGGTTTCGGCCAGGGTCGCGGCCACCTGATGCAACGACAGCACGGTCTGTTCGCTGGCGAGAATCGCATCGGTGTTTTTCAGCAGCGCTTCCCAGTCGGTTTGCACCGCGTGCATTTCGGCACGCACTGCATTTGGCGCGGCAGGCAGGCCGGTTTCCGGGTCTCCTTTTTTCAGGAAGCCCCAGCGCTGGGCGAAGTCGTTGCGCGCATCGCCCAGCAGCTTGAACGCCGCAGCCTTGCCGGCGGCGGCTTCGGTGGCGTTCTTGGCGATGCGCTGGGACAGCACGCGCAGCTCACCGGCGTGGCCGATGTACTGTTTATCGTAGGTGGACTGGGTGTTGAGGTACGCAAAGTTGGCGAACAGCAACATGATGAACACGATCAGTGCAATGAACAGCACGATGATCTGCGAACGGCTGCGCGAGCCGGCCTGGGGCTTGAGTGCGGTAGCGGTGGTCATGCAGCAACATCCATGAAGCCAGGGGCCTGGGCCAGAGCAAAGGGGCTGAACACCTGCCACGACGGGTCACCGTCGAACCGGCCCTGAATAAACGCTAAGTCGGGCGTAGCGTTCTCCCGCCAGGCGTCTTGTGCGAAATGCTGCATTCCCACCACCTCGTCAACCAGCAGCCCGACAAACAAGTCGTTGAACTCCACCACCAGCACTCGCCGTTGTTTGCGCGCCTTGGACAGTTCAAGGCCGAGGAACCCACCCAAGTCCATCACCGGCAACAGGCGCCCGCGCAGGTTGGCCACGCCCTTGACCCAGGGCTTGACCCCGGGCATCAAGGTGCAACGCGGTTCGTGCAGGACTTCGGCGACTTCGCCCATGGGCGCCACATACCAGTGCCGGCCCAGGCGGAAGCCAATCCCGCTCCAGCGTTGCAGGCGGGTTTCCTGGGACGGCAGGTCGGCGGCCAGCAGGCGACAGCGGCGGTCGATGTCCAGCAACAACTCAAAGGCGGTTTGCGACTCGGTCATGATGGCGAACCGTCAGCCGGCCAGCACCTTGTTCAGGGTGGCGATCAGGGTTTCTTCATCCACCGGTTTGGTCAGGTAATCCTTGGCACCCTGGCGCGCGCCCCAGATCTTGTCGGTTTCCTGGTCCTTGGTGGTGATGATGATGATCGGGATGCCGTTGGTTTCCGGCTCCTTGGACAACTGGCGGGTGGCCTGGAAGCCATTGAGGCCCGGCATCACGATGTCCATCAGCACAGCATCGGGCAGTTCCTGGCGGGCCAGGGCCACGCCGTCCGCGCCGTTTTCGGCCTTGAGGACCTGGTGGCCATGCTTTTCCAGCATGCCGGTCAGTTTGTACATTTCGGTCGGCGAATCGTCGACGATCAGAACACGTGCCATGGTTTTCCCCACTACATAAGTGGACGCCGGCCCTTGTGAGGCGGTGTCAGTGTGCTTGTTCTACTGCGGCGAACCCCGGCACGTAGGCCTTGATCGCGCTCAGCAGTTCTTCCTTGCTGAAAGGCTTGGTCAAAAACTGATCGACACCGACGATGCGCCCCTTGGCCTTGTCGAACAGGCCATCCTTGGACGACAACATGATCACCGGGATCGACTTGAACGCCGGGTTGTTCTTCACCAGCGCGCAGGTCTGATAGCCATCCAGGCGCGGCATCATGATGTCGACAAAAATAATGTGCGGATGATGATCAACAATCCGGGCCAGGGCATCGAAACCGTCGATGGCCGTGATGACATCGCACCCCACGTTCTTCAACAAGGTTTCAGCGGTGCGGCGGATCGTCTTCGAATCGTCGATCACCATCACTCTCAAGGCGTTGGAATGCTGTTCCATATCTGCTCTGCCATCGCCACAGCGAATCGGTTTCCGGTGTGTACTGCCTGATGTTGCACAGGATGAGCGCCGCAAGCCTTGGAATTCAAGGGCTGACGCGCCGTGGCAGTCTTTTTAGCACAGTCTCCGGGCGCAATCTATCGAGCAACCGGCCAGGTGGTTTTTCCTTGACCCACAACAGCCGCAGCGCCACTCTGACGCCACTTTTATGCGCCCTTATTTGCTAGAGGAAATCCCCCATGAGCGTTCGCGTCGGCATTGTCATGGACCCTATCGCCAGCATTTCCTATAAAAAGGACAGCTCGCTGGCCATGCTCCTGGCCGCCCAGGCCCGCGGCTGGACCCTGTTCTATATGGAACAGCGCGATCTTTACCAGGGCGACGGCGAGGCCCGTGCACGCATGCGCCCGCTGCAGGTGTTTGCCAACCCGGAGAAGTGGTTTGAACTGTCGGACGAAATCGACAGCCCATTGAGCGATCTGGACGTGATCCTGATGCGCAAGGATCCGCCGTTCGACATGGAATTCGTCTACTCCACCTACTTGCTGGAGCAGGCCGAGCGCGCCGGTGTGCTGATCGTCAACAAGCCGCAGAGCCTGCGCGATTGCAATGAAAAGCTGTTCGCTACCCTTTTCCCGCAGTGCACGCCGCCGACCGTGGTCAGCCGCCGCGCCGATGTGCTGCGTGAATTCGCCGCCAAACATGGCGATGTGATCCTCAAGCCCCTGGACGGCATGGGCGGCACCTCGATCTTCCGTCACCGTGCCGGCGACCCGAACCTGTCGGTGATCCTGGAGACCCTGACTGCCCTGGGCACCCAGCAGATCATGGGCCAGGCTTACCTGCCGGCGATCAAGGACGGTGACAAGCGCATCCTGATGATCGACGGCGAGCCGGTGGATTACTGCCTGGCGCGCATCCCGGCGGCGGGCGAGACCCGTGGCAACCTGGCGGCCGGTGGGCGTGGTGAAGCCCGTCCCCTGTCGGACAAGGACCGTTGGATTGCGGCCCAGGTCGGCCCGACCCTGCGCGAAAAAGGCCTGCTGTTCGTGGGACTGGACGTCATCGGCGAGAACCTCACCGAAATCAACGTCACCAGCCCCACCTGCATTCGCGAGATCGACAACGCATTTGGCACGAACATCGGCGAAATGTTGATGGCCGCGATAGACGCGAAGCTGCAAGCCACAAGCGCCAAGCCGCAAGTTTAAGGCAAACCGCGCTTAGTCTTGCCGCTTGTAACTTGCCGCTTGAAGCTAAAAACCAACATTGCGCTATCATGCCGAACCCTGAAACACGCGATGTTGGTTTTTATGCCCCTCCCGTCCGACCTGCCCCCCGAACTCTCCCACAGCGGCGTGCGCCCGGCTGATCGGCTCGGATTTACCCTGTTCCTGGCCGCGTTGATTCACCTGGCCCTGATCCTCGGCGTGGGTTTCACCATGGTAGAGCCCAAGCAGATCAGCAAAACCCTGGAAATCACCCTCGCCACGTTCAAAAGTGAAAAGAAGCCCGAGAAGGCTGACTTCCTCGCCCAGGACAATCAGCAAGGCAGTGGCACCCTCGACAAGAAAGCCGTGCCCAAGACCACCGAAGTGGCGCCGTTCCAGGACAACAAGGTGAATAAAGTCACCCCGCCGCCGGTGCCCAAGCCGGAGGTCAAGCAGGCCGCGCCCAAGGCGGCAGTGACCACCGTCGCACCCAAGCCGCAAAAAGCCCCGACCCAGCGCGAAAAGACCAAGACCGAACCCACGCCCGAGCCCGTCAAGCCGGCGCCGACCTTCGACAGCTCGACCCTGTCCGACGAAATCTCCAGCCTCGAAGCCGAACTGGCCAACGAACAGCAGCTGTACGCCAAGCGCCCGCGCATCTATAGGCTCAACGCCGCCTCGACCATGCGCGACAAAGGTGCCTGGTACAAAGACGAGTGGCGCAAGAAGGTCGAGCGCATCGGCAACCTCAACTACCCAGAAGAAGCGCGACGCCAACAGATTTACGGCAATTTGCGTCTATTGGTTTCAATCAACCGCGACGGCACGCTCTATGAAGTGCAGGTGCTGGAGTCGTCCGGCCAGCCGCTGCTGGACCAGGCCGCCCAGCGCATCGTGCGCCTGGCCGCGCCCTTTGCGCCGTTCAGCGGTGATTTGAACGACGTCGATCGTCTGGAAATCATCCGCACCTGGAAGTTCGCCAAGGGCGATCGGTTGTCGAGCAATTGATGACAATTGCCACCTGTGGCACATCACCAGCTTGTCAGCTCGCCCCTCCACCGCCACACTATCGAACATGAAAAACGTCAGCCCGACCTACCTCAAGCATCATTTCCTGATCGCCATGCCCCATATGGCCGACCCGAACTTTGCGCAGACCTTGACCTACATCGTCGAGCACACCGCCAATGGTGCCATGGGGTTGGTGGTCAACCGCCCGCAAGAGCTGAACCTGGCGGATATCCTCGAGCAACTTCGCCCCGAGCTTGACCCGCCGGCACGCTGCCAGGGTGTGCCGATCTACATTGGCGGGCCGGTGCAGACTGATCGCGGTTTTGTACTGCACCCGACCGGGCCGAAGTTCCAGGCTACGGTCGATCTGGAGGGTGTGTCGCTGTCCACTTCCCAGGATGTGTTGTTCGCCATCGCCGACGGCGAGGGCCCTGAACAAAGTGTGATCACCCTCGGCTACGCGGGCTGGGAAGCCGGCCAATTGGAAGCCGAACTGGCCAGCAACGCCTGGCTGACGTGCCCCTTCGATGCCGAAATCCTGTTCAACACTCCCAGCGAACTGCGCCTTGAAGCGGCTGCCGCCAAGTTGCGGGTCAACCTCAGCCTGTTGACCAGTCAGGCGGGGCACGCCTGATGGCTTTGCGACTGATCTTGGGTTTTGACTACGGTACCAAACAGATCGGCGTCGCGGTCGGCCAGGTCATCACCGGCCAGGCCCGCGAGCTGTGCACCTTGAAAGCCCAGAACGGCATTCCGGACTGGAATCAGGTCGAGGCCCTCATTAAAGAGTGGAAACCCGACGCCGTAGTGGTCGGCCTGCCGTTGAACATGGACGGCACTCCCAGCGACATGTGCCTGCGCGCCGAAAAATTCGCCCGCCGCCTCAATGGCCGCTACAACCTGCCCTTCTATACCCACGACGAGCGCCTCACCACCTTTGAAGCCAAAGGCGAGCGGCGTGACCGTGGCGGGCAGAAAGGCAGCTACCGCGACAATCCCGTGGACGCCATCGCCGCCGCCCTGCTGTTGCAGGGATGGCTGGATGAAAACACCGCTTTATTTGAATCCTGACTGACGCGGCTTGCCGCGTCTTTTTACGTTTGAGCCCGGACCTTGCCTGCGCCAAGGTCCTGAAGGAGCCTGCATGAGCCTGCCGAACCCCACCGAACTGATCAGCCAGATGGCCACCCGCCTCACGGCTCATCTGCAACACCGCAAAATCAGCGAGCCACGCTTCATCGGCATTCGCACCGGCGGTGTGTGGGTGGCCCAGGCGCTGTTGGAAGCATTGGGCAGCGACTCGCCACTCGGTACCCTCGACGTGTCCTTTTACCGTGACGATTTCAGCCAGAACGGCCTGCACCCACAAGTACGCCCGTCGGCGCTGCCGTTCGAGATCGAAGGCCAGCACCTGGTGCTGATCGACGACGTGCTGATGAGCGGCCGCACCATCCGCGCCGCCATGAACGAATTGTTCGATTACGGCCGACCGGCCAGCGTGACCCTGGTGTGCCTGCTGGACCTGGATGCCGGCGAACTGCCGATCAGCCCGGATGTAGTCGGCGCCACACTGTCGCTGGAGGCCCACCAGCGGGTAAAATTGTCCGGTCCCACGCCGCTCGAACTCGAACTGCAAGACCTCGCCCTTTAAACCGCCTTGTAAAGAGTCCCCGCGATGACGCCTCTAGATGCCAAGCGCCCGCTGCAGCTCAATGCTCAGGGCCAGTTGCAACATTTCTTGTCCCTCGACGGTTTGCCCCGCGAACTGCTCACCGAAATCCTCGACACCGCCGACTCGTTCCTTGAAGTCGGTGGCCGCGCGGTGAAGAAGGTCCCGCTGCTGCGCGGCAAGACCATCTGCAATGTGTTCTTCGAGAACTCCACGCGCACCCGCACCACCTTTGAACTGGCGGCCCAGCGGCTGTCGGCCGACGTGATCACGCTGAACGTGTCCACCTCATCGGCAAGCAAGGGCGAAACCCTGCTCGACACCCTGCGCAACCTGGAAGCCATGGCCGCCGACATGTTCGTGGTGCGCCACGGCGACTCCGGCGCCGCGCACTTCATCGCCGAACACGTGTGCCCGCAAGTGGCAATCATCAACGGCGGCGACGGCCGTCACGCCCACCCGACCCAGGGCATGCTCGACATGCTCACCATCCGTCGGCACAAGGGCAGCTTTGAAAACCTCTCGGTGACCATCGTCGGCGACATCCTGCACTCGCGGGTTGCGCGCTCGAACATGCTGGCCCTCAAAGCCCTGGGTTGCCCGGATATCCGCGTGATCGCACCAAAAACCCTGCTGCCGATCGGCATCGAGCAGTACGGCGTGAAGGTCTACACCGACATGGCCGCAGGCCTCAAGGATGTGGACGTGGTGATCATGCTGCGCCTGCAACGTGAGCGCATGGCCGGTGGCCTGCTGCCGAGCGAAGGCGAGTTCTACCGCTTGTTCGGCCTGACCACTGCGCGCCTGGCCGGCGCCAAGCCGGATGCCATCGTCATGCACCCGGGCCCGATCAACCGTGGGGTGGAGATTGAGTCGGCGGTGGCCGACGGCCCTCAGTCGGTGATCCTGAACCAGGTCACCTACGGCATCGCCGTCCGCATGGCCGTGCTGTCCATGGCCATGAGCGGGCAAACCGCGCAACGTCAATTCGAGCAGGAGAACGCCCAGTGAAGCTCAGCATTCTTGGCGCTCGCGTCATCGATCCGGCCAGTGGCCTGGATCAAGTTACTGATCTGCACTTGGAAGCCGGCAAGCTTATCGCCATCGGCGCCGCCCCGGCGGGTTTCAGCGCGACTGAAACCATCGACGCCAAAGGCCTGGTGGCCGCACCTGGCCTGGTCGACCTGAATGTCGCCCTGCGCGAGCCGGGTTACAGCCGCAAGGGCAACATCACCAGCGAAACCCGCGCTGCCGCGGCCGGTGGCGTAACCAGCCTGTGCTGCCCGCCGCACACCAAGCCGATCCTCGACACTTCGGCCGTGACCGAGCTGATCCTCGACCGCGCCCGTGAAGCCGGCAATTGCAAGGTGTTCCCTATAGGCGCCCTGAGCAAAGGCCTGGAAGGTGAACAACTCGCCGAGCTGATCGCCCTGCGCGATGCCGGTTGCGTGGCCTTCGGTAATGGCCTGGAAAGCTTTCGCAGCACTCGCACGCTGTTGCGTGCCCTGGAATACGCAGCCACCTTCGACCTGACGGTGATTTTCCATTCCCAGGACCGCGATCTGGCCGAAGGCGGCCTGGCCCATGAAGGCGCCGTGGCCAGCTTCCTCGGCCTGCCGGGCATTCCGGAAACCGCCGAGACCGTGGCCCTGGCCCGTGACCTGCTGCTGGTGGAGCAAAGCGGCGTGCGCGCGCACTTCAGCCAATTGACCAGCGCTCGCGGCGTGGCGCTGATCGCCCAGGCTCAGGACCGTGGTTTGCCGGTGACGGCGGACGTGGCGCTGTATCAGCTGATACTGACGGACGAAGCACTGATCGACTTCTCCAGCCTGTATCACGTGCAGCCGCCCCTGCGCACACTGGCCGACCGCGAAGGTTTACGCGCGGCGGTCAAGTCCGGTGTGGTCTCGGCGATTTCCAGCCATCACCAGCCCCATGAGCGGGATGCCAAGCTGGCCCCGTTTGGCGCGACAGAGCCGGGCATCAGCAGTGTCGAACTGTTGCTGCCGCTGGCGATGACGTTGGTAGAGGATGGGCTGCTGGACTTGCCGACCCTGCTGGCACGCCTGAGCGCAGGCCCGGCTGAAGCGTTGCGCCTGCCGGCGGGTAAGTTGGCGGTGGGTTCGGCGGCGGACCTGGTGCTGTTTGATCCGGCCAGCCCCACGGTTGCCGGGGAGCAGTGGTTGTCCAAAGGTGAGAATTGCCCCTTTATCGGGCATAGCCTGCCGGCGACGGTGCGCTACACCTTGGTGGATGGGCGGATCAGCTACCAGGCCTGATAAATCCTGCATCCAATGTGGGATGGGGCAAGCTCCCTCCCACATGTTGATCTCCTCCAGACGTAAAGATCAGCGGCCAGCGTTGCGCTCGGCATTGCGGATCGAAATCTGCGTATTCAACGTCCAGAAGTCATACAGCACCCCCACTAGGAACAAACCGCCGGTCAACAGGTAGATCAGACCGGTGATCCACTTGCCCTGGTACATACGGTGCACGCCAAATACGCCAAGAAACGCCAACAGGATCCAGGCCACGTTGTATTCGATGGGCCCGGCGGTGAAACGCAGGTCCGCTTCACGGTCCATGGCCGGGATCAGGAAAAAGTCGATCAACCAGCCAATTCCCAACAGGCCAAGGGTGAAAAACCAAATCGTCCCGGTCACCGGCTTGCCGTAATAGAAGCGATGCGCTCCGGTAAAACCGAAAATCCACAGCAGGTAACCGATCACCTTACTGTGGGTGTCTTGCTGTGGACCAATCTGCTGATAGGTGTTCATCGCGTACCTCTTTTGCCTCGATAGATAAATTTTTTCATTTTCTTTGTAACTTTTTTACAGGCGCCCGACGTACGGCAAATGGTATCTTCCTGCCCTGAAAGCCTTATGCCACCTGACTTGTGTAGGACAATTGCGGCGAATCGTCGCGTTTTTCCTGATTTTGACGTCAAGGTTCAGTCGACAAACGGCCTGAGAACGACACAAAAAGCTGTTATAAAGTTGCGCGCAAACCCATAAGAGCCACGCCTAATGCGACCATTTTTCAAGACATGGCTAACCATTTGCCTATTAATGCCACTGGCCGCCCACGCCACCAATCGTGAGCAACGACTTCCTAACGTTAACGGTTTCACCCCTAAAGTCCACAGCACACCTAGCACGGCCAAATCGGTCAAGCTGACCGTCAACCGCCCGACTCAACTGAGCAAGGCCCGCAACGGCAAAGCAGTTCCAGGCCTTGTCGGCGTCAACACCAAGCAAAGCAGCACCGTCCTCAGCCGCGCCGTCAACGTGCTCGGTACGCCTTATCGTTGGGGCGGCAGCAGCCCAAGTAAAGGGTTCGACTGCAGTGGCTTGGTGAAATATGCGTTTAACGACGTAGCAGCCGTGGATTTGCCGCGCACCTCCAATGCCATGGCAGCCGGCCACGGGCAGAAGGTTGATCGCAAGGACCTGAAACCCGGCGACTTGCTGTTCTTCAAGCTGAAGAGCCGCCAGGTGAACCACGTTGCCATCTACTTGGGCAATGACCGCTTTATCCACGCACCGCGTCGTGGCAAGTCGGTGAGTATCGATACACTGAAGAAGCCGTTCTGGGACAAGAACTATGTGATTGCCAAGCGAGTACTGCCGAAAGAGCAGAATAACTTGCGGATCGTTCAGCGCTGATTCCAGGCTGAAATGCAGTACCCAATGTGGGAGCGGGCTTGCTCGCGAAAGCGGTAGATCAGTCAATCAATCTGTTGACTGACACTTTTTTCGCGAGCAAGCCCGCTCCCACATTTGATTTACATCGTTTTCAAAACCTCATATGTCTGCAGGCACCCTCGCCTTCTCCCGCGCATCCTCCCGACTGATCACCCCCTCCCCGACCAGCGCCTTCAAACTCATATCCAGGGTCTTCATCCCCAACGCCCCGCCGGTCTGGATCGCCGAGACCATCTGCGCCACCTTGTCCTCCCGAATCAAATTCCGAATGGCCGGCGTGCCCAGCATGATTTCATGGGCCGCTACCCGCCCGCCGCCAATCTTCTTCACCAGCACTTGGGACACCACCGCCTGCAACGACTCCGACAGCATCGAGCGGACCATCGCCTTTTCCCCGGCGGGGAACACGTCCACCAGTCGGTCGACAGTCTTGGCCGCCGAACTGGTGTGCAGGGTGCCAAACACCAGGTGCCCGGTCTCAGCCGCCGTCAGCGCCAGACGGATGGTTTCCAGGTCACGCAGTTCGCCCACCAGGATCACGTCCGGGTCTTCCCGAAGCGCCGAGCGCAGGGCGATGGAAAAACCATGGGTGTCGCGATGCACCTGGCGTTGGTTGATCAACGCCATTTTCGGCGTGTGGATAAATTCGATGGGGTCTTCAAGGGTGAGAATGTGCTGGCGCCGATGCTGATTGAGAAAATCGATCATCGCCGCCAGGGTGGTGGACTTGCCTGAACCGGTCGGGCCGGTGACCAACACCAAACCCCGTGGCAGTTGAGCGATACGCCGGAACACTTCATCAAGGCCAAGGTTTTCCAGGCTTTGGACTTCGGACGGGATGGTGCGAAACACTGCACTCATGCCGCGATCCTGACGAAACACATTGGCCCGGAACCGCGCCACTCCGGGCAGTTCGAAGGCAAAATCCGTTTCAAGAGATGTTTCGAAATCCTTTTGTTGGTGCTGATTGAGCAAAGGGCTCAATAAGTCCGCTACTTGCGTAGGTGAAAGCACTGGCCCCTCCAGTGGCCAGACCTCGCCATCCACTCGCAGCATCGGCGTCAGGCCGGCGGACAAATGCAGGTCGGAGGCGCCACGGCGCACGCTGACCGTGAGTAATTCTGAGATATCCATAGGGCTTTCCATTTCCAGTAGAATGCCGCGGACTCCATATCCACGGGCGCATCTTGAATGTCGACGATAGCAGACAACATCGGCCAGGTTAGCCAGCGCATCCGCGCCGCAACCGACGCCGTGCAACGTGACGCAAGCAGCATTCACCTGCTGGCCGTGAGCAAGACCAAACCCGCGCAAGCCGTGCGCGAAGCCTATGCCGCCGGGATGCGCGACTTTGGCGAGAACTACCTGCAGGAAGCCCTGGGCAAACAGGCCGAATTAACCGACCTGCCCTTGAGTTGGCACTTCATCGGCCCCATTCAATCGAACAAGACGCGCGCTATCGCCGAGAACTTCGCTTGGGTGCATTCCGTGGACCGCTTGAAAATCGCTCAACGCTTGTCCGAACAACGCCCGGCCGACCTGCCACCGCTGAATATCTGCATCCAGGTCAACGTCAGTGGCGAAGCCAGCAAGTCCGGCTGTACCCCCGCCGACCTGCCGGCCCTGGCCCATGCTATCAGCGCCCTGCCGCGCTTGAAGCTGCGTGGCCTGATGGCGATTCCTGAACCGACTGAAGATCGCACCGCGCAAGACGCAGCGTTCGCCGCGGTACGCGACCTGCAAAACAGTCTGAACCTGCCGCTGGACACACTTTCCATGGGCATGAGCCACGACCTTGAGTCCGCCATCGCCCAAGGCGCCACCTGGGTGCGGATCGGTACCGCCCTGTTTGGCGCCCGCGACTACGGCCAGCCATGAAATGGCTGACTTCCATTTAGCTAAGGACCTGTCATGAGAGACACGCGAATTGCCTTTATCGGCGCCGGTAACATGGCGGCCAGCCTGATCGGTGGCCTGCGGGCCAAGGGCCTGGACGCCGCGCAGATCCGCGCCAGCGACCCAGGGCCCGACACCCGTGCCCACGTCAGCGCCGAGCACGGCATTGAAACCTTTGCCGACAACGCCGAGGCCATCCAGGGCGTCGATGTCATCGTGCTGGCCGTTAAGCCGCAAGCCATGAAGGCCGTGTGCGAAAGCCTGCGTCCGAGCCTGCAGCCGCACCAGCTGGTGGTGTCCATCGCCGCCGGCATCACCTGCGCCAGCATGAACACCTGGCTCGGTGCCCAGCCGATCGTGCGCTGCATGCCCAATACCCCTGCGCTGGTCAGCCAAGGCGTGAGCGGGCTGTATGCCACCGCCGAAGTGAGCGCCGAACAACGGGGCCAGGCGCAAGAGTTGCTGTCTGCCGTGGGCCTTGCCCTGTGGCTGGAGCAGGAGCAGCAACTGGACGCGGTCACCGCCGTGTCCGGCAGTGGCCCGGCGTACTTCTTCCTGCTGATCGAAGCCATGACCGCCGCCGGCGTGAAACTGGGCCTGTCCAAGGATGTGGCCGAGCAACTGGCCGAGCAGACTGCACTGGGCGCCGCGCATATGGCGGTTGCCAGCGATGTGGACGCCGCCGAGTTGCGCCGTCGCGTGACGTCGCCAGGCGGCACCACACAGGCGGCCATCGAGTCGTTCCAGGCCGGGGGTTTTGAAGCCCTGGTGGAAAAAGCATTGGGTGCCGCTGCGCACCGCTCGGCGGAACTCGCCGAACAACTGGGCAAATAAGGAGCCAACATGATTGGTTTGAACACCGCAGCCGTTTACGTGCTGCAAACCCTCGGCAGCCTGTACCTGCTGATCGTGCTGTTGCGCTTCGTGCTGCAACTGGTGCGCGCGAACTTCTACAACCCGCTCTGCCAATTCATCGTCAAGGCCACCCAGCCGCTGCTCAAGCCGTTGCGCCGGATCATCCCGAGCCTGTTCGGCCTGGACATGTCATCACTGGTCCTGGCGATCCTGGTACAGCTGGCCTTGATGGCGCTGACCCTGTTGCTGACGTACGGCACCACCGGTAATTTCGTCCAATTGCTGATCTGGGCAATCATCGGCGTGACCGCGCTGTTCCTGAAGATCTTCTTCTTCGCCCTGATCATCAGCGTGATCCTGTCCTGGGTCGCCCCCGGCAGCCACAACCCTGGCGCCGAGCTGGTGAACCAGATCTGCGAACCGGCGCTGGCACCATTCCGTCGCCTGCTGCCGAACCTGGGCGGCCTGGATATTTCGCCGATCCTGGCGTTCATGGTGCTCAAGTTGCTGGACATGCTGGTGATCAACAACCTGGCGGCGATGACCGGCATGCCAGAGATTCTGCGCCTGCTGATCTGATGTTCGATGGCGAGGGAGGCCTCTCCCTCGCCATTGCTTGCCGCTAGGTGCAGCGGTCTTTAGACTTACGCCTCATTTAAACGAGAGCAGGGTCGATGCCAGCTGCCTTTCCCCCCGATTCTGTTGGACTGGTCGTGCCCCAAATGGCGCACTTCAGCGAACCGCTGGCCCTGGCCTGCGGGCGTTCGCTGCCTGCCTATGACCTGATCTATGAAACCTATGGCCAACTGAACGCCACGGCGAGCAACGCCGTGCTGATCTGCCACGCCTTGTCCGGCCATCATCACGCCGCCGGTTTCCACTCGGTCGACGACCGCAAGCCCGGCTGGTGGGACAGTTGCATCGGCCCCGGCAAGCCCATCGACACCGACAAGTTCTTTGTGGTCAGCCTGAACAACCTCGGCGGCTGCAACGGCTCCACCGGTCCAAGCAGTCTCAACCCGGAAACCGGCAAGCCGTTCGGCGCCGATTTCCCGGTACTGACCGTGGAAGACTGGGTGCACAGCCAGGCCCGCCTCGCCGACGTGCTCGGCATCCACCAGTGGGCCGCCGTGATCGGTGGCAGCCTGGGCGGCATGCAAGCGCTGCAATGGACCATCACTTACCCGGATCGCGTGCGCCATTGCCTGGCCATCGCCTCGGCCCCCAAGTTGTCGGCGCAGAATATCGCCTTCAACGAAGTGGCGCGCCAGGCCATCCTGACTGACCCCGAGTTCCACGGCGGTTCGTTCCAGGAAGCCGGGGTGATCCCCAAGCGTGGGCTGATGCTGGCGCGGATGGTCGGGCATATCACCTACCTGTCCGATGACTCCATGGGCGAGAAATTCGGCCGTGGCCTCAAGAGCGAAAAGCTCAACTACGACTTCCACAGCGTCGAGTTCCAGGTGGAAAGCTATCTGCGTTATCAGGGCGAAGAGTTCTCCGGGCGTTTCGACGCCAACACCTACCTGCTGATGACCAAGGCTTTGGATTACTTCGACCCGGCCGCCAACTTTGATGACGACCTGGCGAAAACCTTCGAAGGCGCCACGGCCAAGTTCTGCGTGATGTCGTTCACCACCGACTGGCGCTTCTCGCCGGCCCGCTCCCGTGAGCTGGTGGATGCGCTGATGGCCGCGCGCAAGGACGTCTGCTACCTGGAAATCGATGCGCCGCAGGGCCACGACGCCTTCCTGATTCCGATCCCGCGTTACTTGCAGGCGTTCGGCAATTACATGAACCGGATTACTGTGTGAGAACGCCATGAGAGCCGACCTGGAAATCATCCAAGAATGGATCCCCGCCGGCAGCCGCGTGCTCGACCTGGGCTGCGGCGATGGCGAACTGCTGAGCTGGCTGCGTGACAACAAGCAGGTCACCGGCTATGGCCTGGAAAACGACCCGGACAACATCGCCCAGTGCGTGGCCAAGGGCATCAACGTGATCGAGCAGGACCTGGACAAGGGCCTGGGTAACTTTGCCAGCAACAGCTTCGACATCGTGGTGATGACCCAGGCGCTGCAGGCGGTGCACTACCCGGACCGGATCCTCGATGAAATGCTGCGCGTCGGCCGCCAGTGCATCATCACTTTCCCCAACTTCGGCCACTGGCGCTGCCGCTGGTACCTGGCCACCAAGGGCCGCATGCCGGTGTCGGACTTCCTGCCCTACACCTGGTACAACACGCCGAACATCCACTTCTGCACCTTCGAAGACTTCGAAGCCTTGTGTGGCGAGCGTGAAGCCAAGGTGATCAACCGCCTGGCCGTCGATCAGCAGCACCGCCACGGCTGGGCGAGTAAACTATGGCCCAACCTGTTGGGCGAAATTGGTATTTACCGGGTCAGCAGTCCTGGCCTGACCGACCACAAGATTGCCGTCTAATCATCTTCAAGAGGGACGCTCATGAGTCGTTTGGCTATTTTTCTATTGACCGCCTGCCTGGGCGCCAGCGCCATGGCCGCGGACGCTATAGACGCTAACCGCAAGAAAGACTTCGGTGACATCACCGTGCACTACAACACCTTCACCTCCAGCTTCCTGCAACCGGAAACCGCCCAGAAGGTCGGCGTGGTGCGCAGCAAGGAGAAGGGCCTGATCAACGTGACCGTGATCAAAGGCGTGACCCCAGTCGCCGCGCAAGTCACCGGCACCATCAAGGACCTGGGTGGCAAGAGCGAGATCCTGACCTTCAAGCAAATCAACGAAAAAGGCGGCGTCAATTATCTCGCGCCTTACTCCGTGACCCAGCGGGAATACAAGACGTTTACCATCAACGTTGAAACCGGCGGCAAAGCCCATAGCTTCCAATTCAACCAAGAACTGTTTCCGGCCGAATGATGAAACTCACCCAACTCGTACTGGCCAGCCACAACGCCGGCAAACTCAAAGAATTGCAGGCGATGCTCGGCGACTCCGTGCAACTGCGCTCCATTGGTGAGTTCAGCCAGGTAGAGCCGGAAGAGACCGGCCTGTCGTTCGTCGAGAACGCCATCCTCAAGGCGCGTAATGCCGCACGCATCTCCGGGCTGCCGGCGTTGGCGGATGACTCGGGGCTGGCGGTGGATTTCCTCGGCGGCGCGCCGGGCATCTATTCGGCGCGTTATGCCGACGGCAAGGGCGACGCTGCCAACAACGCCAAGCTGCTCGACGCACTCAAAAACGTGCCGGACGCTGAGCGCGGCGCGCAGTTCGTCTGCGTGCTGGCCCTGGTGCGCCATGCCGATGACCCGCTGCCGATCCTGTGCGAAGGCCTGTGGTACGGGCGCATCCTGCATGCGGCCAGTGGCGAACACGGCTTTGGCTATGACCCGCTGTTCTGGGTGCCGGAGCGCAATGTCTCCAGCGCCGAACTGAGCCCGGCCGACAAGAACCAGATCAGCCACCGTGCTCGCGCAATGGATTTGCTGCGCCAACGCCTGAGCCTGAAATGACCCAGAACACCTCTGCGCAGCCGCTGATCCACGGCGGCGCGCAAACACCTCGGGCGGCCCTGCCTGTGCTGCCGCCCCTGGCGCTGTATATCCACATCCCGTGGTGCGTGCGCAAATGCCCTTATTGCGACTTCAATTCCCACACCGCCAGTAAAGTGCTGCCGGAAGAAGAGTATGTGGACGCCCTGCTGGCCGACCTCGATCAGGACCTGCACGCCGTGTACGGTCGAGAACTGAGTTCGATCTTCTTTGGCGGCGGTACGCCGAGCCTGTTCAGCGCCGCTGCATTGGGTCGACTGCTCAAAGGTGTGGAAGCGCGCATCCCGTTTGCCAGTGATATCGAAATCACCCTGGAAGCCAACCCCGGTACGTTCGAGCAAGAGAAGTTCGTCGCGTATCGCAAGCTGGGGATCAATCGCCTGTCCATCGGCATCCAGAGCTTCCAGCAGGAAAAGCTTGAGGCCCTCGGCCGTATCCACAATGGCGACGAAGCCGTGCGCGCCGCTGGCATGGCGCGCCAGGCCGGGTTCGACAACTTCAACCTGGACTTGATGCACGGCTTGCCCGATCAATCCCTGGACGATGCCCTGAGCGACTTACGCCAAGCCATCGCGCTGAAGCCGACGCATCTGTCCTGGTACCAACTTACGCTAGAGCCGAACACCGTATTCTGGAACCAGCCACCTGCGCTGCCGGAAGACGACACACTGTGGGATATCCAGGAGGCCGGCCAGGCCCTGCTCGCTGAACACGGTTACGCGCAGTATGAAGTATCGGCCTACGCCCAGCCCGGCCGCCCGGCGCGGCATAACCTCAATTACTGGAGCTTCGGCGACTTTATCGGCATTGGCGCCGGTGCGCACGGCAAGCTCAGCCACCCCGACGGGCGCATCGTACGCACCTGGAAGACCCGAGCTCCGAAGGACTACCTCAACCCGGCCAAAAACTTTCAGGCCGGCGCGAAAGAACTGACCAACGAAGAACTGCCGTTCGAGTTCCTGATGAACGCGTTGCGCCTCACCGATGGCGTCGAGGCCAAGCTCTACGCCGAGCGTACCGGCCTGGAACTGGCGAGCCTCGATGAAGGTCGCCGCGAGGCAGAACAAAGTGGCTTAATGCAGGTCGAACCGTCACGCCTGGCGGCGACCGACCGCGGGCAACTCTTTCTCAATGACCTGTTGCAGAAGTTTTTGAGCTGACGCTCTTAAGGAAATCGAATGGATTTGGTACTCGACCTGCTCGCCACCGTATCCCGCTGGAGCCGCAGCAACCTATCAGAAATCTCCCTGGCCCTCGTCGGCTGTCTGCTGGTGCTGTTTGGCGCCGATATCAAAGGCTGGGTGGAAGCCCGCCTGGGCAGCATCGCAGGTGCATTGCGCGTACCGCTGATGGCGCTGGTGTGCATGATCGGCAGCGGCGCTGCGTTGATCTACGCCACGCCGTGGATTGTGCGGGGCTTGAGCCAGTTCAATAACTACAGCCTGGCGCCAGTTCTGGTGGTCGTGTTGGTACTGATTGGCGTAGTAGCAGACCGCCGCTGACCCCCACGCCAACACAGATACAAATGTAGGAGCGGGCTTGCTCGCTCCCACATTTTTGACCGTATTCCAAGCCAGTGGCTTGTCAGTCGATTTTCTCGAACTTCAAATCCCAAACCCCATGCCCCAACCGCTCACCGCGGCGTTCAAACTTGGTGATCGGGCGCTCAGCCGGGCGTGGCACGCATTTGCCGTCTTCGGCGATGTTGCGGTAGCCGGGGGCGACGTTCATCACTTCCAGCATATATTCCGCATACGGTTCCCAGTCGGTGGCCATGTGCAGGATGCCGCCAACCTTGAGCTTGCTACGCACCAGCTCCGCAAAGGAGGCCTGGACGATACGACGTTTGTGGTGACGGGCTTTGTGCCAGGGGTCGGGGAAGAACAGCATCAGGCGGTCGAGGCTGTTGTCGGCGATGCAGCGGTTGAGCACTTCGATCGCGTCGCAGTCGTAGACCCGCAAGTTGGTCAACCCTTGGGTCAGCACACCGTTGAGCAGCGCGCCGACACCTGGGCGGTGCACTTCCACACCGATAAAGTCCTGGTCCGGCGCGGCGGCGGCCATTTCCAGCAGAGAGTGGCCCATGCCGAAACCGATTTCCAGGGAACGCGGGGCCGAACGGCCGAACACCTGATCGTAGTCCACCGGCGTGTCGGCCAGGGGCAACACGTACAGCGGCGCACCTTGCTCCAGGCCTTTTTGCTGGCCTTCGGTCATGCGACCTGCGCGCATCACAAAACTCTTGATACGGCGGTGCTTGGACTCGTCGCCCGCTGCAAGGGTGTTCGGCGTTTCGTTTGATTCAGTCATCAATGGCTCTTACTTGATCAGACCATCCAGCGGCGAGGAAGCGCTGGCGTAGAGTTTTTTCGGCATGCGACCGGCGAGGTAGGCCAGGCGGCCCGCGACGATGGCG
This sequence comes from Pseudomonas sp. HN11, assembly GCF_021390155.1. Classification (NCBI taxonomy): domain Bacteria; kingdom Pseudomonadati; phylum Pseudomonadota; class Gammaproteobacteria; order Pseudomonadales; family Pseudomonadaceae; genus Pseudomonas; species Pseudomonas sp. HN11. The sequence continues at coordinate 5,871,411 of NZ_CP089985.1, forward strand.
TGGTTCATGGCCTCGGCCATCATGACCGGTTGCTGGGCATGGGCGATGGCCGAGTTCATCAGCACTGCGTCGCAGCCCAGCTCCATGGCGATGGTTGCGTCGGAGGCCGTGCCCACGCCCGCATCCACCAGCACTGGGATCTTGGCTTCTTCGAGGATGATCTGCAGGTTGTACGGATTGCAGATACCCAGGCCGGAACCGATCAGTCCCGCCAGCGGCATCACGGCGATACAGCCGATTTGCGCCAATTGTCGCGCGATGATCGGGTCATCGCTGGTGTAGACCATCACGTCGAAACCTTCCTTGACCAGGGTTTCGGCGGCCTTGAGGGTTTCGATCACGTTGGGGAACAGGGTTTTTTGGTCGGCCAGCACTTCCAGCTTCACCAGGTTGTGGCCGTCGAGCAGCTCACGGGCCAGACGGCAGGTGCGCACGGCTTCGATGGCGTCGTAGCAGCCGGCGGTGTTCGGAAGGAAGGTGTAGCGATCCGGCGACAGCACCTCAAGCAGGTTCGGCTCGCCTTCGATCTGGCCGAGGTTGGTGCGGCGCACGGCGAAGGTGACGATCTCGGCGCCCGAGGCTTCGATGGCCAGGCGGGTTTCTTCCATGTCGCGGTACTTGCCGGTGCCGACCAGCAGACGGGACTGGAAGGTACGACCGGCCAGGACGAAGGGCTTGTCGTTACGGACGATGCTCATGGGAAATCCTCGAAATGGGGTGAGGTTCTGCAGAATTCAGGAAGCTGCGCGGCTAGCCGCCGCCGATGGCGTGGACCACTTCGACCTGGTCTCCCTCGGTGAGCGCAGTTTCGGCGTGCAGGCTACGCGGGACGATATCCAGGTTGAGTTCCACTGCGACGCGACGTCCGGTGAGGTCCAGACGGGTCAGCAGGGCCGCAACGGTTTCGCCGTCGGGCAGTTCAAAGGATTCGCCGTTCAACTGAATGCGCATGCCACGGGCCGCCATCGTTTTAAGGGGCCCGCATTCTAGCGCGATTGGGGCCTGAAGGTCAGCTCCGAGCGTCAAGCGGTCAGCTGCAAGCGCCAGGCTGCGAGGCCTAGGAAGAACCATCCAAGCAGAAATGCCAGGCCACCAAACGGTGTGATAATCCCGAGTTTGCTGACCCCGGTCATGGTCAACACATACAGGCTGCCGGAGAACAGCAGGATGCCGACGGTAAACGAGAGACCCGCCCAATTGACCAATCGACCTGGAATATGCGCCGCCAACAAAGCCACGCCGAACAGCGCCAGGGTATGCACCAGCTGGTAAGTCACGCCGGTATGGAAGATCGCCAGGTACTCGGTGCTCAGGCGGTTTTTCAGGCCATGGGCGGCGAACGCACCAAGCGCGACACCGGTAAAGCCGAAAAAGGCAGCCAACATCAGAAAGCCACGCAACATGAGGAACTCCAGTCAGACTCAAAGGGCCGGGTCTGTATAATGGCCCGCTCAACGGGTTCGGCCAAGCCATCTCTATGCTGCGTCTCCTCTTCAAACGCTTTCTCAATGTCGTGAAATGGTTCGCCATCGGCAGTGTGCTGCTGGTGCTGCTGTTTCGCGTCGTCCCGCCGCCGTTCACTGCACTGATGGTGGAGCGCAAGGTCGAATCCTGGTTCGACGGCGAGCCCATTGACTTGCAGCGCAACTGGGTGCCGTGGGACGAGATCTCCGATGACCTCAAAGTGGCGGTGATGGCCGGTGAAGACCAGCGTTTCCCGCAGCATTGGGGTTTTGACTTCGGCGCGATCCAGGCCGCCATCCTGCACAACGAACGCGGTGGCTCGATTCGCGGCGCCAGTACGTTGAGCCAACAGGTGTCGAAAAACCTGTTCCTGTGGGCCGGCCGCAGTTATCTGCGCAAAGGCCTGGAAGCGTGGTTTACCGGGTTGATCGAGGTGCTGTGGCCCAAGCAGCGGATCCTTGAGGTGTACCTCAACAGCGTTGAATGGGATGAAGGCGTATTTGGCGCAGAAGCGGCGGCGCGGCATCACTTTGGGGTGAGTGCCAAAGGGCTTTCGCGGCAGCAGGCCAGCTATCTGGCCGCAGTACTGCCCAACCCTCGGGTGTGGAGTGCCAGTCATCCGACGGCTTACGTGGCGCGGCGTGCGGCGTGGATTCGGCAGCAGATGGGGCAGCTGGGAGGCGATAGCTACCTGCTTGAGCTGAACAATTCGCGCAAAGCCCCTTGGTCCGACTGACACAATACAAAAAACAATTGTGGGAGCGGCGGCGCGACGATTCGACTTGCTCGCGAATGCGGTGGTTCAGTCAACATTTTCGGTGACTGACACTCCGCTTTCGCGAGCAAGCCCGCTTCCACATTCGATCGTGTTGTTTTCGGAACCGCGTTTCAGGCAGTGATCGACAACTTCAGCTTATTCATCGCGCTCTTTTCAAGCTGACGAATCCGCTCGGCCGACACGTTGTACTTCTGCGCCAGGTCGTGCAGCGTGGCTTTCTCTTCCGCCAGCCAACGCTGGTAAAGAATGTCACGACTGCGGTCGTCCAACACTTCCAGCGCTTCGTGCAGGTTGTGGTTGGAGTTGTCGCTCCAGTCGGCGTCTTCCAGTTGACGCGCCGGGTCGTACCGGTGGTCTTCCAAGTAGTTGGCCGGCGATTGGAAGGCACTGTCGTCGTCCGCTTCAGCGGCCGGGTCGAAGGCCATGTCATGGCCGGTCAGGCGGCTTTCCATCTCGCGCACTTCACGAGGTTCCACGCCCAGGCTTTCGGCCACACGGTGAACTTCCTCGTTATTCAACCACGCCAGGCGTTTTTTCTGGCTGCGCAGGTTGAAGAACAGCTTGCGCTGGGCCTTGGTGGTCGCCACTTTCACGATGCGCCAGTTGCGCAGGATGAACTCGTGGATTTCCGCCTTGATCCAGTGCACGGCAAACGACACCAAGCGCACACCCATTTCAGGGTTGAAACGTTTCACTGCCTTCATCAGGCCGACGTTGCCTTCCTGGATCAGGTCAGCCTGGGCCAGGCCGTAGCCGCTATAGCTACGGGCGATATGTACGACAAAACGCAGGTGGGCGAGCACCATCTGCCGAGCCGCCCCCAAATCCTGCTCATAGTAGAGACTCTCGGCCAGTTCACGCTCCTGCTCGGGCGTCAGCAAAGGAATGCTGTTTACCGTGTGCACATAGGCTTCCAGGTTCGCACCCGGGACCAAGGCATAAGCAGGTTGCAAAGAAGTGGTCATACGAAAAAACCTCCGACTCACATAACTCGTGCAGTGAAGCACTGCGAAAATTGACCGGGAACCGTAGGACAAGTTCCCTAAACCACCAATACGGTCAATACAAACGAAACCACATTAATCTGACATTAACTACTTGGGCGCCAACTCGCGTAAATGACGAGCGACCGCAATCCAAGCACCGATATACCCCAACAATACTGCGCCAAGCAAGAGGCTCAGACCATCGGCTACCGGCACGCCGGCCAGTGCGAAATCACTGCCGTAGAGGCCGGCAAGCCCGACCACCGCGTCGTTCAGCCAGTCCAGGCCAAATGCCAGCACTCCCCAGGACAAAATCCCGGCACCGAAGCCATAAAGCGCGCCCATGTACAGAAAAGGACGACGCACATAGCTGTCCGTGCCGCCGACCAGTTTAATCACTTCTATCTCGGTGCGACGGTTTTCAATATGAAGACGAATAGTATTACCTATCACCAAAAGTAATGCAGACACCAACAGCACCGTCAGGCCGAACACAAAGCGGTCGCCCAGCTTGAGGATCGCCGCCAGGCGCTCTACCCAGACCAGATCAAGCTGCGCCTGTTGCACCTTGGGCATCTCCGCGAGTTTTTGTCGCAGGGCTTCCAGCGCCGGCTTGTCCACTTCATTCGGCGTCACCAGCACCACGCCCGGCAACGGGTTCTGCGGCAGCTCTTTAAGCGCCTCGCCCAGGCCGGATTGCTGCTGGAACTCTTCAAGGGCCTGATCGCGACTGATGTACTCGGCATCCGCCACGCCTGGGATGTGCTTGATGTCATCGCGCAACGCTTCGCCATCTTTGGCGCTGGCATCAATGTTCAGGTACAGCGAAATCTGCGCCGCACGCTGCCAGGAACCGCCCAGGCGCTCCACATTATTCAGCAGCAGCGACAACCCCATCGGCAGGCTCAGGGCCACCGCCATCACCAGGCAGGTGAAAAAGCTGCCGATCGGCTGTTTGCCCAGGCGACGCAGACTGTCGACCAGGCTAGCGCGATGGCTTTCGATCCAGGCGCGCAGCAAGGTGCTGAAGTCCGGACCGTCATCGTCGTGATCGTGTTTTTTCTTCGGCGGCTGCGGGTCGGCCGGTTTCGGCGCCACGCGCTCGGAGACTTTAGGGCTGCGTGTTGCACTCATACGCCGGCCTCCCCGTCACCGATCAAGCGGCCGCGTTGCAAGGTCAGCATGCGATGGCGCATGCGCGCGATCAACGCGAGGTCGTGACTGGCGATCAGCACGCTGGTGCCCAGGCGGTTGATGTCTTCGAACACGCCCATGATCTCGGCCGCCAGGCGCGGGTCGAGGTTACCGGTGGGTTCGTCCGCCAGCAGCAAGGCTGGGCGGTGAACGATGGCACGGGCGATACCGACGCGCTGTTGCTGGCCGGTGGACAGGTCTCCGGGGTAGAGGTCGGTTTTGTCCGACAGCGCCACGCGCTCCAGGGCTGAATCCACACGTTTGACGATCTCGGCCTTGGACAGCCCAAGAATCTGCAACGGCAGCGCCACGTTGTTGAACACAGTGCGATCGAACAGCAACTGGTGGTTCTGGAACACTACGCCGATCTGGCGGCGCAGGAACGGAATCTGCGCGTTGCTGATGGTGGCCAGGTCCTGGCCCGCCAGCAGCAACTTGCCGGTGGTCGGGCGCTCCATGGCCAGCAGCAGGCGCAACAAGGTACTTTTGCCGGCACCGGAGTGCCCGGTTACAAACAGAAACTCGCCGCGACGCACCCGAAAGCTCAGCTCATGCAAGCCCACATGCCCGTTGGCATAGCGTTTACCGACCTGTTCGAATCGAATCATGAACGCTCCCGCTCGGCAAACAGTGCCTGTACAAAGGGTTCGGCTTCAAAGGTGCGCAGGTCGTCGATGCCTTCACCGACGCCGATATAACGAATCGGCAACCCGAACTGTTTGGCCAGGGCGAAGATCACGCCGCCCTTGGCCGTGCCGTCGAGCTTAGTCAATGCCAAGCCGGTCAGTTGCACCGTCTGGTTGAATTGTTTGGCCTGGCTGATGGCGTTCTGGCCGGTGCCGGCATCCAGCACCAACAGCACCTCGTGCGGCGCGTCTGCATCCAGCTTGCCGATCACGCGGCGCACTTTCTTCAGCTCTTCCATCAGGTTGTCTTTGGTGTGCAGGCGACCGGCGGTATCGGCGATCAGCACGTCGATGTTACGGGCCTTGGCGGCTTGCACGGCGTCGAAGATCACCGATGCGGAATCTGCGCCAGTGTGCTGGGCAATCACCGGGATCTTGTTGCGCTCGCCCCAGACCTGCAACTGCTCAACCGCAGCGGCACGGAAGGTGTCGCCGGCGGCCAGCATGACTTTCTTGCCTTCGGACTGCAGCTTCTTGGCCAGTTTGCCAATGGTAGTGGTCTTGCCGGCGCCGTTGACGCCCACTACCAGGATCACGAACGGCTTGTTCGGGGTAATCACCAGCGGTGCTTCCACCGGTTTGAGCATCGCGGCCAGCTCGGCCTGCAGGGATTTGTACAGGGCGTCGGCGTCGGTCAACTGCTTGCGCGCGACCTTCTGGGTGAGGCTCTGGATGATCACGGCGGTGGCTTCGACGCCCACGTCGGCGGTAAGCAGGCGGGTTTCGATGTCTTCCAGCAGTTCGTCATCAATGACTTTTTTGCCGAGGAACAGGCTGGCCATGCCTTCGCCGATACTGGCGCTGGTCTTGCTCAAGCCTTGTTTGAGGCGGGCGAAGAAGCCGGTTTTGCTGGTTTCGACAACAGCAGCCACGGGCTCTGGCTCGATAACGGCTGGCGCAGCGACTTCAACCACAGCCGGAATTGGCGGAGCCACGTGCTCAGCCTGCACATCTTCAACCAGCGCTACGGGTTCTTCGGCCACCGGCAGTGCCGGCCACGGCTTGTGCTCTGGTTCTGGTTCTGGTTGAGGCTCGGCCACCGGCTGCAGCACCGGCTCGGCCATCGGCAACACCACCGGCTCCGGGGTTTCGGCAACCGGTTCGGCTTCTACTATAGGCTCAGGGATCGGTTCGGCTTGAACCTGTGGCTGTTCGTCGACGGTTTCCTGCGGCTTTTTGCGCAGCCATCCGAACAGGCCTTTTTTCTCGCCAGCCGCAGCTGGGGTCTTCTTGTCGTCGTTGGAACCAAACATGGAGACGGCTATCTCAAGGTAGCGACGCGCCAAGGGGCGCGCCGGTAAATAAAATTCGATGCGTAACAGACTGTTTTTTAGCCAGCTCGTTCATGCGCAACATTTTGTAAGGCCAAAATAGGGCCTTTACAAGACAGCCATAGTGGCCGTCCCTAGGTCGGATCAGTATCCTAGCACCTCCTCGCCCGCCGACGCTAAGACCAAGCGGGCAGCCCAACAGGTTTAAAAACGAATGAATGCTCTAGCCCGCCGCGCCGCAGGCCTGCTGTTCAGCACAGTTTGTCTGCCTCTTTCAGCTCTTGCTGCCGACCCACAACCCACCCATGAATTCACCCTGGACAACGGCCTCAAGGTCGTCGTACGCGAAGATCATCGAGCGCCGGTGGTGGTTTCCCAGGTCTGGTACAAGGTCGGTTCGAGCTACGAAACCCCGGGCCAGACCGGTTTGTCCCACGCCCTGGAGCACATGATGTTCAAGGGCAGCGACAAGGTCGGCCCCGGCGAAGCCTCGCTGATCCTGCGCGACCTGGGCGCCGAAGAGAACGCTTTCACCAGCGACGACTACACCGCCTACTACCAGGTACTGGCCCGTGACCGCCTGGGCGTTGCCTTCGAGCTGGAAGCCGACCGCATGGCCAGCCTGCGCCTGCCGGCCGATGAGTTCAGCCGCGAAATCGAGGTAATCAAGGAAGAGCGTCGCCTGCGCACCGACGATAACCCGATGTCCAAGGCCTACGAGCGCTTCAAGGCCATGGCATTCCCGGCCAGCGGCTATCACACGCCGACCATCGGCTGGATGGCTGACCTGGACCGCATGAAGGTCGAAGAACTGCGCCATTGGTACCAGTCCTGGTACGTGCCGAACAACGCCACCTTGGTGGTGGTCGGTGACGTCACCCCGGACGAAGTGAAGAGCCTGGCCCAACGTTACTTTGGCCCGATTCCCAAGCGTGACGTGCCACCGGCCAAGATCCCGATGGAACTGGCCGAGCCCGGCGAGCGCCTGCTGACCATGAAGGTGCAGACCCAACTGCCGAGCGTGATCCTGGGCTTCAACGTGCCGGCCCTGGCCACCGCCGAAGACAAACGTTCGGTACAGGCCTTGCGCCTGATCTCCGCCTTGCTGGACGGCGGCTACAGTGCCCGCATCTCCGAGCAGTTGGAGCGCGGTGAAGAGCTGGTCTCAGCAGCCTCCACCAACTACGACGCCTACACCCGTGGCGACACCCTGTTCATGCTGACCGCCACCCCCAACCAGCAGAAGAAAAAGACCGTCGCACAAGCGGAAGCCGGCCTGTGGCGCCTGCTGGAAGAGCTGAAAGCGAAGCCACCGACCGCCGAAGAGCTGGAACGCATCCGCGCCCAGGTCATTGCCGGCCTGGTCTACCAGCGTGACTCCATCACCAGCCAGGCCACGGCCATTGGTTCCCTGGAGACCGTCGGCCTGTCCTGGAAACTGATGGACACGGAGCTTGCCGACCTGCAAAGCGTGACCCCGGAAGATATCCAGAAAGCCGCGCGCACCTATTTCACCCGCGAACGTCTCAGCGTCGCCCATGTCTTGCCTCTGGAGACCGCTCATGAGTGATCGCAAAAGCAGCCGCCTGATTTTCCCCAGCCTGATCGCGGTCACCCTGATCGCCGCCAGCGCCGTGTACTTCCTGCGTCCGAGCGACTCGGTTGCCAGCCCGGCGCTGGAAAAAGCCCAGTCGAGCAACAAGCTGCAATCCCTGGCGGAGCTGGACGATAAGGCACCGAGCAACCGCAAGCTCGACGTGCAAACCTGGACCACCGCCGAAGGCGCCAAGGTGCTGTTCGTCGAAGCCCATGAACTGCCGATGTTCGACGTGCGCATTCTGTTCGCCGCCGGCAGCAGCCAGGACGGCAACGTGCCGGGCCTGGCGCTGATGACCAACGCCATGCTCAACGAAGGCGTGCCGGGCAAGGACGTGAGCCAGATCGCCCGTGACTTCGAAGGGCTGGGCGCAGACTTTGGCAATGGCGCCTATCGCGACATGGCGCTGGTGTCACTGCGCAGCCTGAGTGACAGCGACAAACGCGACGCCGCCCTGAACCTGTTTGACCAGGTGATCGGCAAGCCGACCTTCCCGGCCGACTCCCTGGCGCGGATCAAGAACCAGATCCTCGCAGGCTTCGAGTACCAGAAGCAGAACCCCGGCAAGCTGGCGAGCCTTGAGCTGTTCAAACGCCTTTATGGCGATCACCCTTACGCGCACCCGAGCGAAGGCACGCCACAAAGCGTTCCGAAGATTACCCTGGCGCAGTTGCAGGCCTTCCACGCCAAAGCCTATGCTGCCGGCAACGCGGTAATCGCGGTGGTCGGTGACCTGACCCGCGCCGAGGCCGAAGCCATGACAGGCAAGATTTCCGCCTCGCTGCCTAAAGGGCCGGCCTTGCCAAAAATCGCCCAGCCGACCGAACCCAAGCCGGGTTTGAACCGCATCGAATTCCCGTCCAAGCAGACGCACCTGCTGTTCGCCCAACTGGGCATCGACCGTGCCGACCCGGACTATGCTGCCCTGTCCCTGGGCAATCAGATCCTCGGCGGCGGTGGTTTCGGCACCCGCTTGATGAGCGAAGTCCGCGAAAAACGCGGCCTGACTTATGGCGTGTACTCCGGTTTCTCACCCATGCAGGTGCGCGGCCCGTTCATGATCAACCTGCAGACCCGCGCCGAAATGAGCGGCGGCACCCTGCGCCTGGTGGAAGACGTGGTCGCCGACTACCTCAAAAACGGCCCGACGCAAAAGGAACTGGATGACGCCAAGCGCGAGCTGGCCGGCAGCTTCCCGCTGTCGACCGCAAGCAACGCCGATATCGCCGGGCAGTTGGGTGCGATGGGTTTCTATAACCTGCCGCTGACCTATCTGGAAGATTTCATGAAACAATCTCAGGCCCTGACCGTAGAGCAGGTCAAGGCTGCCATGAACAAACACTTGAGCGCCGACAAGATGGTCATCGTGACCGCCGGCCCGACGATTGCGCAAAAGCCACTACCGCCCCCCACTGATAAACCCGCCGAGCAGCCGCTCGGGGTTCCGGAGCATTAATGGCCAGTTCATCTCGCCCGAAAAAACCCGTCCACAACGTGCATAACGGTGTGGGCCAGCTGCGCATCATTGGTGGCGAATGGCGCAGCCGCAAGCTGAGCTTCCCCGACGTCGTGGGCCTGCGCCCGACGCCGGACCGCGTGCGTGAAACCCTGTTCAACTGGCTTGCGCCGTATATTGCCGGAGCCAAGGTGCTCGACCCCTTCGCGGGCAGCGGCGCGCTGTTCCTGGAGGCACTGTCCCGTGGCGCCGCCCTGGGCCAGGCGTTGGATGCGAGCAATATCGCCGTCTCCAGCCTCAAGGAACACCTGGGCACCCTGCGCTGCACCACCGGTCAGGTGCAAACAGCCGACGCACTGCGCTACCTCGAGACCCAGCCGGCCAGCGAATACGACGTGGTGTTCCTCGACCCGCCGTTCAACCAGAACCTGCTGCCGACCGTGTGCACGCTGCTGGAAGATCGCCAGTGGCTGGCACCGGATGCGTGGATCTACACTGAAAGCGAGACCGCGCCTTCGACCCTGGGCTTGCCGGCAAGCTGGCGCCTGCACCGGGAGCAGAAATCCGGGCGGGTGTATTACGCGTTGTGGCACCGCAGCGCCGTATAGCACTGGTGAACTGTTGTGGCGAGGGAGCTTGCTCCCGCTGGGCTGCGCAGCAGCCCAAATACCGGCATCGGTGTTCTGGTTGAATAATTGCGATGTTCTTGATGGGGGCTGCTACGCTGCCCAGCGCGAGCAAGCTCGCTCGCCACAGTGGGTTCGCTTGCTACCGAGATTCTAATGATCCCCTCTTCAACCCTGTTCATCCCCGCCTTCGGCCTCGGCAATCCCCACCTGCAAACACTGTGGGGGCCGTTGTGGCGCCCCACCACCCACATCGAACGCCAACGCGAACGCCTGTGGCTGGAAGATGGCGACTTCCTCGACCTCGACTGGCACGGCCCCCACGACGCGCAAGCGCCATTGGTGCTGGTACTGCACGGGCTGACCGGTTCCTCCAACTCGCCCTATGTGTCCGGTCTGCAAAAAGCCTTGGCTGCGCAAGGCTGGGCCAGCGCCGCGTTGAATTGGCGGGGTTGTTCGGGCGAACCGAACCTGTTGGCGCGCAGCTATCACTCCGGTGCCAGCGAAGACCTGGCGGCGGCGATTGCCCATCTGCGGGCCAAACGCCCGTTGGCGCCGTTGTATGCAGTGGGTTATTCCCTGGGCGGCAACGTGCTGCTCAAGCATCTGGGCGAAACCGGTACGGCATCGGGACTGGAAGGGGCAGCGGCGGTGTCGGTGCCGTTTCGTCTGGATCAGTGTGCGGACCGCATCGGCCTGGGCTTTTCGCGGATTTATCAGAAGCATTTCATGCGTGAGATGCTGGCGTATATCCGCGTCAAGCAGAGCCGTTTTCTCCAGGATGGCCGGGCAGACGGGCTCAAGGCCCTGGAAGCCCTTGGCTCACTGGAAAAGATGCGTACCTTTTGGGATTTCGATGGCCGGGTCACCGCGCCGCTGCACGGGTTTCTGAGTGCCGAGGATTATTACCGCCGTGCGTCGAGCCGCTATTATCTGGGCGACATCCGCACGCCAACCCTGATCATCCAGGCTGCCGATGACCCGTTTGTGTTCGCCCACAGCCTGCCCGAGGCGAGCGAACTGTCGGCGTGCACCGAGTTTGAGCTGCTGGCCAAAGGTGGGCATGTCGGTTTTGTCGATGGAACCCTCACGCGCCCCGGTTATTACCTGGAGCGCCGCATTCCCGCCTGGTTGCTCAGTCGCCGGTAGCAATGGCCCGCGCCGGATCGGTAATCCACTCGCTCCACGACCCCGCATACAATTTGCCCAACGGATAACCCGCCAGGCTCAGGGCGAACAGGTTATGGCATGCCGTCACGCCAGAACCGCAGTACGCCACCAGTTCATCCGGCGAGCGTCCCTGCAATTGAGCGGCGAAGCGCTGCTTGAGCTGTTCAGCCGGGAGGAACCTGCCGTCGGTGCCCAGGTTTTCGTTGAAGGCCGCACATTGTGCGCCAGGGATATGCCCGGCGATCGGGTCTATGGGCTCCACTTCACCGCGAAAGCGTGGTTGAGCGCGGGCATCGATCAGTGTCAGTCCCGGCTGGCCCAAGCGTTTTTGCAGGTGTTCGGCGTCCAACAGCAAGCGGTTGTCCGGCGTACCGGCGAAGGTGCCCGGCTCAACCACCGGTGCGTCCAGACTCAGCGGGAAACCGGCTGCATGCCAGGCCTTGAGGCCACCATCCAGAATAAAGACGCCATCACGCTTGCCCAGCCAGACCAGCAACCACCATGCCCGAGCGGCATAGGCACCAGGGCCGTCGTCATACAGCACAATATCGGTGTCGGCATTGATACCCCAGGCACGCAATTGTTCGGCGAAGGTATCCGCGGCCGGCAACGGATGGCGACCGGTCACGCCCTTGGTCACCGGCCCGCTGAGGTGGCGTTCCAGGTCAGCGTACTGCGCGCCCTCGATATGCCCTTCGGCGTAGCTGCAGAGCCCGTAGTCCGGGTCTTCCAGGGCAAAGCGGCAATCGAGGATCACCACCCCGGCCGACTTCTGGCGCTCGGCCAGCTGCTGGGGGGCGATCAATTGGGCAAGCGGCATGACGGACTCCTATGAACAGATTCGGGAAAGGTCCTACTTCACTTCTTCCAGTGCCTGATTCAACGGCACGTAAAACTCTTTAAACAATGCATCCACTGCCTCTTTTGCCTGAGGCGTCACAAACCCAGCCTCCAGCACCAGCACCTGATAGACCCCGCGCTTGATCGCCTCAGCACTCAAGTGGGCAGAGTTTTCGTTGGTGGTGCACAAAAAACGCACCCAGGACGTGAGGATGATCCAGGCATTGAGGGTCAGGGCTTCGGTTTGTACCGGGTCCATATTGAGGATGCCGGCGTCGACAAACCCTTGGTAAATAGCGCCGCCCTGGGTCAGGCAGCGCTGGGAAAAGCGCCGATAGCCGGTGGCCAGTTCGGGGTCGCTTTCCAGCAGGTGTTCGAGGTCGCGGTGCAGGAAACGGTAGCGCCACATGCCGGCCAACACGGCCTGCAGGTAGAAACGCTTGTCTTCGACAGTGACGGCGCGGCCTTGGGGCGGACGCAGGAAACTGTCCACCAGGGCTTCGTATTCGCGAAACAGCACAGCGATGATCGCCTGCTTGTTGGGGAAGTGGTAGTACAGGTTGCCCGGCGAAATTTCCATATGGGCGGCGATGTGGTTGGTGCTCACACTGCGCTCGCCCTGCTGGTTAAAAAGCTCCAGGCTGGTTTGCACAATGCGCTCGCTGGTCTTTACTCGTGGTGCCATAGGGGGATCAGCTTCTGTACACGTGATGAGGCATCTTACGGCCTATTCTTGCGAGGATAAATCCGCATCTGGCCGTAATGACATTTGACAATTTAGAGTAATGACTCTAAAACCCAGGCAGACCTATAACAATCGGGAACGCCGCCATGTCTGCCAACGTTGCCTACCTGCAAGATTCCCAGGCGCTGGATCAACTCCAAGGCCTGTTCGACACCCAGCGCCGTGCCTACGCGGCCAACCCGATGCCGCCGGCGGCCCAGCGCCTGCAATGGCTCAAGGCCCTGCGCGACCTGCTCAGTGACGAGCGCCAGGCGCTGATCAACGCGATCAGCCAGGACTTCAGCCACCGCAGCACTGACGAAACCCTGTTCGCCGAACTGATGCCCAGCCTGCATGGCATTCACTATGCCAGCAAACACCTCAAGGGCTGGATGAAACCTTCCCGACGCGCTGTGGGCATTGCCTTCCAACCCGCCTCGGCCAAAGTCATCTACCAGCCTTTGGGCGTGGTCGGGGTGATCGTGCCCTGGAACTACCCGTTGTACTTGGCCATCGGCCCGTTGGTCGGCGCATTGGCGGCGGGTAACCGGGTGATGCTCAAACTGAGCGAATCCACCCCAGCCACCGGTGAGCTGCTCAAGGTGCTACTGGCGAAGATTTTCCCCGAGGACCTGGTGTGCGTGGTGCTGGGTGAGGCCGAAGTCGGCATGGCGTTCTCCAAGCTGCCCTTTGATCACCTGTTGTTTACCGGCGCCACCAGCATTGGCAAGCATGTGATGCGTGCGGCGGCTGAACACCTGACGCCGGTCACCCTGGAATTGGGCGGCAAGTCGCCCGCCATCGTATCCGCCGATGTGCCGCTCAAGGACGCCGCCGAGCGCATCGCCTTCGGTAAAGCGCTGAATGCCGGGCAAACCTGCGTGGCACCGGACTACGTGCTGGTGCCGGAAGATCGCGTCGAGGGATTTGTCGAGGCCTACACCCAGGCCGTCCGCGGGTTTTATCCGAACCTGGCCGACAACCCGGACTACACCGCCATCATCAATGAGCGGCAATTGGCCCGGCTGAATGCCTACGTCAAGGACGCCACCGACAAGGGCGCCACCCTTATCCCGCTGTACGAGCAGGGCCAGGCGCGACGCATGGCCCACAGCCTGTTGTTGAACGTCAGCGATGACATGACCGTGATGCAGGACGAAATCTTCGGCCCGGTGCTACCGATCGTGCCCTATCGGGGGCTCGATCAGGCCTTTGCCTACATCAACCAGCGCCCTCGCCCACTGGCTCTGTATTACTTCGGCTACAACAAGGGCGAACAGAACCGTGTGCTTCACGAAACCCATTCTGGCGGCGTGTGCCTGAACGACACCTTGCTGCATGTGGCCCAGGACGATATGCCATTCGGTGGCATCGGCCCGTCGGGCATGGGCCATTACCACGGCCACGAAGGCTTCCTCACCTTCAGCAAAGCCAAGGGCGTGCTGGTGAAACAGCGCCTGAACGCGGCGAAGCTAATCTACCCGCCCTACGGCAAAGCCATCCAGAAGCTGATCCAGAAGCTGTTTGTTCGCTGAATCCGCCACCCACGGGACCACAATAACAATGAACCCCAGCCTGACTGAAACACCTGCGCTATCGCGGCGCGGCGTCCTGAAAATCGGCCTGTGTGCCAGTGCTTTCCTGGCAACTGCCGGGCTGGGCGCCAGCCTCAGCGGCTGCTCCAGCAGCACCCCTGCCAGCGGGTTTGCCATGCTGCGCGCCAGCGACCTGCCCTTTTTGCGGGCGGTGACTCCGGTATTGCTCGAAGGTGCCGCCAGCGCCCAGGAAATTGCCGCAGAAATTGAAGAGACGTTGAAAAAACTCGACTACAGCCTGCAGCACCTGTCGCCGGAAATGTTCAAACTCACCCAGCAACTGTTCGACGTGCTGGGCATGGGCATCACTCGAGGGCCGTTGACCGGGATCTGGGGCAGTTGGGAAAACGCCAGCGGCGAACAGATCCGCAACTTCCTGCACCGCTGGGAAAACAGCTCCCTGAACCTGCTGCGCATGGGCCAGGGTTCGTTGCTCAAGTTGGTGATCATGGCCTGGTACTTCCGACCGGCGTCCTGGGTGCATTGCGGCTACCCCGGCCCGCCGAAAATTTGAATCGCCTCCTCCACAATAAAAACTAGAGACGCCCCTGATGCCCGTACCCGACCTGTTCCGCGACGGCATGGCCCGTGGCTGGAAAACCCACAATGGCGCCGCCCTCGACAACGACCTGACCCTGGAAGCCGATGTTGCAATCATCGGCAGCGGCGCCGGTGGCGGCACCACCGCCGAAATCCTCAGCGCCGCCGGCTACAAGGTGCTGCTGATCGAAGAAGGCCCGCTCAAGACCAGCAGCGATTTCAAGCTGTTGGAAGACGAGGCCTACACCAGCCTGTATCAGGAGGGCATCGGTCGCATGAGCAAGGATGGCGCGATCACCATCCTGCAGGGTCGCGCGGTGGGCGGCACTACGCTGATCAACTGGACGTCGAGCTTCCGTACGCCGGACGCCACCCTCAGTCACTGGGCCAGCGAATACGCAGTAAAGGGCCATAGCAGCGCCGAGATGGCGCCCTGGTTTGAAAAAATGGAGCAACGCCTGGGCATAGCGCCCTGGGCCTTGCCGCCGAACCCCAACAACGACGTGATCCGCAAAGGCTGCGAAAAGCTCGGCTATAGCTGGCACGTGATCCCGCGCAACGTGCGCGGCTGCTTCAACCTGGGGTATTGCGGCATGGGTTGCCCGGTCAATGCCAAGCAGTCGATGCTGGTGACCACGATTCCGTCCACCTTGGAAAAGGGCGGTGAACTCCTTTACCTGGCCCGCGCCGAACGCCTCATCTACAGCGGCGACACGATCAGCAGCCTGGAATGCGTGGCCATGGATAACCTGTGCGTAGCGCCGACTGGCCGCAAGATCACCGTGAAGGCCAAGCACTACGTGCTCTCCGGCGGCGGCATCAACAGCCCGGCATTGCTGATGCGCTCGGACGCTCCCGACCCGCATTCGCGGCTGGGCAAACGCACCTTCCTGCACCTGGTGAATTTCTCCGCCGGATTGTTCGACGAGGTGATCAACCCTTTCTACGGCGCGCCACAATCGATTTATTCCGACCATTTCCAGTGGCAGGACGGCACCACTGGAAAAATGTCCTACAAACTGGAAGCACCGCCCTTACATCCTGCGTTGGCCAGCACGTTGTTAGGCGGCTATGGCACTCAGAACGCCTTGGACATGAGCCAATTACCCAATACTCACGCGATGCTGGCGCTGCTGCGCGATGGTTTCCACCCCGACAGCCCC